>CAYGAC010000001.1:0-13635 GCA_964347865.1 uncultured Thermoplasmatales archaeon
CTTCTGGCTAAAAACATAATATAATCTATTTTATACTCATACAATTAACACCATCCAATAGGGAATTAACAGTTGAGGTAGAAAAAAATCCTTTAAACTTTAAAAATCATCGGTTAATGTGATTAACCGAAACGACTATATGTATGATTTTGTTTGGATAAAATCAATTGAGTATGTGGATGAATAAACATCCTTTGTTTTTCAATCCCTTTCTATCATCCCACAAAAACACAAAACAAACACCATCTTTATCTACCAAAAAGCTATAGTAATTATGGGGGTCGAAGTAAAGAGAATGATCTAGGCACTTACCATGCCTATCCCTTTCATTTTCCTTGCCTCCCGACCCCTCTTACAATATATTTATAAACCATAGCTGTATTTTAATATCTAAAGGGGGTTGATTCTTTTATACCTTCCCAAAAAATTGGTAAAACCATAGATGGGAATACTTTCCTCCTCCTCTAAAATGGAGATTCCCTTCTTCGACCTCCCTTCACCATACTACATTTTAGATGCATTTAAATAATATCTTTATATATTATTATATGCAGGAAAGAAGGACGGATCAACTTTTGTAAGTTTCTTTTCATCTACAAAAATCCCCTATAGAATTCCTTCCTTCCTATCCAATCTCAACTTTTTAATATACTAAGAATCTTGGATCCGTATATGGATTGTTTAAGCTCACCCAATAATAATTTCTATAAATGGAAATGAAAATGAGGGAAAGGAGGGAGGTAAGGAAAGGTACAAAATCTCCAAAAATATTATTCCCCCATTATAATTAATATACATTTGTGGGAAGTATATAAAATTTATCCTTAAAACGAACATTTGTAACAAATGTTATGTAATTAAATTAAGGTTTTCTTAAAGACATTAATACAAAGGTATTAAATATAATAAAAATTTGGGTAAGGTTTATGAACAAAAAGGAGATTTACAAAAGAGAGGATTGAATATGCCATTAAGTAGTAGAAAACAAATGGAGGAAGATGAAAAGAAACTTCTGACGGTTCTCCAGAAAAATACCGGTGATAGCATTGAGAATATAGCAGAAAAATGCGGTTTTTCAAGACAAAAATTCTGGAGAATCAAAAAAAGACTGGAAAAAACCAAAACAATTTGGGGATATAGTACGGTAGTTGATGATGATGAACTCGATTTGAAACGGTTCCTTATATTACTTAAAAGAACAAATAAACCTGTATCGCCAAAGGTGTTAGAGATTATTACATCCAGAAAGATTATACAAGTAACGTCACAGTTGGGAATAAATATTGAATGCAGTTCCTATATTCATGGCTCATATGATTGGTTTTTTTGTGTTACCGCAGAAAGCCTAAAAGATGTGAAGAAAGTTATCGAAGGTTTCACCCATTTGTTAAATGATTTTATATCTGAAGTTTCAATACAGGAAGTGATTTTTCCAGTTATAAAAAACAGTCACACCAATCCAAATCTTGATCAGATTAAGGAATTCTTTCAACCGATATAAAATTAAAAAAAGAAAAATAGAGATGTTGATTGTTTGAGAAAATTTTGGCAGATCTTATAGCAGCACAATTTCTATTAAAGAACTGGTATTACGTTATTTCTTAATCTTTTACAGATGTTCTTAGAGAATTTCTTTTATTCCAAGTACAAAAGGACCAAGAACAAAACCCGTTGCGTTTACTGTTGCATTTCCAATTGCGACACTAATTGTTGAAGGACCAATTCCAAAAACAAGAGGTGGACCGACATCTATCGTTGCACCAGAAACTAGCGATGCTATGATTCCATCAGCATGATTCCCGATGAATACAAATCCACTAAGATCGACACTCCATGTTAAATTCTCAGCTGTCTCATTTCCGATATTTGTAATCGATGCTTTTACCCCGAAAAACCCTTTGATCTCAGCTGCTAGCTCCATCTCAACGACAAGGTCAAGAATTTCATCAGGTGGATCTATAAGAGCAGATATAGCCCCCTTCTTACTTTTATCTTTGAGCTCACCAGAAAATTTTACCTGTGTTTTTCCATTTTTATCTACTAACTCTACCTTGACACCAGCTACTCCATCCTTAATATTTACCGCTCCTTTAACATCAACACGAACATCAGCAACTGGTTTATTGACCGTTGTTGAATACTCAAACTTCCCTGTCGTCTTACTACTAATCCACTTCGACACATATTTTACTGGTATGGTTGGACCAACTTGTTGTCCCCCAAGCGTCCAATAATATTTTACTGGCATAACCTTCTTCTTGGCATAAGCCGTTATTGTAACAGTTGATCCTGGTGGAAAAGAACCAAAGACCGTTAGTGTCTTTAGTTGTGCCTCCCAACCTTCAACGGTTGCTCCCCCCTCAGTCTTAAATTCTGGTGGGGTATCTGGGTCATTGACCAGTTGTGTATAATCAACGTGTAAATCATCATAATGATTCTCAGAAGTATTCTTGAACTTATGAGTATTCGAGGCGCTACCATATGGGGGCTGACCCATGCTCATTGGCATCAATAATCCAACAAGGAGAAAAAGCCCTATTACGAGTATACATTTCTGCTTTGTTGTAATCAGTTTCATGCGTTCCCTCCAGCTAATATTTGACCTCCCGAGAACAAGGTTCCTTTAATCATAGTTCCGTCTCGGTCGTTGTTTATCATAAAAATATTTTGAGAGATTAGTCAGATTGCTAAGTTGTGAAAAATTTGAAATATTATTATAATTTGAAGTTGTTATATATATCCTCCCCATAAAAATTGGGTAAAGATGTAATATGGTAAATTATTTTAAATGTTTGCTATAAAAATACAGATGGAGGAGGCATTATATAATGAAAAGGGATGACCTTTTACAGAATATTTCGCCTCCCAAAAATTCAAATAAACTCAGGGTTTTTATAGTTATCTTCTACAAGTTTTGTTGAGGATAAAAAGGGATTGAAAAACTGGGTTGTTCTGCTATGTTTAAAATTAGAAAACTATTAATCAATTGTAAACATATGCTCCTGATAGTCTAAGAAGAATATTGTATGATAAGGTGAAAATAAATGAAAGGCACTGTTAAATGGTATAATGCAAGGAAAGGATACGGATTCATTACGGGTGAAGACAACAAGGATGTCTTTGTCCATCAATCAGCCATACCACCAGGAACATACATCAATGAAGGGGACAAGGTTGAATACGAGATTGAAGAATCAGAAAAGGGACCCCATGCAACAAACATAAAGAAGTTGTAATTCCCACCTAATTTTCTATTTCATAACATCTGCTCTTTTAAAAAACCAACCCTAAGGTTTTGTGGGAGGATGAAAAGGGATTGAAAATTAGGTTTATTTTTAAAAAAATATAAAATTTTATAAACAAAGTAATATTACATATTTTTAATTATTTGTTTAATGGGATATTGATTCTTCATAGACGGAGGTGGGATTGTAGAGTTGTCATCACAAGTGAGGAGAGGATGATGAGGAGAAGAGATGGAAAAAGGTCGTATCTTCCTCAAATACTCTACAACCCCCAGAATAAAACAAATAACGAGTTAATATAAAGTTTACGTAAACACTTTATAACTTTCGGTCTCCCCTTTTTATTAGGGATTTTTGGGGATGATAAAAAGGTATAAGTTTCTTGGTAACCATTCTAGTACAGTATCCGCATTCATTCATCGCAAGACATGTTTTTCTTTTCTCTTCTTCTTACGTTCCTTTCTTTCCTTCTTTGTTAAAGGCCCAGGTTTCTTTCCTGGAGATATATCTTTTCTGCCCTTGGCTTTACTCATATCACCTTCCTCCTTTATTCATATCCATAAAGATGGATAGAAAAATGTAGTTAAAATATTTACTATTCGTAGTAGTGTATGTAGATTTTGTTGAGGATGAAAAGAGATTGAAAAAATGATTCAAATTTATTATTAATAGAACATCAAAAAGTTGACCGATGATTCTGTTAATTAGATATAATTATTTTTCTGATTTTTTGTAAATTAGATTTATGATACGTATACGTATAATTTTGATTACGTTAACGTATACCTTCAAGTATATACTTTGAAGTATAGCCCCTACTTTGTATCAGTACCAATAATCAGTATGATGTAATATATTTAATCATTTGATTATATGATTAAATATCATTATTAATGAATTATTCATGTTTGTAGTGTAACTAATTTTTTTGAAAAATCATAATTATGATATAATTAAAAAAAGGCTATACTTACCAGAAAGAATATGATATTGTAGGAGAAAAGAAAGGAAGAAAATTGTTTATTGAGGAAATCTCATTATATGATAAAGTTATATATATTTTATAGATTACAATTATATTGAAATTTAATGATATTAAAAAATTTGCTAACTTTGTTTGTAATCATATCGATAGGAATAGCATCTATTTTATCAGGGTTATCTGTTTCGTCAGCTATTTCTGTTGAAACACAAAATTTGGAGCAAAAAAAATGGACTTATATGTATTATGAAATCTTTGATGAAGGAAACGAGACTGATTTATATTTGTTTTTGCAGGATTTATTTTTAAATCTTTCAATTATTTCAAATAAAAAAATTAATGTTGTAGCTCTTATTGATTATAAGAGGGCATTCACAGGTTATTTTGCCCCAAGAAACTCTTTTATGTACAATTTTACGATTATTGAAGAATTTAGCGAAATAAATGGGGGCAACTATACAGTATTAAGAGATTTTATACTAAAATGCAAGACAGATTTTCCAGCCGAAAGATATTTTTTGCATTGTTGTGGTCATGGACATGCATGGCATGGAGTATTAGCAGATTATAAGTCTAATGAAAGTGTCAATGGTTATGATGATTTGACTATGGAGGAACTTCATAAGGCTCTTGATGAGAGTGGAGGAGTTGATATATTAAAGTTTGGCACTTGTTATACGGGGTGTATTGAATCAGCATATGAAGTTCGCAATTGTACTGAAATATATATCGGGAGTGAAGCTCCGATGTATGTTGAGGGACCATGGATCGGATTTATACAAGACCTGAAAATATTACGAAAGAATTCCCATCTATCAACAGTTCAAATAGCTAAAAAATCACTTGCAGGATATAAAAAATACAGACCATATTTTTTGATGAGTCATTACATACAGTGTATAAATTTCGCAATTAAAAACAAAAAGATGGAAGTATTATCCATTCCACCTTTCTTTACTATGTCTGTTATAAGAACTGATAAGCTTGATGAACTCTGTTCAGCGATTGATAATTTTTCAAAGGTATTAATAGACAACATGGATTCAATTAAAACGATTATAAACAAATCAAGATTACGATCAGATGATTTTCCGATAACTATCGGTACTACAATAAAGATGGGATTTCAAATAGATATTGGTCATTTCTCAAAATTAATGAGCAAACCTTTATATAAAATATTAAAACCAGAGTTATATACAGCTGCAAACGATGTTTTAACATGTGTTGATGAAGCAGTTGTCGCAAAATGGCATCAAGTAGGATATCGACATTCATATGGATTATCAATATTTTTCCCAGAAAATAGGCGTATAAACTATCCACAGTATCCCTTTATGAATCGCTATACGATGGAGAATTATACCAGCCATAAATTAGAGTTTACAGATGACACACTTTGGGATGAATTTTTGAGAATTTATCTTTCGGATGTATTAGATAAGACAACATGTACTGCTGACCACAAAATCGGAGATTAGATAACCATCGGTCATAAGCCGATTCAACAGAACCATTTTTTATCCTATTTCGATTTCTAATCACCTTGTTTATCATCTCACAAAACCTTTGGTATCGGTTAAGATAATTAACCGAAAGAATCGTCATCTTGATCTTCATCTGATGGTGTGGCATACAAATGTATCAAAAGGCTATTTTAACCCTAAGAAATGTCTCAGTATTGAAAATGTCCGTGGATGATCTTTGAAAAATCTTAGGAATAAATTGTTAGTTATCTGTTGGTTCTTTGGCATAGTTACTTTTAGTTCTCCCCACTCACTTTCAGCACCATATGGGTCTTTAGCTCTGCATCTGATGGTATAAGTGTCTTTTTTAAACCAAGAATGTGATTTATTAATTTTCTTTCCTGATGAGTAAGGGCCAAGCCATCCGGTATTCGTATCATCTCCCCAGTCAATATAATAACAAATGTTTGCCTTCTCAATATCGTTGGTACTGAAATTATATTCATATTTAGTGCCTGTTTTACCCTTGGTTTCACCTATGATTGAAGGTTTATTGGGTGGGTCGTTAGATTCTTGTATCCACGCCCATGTTGTATCGTCTGTTGTGTTACTTTTATTATCAATTACAGTTAATTTAACTGTGTAGTTACCAAGATTTGAATAAATGTGGGTTGGATTCTGCTCACTTGATATATTTCCATCTCCAAAATTCCAATACCAGTTGTATGATGGATAACCACCGCTTGCAGAGCCATTGAATTGCATAGACAAATCAACTAATCCGTAATAAGGCCCGTTTGCTTTTGCCTCAAGTTCTCCAATACCAAATGCATGGAGATAACCATAAGTATAACCAGCATCATTAGAAGTGGAACCAATATACACGGCCCCATCTTCAGCAATTGCTGGAGATGAATCAACCCAGTCATTAGCAATCTTTTTTCGCCATCGTTCAGTTCCATCATATTTAATTGCTATAATCTCACCGCCAGAAGTATCGCCTATATTTGTACCTATATAGATTGTTCCGTCCGCAGATATGGCTGGAGAACTATGTCCTATATGCCTATTTGTCCCCAAATTAAAACTCCATTTCAAAGTTCCGTTAGGATAAACGGCATTAAGGTTATAAAAACCGTAATAGATAGTTCCGTTTTCATCAATACATGCACTGGAGCAACCACTTCCACCATTACACTTCCATTTCATTGTGCCGTTATTTGGATATAGAGCATATAGGATGCCATCAAATGAATCAAAATAGATGGTTCCGTCATTTGCTATGGATGGGTGAGATTTTATTATATCTCCTGTTTTGAAACGCCACTTGAGCGTACCGTTTGGATTCATAGCATAAAAATATGTGTCACCAGAACCGATGTAGATAGTTCCGTCATCACCAATGGCAGGATCTGAAACAATCTTATATCCCGTTTTGTAATGCCATTTCTCTGTACCATTAGGGTTAATAGCATATATTTTATTTCCCATTGTTCCAAAGTATATTGTCCCATCTTCAGCAATGGCAGGTGATGAGGATATTGTACCTACATTAATCTTCCATTTTCTGGTACCATTATTTAGATAAACAGCATGTAAAAATCCGTCATAGGAGGTTACATAGATTGTCCCATCTTTGTCAATAGCTGGGGTAGACCAAATCCAACCTCCCGTCTTATATTTCCATTTCAAGGTACTATTTTGGTACAATGCATAGAGGTATTTATCAAAACAACCGAAATAGATAGTTCTATCATTATCTATTACTGCTCCACCTTCTATCTGCCAACTCGTTTTAAATCGCCATTTCTCAATGCCTGTTGTATTAATAGTACTATAAGGACTTCTACTTGTGTGACGAGTATCATGACATTTCATTGGCCATGGTGAATCCATAGGGTTACCAGATCGTGTAGTTGGTGCTTGTTCTACTAGTTGCACTACATTCTCTTCGACAATATTTATATTATAAGAGTAATCTCTGAGTAATTGTCCATAATAATGTTCATATTTTGCAGAGCCATCTTTCTCACCATGACAAAGGAATAACAGATTTCTTAGCAATTCATCTTTATAAATGTCTTCAACAACATCTGATTTATATCCAATTACAAATGTATTTATTGTTGAAATGATGAATATTACTGTTATTGCGATTGCTATGCTCTTTTTCATAGGATAGGTTCTCCCCATAGTAAATATATATCTATAAGATTGTATGATATATTAATATTGCCCTTAGGTACAGATAAACAAATATATCAGTTCTACATTATAAATACGGGGAAAGAAGAATGAAGAAGAAAATACCACCTATAGGTATAATCCTGTTGTTTGTAAGTTTAGCATATCTACCAAATATCAATAGTTCAGATACAGAATCATCAGAAGTATTTGATAGAGTGATAGTTTATGCAATTTTTTTAAAACCAATTGAGTACAATGGTTTTGTATTTATAATCTATTGTAGATTATACAATCAATCATCAGGTGAAGTAGAAATCTATAGGTTTAAATGGATGACATATAATGAGATTATAAATGGTATGGGTGGAATTGGGTCTTTCATTAGGCGGTTTGAATATTTATTAGGTATTATAGTTGTATTGGTAGGGGGTGTTGTGAGATAAAATGAATAAAAAGATACTCATCAGCATTCTCATAGCAGTTGCAGTGCTTATCGGTATATCATTCACCTCTGTCGTTGGTTATAGAAGTGTTGATTCTGATGTGAAGGAATCACCATTGTTCAATATCAGAAGTAGTAAAGTGATAGATGGAGAGAGAAGGGATTTTAGGCGTGAATATGTGGGGAAGGGAATACCAACTTCGATTTCATTTCCAAAAAGACACTATAAATTATCCATTATTCAAAAGATTATAGATATTATTAGGATGAAGGAAAATATCCAGTTTAATAGACTTATATTTAATGAAAATGATAAGATAAGCATCTTTAAGACAATTCAGTTAATAGAAGATAATTCTGATATTGTAGAGAATTATAAACTTTGGATTAACAAAGATGTTTTTCGTAATAGAGTAATTAACTTAGATACAACATCCTGCACATTAGATAATTGGTATCCAGGATGCTTAATATTCTGGTTATTATATGCTATTGGATGCCAATTTATGGAATACTAATTTGAGAGGTGCCGTTCTTTGGAAAACAAACCTAAATGGTGCAAATCTTGTAGAAACTAATCTTATCGGAGCTCGTTTAGAGAAAGCAGATTTACGACATAGCCATATGGAAAAAACAGATTTGAGACTATCTGATTTATACATGTGCAAACTTCAAGGCAGTAATATAGAATATTCGAGATTATCAGATAAAGATATAAATGAAATGGAGGAAGAACAAATAAAAAAAATAATTGAAGAATTTATCACGGAAAAAAGAGTAACTCCTGAAATATACAAGGCTTATCCAATCCATATTCTTCACCATAGAACTTTTTATAACAAAAAACGAGAATTTGAAAAATCAAGATTCGAAAAAGCTACCGATATTTATAGAAATATAAAAAATACCCTTAATCAAAATGGTTCATATGATAGAGCAAGTGAATATCATTACAAGGAAAAGCGAGTAAATACAAAAAAATTAAAAGCTTCAAGAAAATATGGGAAATGGCTTTTAAACAGACTTTTTGGATTGCTTTGTGGTTATGGTGAAAAACCTTTATGGGTAATCCCATGGGTTATTTTTATAATCTTATTTTTTGGTACTTTGTTTTGGGGTTTTAATGGTATTCAGCAGGAACAATTAGATTCGGTTCATCCAGTTGATAATTATTATTTTAGCGTTGTCACTTTCACAACATTAGGTTTTGGAGATTTGTATCCAAATTCAACTAAAAGTTTCCTCGATATTCCTTGGTTTCGGGTTGTAGCAGCATTAGAAGCATTAATTGGAGCCTTCTTAATGGCATTATTTGTCGTTGTAGCTGCTAAAAGAATCATGAGATAGAGTTTTTGTGCAAAAAATAATGAGAAGTAATTTTTATTTGTTAACGTCCCCACCTAACTTCTTAACTTCCTCTTCTATTTCATCCATCTTTCTCAAAAGTTGTTTTTCTTCTTCCGAATCAAATTCTACTACCCCTATTTTATCATCCAATGACCACCACAGTTTTTTTAACCCTGCTATTTTCCATTCTTTTATGAGCTTAGAATATTGTTTTTTGTATTCTGTTTTAACTTCTTTCGCTAGGGAACCTTTAAATTTGTGTTGTCTGCAAGTATCATTTATGTTTTTAACCACCTTCCTTCTCTGATTTAATCCTTTAAATATACATTGCCCCTCGATAATGCTTTTTTCATAAGATTGGTTCAAAAATTCGCAATTACCACATTTTTTTACTTCGTCATTAGACATTTACAACTATTCTAAAGCAGTTCTATTTAATAAAATCTACGTATCATCAGACTAATTTTTTTAAAAATTTGCTATAATTTCTAATTGGAATTACTTCTTTTTGGATAACAAATAAAAATACAGATAGAGAACAGCTATTAAAAATATAATAATAAATAAAGGACCAATACAGTATATAAATCTTGAGTGCCCTGTTAATTTTTGGTTGGTAAAAGTTAGTTGGCAGATTGAACATTGGATATTAAAACTTATTTTAGGGGCTTTGGTGGAATTTATGCGAGAACACCACTACAAATTTAACACTACACGTTTTAACAGAACCTGTTATTACATAAAAGACAAATAGTTTAACATCAGATAAACGATTACGCTCTTTATAATGAAGGGTTTTGTAGAAAAAACGCTGAAATTTAATGCAGACCACCTCCTCAATAAAATTGTTAAATTGATTCTGGTTTAGAACATGTTTTTACTTTTTACTTCTATTTACCACTATATTTACCTGTATTTTACGCCTATTATTCAGTTATTCATAAAAATCCCTAAAAAAATTTAAGAAGCAGTATTGGAGGAATTTTTTATGGAAAAAAAGGATTATAACAAATTAGAAGAGTTTAGAGAAGCTATTGCTAAGATTACAGCAGATCGAGAAGCTTTTAGGGATATAATTAAAGCCCATGAGAAGCAGGATGCAAAGGGGTTTGAAAATATTCTGAAAGGGTTGGAACTATTACCGCTTCATTGCATAATACTATGTCGTTTTATATGTTGGTTAGAATGTACCATTCGATGTGAAAGAATTTGCAAAGCAGTTTGCCCTCCACCTTATTCGCGTATACTCTAAAGTAGAAATACGTGTCAGTTGGGTATAACTTGGTAAAAGTGAGTGCTAAAAAACAGAAGACATGCGATATATGGGGAGTCAGTAAGATATATGGAGTTACCACTCTAGAAAGGGAAAAAATTTGATGTTTTTTCATAATCTTTCCTCCCTTTACTTACTCCCCACCCGGATTTAAGTTCTATGATGATTATTTCTTTAATGCTCTGTTGAATTGGCAGGAGTTGGGTGGTGACTGTCTCGGGTGGTGAATGGCGGGAGGTACACCAATTATATAAAAATTAAATACGAATACTTAATACAAAATTTGGAGGTAATAAATGAGTACAGAAAGAGTTTATTATGATACTGAAGAAGCATTAAATGAGATAGTATATGATATTAAAGAATTAAACAAGAGTGTTTCTGTAATTTATCCATGATTTCTTTATTGGTAACAACTTTTTTAGCCATTTATAAATAAATGATATGTTTTGTTGTTTATAAAATAATACTGATGAAAGAATAGTACTAAATCAGGATGGTTTTATTACTACTATGGTGATGGAATATGTCAATCGATGAAAATAAGTATAGTGATTATGCGTTCATGGCTTACAAAACAGCATTGAGAGTAATGGGAAGTTTAATTTCAAGAGGCAATAGTGATTTTAAAGAAATAGAAGATAAGAAAGAATATTATGAAAAAATGAAATGGATTATTTTTCAGGATATTCTAAATAGATATAAAAAATAATTTTTATCACCCGAAATGTTACACGCTAATATTACTCAATCTTATCACCTGATTATGTGACAGTACCCCTCAAGATTAAAAAAATTTTCAATACTGTTTTTTCATATATAATATATTAATTCCCTAATTAATTTTTTCAATTTATATAAAAAACCACATCTTAAATAACAACTTGAAAGAAATTCTAATCATAAAAAATATAAACTATAATTTAAACGACTCTTAATTAATCTTGTTTTTCTAAAATAAAATCAATTGTAGTAGGTATACATGGGAAATACCATCCAGCAAAAAAACGCCTTGGTTTAAATGGAATAAACTTATTATAAACCCGATTTTGAACAACATTAAATCCAAAAGGAATAATCTCATCTACCAACTTTTCACCGAAATGATGCTTGTGATCAAGATTATGCCAACTGCTATGATACCGATAATGAGGAGTAATAACTCTCAAACGACCCCCGACCTTTAATACACGATGACATTCTTCACAAAAAAAATACACATCACTTAAATGTTCAATAACGTTATCAACTAAAATATAATCAACAGATTCATTATCAAGTGGAATTCCATATTCAAGATCACAAATAATGTCAGGCTCAATAATACCTTTATTATCATTGAATAATCCAAGGTCAATATTTATAAAATCATCTAGGTATTTTGTACCACAACCGAGATTTAATTTTAATTCATTTACCCCTCTATAAGAAATAATAGAATAATTATTATCAATATTTGTAGAAGACAAGGTATCTACAGAATCAAGTAGACGGTTAACCTTTACATCTATATTCTTCTCCTGTAATATTGCATTTTCAGAGGGCATTATCATTAAAATACTTATTTCTCTTTTCATTTTCTTCTTCTCCATTTTTCAACTAATTTTAACCTTATGAGGTAGGATTTTCTATTCCACCTCACTCGTTAATTATCATTGATCCAAAACACTATTTCTTCAAGAACCTCTACTTATATTTGCTGTAGCAGACGCTCCAAAAAACAAAGCAATTTTTTCCACTGTCGACACATACCACCGTATACTCCGATGGATATAAATATTCGAATATTTGCTTTATACTATGAGTTATATCAGGATTATTATCTACCACCATAATTGTTTTCACCGTTTTTTATTCACCTTTTCCATGGGGAACAATCATTAATTCCCTCTGGATATGGATGACCACATCTGCTTTCTTCAACCGTGTAAAGCACTTCTCATTATTCCTATATTTTTTACGATTGTGATATATGGTGTCAAAAGGATCCTGTGAAAAAGCAAATTTTTCTATATGTTTTCAGAGAGGTAACCTTTTGATATTTCCACTCACTCATCCTTTAGAACGGTTGCGGTATACCCGGCGAGAGCTTCACTTTTACATCATTTTATATGGGGAACAGCTATCCAAGACATATTCAGGTTGCCTGGGTGGACAGCTACACCCTGTTTATATTTCCGATGGGCGGGTGAACGAAATAGACCACCCTGCTGCCTATTTTTGGAGTTGTGGAGGTCGCTCTTTAAGCCCACAACCGCCTATTTTTTCTTCAGCCGTATAACCCCTACCTTCAATCCATCTTTTTCCACGATTTTTGGTATCTGTTTATCTATTGGATCTTTTTTATTCAGCAGCTTTCGATACCTTGGTTTATGCTTTGCCTTCTTCATTTTTTATTTATCCTCTATTTTTTTACACCTTCGTCCAATTATTCTTTTGTATGTTTCGTATTTCGACCTTTTTTTTAAGGTGTAGGTGTTCCCCCGTACTCGTTTTGTTCATATTTTTTCTACATTGGGGGAAGACAAAGAGATTCACGTTTTGATAATCTTCCGTGAACTATTATTAAACCCGACTTTTACCAAAACTGAGTGTATATCAAAATTATATATATGAATGTTTTCACATTTTGTTGTTTTTTACTCTTAAAATACATCAATATAGGTAAAATTTTGCATTTAGAATGATAAAAA
>CAYGAC010000002.1:0-19478 GCA_964347865.1 uncultured Thermoplasmatales archaeon
TTTTAGATGAAATGGAAAAAAAACTTTAATCTGCACTTCATATTTTATACTCATAGTGACAACTGCAGTGGTGTTACAAGAATACCTAAAAGTATCGGTTAAATATATAAACCGAAAAACAAAATTTCTAAATTCCAGTTTTGATCTGCTGATTTAGCTGTTTGAATGATTTCCACATGCATCCCCAATACTACGATCCCTACTTAAACGATAATAATAAACATTAAACTCTTCTTCTTTTTTTAATCCAACGCCCTAAAAAACCCCAAATTAAAAACTTTTTGCATCCTCTTAACAAAACATTCAAAAAAACATCAGATATTCTCGGGTAGAAACAAAATAATTAACATTCTAATGTTGTTGTTCCAGGCTGCTGTTCTCCAAAAGCTTTACAATTTTCCTTTTTAAATCAAAGGTATCAAAAGGTTTCGTAATATAATCATCACCTAAAAAGCTACCAGAGTCTTTAGCCATTTTATCAGTTCGAGCTGTAAGAAAAATAATAGGGATATTTTTCCACAAAGGGTTGTTTTTTAACCGTTTAAATGTTTCCCAACCACTCATCTCAGGCATCATAATATCCAACAAGATAAGATCATGAATCTGATTATCTTTCAATAGTTGATGGCATTGCATACCACTCTCAGCAGTGATAACTTCAAACTCATCACCAAAAGTTTCCAAAGCTTGTTTGATGGTATATATTTGATCAGATTCATCATCCACCGCCATAATCCTTTTCGTCATCAAATTTCACCATCCTCTTCTCCATTTACAAGAATTCGTTTTTAGCAATATTTTTACGATCATATCAATTCTTTTCTTTAAATCTTTTGCATTAAAAAATTACTCAATAACCGTATCAACAGAAAAATTTATATGTGCTTAAAATAAAGTGTGATAGAAATATTATAAATAAACATTTCATGGGGGTACTATTTGATAATATCATGGAACGTTACCAATAAATGTAATCTGCTGTGCGAACATTGCTATAGAGATGCAGGCAAGAAAGTTGAAAATGAACTGAGTACCCAAGAAGGGAAAGTGCTTCTGGAAGAAATTGCCGAGGCAGGATTCAAACTTATTGTTTTTTCAGGTGGCGAACCCTTCTTGCGGAGTGATATCCTAGAATTGACTCGTCATGCTGCTTCTCTTGGAATTCGGCCAGCATATGGATCAAATGGAACGCTTTTGACTTGGGATCTTGCTGAGAAAATCAAGGAAGCTGGAGGGGCATCAGTAGCTATCTCTCTACATATGATAAATAGAGTAAAGCTAGATAAATTCTGCGGGAGGAAAGGTACATTTGAGAAGTCATTAGAAGCTATGAGAAATTGTTACGAAGCCGGTCTACCATTTCAAGTGAATACAACAGTTTTTGGGAGGAATATAGAAGAAGTAGAGCAGATTTGTGATCTTGCCAAAGAGATGGGAGCAAAATCCCATCATGTACTGTTTCTCGTACCTACTGGAAGAGCTGAAAATATCGAAGAAGAGACCCTTAAGGAAAAGGAATACGAAAAGCTCATTAGGGTGTTACTGAAAAAACGTAAGGATCTAGATTTTGATATAAAACCTACTTGTGCTCCTCAATTTATGCGCGTTGCAAAGCAACTCGGCATAGATGTTGAAAGATATACAAGAGGCTGTTTAGCGGGCATAAGCTACTGCTCCATCATTCCCAATGGGGATGTCTGGCCTTGTCCCTACTTGCCGTTAAAAGTAGGTAATGTTAGAGACATTTCATTCTCAGAGATATGGATTAAAAATCCAGTATTCCAACGAATGCGAACTTTTGAGTACACAGGACAATGTGGGATATGTGCATACAAAAAGATATGTGGAGGATGTCGAGCACGAGCATACTTTTATTACAATGATTATATGGCACAAGAACCATGGTGTTCGTATAAAAAAGGGGTGACTATAAATAGATAAAAAACTAGATGAAAAAGATAAACAACTGTTGAGGATCCTACAGAAGGAATTTACCCTTTCTCAAAGACCATTCCTAGACATAGCGAAAAGACTCCAATGGACTGAGAACGATGTGATCTCTAGGATAAATAACTTGTTAGAATTAAAAATAATACGTAAACTTGGTGCGATAATTGATCCGAAAAAAGTCGGTTACGTTTCCATTTTAGCAGCAATAGATATAGCTGAAGAGAAGGTTGAAGAAACTGGGACAATTATAAATGAATACCCTGGAGTGACACACAACTACCTAAGGGAGGGACATCCAAATATCTGGTTCACTATTACAGAATCAAACACAGAAAGCCTGGAAAAGAATCTATTCGAGATCGAGAAAAGAACCGGGACCAATATTATTCGGATGCCTGTTATTCGAGAATTTAAGATAGGTGTTAAACTTGATATCGGATAAAGAAAGAGCAGTATTGACAGAGGTTCAGCGATTGCCTCTAACACAAAAACCCTTTCTGGAAATAGCTAACCGTTTGAACATAAGTGAAGAAGAAGTGTTAAAGGTGTGCAATAATCTTCTTAAGAATGGAGTTATCAGACGCTTCGGACCATCTATATCCCATAGAAAAGTTGGGTTTAATGCCAATCTTTTGACAGTGGTTAAAGTCCCTGAGGATAAGATAAATGAAGTGGGACTTGCAGTTGCTGAAGAGCCATACGTGACTCATTGTTATGCACGCTCAGGATGGGAATACAACCTGTTCTTTATGATCCATTCAAGGACCAGAGAAGAAAGTTTACAACGGTTAAAATCCATAGCTAAACGGCTAAATGACTTTGACTACAGCTTTCTTTTCTCTCTCAGAGAATTCAAGAAAAAACCTTTTGAGATACCAAAAGAGAAAAGAAAGAAGCAAATAGAGGTAGGAAAATGAAATTACCCACTGTACTTAACATAGGAGACAATGTAGTGATTTTTGGTGGAGGCAAGGTTGCTCTTCGAAAAGTTAAGTACCTATCAAACTTTACCAAGAATATCACTGTGATTGCGAAAGAATCACTTCCCTTACCCAAACATGTGAAACTTATAATTTCCAAGATAGATATCCAAAATATTTCCAGATTCATACCCAAAGATACAGCTCTTGTAGTAGCAGCTCTTTCCGACTCAAGTATGAATCAATCTATCGCAGAGTGGTGCCACAGCCACCACATTTTAGTAAATGCAGTGGACAATCCAAAGCCTTCCACGGTATTGTTCCCTGCTCTTTCTCATAAAAGTGGCCTTAATGTTGCAGTAACTACCTCAGGTAAATGCCCATTTTTGGCAAGAAGGATTAGGGAAGATATCGATGTCTGGATAGAAGAAAAATCAAGATGGTTAGAAGTTCTTGGTCCTATAAGAGAAAGACTTATTGGTACTGAGAAGAAAAACAGTGTTCTTTCCAATATCTATGACAATCCTGAAATCGGGAAAATGGTTAAAGAAGGAGACATTGAGAACGCCAAGAAACAAGCATGGGAGGTATATAATGTATATTGCAAACATTAGAATTACTCATAAAACTGCTCCCTATGATAAAATTCCCCAATTAGCTTTAATCGATTCAGACAAACAAAGGCTTTATGAGTCTCTACTAACTCGGGAGAGTATAAACGAGGCTATAATCGTTCAGACATGCAATAGGTTTGAGGTATATTTTACAGGTGAGAAGGAAAACAAGGGTAAAACTTGGGTACGCAAAGTTATACTAGATTGGTTCGGTGCAAGTACAGCCAAATACATGGTCATGGATACTTATTTAGATACGATAGCTCACCTTTTTAGAATGACCTCTTCTTTAGATAGCATGGTTGTAGGGGAGAATCAAATACTAGCACAGGTTAAGGACTCTTTAAACTATGCATCAGAGAATAATTACTGTGGTAAAATCTTGAAACTCGCTTTCCAAAAGGCATTATCTGTAGGGAAAAGTGTGAGAACCGAGACGGGATTATCATATGGAAAAGTATCGATTTCATCTGTGGCAGTGGACTATGCAAACCAAATCAATCCTATAGACGGTAAGAAGGTTATTATAATCGGAACAGGAAAAATGGGTTCTCTGGTTGCCAAATATCTTCCCTCATTTGGATGTAGGGAACTTATTGTTTTAGGTAGAACTCCAGAGAAACTTAAAAAGTTCTGTGAAACCTATTCTGGGCGTCCTTTGAACTACGATCACTTGCTAAAAGAACTTAAGAATGTAGATATCATTTTTTCTGCCACCACATGCCCTAGGGTACTAATCACAAGGAAGATGATAGAGAAGGCAGTCGCTGACAGAATCAAACCTCTTACTATTATAGATATAGCTCTGCCTGCAGATGTTGATTCCACGGTTGGAGAAATTCCCAATGTCACTTATTGTTGTATCGATGATCTAAAAGAAATATCCAAGAAAAATATGGCTGCGAGATATAATAAAATAAAAAGGGCAGAAGTAATTATTGAGGATGAAGTGAATAAATTTGAGGAAAAATTGCAGAACATTCATATAGACCATATTCTTTTCCAATTGAACAACTACACCGAGGAGATACGCCAACGAGAGGTAAAAAAATCAATAAAAATGCTTGGAGATACTGAACCAAAAGTTCAAAAAATCATCGAAGGGCTAAGTACATCACTTACAAAAAAGATAATGCATAATTTCTTACTGTCTCTTAAATCCCATTCTACTTCCACCAAGGAAGTAGAAAGACTTATAAATTTATTTAAAAACAAAGGAAATGGATAAAATATTCAAAACTGGAGGAAGGAAAAAATGAATGAGTTTCCTAATATTAGAATGAGACGGCTTAGGAGTAACCCACTCATAAGGGGCATGGTTTCTGAGTATACTCTATCCACTTCCAATTTCATCTTACCCCTTTTTATAAAGGAAGATCTGAGGAAAAAACAACCTGTATCTTCTATGCCAGGCGTATTCCAGCATTCTATAGATTCACTCATAGAGGAGTGTCACAATGCAACGGATTTGAAGATTCCGGCCGTCATTCTCTTCGGAATTCCTAAGAGGAAAGATGCTCTGGGTTCTGAGGCATACAATCCTAAAGGAATTATCCCTGAAGCTGTCAAAGCCATAAAAAGGGAACTGGGTGAGAAGTTACTTGTCGCCTGTGATGTTTGTCTCTGTGAATATACTGATCACGGTCACTGCGCCCCGATCAAAGGAAATAAGATTTTAAACGACGAGGGTGTAAAACTTTATGCAAAAGCCTCAGTAGAATATGCAAAAGCTGGGGCAGATATCATTGCCCCCTCCGATATGATGGATGGTAGGGTGGGAATGATACGAAAAACCTTAGATGAACACGGTTTCAAGGATACAATTATTCTTTCATATGCTGTGAAATACGCTTCTAATTTTTATGGTCCTTTTAGAGATGCTGCCGAATCCGGCTTCGCAGCAGGTCCTAAGAACCGAAAGAGCCATCAAATGGATCCTGCAAATTTTACACAAATTTTCCGTGAGGTTGAACTTGATATAAAGGAAGGGGCAGATATCATAATGGTGAAACCAGCGCTTCCTTATCTTGATGTCTTACATTCACTTTCGAAACATTACAATGTACCATTCGCAGCATACCAAGTTTCTGGAGAGTATGCCATGCTTAAAGCAGCTGCTCAAAATGGGTGGTTAGATGAGCAAAAGTGCATGCTAGAAACCCTGTTAGCAATCCGTAGAGCCGGAGCTACGATGATTCTAACTTATTTTGCAAAAGATGCAGCGGAGATAATTAAATGAATAATGAAGAATTGTTTTTAGATTCTAAGAATGTATTGGTAGGTGGTGTAAATAGCCCAGTCAGAGCCTTTTCGCCCTACCCTTTTTTTGTTTCTAAGGGCGAAGGTGCAAAACTTTTTGACGAAGAAGGAAAAACATACATTGACTATTGTCTATCATTCGGCCCATTGATATTAGGTCATAACAATCCTATCATACGCAGTGCCGTTGAAGAGCGACTGCGTAAAGGATGGTGTTTCGGGACCCCCACTTTAGCAGAACTAGAATTTGCCAGGTTTATTACCCAGCATGTGCCCAATGTAGAAAAGATTAGATGTGTAAATACGGGAACTGAGGCAACAATGACTGCAATAAGGCTGGCTAGAGGTTTTACAGGTAGAGATAAAATCATTAAAATCGAGGGAGCCTACCATGGAGCCCATGACTGTGTTTTAGTCAAAGCTGGTTCAGGAGTATTAACCCATTCTGTGCCTAATTCAAAGGGAATACCAGACGATGTTACTAAAAACACCATACTTATATCATTCAATGATCTCGATGCCCTGGATCATGCTTTAAAAGAAAATAAAGATCAGGTAGCAGCACTTATAACAGAACCCGTTATTGGAAACGCTGGCTGTATCCTTCCAAGACGCGGTTATTTCACTGAAGTTAAGAAAATGCTAGCTGAGCATAGCTCCCTTCTCATACTTGACGAGGTTATTACCGGATTTAGACTAGGCATCGGTGGTGCCCAAGAATATTTTGGTGTGGATGCAGATATAGTTACCATGGGTAAAATTGCGGGAGGAGGTTTCCCAATAGGTATAATAGGGGCTCGTACGGAGTTAATGGACATGTTCACCCCATTTGGTCCTGTATACAACGCTGGTACGTTCAATGGTCACCCTGTATCAATAACTGCTGGTTTAGCAACTCTTAAAACATTGAAAAAAGAGAATATTCTTGAAAAGGTAGCAAAGATTGGGAATAAACTGCAAAAAGGACTTACTGATATCATAGCGGATATAAACCTAACATATCAAGTCCAGGGAATTGGTCCTATGCTCCAGGTTTACTTTAATCCAAATCCTGTACGGGATCTAAATGGAGCTAAAGTCTCAGATACCAAGAGATTTCTTCAGTATTGCAAAAAACTCAGAGAGAAAGGTGTTTATATTCCTCCATCCCAGTACGAGTGTTGTTTTGTTTCATCGGCACATGATCAGGATATCATAGAATTCTCTCTAGAGCAATTCGAAACAGCTTTAAAAGAAATAAAAAGTGAGATGGATTAATGAGACGTCTTGTAGCAGGCTCTAGGGGGTCTAGATTAGCAATGATCCAAACCAGATTAATTGCAGATGTTCTAAGGTTCAAGGTTGAAATAAAGAAGATATCCACTCGAGGGGACAAGATTCATGATGTCGCCTTGGCAAAATTGGAGGGAAAAGGTTTTTTTACCAGAGAAATTGACGAAGCCCTCCTAAACAATGAGGTGGATTTTGCGGTACACTCCTTCAAAGACATTCCTACAGAGCTGCCTGATGGAATTGTAACAGCTGCAGTACCTAAAAGAGAATCACAAAACGATGCTCTAGTTGGAGAATACAAAAGTCTTGATGAACTTCCTTTACAGGCAAAGATAGGAACTGCTAGTCTTAGGCGGAAAGCTGAAGTTTTGAGGACGAGGCCAGACGTGACTTTGGAAGACCTCAGAGGAAACTTAGATACTAGAATAAGAAAGGTCTCAGAAGGTATGTATGACGCGATAATTGTTGCTGAAGCAGGTTTGAAAAGATTAGGCTACTATGATTATTCCCCTCTTGACCCTGAGACTTTTATACCTGCAGCATGTCAGGGAGCTTTGGCTATAACGGCGAGGAAGGATGATACCGAGGTTTTGGATATTATTTCAAAACTAGAAGATCCCAAAACTAGACTTACGTGTAACTGTGAAAGACTTTTTCTATCTACTCTAGGTGGTGGATGTCAAATCCCTGCAGGAGTATATACAAAGATAGATTCTAACACTAAAACATTTCATATGTTGGGTTTCATCTCCTCGTTGGAAGGAAAACGTTTCCTTAAAGTAAAAGATACGGGACCACTCGAGAGGATGATTGAAATTACTAAGGTATTAGCCAGAAAGCTTCTAGACTCTGGTGGACGGAGTATTATTGAAGAAATTCGAATGGGTGAGAGCTGAACATGGTTGTCTACATTGTGGGTGCAGGACCTGGAGACATAGAACTTCTAACATTAAAAGCTAAGCGCCTCATAGAAAATGCAGAGATAATAATTTATGACAAGTTGATTAATAAAGATATTTTAAACTGGGCTCCTGCCAACTGCGAAACAATATATGTAGGTAAACATGAAAAAGACTCTGACCGCTCTCAGAAGATCCAAAGCGATATAAACAACCTTATCAAGAAATATGGGAATTCAAAACAAATAGTACGACTCAAAGGTGGCGATCCTTTTATCTTTGGGAGAGGAGGTGAAGAAGCACAGGTATGTGCACAAAATGGAATCCCTTTTGAGATAGTACCTGGTATTTCTTCAGCTTTTGCTGTTCCTACATACGCTGGAATTCCGGTTTCACATCGAGATTTCAATTCATGCTTTGCTGTATTCACGGGACATGAATCAGACAAAGGAGAATCAGCAATAGACTGGAAGCATTTGCCAGAAACACTAGTTATACTCATGGGTGTTAAAAAAATAAAAGAAACTGCTAAAAAACTTCTAGATAGAGGGCGAGACCCTTCAACCCCAGTAGCGGCTATATATAGTGGTACAACAGTTAAACAGAGGACAGAGGTAACTACCTTAAAAAAATTGGCTGAAGAAGGCATCAGATTTCCACCCCCTGTTGTATTCGTAGTCGGCTCTATTGTTTCTCTCCAAAAAGAACTTAATTGGTTCGAAAGGAAACTAGCAATGATTAAAGGAAAGAAAGTAGTAATTACTAGAGCCAAGAGTCATGAAAGAGAAAGCAAGCAACTGCTTAAATCATACGGGATGGAGATAATATCTATGCCCTTGATAGAGATTGTTCCTAGAGAATTTAGTATCCCAGATCTTAAAGAATTTGATGCCCTAGTATTCACTTCAGTGGAGGGGGTTAAACGGGTAAATGAAAAAGTCAACTTGGGTAGTTATATAGGATCTGTTTTTGCTATCGGTCCTGAGACAAGAAATATGCTTAGAAGATTGAACCTTAATGTTTCCATGGGCGAGAAATATAACTCAGAGAGTCTTGCGGAGCACATAATTACTAATTTAGCTAAAGGGAGTAAGATACTTGCTCTACGTTCCTCCGCGGCAACTAAAATCTTAAAGGATAAACTTTCAGATAGGTTCAAAGTAATGGAAAAATATGTGTATGATATCAAACGCCTTCCAGCTGATGCTGAGAAGATAAAAGAGGGTGATGTGGTATTTGTTGTCTCGGCATCATGTGCAAAGAGTTTAGCCGAACTTGAACCACAGGTATTCAAGGGAAAAACATTGGTATCTATTGGTCTGGAAACATCTCGATATCTACCATTTCCCCATATCACTGCATCTAACCACACGATACAAGGCATGATAGATGTATACCTTGATAATCTATGGATGGAATCTACATGATTAACGTATCGAAATTATTACTTGGATCACCTAGCGAATCCGATGGATTAAGATACGGGACAGCTGAGCACAATGGTCCTGAGCAGATAAAATACCATCAGGAAAATGTTAAGTCTAATAAACCTGTAGTTGTCTGGAATATGACAAGACAGTGTAATCTTAAATGCATACACTGCTATGCTAACGCTACTTCTTACCCTGGAGAAGATGAATTATCCACAGAAGAAGGTAAAGATTTTTTAGAAGATATATCAAGATATGGGTGTCCCGTAGTGCTATTTTCAGGTGGTGAGCCTCTACTTCGCAAAGACCTGTTCGAGCTCGTTGAGTATGCAGATTCACTTGGATTAAGACCAGTACTATCAACAAATGGCACTTTGATAACTGAAGAGATAGCGATTTCCGCTAAAAAGGCAGGAGTCAAATATATCGGAGTTTCACTTGATGGGCTAGCTTCAGTTAATGACAGATTTAGAGGAGTAGAGGGAGCATTTAACAGAGCAATCAGTGGAATGAAAAACTCATTAAAAGCAAGTATAAAAACAGGATTAAGATTTACAATAACTAAATATAATCAGTATGATCTTCAGGGAGTACTTCTAAAATTAAAAGAGATAGGAGGAGATCGTTGTTGCGTCTATCACCTCGAATATACTGGAAGAGGAAGAGATATTGCTCAATATGACCTAACATCCGTTGAATCAAGAAAAGCCATCTCTACCTATTTTGAACTCACCAAAAAGCACCATGCGGATGGTTTTCCAATTGAGACTATCCTTGTGGGTAATTATTGCGATGCTGGTTATTTATATCTTACTCTTTTGAATGAGAATCCAGAGATGGCCGGGTGGGTCTATGAGCTTCTTAAACGGAATGGAGGGGATGGAACAGGTGAAACTATCGCCTCTGTTGATTATCTGGGATTTGTGCATGCCAACCAGTTCTGGCATGATTATTCTTTTGGAAACATTCGGGATAGACCTTTCGGTGTTATTTGGGAGAATACCACGGATCCAATTATGAAAGGACTAAAGAACAAAGCTGCTTACATCAAAGGAAGATGTTCGGCTTCGTCCTGCAGATTCTTTGATATATGCAAGGGCAGTTCTAGAGTGAGGGCATTGACCTTAACAGGTGATGTTTGGGCATCGGATCCAGCATGTTATCTGACAGACGAGGAGATTAAAAAAAGATAAATCATAGCGAACTTAAGGTTATATAGAAGAAACTGCAATAGTAATATATTGTCGCATGTTGCTTTTTAAACATTCTAAAAACTTTTTTATCATTTAATGAAGTTTTGACTATGCTTTAAACTACACTCTAGAATAGGGTAGAAAGCAACAGGATTATAAACAAAAAGAATCTGTTATTAATTGAATTATTCCCTATCTTTTGCCAATTCGACTTAGATTTCAGAAAAAGTCTCTTTTTAATATGGTCAGTACGATTCGTGGAAACCATTCAAACACACAACTAGCTAGATTACGATTGAACTTGGAAACTTTGGTTTGCGGTTTAGGGTATAAACCGAATGAAATGTCATCCTGAACTTCAACCTCTCTCAAGCTTTTTGCTTGTTTTTTTACCTGCCATCTACCTGTTTATCTACTTGTTACTACTATTGTCCCTATTACTTATTACTCCTTTTTTTACTATCTACTGCTTTCAATTATTCCTTGCTCACTGTTGACTATCATAGCCTTATATCCGTAATTGTAGATATGATTAATTGGAATTTGATGGAGGACATAAAGAAGACAGAGGAAGGAAAAAAAGAAGCGTATTCTATTATTCGATAGTTTGATTGCTTTATTGGTGCTTTATTGAATAATAAAGTTAATTACTACTTGCTTTTATTATTGTTCTTATTATTGACCTTATTATTGGCTCTATTATTGTTCTTATTATTGTTCTTATTATTAGTTCTATTATTGTTATTATTATTGACTTTATTATTGACCTTATTATTAGCTATTATTATTGGCTATTATTATTTATCACTCCCGTTGTTTATTATTATTGTTATTATTATTGCATTTGTTATTTGGTACATACGGGATGCAATTGAAATCTATTGTTTAATAACAGAACCTAATAATTATTAACTTTGAGATCAGTTCTTTGAACCTGGTGCGTATGCTTGGACTTCTACTTGACAGGTTATTGGAGTTCTGACTATTGTCCAGACAAGAAAGATCTACTCGGTGATCTCTCTTTTACTCTCTATTTTTTTCAAGCATATGCTTTATTGTTGTTGCTATTGTTGTTTGTTTCCTCCATATTTCAACAAGCTCTTGTTGAACAACAATAGTTTGGGATGCCTTGATCAAATTTCATTCCCCATTTTAGACGTTGGAAACTCAATTGAAGAAACTAAAACTGGCAACGTAATTTCGAGTATATGTAGACACTGTTTTTTCGGTTAATAGTCTTAACCGATACCAAGGGTTTTGGGGAGGAGAAAAAAGGGATTGAAAAACAGGTTTTTAATGAATTAAAAAAAGAGAAAGATTAGGGAGAATATATAGCCCTAGCAGATACCTGAGCATTGGAAACATATTTGGAAACCGTTCAAACAGCCAACTCAGCAGATCAATGCGGAAATTAAAGGCCTTGTTTTTCGGTGTTGAAAGAGAGACATCTATAGTACAGTTGTCGCTAGGATTATTGGAATTGATTATCTTTATCTCTCCGGTGAATGTTTTCCTTTTTTCATTGGGTGCTTCAACTTCTACTTCGATGGTGACTGGCCCATCTTCTGGAGTTAGATCTTCGCTGCTTGATGGTGTAAATTCCCATGTCCCCCACTCTGGCCATTCTGTTATTTTCCAATCAAGTTCTGAAAAAGGATCACCAATGTTTTTAACGGTGAAATTACCTTCAACATTCTCCAACGGTTTTACATCAGTCCATTCGAGATCTCCCTCACAGTCTAGATTCGGCTCAGCAGGGTCCTCAAAAGCATAAACGTTCCCATCTCCTAAGCATGTGTAGACCCTGCGATCTGCAACAGCGGGAGAACTCCACAGCGATATTCCTCCTTTTGAAAAATTCCAGATATGGCTTCCAGTATATGCGTCTAAACAATATAGCTTCCCGTTATACTCCACAATGTAGATTTTTTCGTCTGCTACAGCAGGTGAAGTAAATATATGGTCGTCTGTTGTGTAACTCCATACATGGCGTCCAGTTGAGGCATTTATACAATAAACCTTTCCTTCATTATCTCCACCTAGGTATATGTAACCATAGGCAACAGCAGGACAAGTCTTTAAACAGGAATTTGTTGTGCAAATCCATTGAAGGTCTCCAGTCGCCGCATCTAGGCAGTAAACATCATGATCAACTGATCCTATGTAGACGTTACCGTCGGTGAGAGCAGGCGAAGAAAACACTGCACCACCTGTTGTATAATTCCATATATGGTCTCCTGTAAAAGCATCCAAACAATAAACTTTACCCTCATGAGACCCTATGTAAACTTTGCCATCCCATACAGCAGGAGAAGAATATAGAAAATAAGGATGTTCAGTTGAATAATTCCATAAATGATCTCCAGTATAGGCATTCAAACAATAAAGCTTCCCCCTATCACAGCAACCGATATAGACTTTACCATCGGCAACAGAAGGTGAAGTACCAAGCGAACCACCTGCAAAGAAGCTCCATATATAGCTTCCATTTTCAGCATCCAGGCAGTAGACATTCCAATCATTTGATCCAATATAGACTCTGCCATCGATAACTGCAGGGGACGACATCCCCGCTCCCCAATTTATTGAATAATTCCATATATGACTCCCAGTACTAGCATTTAAACAATAAACCTTTTCACTTTCTGCACCTGATCCTATATAGAGCTTGCCATCGACAATTGCAGGAGAGGACTCTGTGTAACCGATGTTGTACTGCCATACTACGTTATTTGTATTTGGTGCTTTTGATGTTGAATATCCTGTATGTTCTAAGTCATGGTGAAACATTGGCCACCAATCGTCATCCATTGATGTAGGAGAAGCGCCATTATTAACAATAGTCGACTCTTTTGTTAATTTGTTTTGATATATAGTTCCGGACACAGGTAGAACAGTTACAATCAGCAGCATACAAACAAATATTCCAATTATTTTCATTTTCAAATTCCCCCTTTCATGTTCTCATAGACGTTATGCTATATAAATTTTCGTAACATGTAAAGTCAACCAAGATCGGTAACATTATTTGTCAAGGAATGTTTCGCTAAAACAGGAAAGTATCTCATTGATTATAAAATATCAGGTAACACCTTCTCTCCTTAAGAAAATGTTACCAATGTCTATTGACTTTACATAACAGATAAACAAATATATCAGTTCTGCATTATAATTGATGGGGGAAGAATTGAAACGACTGCTTGCAATCGGCATTATCCTTCTATTTATTGGGAGCATATCCTCTTCTACTGGGTTTAATGCCATAGAGCAGTCTATTAAAACTCTTAATGGTAAAACACTCTATGTCGGTGGTTCAGGTCCGAATAACTACACGAAGATACAGGATGCAATAGATGATGCAAGTAACGGCAGTACAATTTATGTTTATAGTGGCATCTATAATGAATGGATTAGAATACAAAAACAACTTTTCATAAAAGGATTAAAAAAAGAAGGAGAAGAGTATCCAACTATAAATGGTGGTGATGACCATGATACTGTTATAATATACGTAGATGGTTGTTTATTTGAAAATTTCAAAGTAAGAAATGGACCTGGAGGTTTTTTAGAAAAAGGTATCACACTTCATTCAAATAATAACATAATAAATAATTCTGAAGTATTCAACACAGGCACCGGTTTATATTTAGATTCGTCTTGTAATAATTCTATTACAAATAATCATATGCATGGGGGGCATAAAGGATTCGATATTCGATCTTCATGTAATAACACCTTTTTTAATAATTGGATAAATAGCCATAATAACTTTGAAGTAACATTTAGTGAAAATTCAAAAAATAATCTTTTTTGGAATAATACAGCGATAAAATGTGGTGCTTCTGAAGGAGTGGAACTTATAAATTCAGATGATAATATAATTATTGGTAACAATATTTCTGAAAATTATGAAGGTCTTGTAATAACTTCTTCAAGAAATATTACAGTATACGATAATGTTTTTTGGGGTAATGGAATCATAATCAAAGGAACAATAGAACAAAAGACTTCTCATAATATTGAAAATAACCTGATAAATGGTAAACCTATTTGCTATTATAAGAATATGAATGGTGGTGTTGTACCAACTAACGCTGGTCAGGTGATTCTTCTCAACTGTACAAACTTTACCATTAAAAATCTCAATATCTCTAAGGCAGGTATTGGGATTGATCTTGATTGTTCTTCACTAAAAACGATTTTAGAAAACAAAATTTCTAGCAGATATAGTATTCGTTTAGCTAATTCGAATGATAATAATATTTCAGAGAATATTATATCGGGGTACAAGAATGGCATCAGTCTTACTTCATCAAGGAATAACATAATTTCTTGGAATACCATTAGAAATCGTTATTATGGCATCTTTTTGTCGCAATCATCAAATGGTATAATATCTAACAATATCATCGTAAGTAGCATTGCGGGGATAAATGGGGACTCGAATGACAACGTAATTTCAAAAAATAATTGTTTTTTTAATGAAAATAGGGGTATATCAGTTGATGGTAGTCATAATATATATTCATACAACCGGATTTATGCACCAGGTATAAGTGGTATTGAAATTTCGGGATTTTATAACACGTTTTATGGAAACATTATATCTAAGAGCAAAGGAGTAGGATTACGGACATATTATAGCGGTAATAACAAGATATATCATAATGACTTAATTAACAACACACAAAATGCAATTGATGAATGGAACAATGCTTGGGATGACGATTATCCTTCTGGGGGTAATTATTGGGATGATTATACAGGAGAGGACAGTGATGGAGATGGTATCGGTGATACACCATATTCTATCCCAGGTGGTGATAATGAAGACCGGTATCCTTTAATGAAATCATGGAGTAAAAATATATCGCCTGATGCTCCAGAAATCATAGGTCGAAGAAAATTTGAAGAAGGAAAAGGCGGGGAATATAACTACACTATATATTCAACAGATCCTGAGGGTGATTTTATTTATTACTGTATTAATTGGACCAATGGAAGTATAGATTGGTTTGGTCCTTATGAATCCGGTACAGAAATTACAATAAATGTTATTATACCTTTGGAAAAAGGTACTTACGAATTATTTAAAGTAAAGGCAAAAGATATTTTTGATGCTGAAAGCGACTGGACTGTATTAAAAGTAAAAGTACCCAAGAATAAACCATTCAACTACAACTTTCCTCTATTGAGTTGGTTGTTTGAACGATTTCCATTGCTATATCGGCTATATCGATTAGTACATATCTTAGGGTGGCAGATAGTATGAATAACAAGATACTCATCGGTAGTATCATAGCAGTTGCCGTGCTTATTGGTGTATCATTCACCTCTGTCGTAGGATATAGAAGTGTAGATTCTGATGTGAAGGCATCACCACTGTTCAATATCAGAAGTAGCAAGGCGATAGATAAAGAGAGTAAGGATTTAAGTTGTGAGTATGTTGGAGATGGAGAAGTAATTAATTTATCAATTCCAACAAGAGATAATGCGAGAGAACAAGTTGAAAAGATTATAAAAATTATTAGAAAAATAGATGACAAAGCTTTTAGATTATTTATTCAAATTGCTTTGAAAGAAATGAATCGAAATAACATTTTATCTAAGGAGATAACACAAGTACAATTACAAACCTTATACAATATTAAAAATAATCCAGATGATCTTATAGTATATTTGAATATACTAGAAAGAGATAAATCAGACCCACCAACTGGATGGATTAGGGCTGATGAATGTTGTGGCACATTTAATAATGAAATATGTTTACTTATATTAGCAATAATTTTAATCCTAGCATACATAGCTGAATATATATTCGTCTTTTTTTGTTACATCATACCAGCAATTCCAACATTTGAATAATTCATTTTTCCAGTAAAATTTTCAAATCTTCCCTACTAGATTAATCGAATCTCTTGAGATAAATGAGACTTTTCAATACGATTATAAATAAAGGTAACATGGTTAAAATTAAATATAAAATTGAAGCAGTAATAAAATCAATATTTGTTATAAGTATGATAGTTGCCCCTAAACTTAGCAGCACTCCAATGATGAGAAAATCTTTTCCAAATCTATTATTTACGTCATACCAAATATTTTCATTATTCAGGGTTTTAGTAACTCTAAATCCATATAAAATATTTGGTGGAATTTTCTTCAAAATTAATGGAATAGCCAATACAATTTCAAGGCAACCTAAACCAAAGAATGACAAAGATAAAATAATCTCAAGTGTCACTAACAATCACTTCTTAAGTATTGGATTGAATAACAAAATTAATCTTATATGTCTTTAGATTATAAATCATCGATATCTGGAGGGATATCTCTATCAATTATAATACTTCCTTTACAGTTATCACAGATGCTCATCTCATCTGGCTGTAATTCATCACCCCAGATAGAGTAGTATCTAATCATTTATCATCTAAGTATCATATAGTTTTTGAGCAGGATACCACACAATCCATAACCATCAACTTAAAATTCTTATAAATAAGAAAATAGTCCTAAAACAAAACCATCAAATGACCAATTCTCATCTTCAATTATGACAACAATCTTAACTCTCCCCAATCCAATAATTATACCAGTTTTAACTATTTCTTTTCCTCCAGGACCAATGCTTGTTATAACACCTGATTTAGTTTTGTTTATCAAACTCAATAAACCTCCAGTAACAGATATTCTCCATTCTACATCAATCCATTCTGCATCTCCAATATTTTCAATAGTTACAGTTACACCCAATCCACCTTCAATATCTGGAGGAGGTGGCGGATGTTCTATTGGGAAACAAGAACCAAAGCAGATACCTCTTATATCCTCCCAAACTGCATACATACCTCTTCTCAGACCTTTTCCAAGGTCATGAGAACCAAATCCACCTGTAGTTTGACTGTCCTCTACTTGTTCCTCATCAGTCCAGATTGCCCCGTACTCTTGAGATATTTTAAGGTATAGAGCATCACCTTTGATATACGAACAAACAAATACTTCTCCGTCAAAGGTAACCTTTACTTCTGGAAACAACGCATCAGTAGCTACGCCACTTTTTGCGTGCGATGAAAAACCATTGTTAGAATAAATACAAACAACGTCACCAGCTTGCTCGGCAATAATTACAACATTGTCATTATGTGCCTCGATGGACGGATTTGAATAATCTGTACCATCATCAATAATCCATGTGCCCATATTAGGATGATAGCCCTGTACATCCCTTTTACCAAAATTTATCTTTCTCACAAGAAGATGTGTATCAACATCATTATCATATACAGCATACGACATTCCAGTTACTAAATCAATTGCAAAATCTGCATGTTTATAATCTTCTGAATTAGTCAACCAACCTATCGTTGCATATCCTGTATCATCTAACGGATAAAAGATAAACGGACATCCTTCAACATCATATGTCTGATACCCATTATACCCGGTTAATGCAAAACCATCAAAATCCCAAGGTTCATCTTCTATATTATGACAGGACACTGAGTTGTGTTCAAAGTCGTCAAATCCATGGGTACTAAAGGCCCAATAGGAAGCTGTAATAGCACCAAGATCCTCTCCATTTACTAGCCAAATTTGTCCTCTATCGACTTCTGGTCCACCAAACGTGCCATAAAAACCATTATCGTTGGAATCTACATCTGGATATTCAGAACCCAATGATTCAGAGAAATATCCACATTCGTCCCAAGTCATGCCATCATCTAGTGTGTACCAGAAATCTGGGTAATAATCTGTTCCATCTATTGATAATTCAAAACCTGCAAAGAATCTACCAGATATATCGCCAGCTAATGTAGGATGGCTACCATTCTCATGAATAATTATGCTCTCTTGATATTCCAGATTCGTCTTTGAAGGATGTTTTAAAGTTTCTACTTTTGATGCATCCATTTCAATATAACATGGTGACACATCAATTTCTTGAACTATAGATGATGTTGTAATTCTAGTATTACTTGAAACAGCTACAAAAGATGATGATAACAGCAATAGTATAATCAATATCAGGGTAATGTGTTTCTTCATCGTATTCTTCTCTACATCAATAATTATACAATTATTCTAATGGTTCTAATCCACCTTCAAAGAATCCAATGATATATATGAATAAGCCAAAAATAGTAATTTCATAAAAACGTCCATTATAAGAAGAAGGAATTAATGTTACCCAATCAAGTATTATCAATTGCATACCCCCCTCTGTTGGATACCATAACCAAATTGCAAAATAGGTATTTGGTTCTGATTTAGGTGGATTAAAAACTAAACCTTTGGTGAAATATCGTCCAATATCTAAACAAGGTTCAATATCTTCTGATTCAGAATTTACTCCTAATACTGATGGTATTGTGGTTAAAAATAGCATAGATACTAATATTGCAAGTAATTTTTTCTTCATTTTAATCCTCTCATTTAACCAAATCATTCGTAATTATTCTACTTCTAAGCCACCAGGAGAAATTCCGATGACAAAACTTAACTTACCAAGCGATATCATGAAAAATCCCTGATGAAAGGTGACATGATTCAATGTTACCCAACCCATTGTGCGTTCGGTCTCAGTCACTTCTATGTAAAATAATCTGAATGCAAAAGCATCTATTGTATTATTTTTTATTTCATTAATTAAAACAGTTCCTTTAGCTATGAGAAAACCTTCTTCTTCTGGTGTTTCACTTGCTAATGAAGTTGAAGGGATTAGTGCCAATAGTAGCATCACGATTGATATTCCAATTATTTTTTTCTTCATTTACTTTTACACCTCTATAATATAACGTTTTTGAGCAGGGTGCCAATCAATATTAATAATGGGTACCCATTTAGAGCCTATTTTAATTTGTCCAAAGATTATTTTAGGAAGGATTCTTGGTCTATTCCAATAATTTCTAGACCATTTATTTTGTGGGTCTATTGG
>CAYGAC010000003.1:0-40598 GCA_964347865.1 uncultured Thermoplasmatales archaeon
TAAGACGAATTTCAAGAAAACTACTGAGGTTGATGTTTTGACTTTTTGCCTGATTTATTATTTCTTTATCAATGCTTAGTGTTAGTTTTTGTTTAGCCATAATATAGGTATAGCTTAAATGAATATAACGTTAATGGTTAGCATGGTTATATTATACAATTATCTCTTACAATGAATTGCCTAATGATAAAAGCAAGAAGGTTTCTAAAAAAATAATTGTTACAAAACTGCAAGAACTTTGGAAGCAATCAAGGAAAGCCACATTCCAATCATTGCAATTCCAATGATGATTGAGTATATTGCCGCAATTATTCTTACTTTCATCTTCTCAGCACCTCATCGTTCTAAAATATCCATTAATTGAACTTATAATTTTCTTATTTATTAATCATCTTCACATCCGGCAGACAAATATTGATTTTTGTTAAGTAAAAATGGGATTTAATCCGTGCTATAGACCATGGCTAAAACACACAGGTTCTTAAACGATTTAAGGCGTTGTCAGGAAGTATAGAAAAATACTAAAGCAAAGAGAATATTTCCCTCCATATAGGGGCTTGTGGTCTAGTGGTTATGACGTCGCCTTGACATGGCGGAGGTCGAGAGTTCAAATCTCTCCGAGCCCACTTTTTGAAATTTTATATAAAAATTAATGGTCAAATTCATTCATTAATGGATATCTATCCTTATTATTAGCTTCCCCATATTCATCGATTATATTATATGATATATCTCCTATACCATTAGCATCAGTATCTGTCCCATTATAGTCATCCCAATAATTCCCGACACTTCCATTATCCCATTGATTAAAATCATTATCCTGAGCATTCCATTCAATATTTTCTTTAAAAATATTGTAATATATAATGTTATTAACAGAACCGCAACATAAGTATGCCCCTCTGTTATTATTAAAAATAGTATTTCCATAAACCCTATTTTTTTCTGATGCTTTTATTCGAATACCGTAAAAATCACACTCTGAAACGGTATTACCAAAAAGTATATTGTTATCAGATTGGGACAAATATATACCATAAAAACCACTTAATGATATGTTATTTCTTGTAACAACGTTGTTATTTGATGAAATTATTGAAACACCATATACTCTACTATTTGAAATGGTATTCCGAGAAATATTATTATTTTTTGTACCTTTACTGATATTAATTCCATAATGATTGTTTAGTAGGATATTGTTTGAAATAATGTTATAAGATGAATTAATATTAATTCCAATTTTACCTGAAGATGTAAAACTACTAATTATTTGAATTTCTTTAATTGTAACATTATTTGAATTAACTATTATGGCGCTATTCTGTTTATTACTGTTTTTAAATTCTATAATTGTTTGATTTTTACTTGCACCTATCAGATTAATTGGTTTATTTATTAATAATGATTCATAATACGTTCCGTTCCGTACAAAAACTGTATCTCCTTTACTTGCATTATCAACGGCATCCTGAATCTTTGTATAATCTGCTTCACCTCTATAATCTACATAGATTATCTTTGATTCCCCTTCAATACATCCGCTAAATGATATAATCAATAAAATAACAATGATTCCAACAACGAATATTTTTTCTTTCATATTTTTTCTAATACAAAATAAATTCATAACTTATAAGCTTACTTTTTATATTAGTTTTATTCCTTAAATGCTTCTCCTTAAATTTTCTATCTATAAAATGAAAATATGACGTCTCCTCACCACATGATAAGAAATGATCTTTAATCCTTATAATTTTTGGTACAAAATTTTTACTTTACGGTAACTTATATTTTTTGCAAATTAACAAAATTTCTATCACAATATTGAAATAGAAAACTCTATTTCCCACCACCTGTGACAAAAGTAAATCCATCTGAAATTAATCAATCTTCAAAGTTGGGTATTCAAACTCGAGGTGTTAAAACACTGCTTGGAGAACCGAAGAAAGCAGTCATCAAGTTAGCTATTCCAATGATTATTGCAATGTCTGCTCACACCATATATAATCTTGTTGATGCCATATGGGTTTCTGGTCTTGGATCGAATTTTTTTACACAAGCTAATGTTCCTGAAGTTGGTGCAGGTGCACTTGCTGCCGTTGGTTATGTATTACCTTTTTTTATGATGATAATTTCGATATCAACGGGAATTGGGATAGGCGGTGGATCAGCTATATCAAGAAGAATAGGTGCAAAAGACAAAGAAGGTGCAGATAATGTTGCCATCCATTCGATAATCATTACTATTTTAATTTCAATTGTTTTTTCAATACTTTTAATTATATTTGCTGAAGACTTATTTATTATAATAGGAGCAAAAGAAGCGCTAGGAATGGCAATTTCTTATGGCAGGGTTATTTTTTTTGGTAGCATTGTTTTGTTTTTTACTAATGTGGCATATGCAATTTTAAGAGGAGAGGGAGATGCAAAAAGAGCTATGTATGCTATGATGTTTGGTGCTGGTTTAAACATTTTATTAGATCCAATATTTATCTATACATTTGGCCTTGGTGTTACCGGGGCTGCTTATGCTACTGTAATATCTATATGTGTAACTTCAATAATATTGATCTATTGGTTGTTCTTTAGAAAGGACACATTTGTATCATTTAAATTTCTTGGATTTAAATTAAATAAAGATATTTTGAAAGATATTTTTCGCGTTGGTTTACCTGCATCGGTACAACAATTATCTATGTCATTTACTATGATTGCTATTATAAAAATTATAAATTTAGCAGGAGGAGGGGATAATGGTATTGCAATCTATAATACTGGTTGGAGAGTTGTCATGATTGCGATACTACCTCTTTTAGGTCTGGCAACCGCAGTAACATCTGTAACTGGTGCCGCTTTTGGAGAGCGTTCTTATGATAAGTTAAATACGGCATATATGTATGCAATTAAATTTGGTCTTATTATCGAGATTTTCATTGGTGTTGCAATATTCTTACTTGCTCCTTTTATTGCAGCTGTTTTTACCACTGCTCCAGATGCTGTAGGTATTCAAACTGATCTTGAGATGTTTTTAAAAATAACCTGTTTTTTTTATCCTGGTGCTGCTTTTGGTATTGCGTCTTCTGCGATGTTCCAAGGTACAGGAAAAGGAACGTATTCTTTAATTGCAACTTTGTTCAGAACTATAGTATTTACAATAATGTTTGCTTTAATATCAACATATATTCTTAATGCCGGAATAATTGGGATCTGGTGGTCTATTGTAATTGCAAATTTAATAGGATCAACAATATCGTTTACATGGGGAAAGATTTACATTTATAAGCTTCAGAATTTATAAAAATCTATTGAAGGATAAACATTAAATCACAGAACCTTTATTCTTAATATAGTGATGAACGAACCTTTTCTGAGCCGAGATGGCAATGATGAAGATCTTGAGTGCTGAAAAATCTTCTAATAGATATGCTTATTAAGCATATCTGCAATTTTTTCTAAGAAAATGGCGTCCTGTCTATCGAATGCATCTGGCATATCTGAATCAATGTCAATTTCTCCAATTATTTTTCCATTTTTCCATATCGGTACGACAATCTCAGATCTGGTTGAAGGAAAGCATGAAAGATATCGCTTATCAGATGAAACATCAGAAACTACCTCAGTTTTTCCAGTTTTTGCAGCGTAGCCACAAATACCCTTTCCAATTGGTATTTTTGTATGTTCTGTAGCGTGCTTACCTTTCCAAGGACCTAGAATCAAATTGCTTCCTTTTACAATATAAATTCCAACCCAACTATATTTTCGAAATTCTTCATATAAAAATTCTATACAATTCTGTAATATCTCTTTAGGATTGCTTTTAGAAATAATGTCTTTAATTTCTTGCTCTGCACTATTATACTCCAAAAATCTCACCTTTAATAATCCAAAAGACTCGTTTGTTTGTCTGTGGGACCTAAAAATACGGTTAGCACCTCTCCTTCTTTTAAGAGTTCAATTGTGCCGTATTGCCCACCGCCTCCGGGGTGAATAATAATTTTATTTTCACGGAACGCTTGTATAGCTTCTGTAATGGCAGGTGCTGTAGCTCTTGAAATATCTTCAATGGCTACATCGAGTAACACATTTATCTCATTTCCAAAAGCAGAAATCAACTCATTCCATCTTTTTGTAACTGTTTGTGTAAAGGGATTTTGTTGTCCAACAGCTTTTGTAATTATCTCAGCTAAAGGAATAAGATGTATATATGGAGGGCGATGTTCAGGGTGCTTTGTTTCCGAAAAATTAGCTTTTTCATTTATTCTATCTTTTACCCCTTTTTTAATTCTCTTTCCACAACTACATTTCCACCGTCTTCGCTGTGCTTCTTCCAGTGTGTAATGGGTATAACAGGATCGGCACGCTGTTTCATGATATTTTCCTTCTTGTGGTGGTAAGCCAACGTTTAATAATGGTTTATTTCCATCTACTCGAAGAATTGCTTTTTTAATATTATTATAAGTAGGTTCTTTTACCTCAAATCGAGTAAACTCGCGAGCAAGTCTTACTGGATGTGGGCTATGACAATCTGAATTTGTTAAAAAAGTCAACCTATGTAATTCCTGAATTTTATCAGCAAAATCAGAATCTGCACTCAGTCCTAACTCAATAAAAGAAATATAATCTGAAAGATCACCATAACAATGATTCAGAGAATTGCAATATGCATACATTGCAGTCCAAGGAGTGAATGCATGGGCAGGGCCAATAAGAGCGTCAACGTCCTTTGCAATTGATGCAATCTCTTCCCCACTTAGAGCTATATTAGGTCTACCATCTTTATCTAGATTTTTAGATTTATGTTTGATTCTATCCTTAAAATCCTCAACAGCAGACATGCAAGGAAAATAAATCAAATGATGAACTCTACGTTGATCTTCTAATTCAGTGCTGAGAATAAAATGAGTTCCATTTAGTTCATAAGTACCCTCATCAATAGTATTACAATTCCTGATTTCCTCCATCCAACCACTGTGCAGGCAATCCCCCGTACCTACAACATGTATGCCCTTACGAGGTGCTTCCAACGAAATTGTTCGAATGTTCATTTTTTCACTAGTAGCAGCAGAAAAACGTGAATGAATATGCAAATCGGCATTAACAATCATAATTCATCAATCTTTGCTCTTTTTTCATCTTAGTGGCTTCTAACTTTAATATTTTATACTCCTTTGTCAAGTTATTTGATTTTTCTCCTAGATTTTTAAAATTTTGACTTAAAAACGATAATGTAAAAATAAAAACCGCAAAAGTAAATAAAATTTTATATTTCATAGTCTCCTCCAAAAAGATAAACTCTCAAGAATATTTAATTGTTATTAAAAATTAATATTTAATCTAGATAGTAACATTTATTAGTATCTACTCCATATGAAACTCCATAAAAATTACCCCCAAATTTCGAGTAGGAGATGGGAAAAAAAAATTCCTGAAAAAATTAAGCGAATTAGTGTGTATTCTCAATCAGATGTGAATATTTATGGCCAAAGAAAAAACTGATGATAAAAATAGTTACGATATCGATACGATACAGATCTTAGAGGGGTTGGCAGCTGTAAAGAAAAATCCAGCTATGTATATTGGTAGTACTGATGAAAGAGGGCTACATCATCTGCTCTATGAAGTAGTCGATAATGCTATTGACGAAGCACTAGCAGGATACTGCACTAAAATAGAGGTTTCCTTGAATAAAGATGGATCAGCAACTATTGTTGATAATGGAAGGGGAATACCTGTATCTTTGCATAAAAAATATAAAAAATCGGGTGTCGAAATTGTAATGACAACTCTTCATGCAGGGGGGAAATTTGATAGACAAGCATACAAAGTATCTGGTGGCTTACATGGTGTGGGAGTATCTGTTGTTAACGCACTTTCTAAATGGTTGGAGGTTAAGGTTCAGAGAGACGGAATAGAATACTATCAAAAATATGATCATGGTACAGCAATTGAACCTTTGAAACAGATTGGTAAAGTAGATATAAATGGTACATCTGTAACTTTCCTCCCCAATCCGGACATATTTGAAACAACAGAACTAAATTATGATAAGATATCAACTCGATTAAGAGAGCTTGCATTTCTCAATGCAGGACTGCAAATAGAAATTTCTGATATGATTAGTGGAAAAAATGAGTTGTTTAAATACGATGGAGGAATCCGGGAGTTTGTTCAATATATTAATAGAAATAAAACACCACTTCATCCACAACCAATATATCTCTGGGCTGAACGAGAAGATGTAGAGGTTGAGATAGCAATACAATATACCGATGGTTATACGGAGAATATTTTCACATTTGCCAACAATATTAATACTCATGAGGGGGGCACCCATTTATCTGGTTTTAAAGGAGCGCTCACAAGGGTTCTAAATGATTATAGTAAAAAAAATAAATTATTTGATAGTGAAAGTTTTAGTTTAAGTGGAGAAGATTGTAGAGAGGGAATTACCACAGTTATTTCATGTAAAGTAAGAACTCCTCAGTTTGAGGGACAAACAAAAACAAAACTTGGTAACTCTGAAGTACGGGGGATTGTTGAGAGTTTGACAAATGAAAAATTAGGTGAGTACTTTGAAGAAACACCCACGGTCGCACGAACAATAATAGATAAAGCAGTTACAGCTAGCCGTGCCCGAGATGCAGCAAGAAAAGCTCGAGAATTAACACGGAGAAAGGGGCTTTTAGATTCTTCTGCTTTACCTGGAAAACTTGCAGATTGTTCTAGTCGAGATCCTAAAAAAACAGAATTATATATTGTAGAGGGGGATTCTGCAGGAGGAAGTGCCAAACAGGGGAGAGATAGGGAATTTCAAGCAATTTTACCATTAAGAGGAAAGATATTAAATGTTGAGAAAGCTCGGATGGATAAAATATTGAAAAATAATGAAATTCTTGCATTAATTACTGCTATAGGTACTGGTATAGGAGAAGAATTTGATATCGAAAATGCACGCTACCATAAAGTAATACTTATGACAGATGCCGATGTCGATGGGGAACATATTAGGACGCTATTACTTACTTTTTTCTTCCGTTATATGCGCCCACTTATAGAGGAGGGTTATTTGTATATTGCTCAACCTCCGTTATATAAAATAAGTAAAGGTAAGCAGGTTATATATGCTTATTCAGAACGTGAACGATTGAAAAAAGTAAAGGAGATGGGCGAAACTGGAATTAGTTTGCAACGCTATAAGGGTCTTGGAGAGATGAATCCTAATCAACTTTGGGATACTACAATGGATCCTGATAAACGGATGACTGTTAAAGTAACGGTTGATGATGCCGTTGAGGCAGATGAATTATTTACTATTCTTATGGGTGAAAAAGTTGAATCCAGAAGGGAATTTATTGAAAATCATGCAAAAGAAGTCGTTAATCTTGACATTTAATGAGGATATTTTATGATTGATGAATCAAGTAAAAAGGAATTTATTCGTACGATTGAATCAGAGATGAAACGTGCTTTTATTGATTATTCAATGAGTGTTATTATGAGCCGGGCCCTTCCAGATGTAAGGGATGGTTTAAAACCAGTTCATAGAAGAATTTTGTATGCAATGAATGATATGGGATTAACCCATGATAAGCCATATAAAAAATCAGCAAGAGTTGTTGGAGAAACACTTGGTAAATATCACCCGCATGGAGATCAAGCGGTCTATGATTCTATGGTTAGAATGGCTCAGGATTTTTCCCTCCGCTATCCGCTAATTGATGGTCAAGGGAATTTTGGTTCAATAGATGGTGATTCAGCTGCCGCCATGAGATATTCTGAAGCGCGTATGGCTAAGATAGCAAAACTCATGCTACAGGATATTGAAAAGGAAACAGTGGAATGGATTGATAATTTTGATGGCTCATTAAAAGAACCTGTAATGCTTCCTGCAAAATTACCAAATCTTTTAATCAATGGTGCGTCGGGGATAGCTGTTGGTATGGCTACAAATATTGCTCCACATAATCTATCAGAGGTAATTGATGGCGTTATTGCAGTAATAGATAATCCAGAAATATCTACTACTGAGCTTATGCAATTAGTTGAAGGGCCGGATTTTCCAACTGGTGGAATAATCTATGGCAAAGGTGGTATCTTAAGTGCCTATTCAAATGGACGAGGTCTTATTCGTGTTCGAGCGCGAACTCACATTGAAGGGAAAGATAAAAAAAGAATTATAGTGACAGAATTACCTTACCAAGTAAATAAATCAAATCTTTTACAAAATATTGCTGAATTAGTGAAAAACAAAAAAATTGAAGGAATTTCGGATCTCCGAGATGAAAGTGATCGAAAGGGTATGCGGATTGTAATTGAGTTGAAGCGTGATGCAATAGAGGATGTTGTAACTACACAATTATTTAAACATACTGATCTTCAGACAACATTTGGCATATTAAATCTTGCAATAGTTGATGGTGAACCAAAAATTCTTACTTTAAAAGAAATTATTCAACATTACATCGAATTTCGGTTGCTCATAATTACTCGCCGAACGACTTATAATTTAAATAAAGCAAAGGATAAAATCCATATTCTTGAAGGGTTTATGATTGCCCTGAAAAATATCGATGAAGTAATAAAGATTATTCGTAAAAGTAAAACTGTTGAAGATGCAAAAAATGGACTTATAAGGAGATTTAAATTTTCTGAAAAACAAGTTAAGGCAATTCTTGACATGAGACTTCAAAAACTAACTGGTATGGAAATAGAGGGAGTAGAAAAGGATTATAATGAAACAAAACAATTGATAAAACAACTTGAAGATTTATTAAGTAATGAAAAAAATATCTTAAACGAAATAAAAGAAGAACTTATTGAAATTAAAAAAGAATTTGGGGATGTACGACGCACTGATATAGTGGAAGGAGAAATAGATATTGAAGTTGAAGATCTTATCCCCGTTCAAGATGTTGTTATTACCATTACTGATAGTGGATATATAAAACGTATACCGACAGAAACCTACCGTACACAACACCGTGGCGGAAAAGGACTAATAGGGATAAAAACAAAGGAAGAAGACATAGTTGTTGATTCATTTATTACTTCGACCCATGACTACATCATGTTTTTTACTAACCATGGAAAAGCATTTTGGTTAAAAGGGTATAAAATACCTGAGGGAGGGAGGCATTTCAAGGGTAAAGCAATAATAAACCTTCTCCCACGGTTAGAAGAAGGAGAGTATATTGAAACCACTATTCCGGTTCATGAATTTGATGATGAACACTATCTTGTTTTTGCTACAAAGAAGGGTATAATTAAAAAAACAAAATTATCAGCTTATAGCAATATAAGAGTTAATGGAATTCGAGCGATAAATCTTGATAAAGACGACGAATTGATTAATATAAAACTTTCTGATGGAAAACAAACTATTATGATAGCAACAGCAAATGGCCAAGCATGTAGATTTAATGAAGAAGAAGCAAGACCTATGGGACGAGCAACAAGAGGTGTTATAGGAATACGTCTTGGTAAGGGTGACAAGGTTGTTTCCATGGCAGTTGTCGGAGAGGAAGGTAATCTACTTACGATAACTGAAAACGGCTATGGAAAGCGATCGGCCATTCAAGAGTATCGAAAGACACATCGTGGAAGCAAAGGAGTTAGGACAATTATTACCAACGAACGGAACGGGAGAGTTATTTATGTAAAAGAACTAACCGATGAAGATGAAATCATGCTAACAAGTAAAGATGGGATGATGGTTAGAATTCCAGTGAAAGATATTCGAATTCAAGGCAGAAATACAATGGGTGTTAGGATAATGAGACTTAATGAGGATGATAAGGTAGTCTCTGTAGCAAAAATAATTGAAAGTAATGAAGAGGTAGAAGAAGACGTTGAAGATAAATAAAATTTTACTTTTTCTTGGTTGGACATTCAGGATTTAAACAGGGTTCCCATGATTTTTTACCTTTCGTTTTGACATTGATAATAGGTGTTCCGCAGAAATTGCATACTTTATTGACCATGGTAATTTCACCTCTCTGCGGGAGAGAATAAGTATTTTTACAGTTAGGAAAACCGGTACATCCAACAAATCGTTTCTGATTTTTAGATGTCCTTATAATCATATCTTTTCCACATTTAGGACATTTTCCAACTTTATTTTGCTCTCTATGTGCTTTTTGAATACTTGATTTGATTTTTTCTTTATCTTTTTCAAGAGATTTCATTACAGTGGCGAGCATTTGTCTAGATTCTTTTACTATTTTTTCCAAAGTTTGTTTTCCGTTAGCTATTGCACTCATATCATCCTCTAACATTGATGTCATTTTTGGTTTGACTACGTCGCAATCTGATAAAGCATCAATTACAGCAAATGCTGTTGATGTTGGAATTGGTGGCGAACCGGAGATATATTTTCTATTGTATAATTTGTTAATGATCTCATGTCGCGTTGATTTTGTCCCAAGCGAGAGTTGTTCCATTTTGGCTATTAATAATCCCTGTGTGTATCTTTTTTGAGGTTTTGTTTTATCTTCCATTAATTTTATTGTAGTAATATCAATTGTTTCTCCTTTTTCCAATTCAGGAATTTGTTTTCTTTTTTCTTTAATATAAATATATATAGCTCTCCAGTTTGGTTCTATAAGTCGATAGCCATTTGTTTTAAAGTTCTCCCTCGCAATATCAACCAAAACCTCAATAGTTTCTGATATAGCATCCTTTGCAAGCGTAGCTAAAAATCTTCTGCATATAAGCTCATATATTTTTATCTGATCTGCAGAGAGTTTCTTATTGGCAGGCACTCCAACTGGGTGGATTGGTGGGTGATCCGTTGCCATTTTTTTACCTCGGGTTGGATATTTCCTGCCATTTGTTATTACTTCTTCTGCTTCTGTAATAAAAGGAGATTTGGTAAATTTTTCTAAAATACCTTTTATATTTAATGAAGATGGATAAACTGTATTATCTGTTCTAGGGTACGAAATCAGTCCAGACATATACAATTCTTCAGCAATGCTCATTGCTTTCGCTGCCGGAAAACCAAGAGAAGAAGCAGATTGAAGAAATGTAGTGGTACTAAAAGGAGAGGGCGGATATTCTTTGTTTATAGATTTTTTTACCTCCATAATTGTTGCTTTTTTACTATTTTTTACCTTATTGAAAATTTCATTAGCTTGTTTTTCTATCCAAAATTGTCCTTCACAATGAATTGCATCAAATGTATTTTTCTTTTTTAATGTGGCAATAATCTTCCAAAATTTTTTAGGTATGAAATTCTTAATTTCTTTTTCTCTATCAACAATAAGTGCTAATGTTGGAGATTGTACTCTCCCTATAGAAAGAAATTCTTTACCAAGACGATGAGATGTTAAAGAAATAAATCTCGTTAAAACAGCACCCCAAACAAGATCTATGATCTGTCGAGCTTCTCCAGCATTAGAGAGATTATAATCTACTTCTACTAATCTATTAAAAGCATTTGTGATTTCCTGATTTGTTATTGCACTAAATTTTGCTCGTTTTATCCTATGAATTTCTTTATTTGAATTTTTAAGAACATTTATTGCTTCAACACCAATCAATTCACCCTCCCGATCGTAGTCTGTTGCAATAATTAGAGTCGGATTTTTATCGACGAGTGATTTTAATGTTGATGCAATGTCTCTTTCACTAACTTTTTTATAAGGTTCCACATCAATTAGTTTATGTGGAGATATTTGGTTCCATTTATTATATCCTGCAGGATAATCAAGAGATATAATATGTCCTCTTAATCCAACTATTTCCCATGGAGTACCGTCCCTAATAAATTCATAAACTGGTGTTTTTCCTACCCTAGTGGTCTTTGCTTTTCCATTGGAAAGAAAATATGCAATTCTATTAGCTGCAATATTTTTTTCACATATTACAAGTGTTTTAGGCATTTTAAATTCTTAGAGGGTCAACATTAAGTGCCTATATAATTAATTTACGATATCAAAATTTTGGGATTGAAACTATTTATATATTAAGATTATATCAGGATTTGAAAAAATGAAAGTTCAAATTATAATGGGATCGAAATCAGATATGCAAATTGCTGATAAAGCAAAAAAAATTTTTGAGGAATTAGGAATTGATTATAATATAAAAGTAGCATCTGCCCATCGAACACCTGATGTATTAAAGGATATAGTTGAGAAATGTGATGCAGACGTTTTTATAGGTATAGCAGGTCTTGCTGCGGCATTACCAGGTTGTATCGCATCTCATACTACTAAACCTGTAATCGGAGTTCCTGTAAGTGGAAAAGTAAATCTTGATTCAATATTGTCTATTATTCAAATGCCTCCAGGTATACCTGTAGCTGCAGTTGGTCTTGATCGTGGTGACAATGCTGCATTACTAGCAATTGAAATAATGGCAGTGAAAGATAAAAACCTTGTAAAAAAATTAGGAAAATACAGAGATAGTTTGAGAAAAAAATCATTATCTAAATTGTGATAATATTATGTTTGATGCTAAAAAATTCATAAAAGAATCCATACCAAAATTAAAAGAGGAAATAAAAGGAAAAGCTTTAATTGCTTTTTCAGGGGGAGTAGATAGCACAGTTTGTGCTGTTCTAGTAAATGAAGCAATTGGTAATCAACTTATTGCAGTTCATATTGATACTGGATATATGAGGAAAAATGAACCTGAGAATGTTCAAAAATACATGGATGAATTAAAGCTTAATCATCATCTTATTGATGCAAAAGATGAATATTACAAGGCTTTGAAGGGTGTTGAAGATCCCGAGGAGAAACGGAAAATTATTGGGGAAAAATTTATCAGGTTATTTGAAAAGGTTGCCAAAGAGAAGGGGGTAGAGTATCTTGTACAGGGTACCATAGCACCAGATTGGATAGAATCTGGAGATAATCTTAGAGATACGATTAAATCTCATCATAATGTAGGTGGGTTACCAGAAAAAATGGAATTACAACTTATAGAACCCCTTAGAGACTTATATAAGGATGAGGTTAGAAAAGTTGCAAGAGAGCTTGGTCTGAAGATTTCCGAGCGACAACCTTTTCCTGGTCCAGGTCTTGCGATTAGGATTATTGGTGAAGCTACACATGAGCGGACAGAAATAGTCCGCAATGCGTGCAATATTGTTGAAAATGAAATTGAAAATGCCGTTGAAAAAGGAATTATGGAACTACCTTGGCAATATTTTGCTGTACTTATTCCTGTTAAAACTGTTGGAGTTCAAGGTGACCAAAGAGCATATGGATATACTATTGCAATAAGAGCAGTGCAAAGTATTGATGCTATGACTTGCAGATATAGTAATATTCCTCATGATATACTTGATAATATCTCTATAAAAATTGCTAATGAAATGGGAAATAAAATAAATCGTATTGTATATGACGTGACTAATAAACCACCTGGAACTGTTGAATGGGAATAAAATATAGATGGTGATATGGTTCACATATACGTTGTAGATAATGGAGGGCAATGGACTCATAGAGAATGGCGTACTCTAAGGGATATTGGTGTTAGTACAAAAATAGTTCCAAATACAACATCTTTTACAGAAATAAATAAAGATAGTGTCGATGGTTTGGTTTTATCTGGTGGTGCTCCAAGAATTGGATTAGAGAGTAACCTTGGGAATTGTAGCGAATATCTTGAAAAATCGGTTTTTCCAATTCTTGGAATATGTGCAGGTCATCAATTTATGGGTAGGTTTTACGGAGGAAAAGTGGAACCGTCAAAAATACCAGAATTTGGAAAAGTAGAACTTACATTGATTAAAGAAAATAACAATCTTTTTGAAGGGGTGCCTAAAGAATCAATAGTTTGGGAATCACATAACGATGAAATTACGATTTTACCTAAAACATTTGACTGGCTAGCTGAGAGCAAAACATGTAAAATTCAGGCTATACAACATAAAGAAAAACCATTCTACGGTCTCCAATTCCATCCAGAAGTTGAACATACAGAATATGGAGAGCAAATATTCAAAAATTTTGTTAATATTTGTAAGAAATAATTATTTATTTCCATCTTTTAAACAGATTGTTGTCTATGCCAAGTTGATCGAAAATTTTTCCAACGATAAAATTAACCAATTCTTTGATTTTTTCAGGTTTATGATAAAATCCTGGCATTGCGGGAAGGATAATTGCACCACTTTGTTTTACCATAAGCATATTTTTAATACCAGGAAGATCCAACGGTGTTTCACGCACAACAAGAATAAGCTTTCTTCCCTCCTTCAAACAACAACTGGCAGCTCTAGAGGTAAGTGTATCACTATAACCATTGGCAATAGCAGATAATGTTTTCATACTACAAGGAACTATTACCATTGCATCAAGTTGAAAACTTCCACTAGCTGGTGCGGCCAACAAATCATTATTATCATAATAAAAGCGTGTAATCTTTCTTAGTGTCTCGTATGTATACTCCGTTTCATGTTTTAAAATCTTTTTTGCACTATCAGATATAATCAAATGCAGTTCAGCACCAGATTTGATCAATTCCTCAATTAATCGGATACCATAAATACTTCCAGAGGCACCTCCAATACTAACTAAAATTCTCATGATTATTTATTCCTCTATTGCTTTTATTAAATTTGTTAAAACGCGCTGTAAATTTTTTTCTTTTTCTAATCTAGTTCCAGTAATAATAATATCTGCTCCGGCTTGTGTTTTCTGTCTTGCAGTTTCTGCATCTCTAATACCGCCTCCAATAATCAGTGGAATATCAATATTTTTTTTAACAGCTTTAATCATTCTATTAGATACAGGAGAAGAAGCTCCGGATCCTGCTTCAAGGTAAAATAATTCCATACCAAGATATTGAGATGCAAGAGCGTATTTAACTGCTGTTTCAATGTCGTCTTTTTTAATCAAATCGGCCTCACCAACTCTACCAGCAGTCATACCTGGTTCAACTATAACATATCCCATTGAAATTGGTTCAATACCCGTGTATTTTACAAAAGGCGCACCCTTAACAGGTTCCCTAATAATATAATCTATATTCTTGGAGTTTAAAAGACTCATAAAAAATATGGCATCTGCATATTTACTTAAGAACTTGGCACCAGATGGGAACAAAATAACAGGTAAATCAGTAATAGCTTTAATCTCTTTAATTGTATTATCTACTTGTTGCTGAGAGGTTATTGTAGATCCTCCGACCATTATTGCACTACTCCCTGCATCTTCTGCAATTTTTGCAATATCACCAGCAACTTTAGCATTCTGTTTATCTGGATCTAATAAAGAAAAATGTAATCTTTTTTTATTAGTCATCTTGGTAATATATTCAGCTATACTCATTTGAACCGAAATTAATCTCTACCATATTAAAAGTTTACGTTAGGAAATAATCTTTTTTACCAATTCCTCATTACAGGTTGCAATAACACTTGTTCTTTCATTTAAATTAAGAGGTATATCAAGCTGTTCACCTCTTATATTTGTTACAACACCACCTGCCTCGCGTACAATGAGAGTGGAAGCAGCAATATCTGTTACACGCATAAATTCTCTACCAACAATATAGTAATCCAAAGCGCCGATAGCTACCATACACATCTCTAGAGAAGCAGATCCAAGTGAACGGACAAAGTTCTTCCTAGCTAAAGTAAGTGTTACTTTATCAAAATTTTTACCAAGTGTTAGACAGGATAAAATATCTTTAGGGGGTAAATCTGGAATTCCAATAGGATTATTATTAAAAAAAGCACCATGATTTTTCTCTGCAATAAAAACATCACCAGTTGGAATGTTTTTAACTATTCCATATTCAATATTACTAAGACTTGTCTTACCTACTCCTACAGAAACAGAAAAAAATGGTATGCCTCTATATGCATTACGTGTTCCATCAATAGGGTCTAAAACAAGGGTATATTCCGCACCTTTATCTAAAAAACCAACTTCTTCGCTTAAAACATTGATCTTGATTTTTGATTTATCAAGATAATTAATTGCAGTATCTTCAGCTAGTTTATCGACATATTTGGTAATAGTCCCATCTGCACCAAGACCCATATTATTACCAAACTTATAAAAATCTGTAGAAGTTGCCTTTTTTACTTTTTTATAAACTGCATCAGCGGTTTTATGTGCCACCATTTTTAATTCTTCATTCATAATCTAACCACTATCATCCAAATAGATATATGCCTGCTAAAGTAAAGCTAATAGTTATAGCTGCTGCAATAATCACACCAATAAAAATAGTAATAATCGATTTAGAAAACTTAAGGTCAAATAGATATGCGATAAGCGCTCCCGTCCAGGCACCGGTGAAAGGTAATGGAATAGCAACAAAAATCAAAAGACCCAAATGCTCATAACGTCTGATTTTTGCATCAGCTCTAGAGCGTGTTTTTGTAAAAAGCCAATCCATCAATCTTGTCCAGAATTTATATCTTCTCAAAAACTTCTCTATATAATGAAAGAATAACAAAATAAACGGAATTGGTAGAATATTACCAAGAATCGCGATTGGAAATGCTTGCCACCATTCCCAACCGAGTTGTAACATAGAATATGGGATTACATATCTGGATTCAAGCCAAGGTATCATAGAGCCAAAAAAAATCTGAAACCACTCAGGGAACATATCTAACATAATTTATTCACCAACAAACTTGCCAAATCCTTGACTCACCTGGATTTTGTAATCTTCTATAATCTTTTCTCCTCTAATAAAAACATGAGTGGGAAATATAGAAGACCACCCTTCAAAGGGAGACCAGCCACATTTAGAATGAAGTTTTTCGGAATCGATATTGCCTTCGTTCTTTAAATCTACAACTATAAAATCTGCATCCCGACCAACCTCTATTTTACCTTTATTTACCCCTAACAATTTAGCAGGATTCTCACAAAATAATGAAATTAACATCTGAAAAGGTATTACTCCTTTTTTAGCTAAGTATAAAAATAAAGAATATGTGGTTTCAACACCGGGATTACCAGATGGTGCAGAATTAAACTCCATCTCTTTATCCTCTAAACTATGAGGAGCATGATCTGATTCTAATATATCAATCAAACCATTTTTAACTCCTTCAAATAGTGCTTCTCTATCAAAATTTGTTCTAATTGGTGGATTAACTTTATAGAATGTTTGGGAAATGAAATTTTTTTCTACGCTGAATAATAAATGATGTGGTGTAGCACCAACACTGATGTTTTTTAATCTATTTCTTAGTAGTTCCAACCCTTCATAGGAAGAAAGATGGCAAATGTGAATTTTTTTATTAAGATAATCTCTTGCTGTTCTCAATATGCTTTTTATAGAAATTTCTTCACATTTTCCCGGACGAGAATGAAGGTGATCAACAATATTATTTTCTAATATCTGATGCTTATTTAGACAAGTATTATTTTCGGCATGAATCAACACAGGTTTACAAGTTGAACCAATATTTTCAAATGATTCTTCTAATTTTTTTTCATCCAGCAATAAAGAATTTGTGGTAGTACCTAAATAAATCTTAAAACCACTGCATTTTTCAATCAATTCATTTATATTTTGAAAATTATCATTTGTAATCCCAGCGTATACACCAAAATCTACATATGATTTTTTACTTGCAGATAAAATTTTATTTGAGAGGGTCTGTATAGAAGTAGTATGTGGGTTTGTATTGGGCATATCAAAAACACAGGAGACACCTCCAAACGCTGCTGATAAAGATCCAGTTGAAAAATCCTCTTTATATGTTAAACCAGGGTCACGGAAGTGAACATGGATATCTATACCTGCTGGAAGGATTAACTTGTTACCAAAATTATAATGTATGTCTTTCTTTAATATTCTTTTAATAGCAGATATTTTTCCATCTTTAATACCTATACAACAATTTATAAAATCTCCCTGAATAAAGGCTTTACCTTCGATTGTTGCTTCCATCCAAGTTTTTCTCCCTAATTTTGCCTTTTGGTTCAATCTCAGTAAATATCTGTCCACTAAATTTGAATATTTTTGTATTTTTATTGATCCATGCATCTGGGAGTAAACCCGCTTTCATACAAGTATGTGATAAGAACTCCTCCTTTTTCCAACCTTGTTCTATGGGAACTTGAGGTAAAAGTAATCCTTTATAATATCCTTGTTCAACAATAAGTCCATCTCTTCCAATTTTAATTTTTGATAAATAATCTTGCGGTTTTTCAACGGTTATTAGATCTGGTTTTGTTAAAATTGTCAATTCAATAATTATGTGATTAATTTCATTTTCTTTTAATGGGGGAAAACGAGGATCCCTCGTTGCTGATTTAGCAGATTCAATAATACCATCTTTTAAATTCATTATTGGAAGAGGAATACCTATACATCCCCGCAATTCGTGTTGAGGGTGGGTATGTAGAGTTGTAAATACTCCCTGTTTTTCTAAAAAAATCCCTTTTAACTCCAAGGTTGGAACGGAATTTTCTTTTACATATTGTTCTATTACACTTCTTGCAAACTGCACTGCTTTTATTCCGTCTTCTAAGTTAAGCATAGAAAAAAGTATTTGTCAATATATTAAATAAAATTTGGTGTAGTTTCTTGTATAATCATACTAGTTATGATTCTTCTCTTGTTAGGATAATATCATAGGATTCTTCTACCTTTGCTTCGTAGATACCAGTAAATTTATATGTTACTTCGATACCGCTTTCATTAACAACTTCATCTACTGTTACATTATATATTCCTGGTAATAGTTCAATTACATAAGATCCATTTTCGTCCGAAGTTGTTTGTTGAAACTCTGCAGTATTATTTTTAATAGAAAAGTCTGGTGAAAATTGAGCTTTAATATTAGCTATATTAGTATCTTCAAATATTGTTTTACCTGTAATGGTAAATGAGAGTTTTTCAAGAGAAGTATTAAACCATTTAAATCCTTCTCCCATTTTTGTAAATAGTTTGTCCTCAAAAATATAAGCTCCTTGCGTTCCGCTATATTCTACTGAGATATTGTAATATCCGGGTTTGATTCCCGCCTGAAATTTACCATCCTCATCCGATGTAAAATGAGCATCTTGTGCTGTATTATTTTCTACTGATTCATTCGCCCAAAAATCTATAGGAATAAATTCAATCCTTTTACCCTCATAAACTGTGCGACCTCTGACATTGACTAGAGCGAGTTCCAATGAAATATTAATTATCTTTGTTTCGTTTTCTTCTAGTTCTACTGTTTCTTCTTTTGCATATTCTGGATATCTTGTTGTTAAATTTACCTTGGCAGCATCTAAAATATATGTTCCAGGTACTAATGAAGAAAATTCATATGTTCCAGATTTATCCGTTATTATTTGATCTACAACTTTTCTAGTATCATCTGGTAATAAATAAACTATTGGAACGGTTGCATTATTTAATTCTTCTCCTACATCATATTGATTGTTTTCATTTGTATCAAGAAAAACGGTTCCAGCAATATTTGCAGGTTTTGGTGTTGAGAAGTTATAAGAATTATTTCCAGATTGAATAAATATATAGTCTTCGTGAATTGTAAACTCATCAAGTGTGGCGTATAATACATAAATACCCGGCTTAAGATTTGAGGTTTTATAATATCCAAATTCATCTGTAGCTAATTCTTTACTAAAGCCTACTTCCGAAGGTTGACCGTTTTCATCAAATTCTTCTATCTCCACTAGTTGAATAAGCACTTGTTCTAGAGGTTCGTCAGTAGAGGTATTATATTCATCATTGTCATCGATATCTTTATATGCATAGCCTTCAATAAATGCTGGCTCAATTGTTATATTAATTTTTCGTTCATAATTTGTACCTTGAGTACGCATTGCTTCTTCTTCTGATATTGGAGCCAATTCAATATTTGTTGTGCTGTTTAGTGTAATTGTTTTCATAATAAATGCATTGATACCTAACTCTGTATTTCTGCGAACTTGTAATGTTATATTTCCTGCTGGTGCTATTAAACTAAATGAACCATTTTCAGTGTCCATGTTATCATGGTCTATTGGAAATGAAATGCCATAAATATTTAGGGGAGTGTTTTTCTGAACGACAATTTGGCTTTCTAATGGTTCTCCTTCAAAAAAAACAGACCCATTGATTCTTGCACCCTCATAATATTTTGCAATGACAACTGCACCTCTCTGGGTATTAAAATAAGGATAAAAGGATACGTACTCAGCAGAGAAATGTCGCATGTTCCAACAAGGTAACTGAGCAATTTGATTTTCTAGTCCTTCAGGTATGTTTCCAATATATGTTCTATAAAACATTGTATTAAAATAATCTGGTTTTCTTTCAGATGGTGTGTCTGTAATTACAATTTGTCTTCGTTCTTCATCAGACATAGCATTTAATTCTTCAGCAGTCCATTCTCCTTCTTCTCCAGGTGTCCCATCAGTATTTACATAATAACCTGCCCATTTAACTTGAAGAAAATCATCTTCGGGATTAGGAAAGTCTGTTCCGCCACCAGATCTAAGAGCGTGCAAAACTAGACTTTTGTCACCCAAAAATGCAAATATATTAAAAATATCAACGTCGTAGCCTTCAACACCATAATATCGGATACTATAACCTGTTGCTTTTTGAATATCGTGATAAAGCCATGTAATTCCCTCATCATCTAGTATATTATTTAGCATTTCAGTTATATCATGATAATATGCATTTTCTGGCCATTGTTCGCCAACAAATAAATCGTTACTGAGTTCTGCATCATACTTCTCACCTATGGGGGTGTAATAGGATGGTGATAAAGTTGGATTTTCTATCCAGCTTACAATATCGTTGGTGCTATTTTCATCAATGTGTTTGTAGAGTGTATTTATAACATTGTTTGAAAGTTTGCCCCCATTATCATTTTTGTTTCCTTCTAACAATCGAACAATCCAAACAACAATTCCTTCTTCTTCACTTTTTGCGGTATGGAAATTAGCTGCTGCGGGTATTCCGTCCTGAAAATTGTCTGCTACTGTGGGATGACCGCCCACTGTTGCTTCATAAAATCCATAGTCCCACCATGAGATAAACGCAGGTTTTTTGGTAGGATCTTCGATATCTGTATCCTGATTATTTAACCAATTAAAAGCATCAATCCAATATCGCTCTTTATATGAACTAGATCCGAATGCACTACTATGGTCATCACCAAAATAATCAATTTTCATATTACTTGTTCCATTTTTTGTAATAGCAGATGGTACCGCTGCATCAAGAGCAAGATATGCATTTGGTAAAATAATCAATAATGTTATAAAAAGGATACCTAAGATATGGAAAATTTTTATTCCTCTTCGAATACCTCGTAAACCGCCTCCTGCATTTCTTATATTTCTCAACATTTGTTTATAATCAACCTTTACCACAACAAACCATATTATCCATCCTGAAAGTATGGCAATTAAAGGTACCATATCATTTAAAAAACGACCAGCTGTTCCGGCAAGCCAAATATTTATTAAAAATAATACAGCAATAAAAAGATAATCCCTTCTATCCTTTTGTTTGAAATAGTAATAAATAAGAATTACAAATCCGAACCATGCAAGCCAATAAAGAGCAGGGCCATATGACATAACCGATCTGCTAATGCCATATGTACCTGCTTCTGCAATAGTTAAGTCAACTTTTTTTCCATAAACGCCACTGCCGTATAAAATTGTTGATAGTTTTGTGAGGCGGGACAGAAATGGAAAAACTCGTATTAAGTCGTTTATAAAATATAGACTCGCTGCAGCTATTCCTCCAATACAAAAAATAGATGGTAATGAAATAATCCAAGGTATCTTTTTTCTATCAACTATGATATATATCAATCCGAAAATTGCTACACCAATAGCAACTAATAATTGCACATCTAGTTCAAATCCAAATTTTACGTATCGAACAGGTAGGGAAAGTATATAACCCGCAAAAAGAATAATCGTCAAGTTTAGAGCTATTTTCCAGTTTACCTTATTATTGAATATGTCCATAATCATTTGTACAATAGCATATCCTGCGATGACTGTGAAAAGATATTCAGCTCTTACCCAAACCATATTAAGTGCGGCTAATGAAGTTCCCGAAAGTACTGCAAATATTATTGATCTTTGGAAGTTTTTATCTTTTATGCTTTTGATTAAAAAGAAAAATGTTAGGAAGAATAATAATAGATTGAATGAATCATGGTCGAACAATCCATATGCTGAACCATGACCTGAACCGATATGAAGTGGAATTATTGCAATTAACATCGCTCCAACAAGTCCCTCTTTTTTACCAAAAAGTGTTTTTCCAATAAAATATACAGGAAAAATAAGTAGAGCCCCAAATAATGCTGGTACAAACTGCATAGAATAACCTAAAGCATCCGATTCACTCATAAACGGACTTAAAAGTCGACTGAAGCCTATAGCCATCATATTCAACAATGGTGCTCTTCCTCCACTTTGTCCTAGTGGATAATTTAGAAAAGGATCTGAATTTTCATAATAAGAATATAGACCGGTATCAGCAGTGTTTTTAACCAATCTCATATTATAATATGGGTCAGGACCAGATAGATAGAATGTGGTAGTTAAAGTATCTCCCTCTGGATTGATAAAATCTTCTGAAATAATGTTAAAATAAGAATTTAAAAATAAAACCATAAAAAAGATAGTAATTAAAGAAAACGCTATCCACCAATTTTTTCTAAATGTTATTTTTTTATATTCTGTTTTATATTCTTTTATAATTTGTGGTTTATCAATCGATGGCATTTTGGTTTGCGCTCTTTTTCGCATTACTATCACCTAAGGTTAAACACAACCGTAAATCCATAGTCTTATAAATAACTTATCTCCAATATAATATATATAAATTCGATTTAATGAAAAATTTTCAATAAAATTTTTGAAATACAAGGCGCAGCTCTAACTTTGCTAAATTCATTTTCAATAGTGTCCGTGGAAATAATCTCATTACATCCGGATGAAAGTAGTTTTTCTTTTGCTCCACCAATGAATAAACCATGAGTGCAGGCAACATTTACCTCTGTTGCCCCTTGACCTTTTAGTTCTTTTATTGATTGAGCCATTGTTCCCCCCGTTGAAATAATGTCGTCAATTATTACAACATTTTTATTTCGAACATCTAGATTCTTCGGTTTAATTTTCACTGTTTTTCCATTTATACGAGTTTTATCTATGTAATCATATTTACAGTCAATGAAATTAGATACTTGTTTTGCTCGTTCGATTGCCCCTTTATCAGGTGCAAGTATAAAATCAATTTTTTTTTCTTTCAGATATTTTGCAATTTCTAATGCTGCAGAACAACTGTAGGATGATGCATTAAAAAAATCTAATATGTGGTCTTTATGTGGATCTACAGTAATAATGTTTTCAGCATGGAGGCTAATATGTTCTGCAATAGCTCTTGCACTTATTGATTCTCCATCTTCAAACTTCTTATCTTGCCTACTGTAGCCAAAATAAGGAATGACAATAGTGGTTTTATTTGCTCCTGCTTCATAAACAGCATCTTGGAGCAATAATAGTTCAATAATATTTTCATCAGGATAGGTGGTTTGAACAATTATGATGTCTTCATTTTGAATATCATCTAAAATTCGAATATAGAGTTCATTATCAGGAAAACGTTTGAGAGTTAATCTTGCTAGAGGTTGCTTTAATTCTTGAGAAAGATCTTTTGCTATTTTTTGAGAAGATGAACCTCTAATTATGTACATAATATAACATTTGTAAATTGTTAATGTATTTTTAGTGATTTCGTAAGAAAGTTTTTATAAGAGTGATTGCTTATTTTTTTAGAAGGATGTGGATGTGTGCATTTAAGCAAAGTATTGCAGAGGTTAAGAATTATATTTATTAGTTTGTTTATTTTATTCTCTATTCTTATAATTCCTACCATATCAGCAGATAATAACTCCGAAAGCATAGTTGATGCAAGTTTTGATATTGAATTTATTTCAGGGACAGAATTGAAAATACTCGTTGCTATGGATGTCAAGGAAATTACTGTTTTTAGTAGTACTTATGATAAGAATGGAATACAAACTGTAGCAAATAATGATCCCGAAACTATGGGTGCTATAAAATTAAGATTACGACAAATGGTGGAAGAACAAATAAAAGGTTCGTTTAATTATGCAAATATTACTGCTTTGAATAACAAACCTACATATGAAAATATTTTATTTTATGATGAATATAACATTAATCTTACATCTGATTTTTTTGATTTAAATAATACAGTAAATGCTTATAATTTTATCAATGGTGTTTTGGATATGGATGCTGTGATATATTATGCATTTAATTTTCATGCGGAACATGGATGGAATAATACATATACAATTTTCCTACCAGAATCTATGACTTACCGATACACCACTGGCTTAGTAGAGAATAATAAAATCCAATGGGAATTAAAAAATAGAGACGGAGATGACCCTGAATTATTGGCGGAAATATCAATTAAATTTACTGAACCATCTTCACCTAGATTATCAAATAATGACATACACCTTGAATTTGAATTAGATACTAGCAATATAATTAATATTGCTTTAAAAACTACAATTTTAGTAAAAAGCATGGACATACTTGATTACAACATTTTACCTGATTTTGTTGAGGAACTGCAATTTGTTTCTTCAGATGGAATTAGATTATTTATCGATAACGATCTTGTTTCATGGAATGATATATATTTAAAGACTATTAACCCCATAGAACAAAATGTTATATTAACGATTGAGGAATCTTCATTCAACCAGACACTAGAAATGTCGTTCAATTGGAATCCCGAAACTACAACAAATTGTTCAATCGATACTAAGTATAATATTTCAAATATGGATAATGATCCGCCATTAAAAGCAGAATTAATAGATAGTGATGTAAATTTAATTATCTTTGATATGCCAGCCAGAGCTTTTTTTGGACTTGTTAACGCGGGTGCAACAGCAAATATATCTGAGGACGATATTAATTTTGGAGATGGGTTAAGTAAGATAGGATACTCATTTAACATCCTTTTACAACTTCCAATCAATATTTCATTGGAAGGAGAAAACATATATATTTGGAATTCAAGTTCGTCAATTGCTGGGAATTTTTTATCTGATTTGCGCCCTATTCCTAAATATTCAAGTGAAAATATCGACTTATTATTTGAGGTTGAAATTAGTAAAATGGATTTGGATATCCTAAGTTTTTTTTCTGGTGAAACTAAATTAACTGCAACATCATATATTAAAGAGGATAATTTTTTATATGTAATGAATTTTCCTAATGAGTTCATTATTTCTAATAAAATAAATATAACATTCCTAAATTCTGATGCGTTTAGATTGTGTATTGAGGAAGATGTTTTTAATGAGAATGATATAGATACTTATTTAACAAATAAAAAATATCTTTTTGAAACTAGGCTCTCTGAAGTTTTTAATAATTTCAAAATTACTGGTACTGTAAACAAAGATCTGTTTTATGACTCATTAAAATGGGATGGAGATATTTCTCATATGGATCATATTATACCGGTTGTTGTTTCAACCTATGCTTATAATATTTATCCTATCGCTTTTGATCTTGTTTTTTGGCCTCCTCAGATTAGTATTTCCAATCAAACATTTAACCTACTAGGTATAGAAAATCAGAGTGTTACATATCGGATAATATTCCCAAAAGGAATATCTATAAATGCAAAAGATAATCTAAATAAATCGATTATTAAAGGGTTAACAAAGGATGGAAGTGAATTTATCGAGCTTTCGTTTGATTCGAATGAAGCTAAACTATTAGATGTAGTTTTAACTGAAATTGATATTACTCCAGTTTTTGTCCTTGGTTTATTTTTACCTTGTATACTTAGTTTTGTTTTAGTGATAATCCTGATTATTGTAGTATTTTTAATAAGAAAGAAGAGAAAAGGTGGAAAAACCACCAAAGAAGACACAGAATCAACTGGATATGAAGGTCAAGATTATTATATACCTCCACCCCCTTCTTCTAAATAGTTACTATTTTTTTATTTAAAGATTGAAGGTAATAATTTTACAAGGGATGGGAAATTTTTTAACAATGGAAAAATAAGTTTAGAAGGATAATCAATATCTCCATATTTACAAATAATATCGATTGTTTTTTTATTATTAAATTTTTTAATATATCGATCTAATTGGTTGTCAGTAAGTCTTTTAAATATTGATCTAAATTTCATACCCAAGGATAGCTCCTTTCCAATTTCTCTTGACCACAACTTATGATATTTATTGAGAACTTGACTACTAAAATCATTAAGTTCCAAAGCCTCTAAAGCAACCGATGAACAATAGCTAGCACTTAATAGACCGGGATATATGCCTCCTCCAGAAGTTGGTTTTACTTGAGCTGCAGCATCTCCAACTAGCATAACATTTGACTTAGCTGTTTTTTTTAATGCCCCTAAGGGAACTGCTCCGCCAATATGTTTTGTAATTTTTGAATTTTGTAAGTGCTTCAATTTTATTAGATGTGAAAAGCATTGTTTTAATTTATGTTTTGAGTTACTTTCAACACATAAACCAATTCTAGCTTTAGATCCATTTTTATTTAAGGGGATTACCCAAGAAAAAAATCCTGGGGCAATGTTTTTACCTAAAAATATTTTTACGAATTTAGAATCTAAATTAACATTTTCTACCTCTGCTCCTATTCCATACAAATATTCTTTTGGAGAAGGAAAATTAAATATTTTTCTAATATGAGAATGAGAACCGTCTGCGCCAATCAGAAGAGAACAATTTATTTGATTTTTTTCCCCATTGTGCAAAACATCTATTTCGATTTTATTTTTCTTTTTTTTAGCGGCTATTGCCTTACTTTCCAAAATAACTTCTGCACCATAATTTTTCGCATTATTTATTATATATTTATCAAACTTTAAGCGATTTATAACAAGAGCATGCACTCTTTCACTACCAATAGTTAATATGTTTCCAGATGGTGAATATATCTGAGCGCCATAGATCTTGTTTTGGATGACTTTTTCTGAAAAATTTAAAAATGTAAAAACCCTTGGTGTTACCAAACCCGCGCATTTAAGAGGTGTTCCTATGTTTTGATGTTCTTCAAATATCGCGATATTATATCCTTTATTAGCGATTTTTTGTGCTATATATCCACCAATGGGTCCTCCACCAACAACTGCTACGTTATATTCATTCATTTATCAACATAATAGCACCAAAGATTTATATCAAAAACGGTGATTTAGTGCCCTAATGCTTATATTAAATAGAATTTTTCTTATTACATTCGAAATTTTTGGTATTTTGTTTTTTTTTACAAATAAAAAAGATAAGGAAAAAACAGATGATACTGATTTACCCCATAAAAGTTTATTATGTAGATTTGTAACTGATGGAAAAGGAAAAAAAATTGGAGAAAGCATATCGATAGATAAAGATATAATGATAATAAAATCGGGCAAAAAATTTCTTGGAATCCCTCTTAAACACATCGAAGATTTGGAAAAAACTCTCTTAGTAAAAGGCTTGATAAATTTTAAGAAATCTTATGAAATGGGAGAAAAATGGAGACAAAAATCATTTAGCGAAATAGAGCAAAAAAATGAATCAAAAGGAAAAAAAGATGGATCCTGAATATAAAATGGTCATTGTTACCCGAGAAGATTTAAAACTATCTTTTGGAAAACTAGCTGCTCAGGTGGCTCATGCTGCAGTGGTTTGCGCATTAATAGCTAAAAAAAATAAACCAAAATGGTTTAACAAATGGCAAAACGAGGGGGGTAAAAAAGTTATTGTGAAAGTTGAAAACTTGAATGATTTTTTTAATATAAAAGAAGGAGCGGAACGTCTCGGAATTATATCAAATATAATTGAGGATGCTGGTCATACTGAGGTACCTCCTGGGACAAAAACAGTACTTGGAATTGGTCCTGCACCAAATAACTTAATTGATAAGATAACTGGTGATTTGCCTCTAATGTAATAATTTTATTATTATAGTCTATAATGTTAACTGTGTTTGACCTTTTATTTTATAATTTGCTAATTCTTTAAACATCTCATCTTCTCGTAAAACATTTATTAAATCTGTAGATGAGGAAGACATTTGGATTTCTCTGGTTCTGCCATGTCTACCTTTTGAAATAACCCTAGCGGTTATTATACCTAACATATCTAATTCTGAAATCAAATCAGCAGTTCTCCTCTGGGTTAAACAATTATAACGGGTCTTTTTGCAGAGTTCTTTATATATTTCATACACTTCTCCTGTCGTCATTGATTGATTTGTACCTGCTTTTTTATTTTGTTTATCAAGTAATATTATAGAATAAATTATCAATTTGGATTGATTAGGTAATGTACGAACGACTTCTGTTATTCGATCGATTTCAATTTTATTTTGAGCCTTTTTTACATGGTGTCTTGTTACTTTTAAAGATTTACTTCGTTCGGCTAATTCTGCTGATACTCTTAAAAGATCTAGTGCTCGTCTTGCATCACCATGTTCCTGAGCAGATAATGCTGAACACAACGGAATTACATCTTCTTCAATCATATCGGGTTTTAATGCCCTAATAACACGATCATGTAAAATATCTTGGAGTTGCTCAGCATCATATGGATAAAAAACCATATTTTCTTCACCTAGACTAGATTTTACTCTTGGATCTAAAAATTCTGTATATTTTAAATCATTTGAAATACCAATAACTGAAACTTTTGCATTTTCAAGTTCACTATTTATTCTAGATAAATTATATAGGGCTTCGTCCCCCTTGAGTTTATCAATTTCATCCATAACGATTACAGTCACACATTTCTTTTTATCCATCATTAATTTTACTTTTGAATATACTTCATCAGTAGGCCAACCTGTAAAAGGAATATGATCGTTCCATTCGTTAATAAAATAATTAGCAATATTTTGTAGAAGGCGGTATTGAGTATCTACAACCTCACAATTTATGTAAATAAAATTAATATTTTTATTAGTCTCTTTACCTTTTTTAAAAAGTTCTTTTCCAACAAATTTTACAACTGCTGTTTTTCCTGTGCCAGTTTTACCATAAATAAATACATTTGATGGAGTTTCACCTTTTAAAGCAGGTACCAAAACGGCTGCTAAATCGTTAATTTCTTTTTCTCTATGTGGTAAAATTTCTGGCATGTAGGATGGTCTCATTACCTCTCTATCAATGAATAATTCCTCAGATTTTAATAAGCGACCAAAGAGATCTGTATTTGTGCTATTTTGGATCGTAAAATGAGCCTCCTCATTTTTGTAATCATTTTTGACATAATAAATTTTTTGTATATTTTTATAAGGTATTTATATCTGTTGATATCAAAAAAGACAGGGGGGATTGTTTCCTATGGAAATTTTGTATTCATATTTTTAATATTAATATTTTTCTATATTTATATTTTTAAAAATCGAAATATTCAAATATTCAAAATTTAATATCTATTAGGATTTGTTGTCACATTTTTTAATTTAAATTTAATTGTCTAATTTATGTAATTTCCACAGGAAATAAAGGGGTCTCCCCATAATGGATTTTAAGTAAAATATTATATATAAAAATAAGAAATAATTTGATGTTGTAAAGAAAAAATTTAACTTCCAACTATTACAACATCTTTAACTGATTTAATATTATCAAATGGAAATACAAGATGACCCATATCATCCAAATGATACAATCTTGGATCAATATCCTCTGAAGGTTCAATGAGAATACCTAACAAAGATCCTGTCGTTTCGTCTACTAAAGAATTTCTTAAAATTCCAAGATACAATCCTTCCTCGCTCATAACAGTTTTTCCTCTAAGTTCGCTTTCGAGAACTTTCATTTTATATCCCTCCTTTTAATTATAAACCTACTTATATTGAATCCTTATATGTTTTTTATCCTTTTTGGCTAAGCATATTCTGATCCTCTTTTATCATCTTTAATAATATCACTAGTGCGACTTTTTTTGAGTTTGCCGTAATGGTCGATTAGTTCTTTTGTGATGCTTGGATAAGTAACTTTCATTGCTTGCTCGAAATAACTTTTAGTAACTTCGCCAGCTCTTATATTACTACGTAATGCAAGCATAGCAGCTTCTCTACAAAGTCCTTCGATATCAGCACCAGAATAACCTTCAGTTTCATTTGCTAAATAATATAATAGTTTTTCTTTATCTGATAGATCCTTAATATTTACTTCTATCTTATTTATTTTTTGAGTTAATGTAATCAAATCCGATTGAGATGAAACTTCTTCTTTATCTTCTCTTTTAATTAATTCAATTTTTTCTTTTCCTAATTCCTTAACAATTTTTTCAGTTTCTTCTTTTGTCAAAACTATTGGCATTTCTTTCGTGTGAATTTTAAATATTTCAAATCTAGATTTTTTATCTGGGGCAGGAGTCAGCAATAATCTATCAAATCTTCCTGGTCTTAATAATGCAGGATCTAACATATCTGGTTTATTGCTTGCACCAATGACAACAACTCCTTCCATACTTTCAAGTCCATCGATACTTGTTAAAAGTTGGTTTACTACACTTTCTGTAACGTGCGAACCTGCGTACGCCCCTCGTCTTGGAGCAATAGAATCAATTTCGTCAAGAAATACTATAGTTGGTGCAACCTGACGAGCTTTTTTAAATAATTCACGGACCGCCTTTTCACTTTCTCCCACCCACTTACTCAGAACTTCGGGTCCTTTTATTGATATGAAATTTGCATTTGATTCATTAGCTACTGCTTTTGCAAGTAATGTTTTTCCAGTTCCCGGTGGTCCATATAATAAAATCCCCCGGGGTGCCTCTATCCCCATCCTTTTAAATACTTCAGGTTGTGTAAGTGGCCATTCCACCGCCTCTTTTAAATTCTGTTTTAATTCTTCTAATCCACCAATATCCTCCCATGTTACTTTTGGAACTTCGATGAAAAATTCTCTAATAGCTGAAGGTTCAATTCCTCTATGTGCATCTTTAAAATCTGACATGGTCACTTCCATTTTTTCTAGTAGTTCTGGAGGTATCGGTTTTTCTAAATCTATCTCAGGTAAATATCGTCTTAAGGCATTCATAGCAGCTTCCCGTGCCAGTGCCGCAAGATCTGCACCTACAAAACCATACGTTATATCTGCAACTTCATCTAGAATAATTTCTTTAGCGAGTCTCCTTAAAAAATCCTCAGCATTATCTTGTATGATCTTTAATCTTTCATCTATTTGATGCTCTGCTCTTATTCCACCTTCCGAATCATTTATATCATATGGTAATAAATTGGTAATTTCGTCAGTCAGTAACTTTATTAATTTTCCATATAATTCTACAGTTAAATCAGTTTTGAATTTACTAATAATAACTTTTAGATAAGCTTCAACAGCATTTCTTCTATTTTTATCTTTTTGTTTAAGCAAATTTCTTCTAAGATCAGATATTTGAATTTTTTTGATGCATTGTTTAATTATATCTTCGATCTTTTCTGTATTTACCTTTTCTCCAGGATAAAATTCTTCTAGGTTAATATCGATGGGCATGCCTCTTGTGTGAATTTGAAGAATTTCTTTCCTGCCTTCTCTATCAGGCACATCTATTCTTATTTCTCTATCAAATCTTCCCGGTCTTCTTAACGCAGGATCTAACGTATCAGGAATATTAGTTGCACCTATAACAATCAATTTACCTCTGCCCTTTAATCCATCCATTAGAGTTAATAGCTGTGAAACCACACGACGTTCAACTTCTCCATGAACTTCACTTCTTTTTGGGGCAATTGCATCAATCTCATCAAGGAACACTATTGATGGTGCATTTTTCTGAGCTTCTTCAAAAACTTTCCTAAGATTTTCTTCACTTTGCCCATAAAATTTACTCATAATTTCTGGTCCATTGATAGTATAAAAATTAGCACCAGATTCATTTGCAACGGCTTTCGCAATAAGTGTTTTTCCAGTTCCAGGTGGACCATGAAGTAAAACTCCTTTTGGTGGGTCAATACCAAGCCGATCAAAGAGTTCTGGATGTTTAAGTGGTAGTTCAATCATTTCTCTAACTTTTAGAATTTCGTTATGTAGTCCACCAATATCTTCATAGCTAACCCGCGGTCCTTCTTCTTCTGCAATTTTTGCAGCCTCTTCTTTAACCCTTAGTGAAGTTCTTTCAGTTATTGAAACAATTCCATGAGGGTTTGTATCAACAATAACAAAAGGAAGTGCATTTCCAAAGAATGCGATACCGGGTATAGTGATTTCATCACTTTTTGTTATAGGACGTCTCAAAAGATTCTTTCTAATCAGTGCATCTATTCCCATTCCAAATTCAATTCGTTGTCCTTCAGGCATTAATGGCGCTAAAATAACCTCTCTAGCTTCTTTTACTTCCGCTCTCTTTATTTTAACACGATCGCCCAATCCTGTTCCAGCATTTTTTCTTGTTAGATTGTCGATTCGAATTATTTTTTTTCCCTCATCTGAAGGATGGGCTCTCCATACAGAAGCAGCAGTTTTTTTTGTACCTTCAATTTCTATAACATCTCCAATAGATAAGTCCAGATCAATGCGTGTTTGATGGTCAATTCGAGCTCTACCGTATCCTACATCTTGTTGAAAAGCCTCGGAAACCTTTAGAAGGACATTTTGTTGCATCTTTATACTCCCACCGATATAAGGCAAGATTGGCAGAAGAATAAGCATATTATAAATTTTTCTACAAGTTCAGTAGTTCCGAAAGTAGCTTTAAATTTTTCTAAATTGAGCTAAAATTAGCATTTTAAGGTAAATTTATCAACTGATTTTATTGAAAATATAACAAAAACTGACAAAATATAATGTAAAAAATATAAACTATACCTATTCAAGATTAATCAATAGGAGAAAAACTGAGCCGTTAGGATAACCAATATGCTCACCTATCCCCCAGGATCTATAGCCAATAGAATCATGCCAAAGTACCTAGAAGTCACTAGATGATTCTCTCCAATGATACCATGAAGATTCAACCAGATAAGAATATCTGCAAGAATCCACAGATTATACATCAATACTGAGAAAAAGAAGTAAAACAATCTTATAAGATAATTTTTTGAAGTTGTTTTTGGCCTATATGAATGCTTTTTATCCTCCTCAAAGAACCCATGGATTTATTTTTTAAACAAAGTTATATTTTAGATGTGTAGATAGGAGAAGAAACGATGACAAAAAACAATATGGAGGAATGGGACCAAACGAGAAAAGCAGTTATTGAAAAATGTCCATATAATAAAGAGATAAATAAACAGATTTTAAAAATTAAATCTTTGAACATTCCACCATTATTAAAATTGTTTGCAAATGAAGCTATTAGTACTTTTATTTTTGGAATGTTTACCAGCACGTTTATATTATGTAAAACAGCAAGTGAAGTAGCATTAAAATATTTGGCAATCGAAAAATATATTCAAATAACTTCAAAACAAGATATAACCAAATCTGTAATTGATAGGATTCTTGATTCTGATTTAATTGATTTAGAACTTATTTTGGATTATTATAATATTTCCACAGGAGAAATTAAAGCTATAATCGGCAAAATAAGAAAAGTTGGTAATATACATGTTCATGGAAAAATCGATGAAATGATAAAAAATACTTAGTTGATTATTGTCTAAATTTAAAGAAACTCGATTATTTAATGAGTCCAGAAGGAACATTGAAATATATGATGTTTGAGGGGGAGGCACCTGAATTGGATGAAATGAAAATTAATGAAGAAGAGACAAAAGCAATCTTGAAACAGTTTCCTGGAGTAATTAGCGGTCCGAAAGTTATGCCACTTGCAAAAAATATTTTATTAAACACACTTAAATTATATGAAGAAATTTTTGGAAACATACTAGTTTAAAAAACTGTTTTTCAACACCTTTATATACAAGCTGTTTCGATTTTTCAAATAATGATTGGTTTTTTAAAGAAAAAGATATTATGAAATTTAATATCGAGGAGGAAAATAAAATAAAATGCCCTATGGTATCTATTACTAGAGAACCTCTTGATTGTATAGAAGATAAATGTTATTTTTGGGATATGGATCATAGTAAATGCAAATGGATGGAGACTAAATGAAAAAATTGATTTTCAACGAATGTGGACATACAATGAAACAGCACAGAAAATTTAAATACATATATTACTGCAACAATATCCTTTGTAAATTCTATGCAACATTAGTAACAAGAAAAGGATGATAAAAATGAATGGTGATAAAAAGTTTAAAGAAATCTACGATAAATTTGGTGGGAGCTATGGTGACCTTATTTTAGAACATCTTAGGGTGCTTAATGAGTTAGAAAAATACCGTCAGTTGCTAGGTAGACAAACAAGCAAGAAAGAAAAGAGATAAAATGATATGCAAAAAATGTGGTTGGATGTTGGAATATGTTCCAAGTTCTTTCCGGGAACAAATCGAAGAGATTATAGGAGGAAAAAAGAGGAAGGGATTTTGGAGATGTCCTAATTGCAATTTTAATATATCTTGTAAAGATTTAAAGAAAGGGAGGAAATGAAAAAGAATATTTGGACACCATACAAGATTTGGAATGAAACTCAATGGTTTACCGATATTGAAAAAATAATGGAAAAAATCTGGTAAAGAATAAAAATTTAGATAACCTTAACCTGTTAATTAGAATCCAGTTTTGTAACAAATGTTCCAATAACTGTGTTTATAGGTATATATTTAAATAATCATTAAACATTGGAATCATTGGTGAGGGGTGCAATATTAAGAAAAATTCAATTTACCTCTGTAAATGTAACTATTTTTCTTTTTCATAATCTTTATATTACAGCATTCACCTCTCACGTTCCTCCCCGTTTTTCTCCAAACCATAATGTTTTCTACCCCTTTTTATCCTTCTAAAAATCACAGAAGGTTGTTTTTATAAAGATAGAAATGTTATGAAATACCTTATAATACAAAGGGAACACACCCAAAATCGTTTACAACATGAATTACTCCTTAACTTTATTTTTTATCAACAGTAGACTGCTCATTAAAATATCTAGAACGACATGACAGAGAACAAAACCTAAGGTTTAAGCTTTTAATTTCCGAAGAAGATTTAGACTTACCAGGACGCTTTGTACCAATTCGTTTATTACAATACGCACAGAAAATTTCCATCAAGCCTTTGCCCTCTTTTTTGACAATTTTATAACTTATCCTTATTTAAAAACATGTCTTATTAAAACAAAAAAACATACTTTTATAATAAAAATATCTATATCAAAAAGGAGGGATTAGATATAGGTAGTTCAGCATATTTTTATTTGTAGGGTACCCATACTTATATCATTTCCTCCTCTAAATCTACTTCTAACATTGGCAAATACATACTCTTGCATCTAATGGTATGATTCGTCCACAGTTTGGACATTTTCTTTCTTCTTTTTCATCTTCTTTTTTCTTTTGTTTTTTCTTTTTCCAAGCTACTCTCAAGGGGAGAACCAACAAGTTATAAAGGTTTTTATGTAACCACTTATTATGGAATTAGGGTTAGGGAAAGAAAAAAAATTATGGCAGAAGAAAGAAAAACTGATGAAAACGTAATATACATTGGAAGAAAAGCGCCAATGAATTATGTGCTTGCGGTGGTAACACAGTTCAATAGCGGTTCAGACGAGGTTATAATAAAAGCGAGAGGCAGATCAATAAGTACGGCAGTAGACACCGCAGAAATTGTGAGAAACAGGTTTGTTACAGATGCAAAGCTAAAAGATATAAAAATTGGCACAGAGAGTATTACCTATGAGGAAGAAGGCAGAACATCGAATGTATCTTCAATTGAAATAATTTTAACAACTAAAAAGAAGAGCAAATAGGTAGAACCGTACGCCTATATGATAATATCGACACTCCGTTTTTTTTGTAAAGTTCAATAAAAAAGAAGAAACCAATTCAGGGTTTCTACACATTCCTCTACTAATATCTTTTCGGTCGATGTTTCCGATAACATTCCTGACAAAATACAGGTCTGCTACCATCTGGTTTGAATGGAACTTGGGTTTCATTCCCACAGTCTGCACAAGTGACTGTGTGCAGCTCCCGTCCTCTTTCATCAACATTTCTTTCTTTATTCATTTTATACTTCCTTTTTATTTACGGCTCTCTATCTTTTGAGGAGCCCTGTTTTCGGATAATGGGTATTTAGTATATAATCATATGTAATAGAAGAGAAAAATATAAGGGTTAACAATTCGATTATGAATTGAAACATAAATTATAGTACAAGATGAGAGAATTATTTTAATAGACGTACTTGTTTTTGTTTACTGCTACCTTAAGATTGTGTTACCATTTAATAGAAAGTGATAATATATGATAGAAATAAATATACAAAATATTGTAGCATCTACAACATTTGCAGAGAAATTAGATCTAGATATGATAGCACAATCATTAGAGGAAGCAGAATATGAACCCGAACAATTCCCCGGACTGGTTTATCGGTTAAGCAATCCGAAGACGGCTACGCTCCTTTTTAGAAGCGGAGCAGCTAATATTACTGGTGCAAAAAGTCTAGATGATGCAAAGACTACCATCAAAATAATAGCAGAGAAACTAGAAAAAATAGGTGTAGAAGTATATAAAAATCCTGAGATTGTTATCCAGAATATCGTTGCTACATCTGATCTGGGAGGAGAACTAAACCTTAGCGAAACAGCGGTATCTCTTGGTTTAGAAAATGTGGAATATGAACCTGAACAATTCCCCGGATTGGTTTATAGGATAAAAGATCCTAAGGTGGCTATGTTGCTGTTCGGTTCTGGTAAAATAGTCTGTGCGGGTGCAAGAAAGATAGAGGATGTATCAATAGCGGTAGAAAAATTATCAGAAGAGCTCACTTCGTTGGGGCTTCTTCACTAAATACAAGTATAAAAAATTAAAAGAGGTAAAATTAATAGATTCTTCTGGCGAAACGCTCCTAATTTCACTATCTTTATATACAAGCAGTTTCGATTTTTTTATATGCCATATAAACTACCAAAGGAAACAATTCAGAAGATAAGAGAAGAAGTTCAGAGTGGTAAATCCAAGTATCAGGTAGCATTAGAATTAGATGTATCATATGATGCAGTATACAAGAATACAAAGGATATTCCTAATAAAAGAATATGTAATTCAGGTATCCGAGGATCCACCCTTGAATTGTTGAGACAACTGCATAAATATGGCTATATAATCTCAAAAGGAAATAGCCCGCTTCTTCATACATTAAAACGTCATTTCCCAGAACTACAATTGATTCGTATAAGGTTTCAACATGTTTGCTTTTTGAAAGGTTTTGAGAAGACTGCATTACGAGCTTTTTTGGAGAAGGAGAAATTTAGAGTAGTTAGTTATCATACACTTGCTCCTGTTTGTAGAGCGTTTGGTGTTGATATTCCTTTAGATGAAAAGCGGGAGCTACTTGGCTTTCCGAAAAAAGAAGAAACACCTAAAAGATCGTTAAGAATTGTTGATAGGTTTCAGAAGAAGTTAGATGATTTTTATCCAGAAAATAAATTCCTTCGTAAATCCAAGCAAAAGAAGACACAAAAAATCAATGTTGTTTATTATGATTCTCTCCTGGAAAATGGCGATTCTTTCGTAGAATTTTACCTTCGGAACAACTAAAGTTTGGTTATATAAAAGATTTATAGAAAAATAGGTTTAGATGAGGAAAAAGAGGATTTAAAAGTTTTTGATGAAGGAGGTGTGTTTCCTATATCAAAAACTCTCTTTTCCCCCAAAATAACAATCTTACTTAATTTTATAAAATTATCTACTAAGTACCTGCGGTAAGAATTTTCTTTTCAACATTTTTAATATAGTCTTCTATGTCAATATTATTTTGCTTTGCCACTAACAATACAGCAACTTCTTGGATTATTTTCTTCTCTTTTGCTATCTTTTTTATTTTTTCAATAATCATATTATAATCTTGATTTTTATTTTCAACAATTTTTTTAGCAATCGTATCTATTATATCATTATCTTTCTCTGATTTCTCTTTCTTTAAAAATGTTTTTTTAGATGGGCTAAAACCCAAGGGAATATGGATTTGTTCTACATCAAAATTTGGATTTAAAAAATTACCTTTTTTAATTAAAAGTTTTTGTTTTAGTGCATAATCAATAAATTCATGGGATTCTATAGTAGTAAACCATCCTAAATCAATAGACAAGGGAAGATAAATCTCTGATTCTGTTAACTCCTTTTTTCCGCTACGTTTAAATAAAAATGCAATTACAATCTCAGCCTCAGAATTCATTTATCTTAAACTCCATAGTTTTTATCATATCTACAAACAAACCAGCGACACCAAAATTTTTCCAATAGTAATAATTTTTTTGCTTTGAATCATAGGTATATACATTATATTTTGTGCACATGTCTTTTAAAAAACTGGTATACTTAAAATCTGCATCCATCCGATTTTTATTAGTTAAACTCACCAAACCATCGACATCATTTAAAAAAGATAAATTTATGCTTCGTATATTCTGATTTTTATTATCAATATGTGCGTATGTCCCACATTCGGTTATCTCCTTTATAGCAGGAATTGATAGTTCAGGCCATATGTTTTTTCTAACCGTAATTTTTGTAGCACCTGCCATAATTGAATCAACTATATCACCAAGAGCACGAGGTCCAGCATCAACCCATAACTCATATTTTTCTGAAAGTTTTGGATATAAACATAGATTTGGTTTGTATTTATCTATTCCATCTAAATCTAAAACATAGATTTTACTATCTTTACCAATTATTTTTCCTAATTCATCTATGGTTAGATGCTCTTTTTCTTTTCCTGATACAATTTTTCTTTTTTTTAGATAAATAAGAGGAATTATTTCCATAAATCTATCAACCAATTACGATAATACAAATCGTTCAAATTTTTATATCATATTTTTGTTTTTTATCTACCTAAGCGTTTTTCAGTTTCAGCAACTTTTAATCTTGTTTTTACAACCGTATCTGGATTTAGGGATATACTATCAATCCCACATTCGACAAGAAATTCAGCAAATTCAGGAAAATCAGATGGAGCTTGACCACAAATTCCAACTTTTCTTCTTGGCTTATGATTATGTGCAATATTAATTACTTGAGAAACAAGTCTTTTTACTGCATCATTTCTCTCATCAAAAATATGGGCTACAAGATCCGAATCTCTATCAAGACCGAGTGTAAGTTGGGTTAAATCATTTGAACCAATGCTGAATCCATCGAAAATATCTGCGAATTGGTCTGCAACAACAACGTTTGAAGGGATCTCACACATGACATATACTTCTAAACCATTTTCTCCTTGTTTTAAACCATATTCATTCATAATTTCAATAACCTTGCGTCCTTCTTCAGGAGTTCTACAGAACGGAATCATAGGTTTTACATTAGATAGTCCCATTTCGTCTCTAACTTTTTTTATTGCTTTGCATTCTAATCCATATGCTGGTTTAAATTTTTCATCGTAATATCTAGAAGCCCCTCTCCATCCTATCATAGGATTATGTTCTTCGGGTTCATAGAGATAACCTCCGACAAGATTTGCATACTCATTCGTTTTAAAATCTGACATTCGCACAATCACCTCATTTGGATAAAACCCAGCTGCGATCTTTGCGATTCCTCTCGCTAAGTTATCAACAAAAAATTCTATCTTATTTTCATAACCAATACTTATCTCATCGATCTTTTGAATAACTTCTGCAATTTTAACATCATTTTTTGCTTTTTCTTTTAACTGATTGTAGTCAAGAAGAGCTAGAGGATGAATGCCTATATGAGAATTAATAATAAATTCTTCTCTTGCAAGACCGACACCGTTATTTGGAATTTGCCCCTGCTGAAATGCCTTTTCAGGGACACCTACATTCATCATAATTTGTGTTTTTGTCTCTGGAATTTCATCAAGTTTTAATTCATCAACTCTAAATTTTAATAAACCTCCATATATTCTTCCAACGCCTTCAGAACAATCAACAGTTACTTTAGATCCAATTTTTATTTTTGTAGTTCCATCCCCCGTACCGATAACGCAAGGAATTCCTAATTCTCTTGAGATAATTGCAGCATGGCATGTTCGACCACCTCTGTTGGTTACAATTGCACCTGCTATTTTCATGATGGGTTCCCAATCAGGGTCCGTCATATCTGTAACTAGAACTTCTCCCTTTTTAAACTTACTAATGTCTTTTGCATCTTCAATTATATTAGCTTCTCCTTGACCAATTTTACTACCAACAGCTTCTCCCTCAACAAGCAATTTTCCTTTTTCTTCTAATATATAAGTTTTTAATGTTGCTATATCTTTTTGAGAATGAACAGTTTCAGGTCGTGCTTGTACAATAAACAATCCACAAGTTTTACCATCTTTTGCCCATTCTATATCCATTGGTTTTTGATAGTGTTCCTCAATAATATTTGCCCATTTCGCAAGTGTCAGTATTTCATCATCATCAATGACAAATTTTCTTTTATCTTCTTCACTAACTTGTTGTTGTTCTGTTCCGTGTTCCCCATATACCATTCGTTTCTCTTTGGTGCCAATTTTTTTCTCAAGTATTGGCTTAAATCCATCCTTTAATGTTGGTTTAAAAACATAAAATTGGTCTGG
>CAYGAC010000004.1:0-7464 GCA_964347865.1 uncultured Thermoplasmatales archaeon
TAACTAACGCCTATATCAGAAATTTTTTCTTTATATATTCTATTTTTTTTTGGAGACCATAATGTCCTATGACACTCAGCAATACATTTCTCTTCTGTTGGAAGATCTCTATGACTTCTACGATATCCCTGGCATCCACAGAGTGATTCCCAAATGTCTTCATCATGACCGCCTATTCCTAACGCAACTTGCAACACTGCCCTCTCATTTATTTTTATATTTTTTTTATCTGCAGCATCATATAATTTAAGAAACGATATGGCACTTAAAACTCCGTGATTTCTGTCTCTCACCGCCTTTTCATAAAAAAATCGGATTAGATTTTCCTTCTCATTTTTTTCCCACTTTTTCTTAAGTTGATTGACCATTTTTTTTATGTTTTCATATAATGCTTCCCTAACCATCGCGGCATCCAAATTTAATAAATTTAAATTTTCTTTAGTTTGATCGTATTTGACTCTCAACGTATCTTCAAAAAATCGCATTAGCCAAATATCGAAATTCTGAAGTCCGTAACTAAAATCATGGAATGTAGTAGCAGGTAACCATACATTTTCTATTTTGCACTTAAATTTCGATTTAAATTTTTCCGAAATTTCTGGATAAATCGAATCTAAAATATATGTTCCAATCAAAAATACTTGGAATTGATGAACAAAATGTTCTCTATATTCTTCATCTCTTTGTAAAATATTTTCCACTCGTCTTTGGATATTAGGATAATTTAAACCGAGATATTTTTTCCAAAGTTGAGTAATACACTCTTCTGCAATATCGTAGTCATCTCTGGCCTCTTTCCGATATTTAAAAGCTAGATCAATAAGTTCTTTTTTATATGCGACGTTCTTAAGTTCACATAGTTTATCTATCAGAATAAAAGGAATGTTTTGTTCAGTGCGGCCGGTAATCGCCCTTTTTTTGAATATTGGTTCAGGATAATAAACAAAATAATGCAAACAGTTTCTTAGATGGTATTCTAGCTCATTTTTTATATCAAGGTTTGTAATATCAAGTTTTTTACAAATGTCTTCAAACAATGTGCGTGGTTTGATAATTTCTTCAATTTTAGTTTCAGATGTTTTAAGTAAACCTATACCTCTATCTCTGCAAACTTTTTTAAAGTCGTTAAAATCTTCATTTTCTTCAACATAATCAGGATATGCAAGATATGTTTTTGCTTTTATAAAATAGTATTGATAAAATCTAACGGGGGATGCTTCATGTATTCTAACTCCATCGATAACATCTGTTGGGAAGAAAGTGTCTTTTGAAATAATATTGGTTGTTGTAAAATCAATAACTATCTCATCTGTTTTACTTTCGTTTTTACAATAAAGTGGTACCCTGGCAGGAAGAAATTTATCATTGTACTCCTCGACTTCATAACCTTGGTTCTTAAAATGTCCTTTAAGAACTTTTAGCATTTCATCACCGGTATATTCCTTACTACTCATTTTCCTCCTAAATTACTTTAAATTAATGATTATATTTTTATCTAAAGCTACATCAAATCCTACACTTTCTCTTTCAATGATTGATTCCGGTAAATACTTTAAAGCTAGATCTCTTTCGATTTTTCTGTTGATTCTTTCTGTATAAGGAAGTGCCTTCATAAAGCTTAACAGATTTTTTGAGAAAAGAGGGGTATGGACATTAATATCCAAGATTTTGGCAGTATGTAAAAGTGGTTCTAGATGTCTAGGCAAGAGAATTTCTACGAAATACTCCCAAACTGTATCATAATCTTTTGTTGCGGATTTAGCTTTGTAAAGAAAATCTCTGAATCCTAATTGGTTCATTTGTTTCAAGTGTTTTTGGACTTCTGGGTGAATCTCTTCAAAACATGTTATTTTTCCTGTTTCTCGATGTCCCAAGGGATATTGATGAAGCCAATAGCCACCAAAGCATTCGTCTCCTCCGTCTCCAGTGACAATTATATTGGAATATTTTTTAGCGATTGAACAGAGGACATATACATTGACATCACCTTTGAAATTGTATTGTCGTACTTTATCATATTCTGTTTTATAGTTTTCAAATTCAGAGCGGGTTAATATGATTTCGTGATGATCTGTTTCGAATAACTCTGCTATTTCGCGACTAAAAACGATATCAGGATAATTATTATTTCTAGCTAATGAGAAGGTATGAATTGTAATTTCTGGATAAACCTTTTTAATCAATGATAAAACTAGTGATGAGTCAATTCCTCCAGACAGTAACAAACTTATTGGAACAGGTGAGATAGTTCGTATATTTTTAATTATTATGTTTTCTAATTGACTAATCATTTTTTTACCTTTAAAAATTTATAACCTTCTGTTAAGGCATACAAACTCCAGATACTTCCTTCCTCTATATAGTGATCTGCCCATAATCCATTTTCTAATTGATTGTTTTCTATCCAATTCAAACCGTTAGAAATCACGTTCTGATTAATTCTATCAGGGTATTGTAAAAGTCCGATCATTGCTACCCCTGTGCAAAAAGGGGTGCTTCCGATGGGTTGCCCTTTATAGGGCCCCCATCCATGATCCTTATTTTGTTGAGACTGTAACCAATCTAAAGTATTTATTAAAAGATTGCTATCCTCAAATTGATAATTATTGCTTTTTAAGATCATTAGCATAAAAGCACTTTTATATGTTAATTTTGGATTATATGAAAATTCTTTTTTCCATTCGTTTTCTACCCATTTTAAACTATTGTTATTTGATAACTCTGGTAATAAATAATGTAAAATTCCGGTTATCGGGATTCTTCCGATATCTCTCTTTGTTTTTCCCCATCCACCATTTTCAAGCTTTTGTTTTTTTAACCAATCTAGGCCGCGTTTATATTCTTTGGAATATTCCTCAAATTCTTTTAAAAAAGTAACGCACCAGATACTGTCTTCAACACTAATCCAACCACCATCATTTTTTTGTTCAGCTAAACATCGTTTTACTATTTTCTGAAAAATTGAATTATTTTGGTTAACTCCAATCTTCATTAAAAGAACAGCAACTCTAATAATTCGTTCTAGTTCAATTTCTTTTTCAAGATATTGTTTTAAAGTTAATAATATGGCTGTTAATCCTCTCTGGATTGGCATTTCATTAATTTTACAATTATTTTTATTCATCAGCAAATTCCAACTTTAAACTTTTTTTCAAATAAATCCTTCAATTTTTCAAATTTAATATCGGCATCAATAGCTTCATTGATAAGATTTATATCTATATCATCTTTTGCCGCAGATATGCCTCCCCTTATAGTAATGCAAAAAGGAATTAAATTATAATTTATCTACAGCCATGGCAACCAGAACACTGTAGACAGAAACGCCCACCATTAAATTTTTCCACTATTTGCATTGGGAAGTTCATCCCAGATTGCTTTTTTAATAGTGGTTTTTCATAGGTAATCATTTTTTCATTTTCTTTCATTTTCATCCTCCTGTATTTACTTATCATTATTTTTTAAAGTATTTAGAAAATTATTTCTCATAAGATGGTCAAGCAATTCATTAAAGTCTTTTAATAATATCGGTTCTGCAATACCTTCATTTGCATACTTTTTTATATAAACTTTTTGAATCTCTCCAACCGTTTTTTTACCATCAAACAGGGATAAAATAAAATGAGAACTGTTATTTAACTTGTAATGCTCTCCATTTTCTATATTAAATAGCCACATAAATGAGTCATCTAATTTGTATAAAAATAGATTATCATTAAGTTTCATTTTTAAACTATCACTTTTGTTTGTTTCCAACATTGTGGATCCTCCGATAAATAATCACCTGTTACTGAATATGCCATTGCACGACATCCACCACATCGTGGAACATATTTGCAGTTTTTGCATTTTCCTTTTAAATTGTCTTTATTACGGATCTCCCAAAGCAATGGAGAAGTATACCATATTTTAAAAAGGCTATCCACCTTAAGATTACCTATTGGAATGGGTAACCTACGACAAGGCAATACAGTTGCATCTGGCAGAATGCAAATACTATCGTTACCGATAGAACATGAAGCACCAACCTCTTTTTGAATGGGCGTCTGAGCATTTTTCTCTGCACTTTTCGGGTCAATCAAAATCCAAAGTGCCCGAAGTTTAAGAATAGTTAATGATGAACCTTTGGAGTATTCTTCATTTGAACGTTTTACTATGTATTCAAATACTTCTGATAATTCCTGTGGAGATAACACATTGTTATTCATGGTTTTTCCAGATCCCGTAGGAATTAACCGTTCATAAGTCAGAAAATCTACCTTATTTTCAAGTGCAAGATCAATGATATGAGGAACTTCCTCTAAGTTGCCTTTATGAAGAGTGACCATCCACCTAACAGGGATATCGGTGTTTTTTAAAAGATTGGTACTTTCGATAACTTGGTCAAACATTCCCTTGCCTCTTATTTCGTCATTTTTTTCTTTACCACCTTCCAAAGATAACTGAATATAATGAAGCTTAGTAAGACTCTTTAAAGATTGAATATTATTTTTAATGAGAGTGCCATTTGTGAGTATACCAATTTTTTTTACCTCTGGCTTCTGCTCTAAATAGTTAAGCAGGTCGAATAGATCTTTTCTGATAAAGGGTTCCCCGCCGGTAATTGCTATTCGTCCGTTTTTCTTCCACATTATAAGAGCATCTGTGATTTTGTCAGCGATAGATTTTAAGCCTTCAATCGAAAGTTCCGTTGGAGATGAATAATCATTTTGATAACAATGGCTACATCTCAAATTGCATTTTTCGGTGATGTGCCATTGAAAATAGAATTCATTATCCTGAATATGTTTATATGTATTGTAACATGTAGAACCTGAATGTTGTTGGTCAGATTTCATCATATCAAATCATAATATTCTATTTTCTAATTAAACTCTTTCATTCTAAGTTAGCTGATTTAATATTTCCGCTCATTTTTTGTTTAATCTCAGAGATCGATATCTTTCATCATAATTTACTTTCTTCTAGTATCTAACCTCTAAATTTTTACGTAATTTTTTTATTTTTTCTAGAATTTTTTCACATTTTTATCTGTGGAAATAAGAATCTCAAATCATTGTAGAATACCTTCATTTACAACTTTATGAAAATAAGAGCGATTTGTTGAATTTGTAGGTTCAAACACTTCAGACATTCGCCTTACGGAAAAACTTTTTTCTTTTGTTAATCTTGTAAATTGCACTGTCCTTTATCATCATCCATGAGGCGTGATGTAAATATTCTTTATTTTCACAATTATATGGATATCTAGCAAGATATTATTATAAAACATAACGATAATCTCAATCTCTAATCATTAGCTTATGCGCTTATTGCTGTCTTTATACTAGTACTGATTGCTACATTTATTTCCAACAGTCAAAGCAACTGTTTTAGATACTATAATTGCCATCTTTGGGAAATAAAATCTACTCTCTTAATCGAAATCGCTTTGCATTAAAATATGCTTTTCTAATTAAATGAGGAAAAAATATTATTACATAGAAAACAAAAAACTAAATACTATCAGGTGATTTTTTTATAAATTTCATGGGAGTGAAAATATAGATTTAATAGATCCTATAATTTCAGCAATTTGGATCATCATATTCCTCGCTTTTTTTGTAATAATATTAAGAGTTTATAATTCTTTTACAAAGGAACGAAATAAGATAATATCAAAATTTTTAGAAAAAACCGAAATTATAATACTCGCATTATCTTTAGTTGTCGCAAGTTTCACTTTATATTCATCAATAGATTATTCCTACAAATCACAAGAATTATTTAATAAAAATATTTTGGAAACAAAAAACATATCTGAAACTAATAAAGAAATTGTAGATTGGTTTAAAAATCCTGAACCAATTTTAATTAACATTACCAATCTTTTTTTAAATAATACAGCGTTAATTAGAAAATATGACGAACCGACATCACTCAAAGAACTAATAGAAAAATCATCCGAGATACAAATCAAATTAAGAAATGTTGGTAGAAATAATGCAAATAATTTGATGGTATATATAGATTTTAACGTATTTGGTTATGGACAAACTGTTGGTAAACCACCTGAGCCTGAGTATCCCTATCCATTTAAGATTTATAGTATAAGTACAAGTCCCTCAACACAAACAATTCAATATAATATTGATAAAAAATATACTACACAAAATGGTATTTTAATACTTTGTACAGATGAAAATGGTTTTTATCCATCAGAAAATTGTTCTGAGATTGACATCGGTATTGGCAGTATTGAAATAAATCAAGAGAAAACAATTCGTATAAAATTATTTTCATTAAATGCAGCTTGGGGCAACATGATTCTTCGGATTGTGGATGAAAGTGGAAAACAGTTACAGAAAATTGTAATAAATTTAGAGGCAATGACTTTTAATTAAATTTTTAAAGAACATGAAACAAGGGGAGATTCAATTAAAAAATTCGGTTAAGATAATTAACCGAAAGAATTGTCATATTGCTCTTCATCTGATGGTATGGCAAATATAAGTTTCAACAGGCCATTTTAGTCCTATGAGAACCAAAGTATTAGAAACGTCTACGGATGTTGCTCTAAAAATTTTAGTTACTGACCACTACTGAGGTACTGATTCATCGGCATCGTAATTTTAAGATACTAACTATATAGCAAATGGAGATAGGGTTTATTATCTAAATCATAATAACAGGTGAAAATCTATTCCAGTATATCGTCTAATGAACTTCACTTTTTATTTAAAAGAGATATGCTCCAAAAAAGCTGGAATTAAGAAAAGAACCAACCTGCGTGTTTCAGACACAGTCGGGCCACACATCTTGCTAACATTTCAACTGAGACACAGACGACCCATCATTTTGATTGGATTGAGGAATTTGATATGCCCTCAATGTATGTTCATATGAGTGGTTGTGATGTTGATAGTACTCTTTACTCTTTTACAGGCTTATAGTATAAAAAATAAGATGAAGTACAGAAGGAGAAATTTGTACCAAAAAATGCTACTGCTGTGAAAAATGAATCCTCCAAATAGCAAGCTCTGCTTCCGATGCAGATCCTCTTGACCCAAAAACAGCTATGGAAAACGAAGAAAAACAAAGGGATATGGACAACATCATAACATCACTGCTGAAAGATTTGTTGAAGGATCTGGAGGTACAGGCTCGTATTAAAAACAAACCAGAGCAGTTGGAGGATTAAACGCTTTGTTATTATGGAGGAATTAAGGGACCTGGAGGCCAACCATAATAGAAAGCTGCACGTATAAAGAATCTTCCAATATATCCTAAAGATCCAATTGTGCACAATGTTAAATTTTCATACTTTACTACTTCATCAATATTCGGAATATAAACTATTAATGCAAAAAATGTAACTTTATATTTCGAAAATTCTGGATTAAGAATAAATCCGATATATCTAATTGGTGTAATAATCTTAATTGGTAAACCCTCTCTTCCAGCATAATCATAGGCATGGGCATC
>CAYGAC010000005.1:0-8656 GCA_964347865.1 uncultured Thermoplasmatales archaeon
AATTGAAATCTACTGTTTAATAACAGAACCTAATAATCATCAACTATGAAGCAAGCTTTTTAAAACCGACGCATATACTTGAACATTTACTCGATAGATTATTGGAGTTCTTACCATCATCCAGTAAGAAAGATCTACTCTGTGATCTCTCTTTTGCTCTCTATTTTTTCAAGCATATGCTTTATTGTTGTTGGTCTTGTTGTTGAGAATTGTTATTGGTATTGTTGTTGAACTTGTTGTTGACTATTGTTGTAGCTATTGTTGGCAATATTCCGCTCTTTTTCAAAGCCTTATTGGGATATTGTTGAACGTATTGTTGAACAATAGAACCAATTATTGTTATTGCTATTGTTGTTAGTATTGTTGTTGAACCTTGTTGTTGATTATTGTTGTTGCTATTGTTGTTTGCCCCCTCCATATTTCAACAAGCTATTGTTGAACAACAATAACAATAGTTTGGGGATGCCTTGATCAAGTCCTCTTTCCCATTTTCGGTGGCGGAAGCTCTGATGATGAAACTTTTTATAACAATATTGATTCGGAATGCATGGTGACGCTGTTATTTCGATTAAAGTTATAAACCGAAACGATGATATATATGGCTTTGTTTGAATAAAATTAATTGAATATGCATACGGGTTAATATCCCTTGTTTTTCAATCCATTTTTATCCTCAATAAAAAACCAAATGATTGATTTTATAAAAGAATAGATGTTATGAAATTGTAGTTTGAGGTAGAAGTTTTACAACTTCTTTATTTTGGTTGCTTGGGGTCCTTTTTCTGATTCTTCGATCTCGTATTCAACCTTGTCCCCTTCATTGAGGAATGTTCCTGGTGGTATGGCTGATTGATGGACAAAGACATCCTTTTTGTCTTCGCCTTGTATGAATCCATACCCTTTCCTTGCATTGTACCATTTTATTGTTCCTTTCATTTTTTTCACCTTATCAAACAATATTCTTCTTAGATTAGCAGGAACATATGTTTACAATTGATTAATATTTTTCTTATTTTAAACATAACGGAATAACCCATTTCTCAATATCTTTTTATCCTCTCACAAAACCTCGGGATTGGGTTTATATAAGTAATAGATGTTATTAAAGTGTAATTTGGGGGATGAAAAAAATTATAGTAGAAGAAACAACAGAGGAAAGAAGAAGAGATGAAAACGTAATATATGTTGGTAACAAACCGCCAATGAGTTACGTGCTTGCCGTAGTAACACAGTTTAGCAGTTCAACTGAAGTAGTTATTAAAGCCAGAGGAAGGGCGATTAGCAGAGCGGTAGACACGGCGGAAATCACAAGAAACCGATTTGTTACAGATGCAAAAATCAAAGAAATAAAAATAGGAACAGAATCTGTCACAAACGAAGAAGGTAGAACATCGAATGTATCTTCAATTGAAATATGTTTAGCTAAAAAGAAGAGTAAATAGGTAGAACGGTAAGCCCACATGATAATATCTATACCCAGTTTTCTTGTAGAGTTCAATGGGAGTGATAATATATGATAGAAATAAAAGTACAAAATATTGTAGCATCTGCAGCATTTGCAGAGAAATTAGATCTAGACGTGATAGCACAATCTTTAGAAGGTGCAGAATATGAACCTGAACAATTCCCCGGGTTGGTTTATCGATTAAGCAATCCGAAGACGGCTACACTCCTTTTTAGAAATGGAGCAGCTAACTGTACTGGTGCAACAAGTATAGAGGATGTACGTAAAACCAATGATATTATCGCTGAGAAATTAAAAAAGCTAGGTATCGATGTTTATAAGGATATTGAGATAGTCGTTCAGAATATGGTAGCTACAGCTGATTTAGGAGGAGAGCTTAATCTTAGTGAAGTAGCTGTAGCTCTTGGTTTAGAAAATGTGGAATATGAACCTGAGCAGTTCCCAGGACTGGTTTATAGGATTAGAGAACCTAAGGTGGCTATGTTGCTGTTCGGTTCTAGTAAAATAGTCTGTGTGGGTGCAAAAAGTATAGAGGACGTATCAAAAGCAGTGGAAAAATTATCAGAAGAGCTCACTTCATTGGGACTTCTTCACTAAATACGAGTATAAAAAGTATAAAAAATTAAAAGAGGGGAAATTAACTGATTCAAGCATTCAACCGATATAGAACTTATATCTTTCTTATTTAAAACATTAGCAAAAAATCTGTTTTTCAATCTCTTTTTATCCTCCATCAAAACTGGTAAAAGATAACTATAAAAACCATAAGTTCATTTGAATTTTGGGAGGCAAAATATTTTGTAAAAGGTCATCCCTTTTCATTATATAATGCCTCCTCCATCTGTTACAATCCCTTTTTATCATCCCCACAAAACCCTTAGAATCGGTTAAGACTATGAACCGAAATTTAAATAGTTTTTTTAAGGTTAAAAATCGATAAATATTATCAATAACAGATTGCTGTTATGAAATTGAAGAAAAGGAATGAAAAAAATCTATCATTTAATCGGAGAGTAAGTTTTTTCTGAAGATACTGAAATAAAAAAAGGCTATGAAAAATACTAAAAATATTGCAAAAATATATCTAAAACGCATTAAATATCTACTAGAAAGCATTGCAGAAACCAATCAAAAATACTGCATTTTGATACCTAATATAAGGATAGGTATCGCTTTAGGCTCTCATATCTCTTTACCTGTAGATGCCATAACTCACAATAATAAGCCCTTGCATCATCGAGGATACTAATTAGCCAAGTTTTTTAGTTAATTAGCTAAGTCCATTTAGCCATAAAAAAACAAACTACAAATTATGCGTTTTGAACCATTATCATCAAAATCATTTGAAGTAGTATATTCCTCAGCAAAATAAATCGTCGTCAACCGTCCACCTACACCCAGCAAAAAATAAATTATGGATAACTCTTTAAAAACTTATTGGCATATTATATTCAGTAGTTCCGAATGTAATTTTTTACGAAGGAAAGGACATATCAATAGGAGAAAAGTGAGTTCAAAATTTTGACACAAGAGAAAGGCAGATAATTCTTACTCACGAGAAATGGAAAACAGGAAAAAAATCTAAATATCAGAACGTATATGATAATATGGGGAAAGAATATGAATAAGAAGATACTCATCGGTAGTATCATAGCAACTATCATATTGATTGGTGTATCATTTACCTCTGTTGTTGGTTTTCATAGTGTTAATTTTGAAATTAAAGATGAAGAAAATAAAGAAATCAACAATAAGAAAGATTTAGAAGAATCTAAAGAGATATTATTTGAAATAATTATTGAAATTGCCGAAAATCCAGAGATAAAGAAATTATTTAAAGATAATAAGCAAAATCTATTTTCTTCAAACTATGATTATAGAGAAGTATTTTTCCAGTTATTGAAACAGAAATTTACATTTCCATTTGAAATGATTTTTCATAAACCATCTTTATCTTACGATTATCTTGATTTTATCTTTAATCATGGTTGTGAAATAATAGATATACTTGGAAAAGAAACAGTATTAAAGTTAATAGCATCAGTAAAAATTACAGATGAAGAAATTTTTGAGGAATTAAATAATATTGTAATAAATAATGATGAGTTATCCGATAGTATTGTAAATCTTATTAGAATGAATGAAAAAATAATATCTATAAAGAATTTAACGGATACTCCAATATTATGTGTAATTTTAGCTGTGGTATTTATTACAATAGTAGTTTTTATTTATACCCCTGTTAATTTTATTATTGAAATATTTAATATAACTCCGGATATGCCAATAGCAAAATTAATTTTACTAATTCTGTCTCCAATTGATTTTATATTTTTAACTACTTTATATTTGTTTTTTTTCATATTTGATTGCTTCCCCTCGCCATATTATCCTTCTGTTTGTTCAGATTCTTATGGCGACTTAACATAGGTGCAAAACAAAGGATTATTTATTGTATAGAACACCATTTTGTATAAAAAATAATTAAATTTTTTTTATCTATATCCAAGTAGATGTCTAAATATTGGAAAGGTATTTGGAAATCTTTCAAATAATCTTTCTAAGATGTTAAAGTTGTTGTTGAAATCTTTGTTTTTAGGCATCGTGACTTCAAGATATGCCCAGTCGCTTTCTTCACCCAGAGTATCTATTGCCTTTGCTTTGATTGTATAAGTTCCTCGAATGAGATATTTATGTTTCAATTTTATCTGTTCACCAGAGGCACATTCACGAGTCTCCTCATTATTACCATCACCCCAGTTAATACAATAATAAATAGGATTGTTATTTGGGTCAGTTGCTACAAATGTGTATCTGTATTCTGTTCTAACATTTCCATATTTTCCTCCAGAAATAACAGGTTTATCAGGCGGATTGTTTGATTCCACAGGACCGAATGCATGAAGATAACCAAATGAATATCCATTATCATTATTCCAAGAAGAACCGACATAAATGGTACCATCTTCATCAATAATGGGAGATGATCTGGCATAAAGGTTGCTGATTAACTTCTGCCATTTTATCGATCCATTCGGGTACACCGCTACAAGGCTTTTACCTTTATCATTACTTATATAAATTGTACCTTCAGAAGAAATAGCAGGTGATGAAGGTCCAACATTCCCTCCTATATCCACACTCCATTTAATAGTGCCATTAGTTGGGTAAATTGCTCGAAGTTTATCCGTGGCAACATAAATTGTTCCATCTTCTGCAATGGCAGCTGAAGCTGCACTATAATTAGTATTAACTTTCCATTTTATTGTTCCATTAGGATACAACGCATATAGATAATCATCAAATGAGGGAACGTATATCGTTCCATCATCTGCTATAGATGGATGACCTTTTATATAGCCCCCTGTTTTAAATCGCCATTGCAAAGTGCCGTTAGGATTTAATGCATATAAATATTTGTCAAATGAACCCATATAAATAGTTCCATTCTTACTGATAGCAGGATTAGACATAGTCCAATCACCTGTTAAGTACCGCCATTTCTCAGTGCCATTAGGATTAATTGCATATATGTAGGAACTGGTTGATCCGCAATAAATCGTACCATCATTTCCAATTGCAGGGGAACAACTCGAATCACCTCTAAGATTAAATCGCCATTTTCGGGTACCATTTGAATAAACTGCATGTAAATAATCATCCCATGATGTAACATATATTGTCCCATCTTCTGCAATTGCAGGAGTTGCCCATATCATTAAACCTACTGGATAATACCATTTAATAGTTCCGTCAGGATAAAGAGCATATAATCTACAATCAGTACCCATAGTTCCAAAATAGATTGTGCCATCATCTCCAATAACCGCTGAACTCTCAACAGTCCCATCCCATATGCTTCTGACACGCCATTTTTCAAGACCTGTATTATTGGCAGTACTATAGGGACTCCTACTTGTATGACGAAGATCGTGACATTTCATTGGCCAAGGCGAATCCATTAGATCATCTGTTATCATTGATGATATACCTGCGTTTACTTCAGTTGAACTTGTATCATTATTGGAATATTCTCTGAAAATATGAAATTTATCGTTAGATATTTCTGATAGATTATAACAATCAAAATTATCCCAAATTAAGATATTCCTATTTAATGGTTTAACGGTATATCCCATTGTTATTTGAATAACAGAGGAAATGATAATCAAAGTTGATATTCCAAATATTAAAACTTTTTTTAAGAATTTACTTGTTTCCATGATATTCATTCCCTCTATATCTTTATTTATATTTACATTGTTTATAAAACTTTGCTAGAAAGATATATCAATAATATAATAATTAAGAAATATTTTACTATTTAAAAAACATATGATTGTTACATATAACAAGATTTCTTAATTTCCACTATATTCCACTTATTTTACCACTTTTATTCAGTTATATTTATAAACTCTCATTCAACTAATTTTTGTAATATTTTTAGGGAGGTAAATTTAAAATGAAAATTGAAAAAATAACAACTATGTTAATTTGTATGCTGGTGTGTCTGAGTTCTGTTCTAATAATACCAGATGATTTGAAAGTAGAGGCTTCCGGAGGAAATCAGGGCAGTAAAAATGAAGAAATAGGACTTGATTATGATTTTGTTTGGAGGGTCACGCAAGAATTATGCAACGTGACACGTAGTGCAAACTGGGATAAGGAGAATGGTATCGTAAAAGGACGTGCTTGGGCAACCGAAGGAGAACGTTTTACTGTAAATAATATTTTAATCCCATATATGAACGGAACTATAGAAGATGACTGGTGTAACCTTTCTGGTGTTAACACATTACCTATTGGTTATATAAACAATATAAAACATTGTTGGAAGCAATACTCTAGCAAAGTTGTAACAAATGATTACCAATTAACTATATACAATCACTCCAGTGAGTATTATCCCCATGAACCATGCATACCATTGAGTGAAATCTTTGTTGCTCCTAGTGGAAGGAAAAACAAATTTTTAGGTAGTGCAACATATAATTCTACATATGATAATGTAACAATAGCTCGTCTGTATGATAGTTCGGAAAACAGGACTGAGCTATGGCCTTTTGGTGGATCGTATAATGGTTATTACATTAATTTATCCTATCAAAATATGAACAGCTATGATGTAATAATTGGGAATGTTTCATATATTGCCAGCGACGATAGTATTCCTGAAGAGCAGGAGGGGGTGGTATTTTTGATAGAAGAAGAGCAAACTTGTGAAGACAAACTTGATAATATATCAAGCAATGCTACCGGTTGTATTTTACTATACAATAGCTCCAGAAATTATGCATATGAAAGCGCAAAAAATTGCAATTTTACGGTTATGAGGGCAAATTATAGCGTTAACGATGATAATATTACAACTATTAAAAATATGTTGGATACTGGAGAAATGGTGATTGTTGACAACATGGTTGCAGACAATATTTTAACTTTCACCTACAATCTCACTGAACAGCATTGTTTACCGGATGAAGATTGGTTTTTCCTTAATAAAATACGTGATCCTACTAAGATCCCAAGTGATGGACTTCGTCAATACGATGGCTGGAGCAATGCTAGCCTTGTTGGCACATGGCTGTGGATTCTAAATCATCGTCCGTTAGTGGCTAATTGTACAGGTTTTATATTAAAGGATTTTATGAATGCCCATTTTATGGGTCCTACACTTCGAGAATGGAGGTGGCTTTACGCTAACATAACCAAAGAGTTGAAGGAGTTGTTTGGTCTACTGACCATATCGTTTAATGGTCCGGCTCTTCCTATTTTTACAGTAAACAACTCAGTCGGTAGTTGGTTATATAATCATACAGAGAATACGACGATTAGTGGGTATTTAGATCAAGAATACAAAAGACAAAGTAGTACAACACCAGGGGTTCAATCAAATAATACTGTTGGTTATAGGAATATCTCTCGTAGTCCTGATGATGGAATCGTGGTTATCTCCAATCGTATTGATGGCTGGTGGGGGGAAACACCAGGTGATTCAGGAGTAGGTGGGGCATTAGTACTGGGCATTGCCAAATATTTCAATGATTACAATATCACGCCGAAGTATAATCTCACATTTCTGTTTACAACCGCGGAAGAATACTTTATGCGAGGTGCCACTCATTTTGTTGACAGTCATCCTGAGAACGATTATAATTATATACTTTGGATTGGAACTGATGCGTTAGCTTTTGACCAATATGGAACGAATCTCAGCATTGGATGCAGGGACACTCAAGATAAAAAAATTGTAAATGCTATTGTAAATGAAACTCTTTACGAGGATAGGATTAATAATAGTTACGGACTTGAAGTAGTACGTAAACCTGGCGGTAGATCAGAGGATTATGTTTGGAAAGACAGATGTAGGACAATTGGTTTCGGTAAAGATAATACAAGTAGTTGGAAACGTTACCATAGAGCAGGTATGAATTATACCGAAGGTGATGTATTCAACCACATCGACAGAAATGATACGAACCTTACATTTGAGATGTTATGGAATGTTACGAAATATTATACAGTTAACCCTGATTGTTGGTTTGACACATATTCAGAAACAAGATTGGATTCACCGGATGACAGCGATTATCTGAATGATTCCATCAAGGCGACATTCACGGTGAAAACGATTCTACCTCATGATAAGGTAATGGTTCATGCAATGCTCAATAACTCTGCAGACCAAACGGTTAATAAAACATTTATGAACTTCACCGTTAACTCCTCTGGTCGTCAAGAGTCTGTTACGCTTACCATACCCGAAAATGAACCTCCAGGTAATTATACACTCTATCTGGGACTTTACAATTCCACCGGGAGAATCGATGAGGTTATAAGTGATGGAAAATACAACGACACAACTCCGAGCCCGGTTTATTGGATTGATATGTACCCGTATAACTATGACAAGTACCCTTCCGAGATAACCGATGTTACCGTTTCTCCGGATCCTGTCGGGTTTGGTTTTGGCACAATCATCAGTGCAAACGTCACCGATAACGCAAGCTATGTGAACAACGTCTCGGTAAATATCACCTATCCAAACAATAACTGGGGTAACTTCACGATGACCAACACCGGTGGAAATACCTACGAGTATGTTTTCTCGGATACCTGGCTTGTCGGCCAGTATAACTTTACCATCTGGACGCTTGACAACTCCAGCAACAGCAACACCAGCTCGGG
>CAYGAC010000006.1:0-88461 GCA_964347865.1 uncultured Thermoplasmatales archaeon
ATAAGTAATAGGGACAATAGTAGTAGCAAGTAGATAAACAGGTAGATGGCAGGAAAAGAACAAGCAAAAAGCTTGAGAGGGGTTGAAGTTCAGGATGACATTTCATTCGGTTAATACCCATAACCGTAATTTTTAGAGATTTCATTTTTATTGTTGCAAATGACAGGTAATATGCTGGTTATAGAACTTTCATCCCATTCAGATAAAGATAGATTTGAGCCACATTTAAAAAGCAGGGAGAATCAGGCAACTCTACCTGATACCCATTTAAGATTACCCTATTTCCTATTTATGCAAAGGTTATTGTGAACTCGTACGTTGCCACCAGCTCGGTTTCATCGTCACACTTTAAAATGTTGCCATCAGGATCTCTAAATGCAGCATAGACCCGATACGTGCCATTTCCATATGTGAGATCGTTTGTGTTCACAAGTCCATTAAAAATTGTATCCAATGCAAGAATAGGTTGTTGGTCTCCGTATGGATCATCCCAGTGAATAGTTCTTGTGGTGGTTTCATTGATGGTATCATTAGCGACAACCCACGTACTACTCGTAGTATTATAAAATTGGATCTGTATTAACAGGTATCCCTTAATACTTGTAGAGCCAGTATTATCGATCTTCGATTGATAACCGGTATAGAATTTGTATACACTACTAACGGTGTAGTTCGTTCCATCAGTCACATTTACCTTCCAGTACCACCATTTTCCATTCTCGGTGGCGTTTGAGTAGGTCTGACGGTACGTACCATCAGTTACACTGTTATTTGTCCCGAAAACCTGCCAGGATCCACTGCTGTTACTAAACCAAGTAATATTCATTGAATCACCGTTAGCATCAAACACAGTGATATTCAATGTTGGAGTAAGAGACACACCCGTGCTACCATCTGCAGGATATGGATTAGAGACCTCTGGAGCGGCTGCTATTTCTTCTCCATATACATCAAAAATTGGTCCAGGGGGCATAAAACCACCCCATGCTAGGATGCGAGCTTCATCTTCAGTTGCTTGGACAACCACCTTTATATACTGCCCTGTTTTATCAGTAGAATCTACCTCTACCCAAGTGTCTGTATCCTGCCAGGTACTAATATCTGATGCAACAGCAGTTCCCCATGTACTGTTATCCGTACTGATATAAATATCTACATCTATAGGATCTTTCAGAGAAATCGATCGGCCTCTGAATTTTTTAATGCTGTAATTCTTTCCCAGATTAAGGATAAATTCATGATCATGATTAGTTACAGCATCCCACAATTCTCCCGTTCCATCTAAAGCCATCCCTAAACCAAATTTATTTTCACAGGCATAAGCTAGTTCACTGCTACTAATACCAAGCCAGCTATCGCTGTCAAGCCAATTCATCATCGTATATTTCTCCTGGCTCTTAGCAAGCGTACCTATCTTGATAAACAACGTAACCGGAGCATTATACTGCCCTTCCCTGCTTTTCACCTTGAGAAGATAATCCAAAGTATGGTTCCACCTGAGATAAAGAGTTCTCCTGAAGTACTTGCCCTCGTTTCTTCCTTCAAGTATAAACGTGGTGTTGTAATCCATATCGGTATACTTGTTATCCAGTGTTTGATTTAGATTATAACTTATCCAATCAGTGCCATTATACAATCTAATGGTATCATTCTCAACTGTATCTGCTATTTTGATATCTTTTATCTCCCAGCCAAATGCAAGTGCGTATGGAATATACTCATCATCAATGTTTTTGATATATGGTATGACCGTAAGATCAGGATCGTTCACACCGAGATTGTATCTGATAGCAAGTCGGAAATCATACCCTTTGTAGGTTAAATCCTTCCACAACGTGGCGTTCACAAAGGTTTCGTTATCCGTATCAATGTCTTTGTTGAAACCAGATAACTCATCAGTGCGATAGATGAGATTCCATTCATCATTATTGTAGTATCCAAGCATCAATACATTGTGAGACCAGTACTCGTCGTAATGGTTGGTAAGCTGAATCCCGCTTGACGTATTGAAATAATAACTGTTATGTTTATTCCACATGTGCAGAACGTTACCATTATCTAATAACTCGTATCCAACTAATGGTGGACCACCTGGAGGATCGGTGATATCGATATTCTCATTATTGCCATAACTGTCTTTTATTGTACATACTGAGATGTCTGCTTGTGCCGAGACGTTAAAGCAATGTCCTGAGCTGCTGTTGCTGTTATTGGAGTTATCAAAAACCCATACTGTATAGTTATATTGTCCAACTAGCCATGTGTCTGAAAACACATATTCATACGTGTTGTTTTCGATGTTATTCATTGTATAATTACTATAGGAGTTATCAGGATATGTCACATTGACACTGGCAGTTTTCACACCACTATTGTCATCAGTTGTATTTGTAGTGATTGTGGTACCAAAACCAAATCCGACAGTGTCGGTGGAATCTGAGACGGACTCTATTTCAGGTTGAACTGAATCAATATAAATTATCTGATAATAAATATCAGTATTAGATTCACTATCAGTAATGTTTAATGTAACATTATAAATTCCATCAGTTGTAAAATTATGACTAGTATTTTGTTCATAAGAGATATTTCCATCATCGAAATCCCAAGTCCAATTCACTATGTTATAATAGCTTTCTGAACTATCATTGAAATAAATTGTTACATAGGTTTTTGAATAACCATTAGAACTAGATTTAAAATCTGCCATTAAAATAACTACTTCAATAACTTGAATACAATTCGAAGTATAACCTTTATCATCAGTAACAGTTAAATTAATTGTATAGAAACCCGTTTGAGTGTAGGTATGTGTTGAATTTTGTGATTGACTGTAATTCCCGTCTCCAAAATCTAAGTTGTAACTATAAGGTGCAGTTCCATTTGATGCACTACAATTAAATTGTACGGATTTATGAACGACGGTTTTTTGCACAGTAATAACATTGGATGTAAAACAGACAATAATGGTCTTCGGATCTGACCAAGGGCTTTCCATTCCATCCGAGAGATCCCCATCACCATTTGGGTCGTCTTTTGCTTTCACTCTGATTTCATATTTTCCCTTTTTGTTCCAAACATGTTCAAACCAAGTATAGCCACCAATAGGTGCCGCCTGTTGTATCCATCCAGACCATGTTCCATCTCCCCAATCAAACCGGTAGTAAATCTCATCGCCATCCGGATCAGTTGTGTTGTGTACCATAATAGAAAAAGGTTCTCCTACCTGTGGGAAAAGACCCACTAATATTGGCTTTTTTGTTTTGTTTGGAGGTCTATTTTCAATTTCAACAACTAATGGATCAGACCAATCACTTTCAAGTCCAAAAGTATCCTTAGCTTTCACCCTAACGTAAAAAGTACCTCTTTCATTCCAATGATGGAATGTATATGCATCCCCTGTGGCATTCGGACCAATCCAAACATCTTTGGTTTCATCATACCAATTCCATAAATAATATATTTGATTGTCGTCTGGATCTGTTGTGCTGGTATTATAGCGGTATTTCATATATATATGACCAACTGTCGTGCCATCTGGTTTTTCTGGTTTATTTGGTTTAATATCAGAAACAGTGGAAACATTAATCAATGGATATCTGTCCTGATTATTACCACCTGGTATATTGTATGGAGAATCAACTATTCCATCACTATCGTTGTCATATGCTCCCTCACTTGGTTCATCGAAATCATTCCAGTAGTTTCCTACACTACCATTATCCCAATAATTATTACACTCATCATAAGCGTTTATACTATTATTTATAAAATTATTATAATAAAAGGTATTGTTATTGGATGGATAAGTAGAAGTGATATTAACACCTTCATCGTTATATGAAATATTATTACCAATAAATAAATTGTCTTTACCCCAACTTTGTTTGATGCCGATCGAGTTATTAAAAATCTTATTTTCTGAAATTGTATTGTTAAAGCTACTTGTTTTGACGCCTACTAAATTACTTGACACATTATTATTCACGGCATTATTATAAGATGACGATAATAATATTCCAATTTCAGTGCTGTTTATAATTAAATTGTCTGAAATTACATTATACTTATGCATTATTTTTAATCCATATTTGCTATCCATAATCTTATTTCCAATTATTTTATTAAAGGAACCACTTTGGAAAGCTAAATAAGCCTTACCAATTACAATACCTCCATTTAACTTTCCTATACAAGCAACATTTTCAATCATATTCTCTGAAATTACATTGTCATCAGATTCCATACGAATACCAATTGAACTAATATTTGTAATATAGTTCTGAAAAACCATATTATTATCTGAATAAATATCTATACCAATAGATAGTTTTTCCGTGCTATTTAGTGGAGTGGTAATGATGTTACTACTAATGTTGTTATAGTTGGACCTTATTTCTACAGCCGTTGAACAATTATTTTGCAACTTAAAACCGGTTAAATTCACCCCATCTGCATTATAAATTTTCACAACGGGATCATTGGTTCCATTACCGTCGATAATTGTCGAATTTTTATCCTCACCAATCAGATTTATGGCTTTATATACCTTCACTGATTCATTATACATTCCATTATACACATAAATCGTGTCACCATCACCTATCCAGTCAATGGCATCTTGAATTGTTTCAAATTCAGCATTACCACTATCATCAACATAAACGGTGTGATTAACAGGATGGATACTCATATTATAGTAATTATTAATTGTATAGTTCTCTTCAGTAACAGGGGTAGCAAAAATAGTGAGGTTATTCCATGTGCTATTCTGAGGAATCCAACCCAAGGATATAACCACCAATTTTCCACTTGATAATGACGAAATCGAGGTCTCATTAACGACTTCGTCATCTATCAACAACGATAGGTTTATATCTGCTACATCATTAGTTCCAAGATTTCCAATAGTAATATTTAGTTCAGTATTACAATTGATATAAAGTGGAGGGGATATATCGAGATTCATTACAGATATATCGGGTCCAGCGATAACTGTGACATTAATAAAATTGTTGCCTGTAACGTTATCTTTGGTATTATTATTAAAATCAGGAGGAATCCCTACACCAATTTGATGCAGACCAGAGTTGAGGGATACATTGAAACTAATTATTGTTGCATCCCCTCTAGTAAGATTAATAGTTGTATTATCCTCAGTTGCACCGTCTATATTAAAATTTATGGTTATATTCGTCTCATTATTCAATCCTTTGTTTTCAATAAAAGCATTCACAGTAAATACCTCATCTGAAGGAACACGATCATAATCATTAATATCTAAGCAATTAACTGAGATATCATGCTCTGGGAACGATGTTGGTTTTATAGAGACCTGTGGATCTCCAAAAAAGTTTAATTCAAAACAAACTACCCTGTCCCAATCATTCTTAATAATACGGTCTTCTTTAGAATCCTGATTTGCCCTACCTAATTCGGAAATATTTTCACCAAATACGGCATCCCAAAACTCTTGATTGTAGTCTTGAGATTCTCCAGATCTCGGATATCCTTTATAAGAATTCCAAATTCCTGCAAAGGCTCCACCAGTAGATTTAACCGTGAAATATTCAGCGATACAATCCCCCCCACCAGGTATATAAAATTTTCCAGGATAACACCCCTGTGAATATATAAAACAATATTTATCATTTGTTAGTCCTTCAACATCTTCTATACCCATTCTCATATTGGATGTATCACTAGAATGTCCTATATGGTTGATAATGTGAGTCCCGTTGTTTATGCGACTTATAACTTCTGATTTATTCCAACTATCTGGTTTATAATCTTCATCGTATATCTCGGTGATATTATATTTTGTAGAGGGAATACCAACTGTATCACTCCAACCATCAATTAACCTTTTTGAATAATTTTTACAATAACCATCAACATATTCACTCAGCATTAATACTTTATTAAGATATGAATCAAATGTGTTTTCATATGCTATTGTTTTTCTCACAAAATTTGAAACTTCTTCAGAGTTATCAACACATGCTCTTCCCACATAAACCTCAGCAAAAAAATCTACTTCGTTGCCATTTTCACCGTCATGAGCCTCCCCCCAAAAATAATCTTCATCGTGATTAAAACTCCCGTCGAGACACGCATAATAAAAATCCGAAACTCCGATTGCATATAGAACTCTTGCAGGTATACATTCATAATCGCCACCTAGGAGCACATATTCTATGCCCCATCCTGTATAAGCGTCAATGATAAAGTTCCTTATCATTGCTTCAGTATCATTAAACATTGGATTTGAAGTATTCCAATATTCTGGCTCAGTTATAATATCTTCCACGGTTACAAGTGTAGTTTTAATACCTCTTGCGTTTTTATAATCCATTAACTCTTGAAAAGTATAGTTGCCGGTTGCATTTTTCAAAGTTGCATTGGTAATAATAACATAGTCATAAGACTCTGAATCATCCACTATCGATGAATTGAAAAATGGTGAAGATGTAGTATTGTAACTATTCATCATATGAAAATCATGTACGATTTCCTTCATAACCATCTTATCTGCTTTAAGATTTCTAAATAGGGGATTGATGGAGCCATTCTGACAGGTATTAATAGTAACAGTCATTTGTTGAAAATAATAAAGTTCCCCTGTTTCCTTCACATAATGAATTGGATAGAGGGTAAACACGAGGAAGGAATATCCCCTGAATTTATACACATTAACATCACTAACTAACTTTGTTGGGTACGGTTTTAATGGATCAAAGTTAATTGATATGTTTGAAGTGTTTTGTCCTTCGTTTGATGATTCTATAAATTCAGGACCGAGTTCGATATTAAATCCATATCCCAAAGATATGTTTCCGATACAAGTGATATTAACTGATTCAAATATGCTTTTTTGGGGTAACTGAATCTTCACAGGTTTCATAGGAAGTATCGGTATTCCAGGATCAATATAATTAGGTAAACCCTCTATTGAAACTTGATCATAAGTTATATTTGAAATATTTATCTGGGTTATAGCGGGTTCCAGGAATGAAAAATTCAATTTAATTATATCAGAATTTTCATTCTCTGCAAATACCAAATGCCCTCCACCTATAAAGAGTATAATAACAATAACAATTGTTGAAAATCCAGCCTTAAAACTTCTTCTAAATAAATATCTTCTTACCATTTTTTCCTCCCATGTCTATTTAGTAACTTCTGTTACAAATCGTATAATGAATGAAAAGAAAATTTAATAAGATTTTCCAAGATTGTGGAAAACTGATAAATTATAATAATTTTATATGTTGTGAGTGGTTAAAATTTTCACGTCATTTAGTTTAAAATATATCATGTATTGTTTGATGAGATACTGTTCTCTAATTAATTTAATAAAAATTTCTATAAATCAAAATTTAGAACTTAATATCTATCGTTATTAATTTTTTTCTAGATTAGATGACATTAGAAAAAATAAGAAAAATTTTAGGAAAAACTACTTGAGAAATCCAACTGTATTCACTTGATTTCAGTGAGGTAACGTGGAAACAAAAGTAAAAGGTCCGAATATCAAAGCTATAGCGTTTCCCGTACTAGATGATCCATCAGGCGCTTTAGCATGAACATATATTTCAATAGTTCCAAATCCAAATACAAAACTTTTAACAGTTACTTTATTGTAGCTGGGAATATTTTCGACGACACCTGTTTTTTCTCTACCGTAAAATATATATCCATGATCTATTCTAATACTCCATTCTACATTCGTCAGGTTTTTATGGTGTCCATTAAGGATTTCTGCTTTTATAAAATTTCCACCACTAATTTCACCAATATCAATTATCCAACCTTTAATTGGAGTTTCGAATGGATCAATACCAGTTTCTCCTAACACTCCAAAACTTGAATAGATTAAAAAAGAAAGTATAGTTCCCACTATTAACATATTTTGGTTACATAGCATATAACCCAATTACTGTAATCATCTGATAGTTTAAAAATCTTTTTATTGATATTTTTAAATAAAAAATTTATCTATCATAAATTTCACAATTAAAATTTACATCTAATATCACTTTAAGAACATATTTTTTATATATTCAGAACCACTTATTTTATTCAGCACCCCGAGAAAATCTGACACAATTTATTTATCTTTAAATGGAAAAATCAAACTCTTTTATCTACAATCATCCTCTTTTTATCTGGATCAATTTTTCCCTTCGTAAAAATAAAGCCAATTATTTGCTCTCATAGATATTCATTTATAATATCAATCTGGATTTTTTTCAATATGATAGTGCAAACTAAATTACCGGGAATTGAAAATGAAATAAGGTTTAGAGTGAAAAATGGAAAATTTAAAAAGGACGTGGCACGGGAACTCGGTGTTAGTTATTACATGGTGAAGAAATACACAAAGGATATTAGGACAAGTTTAAGAATTCTAAAAGAACTTGAACAACGGGTACGAGAAGAAGTAAGAAATAGAAAATCTAAGAGGCAAGTAGCAACAGATCTCAATATTTCCATGGATACGGTAATAAAATACACTAGAGACATAAAAACAAAACCAATTATTAAAAGAAAAAGGTCGGCTGAAGAGATAAAACAAATCAGAGAAAATGTAAAAAAATATAATTCGAAAATTGAAACTGCAAGGCGGATGGGGCTTACTTATCAAACTGTGATTTGGTATACTAGAGGTATTCCTCTAAGGAGAAAATATGCACCAAAGCAAAGATATTCTTATGAAAAGATAGAGGAGATACGAAGAGAAGTCAAAAATGGAAAATTAAAAACTCAAGTAGCTAAAGAGATGAACATCCCCCTTTCTACTGTTTCTGAATACACCGAGGATATCTATCTGGTTAAAAAGAAGGCAGATATTAGCAATAGGGCATTTTTATTGTTACAGGAACTCGTATGTAAAGGATATGCGTTTCCGTGTTCACGATATGGGTTTAAAGATTATCAAATACTGAGGAAGGAATTTCCGAATATTTGGAGAGCGGATATGTATGGTAGAACAATTTTCTATCTGGAGGATAGATCCGATATTGCTATGAGAATGTTCCTTGAGAGGATAGATAGGAAAATAATCAGTTATCAAGAACTTAAACAGATAATCGATATTTTCCAAGGGAATATTTCAAAAAAGGATAAGAAAAAATATATTAAAAAGGATGAAAATTAATATTATTTTTTAAAAATATTAATTCTGTTTTCTACTTATCAACTGTTCATTCTTTCATAGAAATAGTACACTCGGATGTACTAGATATGCCGATAAGTTTATAACGATTTATCCATAATTTATTTTTTGCTGGGTGTAGGTGGACGGTTGGCGACGATTTATTTTCCTGAGGGATATACTACTTCAAATTGTTTTGATGATAATGGTTCAAAACGTATAATTTGTAGTTTGTTTTTTTATGGCTAATTGGAGTTGGCTAATTAACTGAAAAACTTGGCTAATTAGTACCCCCGATGATGCAAGGGTCTATTATAGTGAGTTAAGGTATTAACAGGTAAACAGATATGAGAGCCTAAAGCGATGAATTAGATAGTGAGGTGATCCTCTCTGCTTTTTAGCATTCGTTTAAGTTTCGGTTAATTATCTAAACCGAATTTTTAAGGTTTCCAGTTATGCTCCAGGAGATGACAACAATTGGTGGGACGATGACATTAGCAACAGTAAGTATCTGGTTAGCAATGGTTTTTGTCTCACAGAAAATCAATCAGAATATGTTAAAAACAGTTAAATCTTAAATAACAAAATTTTTTTATTTTTTATTTTTTCAAAAGTAAAAAAGGTCAAAAAAGATATTGTTCTATCGGTAGATATAAAAAATGAAAAAATGTCCCTAGCTAAAGGTTCGATTACATATGCTTGCCTATCTGGTTTTTTAATATTTAAAAATCAAGCATTGATCAGCTTTATATAATTCATCTTTCCGCTTACCTGAAAATCTCGAACTATCCTCTTTATTCTATCTGCATCACCTTCTAAAACAAATATTTCAAGACATTTATCATCATGTAAATGACTATGGATTTGTGTTTTTGTGATATCTTCGAATCTATGTTTAATATCTGATACAACAATTTCCTCATCTTGATTATGGATTAATAATAAAACCGAATTTATTTTCCCGGATAATTTTTCTTTTTCCTTATTTTCTGCGATAAGTAATCTCGCTCCAGATCTAATTACTTCTGATCTCCCAGAATATCCATATTCATTTTGAATTCTATCGATTTCTTCAAGTATTTTATCGTTTAGAGAAATACTTACAATAACCATAATTTAAAAAATTAATAACATCTTTAAATAATTTACCATAAAAGTTATTAACAGATTATATAAATGTTAATAATATATATAAAATTTATGCGTGAAATCGTCAAAAGAGTCGGAACTGAATTAAAACATCACATCCCTTTTACATCATTTGGAGCTTTAACAGGTATAATACTTATGATAATGATCTTTTTTGGTAATTTTTTACCACAAATTGCTCCAAATTCTGAATATATATTTTTTATATTACATCCTACACATATTTTTTTAAGTGCACTTGTTACAACTGCTCTTTACTTAAAATATACCAAAAAAAATCTTTGGTTAGCAATTATAATTGGATATATTGGCTCAATTGGAATAGCAACAATTAGTGATTCGATTATTCCATATTTAGGAGAAATATTACTTGATTTACCGCATGCAGAGGCACATATAGGTTTTATTGAAGAGCCAATTATTACAAATATTCCAGCAGTTATTGGAATTTTTTTAGGTTATTGGAAAGGATTTACTAAATTTCCACATGCCGGACATGTTTTAATAAGCACATGGGCATCATTATTCCATATTGTAATGGCTCTAGGGGTATCAATAAACTTTATTCAGATTATTGGCATATTTATATTCCTATTTTTAGCTGTATGGATACCCTGTTGTACAAGTGATATTATATTTCCTCTGCTTTTCCCAAAGAGAACTACTAAATCTGAAAATTAATAATTTATACAAATTCTATTTCAAATAAAAACATAAAAAGAAAAGAAGGTTTTTATAGAGTCCATGGAAAATATCGCAAAGATTTTCGACGAGAAAAGTGACGAGAATCGGCGAATAAATACGTCCATCATAACCGCTAGATCATAGCCAATTATAATAAAAAGAAAAAAGAAAAGTTTTAGAAAAAACTTTTATATTTTCGACGATTTTTTCGACGATATTCTCAGCGAAATGTGTAAGGTAACCACTTTGTTACCCGCCCAATTTTGGAGTTATTTGCCCCAGGAGGGTTCTGTAGCCGATGTGAAATAATCGTGATTGATATAAATATTCTCATGTTTGATTGTCTAAACTTAAGAATTGAAGTAATGATGAAATGACTTATGTCCAACACTATAATTTCTTTTTGATAAAATCATATATGTAGTGGTTTTCGGTTTATCACATTAACCGATGCCAAGGATTTTTTGGTTAATAAATAAGATGATTAGCAATTTTAAGAGGAAAAAATAGAATTCTAAAAGTTTTTAAATATACTCAGAGGGCAAGAAGAGGAGGTAGGAACATGAAAAAAAGATATTCATTTCTTACTGATACTTGTAAGCCTTGCTCCCAATAATGAAATCAAAAATTGATTTTTAAGTTTAACTTCTAATCAAGTCGATGCAAAAGTACAATTTTTACGAAGGAATCGTCGTTTTCTCGGAGGCGATCGGTTTCTAAATTCTCACCCATGCTAAATTTTTTTTCGTCTGTGATCTATTTCAACTCGATTTTTATACGTGGTTCTGTCATTTTTCCTTTCTTTTCTTGTATCTTGTTTTCTCTTGCTAACCATCCCAATGCAGAATAAGCGTCTCTTACCTCTAACTTTGTCAACTCTGTGAGATGGGGAACATCGACTTCTCCAACCGTAGTCAGAACCTGCCATATCTTTCCTGCATTTCTCCCTATTTCGTTTGTTAAATTGGTTTCATCAAGGAGATACATCATGTTATTCTTACAGATTTTGTTTTCTCGTGCAAGCCATCCTACTGCAGCAAAAAAATCGTCTTCTCGTAGCTTTGTAATGCTTAAAAGCTTGGCTTCAGTTAGTGGGCCGTATGAATTGAGTGCTTGCCATAACTTACCCGCATTTTTTCCACATTCTTCAATTATTTTTTTCATAGGATCTCTCCTCTAAAATCTCAATATCTTTTGGATGATTATATATATTGTGATAGTTACGCAACTACTGTAAAGTCTGAGGATTTCTCGCTTACTAAATATTAAAATTGGAATTAGAAATTTTGTTTTTTCGGTTAATATATTTAACCGAACTGTTTGTTTGTACACTTTTTTAATACATCAGCCACTTCTGGTAACACATTTAATGCTCACTACGTTTTTATTTCGCGCAAACTATAAACACTATCATCTGAGCGAAAAATACCAACTTTCTTTCCTACCACAGATTCTAATTTTTCCCGTGGAATTGATCCCCACGGTATTTCAATTTCCTTGCGAATTGCAAATACAAGTTTTATTTTATCCTGCTCTGGTTTTATTTCAGCTAACGTACCAACGATTTCATGAGATTGCTTTAGATGCATTTAACTCCCCTCTAACAGTATAATAATACGAATTCATTACCCATATATAATATTTATCTTTTTTTTATTATAATATTAACCGAAATGGTTTTTCTCCTTAAAATCGCTCAAACAGGTTATTTTTAACCGAAATGCTCTCCTTACACAATTTTCATACCAATCTTAACCGAAATCCCTGTAACCTTCTAATCGATGAAAAAAGATCCGTATGGAATATATTCCTGTTCAGATCATCAGGAATTAATGTGGATGCTCTCGTTTTCAAATCTTTATTTTACCCCATCAATCTACCCCGAGTTGTGGTATACATGCCAGATACGAATCTCTCAGGTCCTTTCGATCAATATGGTGATAAAGATCAACAGCTTCATGCCGCGCATCGCCCCGGAGCTCCTTGACGTATTCTCTTTTCATTCCATTTCGCAATAACCAAGTTGAAAACCAATGACGTGTACAATGAGTGGTAAATCTATCCTGTATCCTATGGCTGGTAGGATTATGCAAACCAACTCTCGTTGCATATTTAACAATAAGTTCGAATATTGCGTTCCTGCCCAACCTCCCTCCCCGTTCATTCAAAAACAATGCTTTCGTCCCACTGTTTTTTCTGTTTACCCTGCTTGCCATCCAGCGTTTGAGCACCCTAGCACATTCGTCATCAAAAAAAACATCCAAATTCGTTCTCTTGGGAATGGGTTTAAGGTGAATGCACTGCTCCAGCCAATCAATATCATTCACATCGATATGGGATAATTCTTCACGGCGGATTCCTGTTTTTGCCAAAACAATGACCACCGCTTTATCACGCGGGTCCATAATGGAGTTCACCAGCATACTCATTTCTTCTATGCTGATCAGTTTCCTTCTAGAACTGCCATCGTCGCTATACCGCTTTCTTTTATACTCTCTCAAATAACGCTTACGAAACTTGGGCATCGGTGATGTATCAATATAGTTTTCAAACTCCAGATACTCGTACAGGGACTGAATGGCAGAAAAATACCTGTTGATAGTAGAAGTGCTTAATGATTCGTTATATCTATTTTTTAAATTTTCAAGATATAGTTTGAAGTTTTTCAAATCAGGGATGTCAACATCCAATAACGATCTATCAACGGTATCTGAAAAAACAGTTAAGCATGACCGATAGTTGTCAATGGTTTTTCTAGTTAATCCCATGCATTTGGCATCGGTCAAATATTCCTTAATAAGAGCTTCATTATTTATCTCTCTCCGTACATCAGGAACGATGGTGGTTTTTTTCTTTACTCCTCTTTCCATCGCCACCCCTTCGTACCAGATTCTACCAGTCCATATCCTTCAAGATGAGACAGTTGATTGGAGATGGATTTCACAACATCCGTATCCGTAGGTGCAATCCCGAGTCTGGACAGTATTTCATCGTTATCAATAAAACGATTCTTGCCTTCCACACTTTTGGCATTTTTAAGAAGTGGTATCAATTCCTTGTCATATCGCCTGATTCCTTCAAAAGACATTGTTAGGAACGGTTCTGCACGATACTTCCGGATCTCCTTTTCCAGGTTGTCTCTAATGATTGTTATCTGACGCAGATTTTTTTGCAGGTCTGCTATCTCTTTTCTCAAGTTTTTGTTTTCCTTTTCTGTTTCATCCCTGCTTTTTACCACCCCTTCTGATTCCTTAATCGTGTCTTCAACTGTTTTGATAATCCATTTGGAAAGAGATGTCCCCCGTTCTTGGGCAATCCTCTCCCATTGCTGTTTCTGTTCATGCGTTGGTAAGTAGATCCAGATGGTTCTTTCTTTGATCGTTTCGGTTTTACCCAAAATTATTCACCAAAAATATTATATCTTATAGGTTTATAAATTTTACTAGTAAATTGATGCTCCCGTCGGGATTCGAACCCGAGTGGCCGGCTCGAAAGGCCGGAATGATTGACCGGACTACACCACGGGAGCAAACAGCCCTGAGCGGATTCGAACCGCTGACGCTAGCTCCAAAGGCTAGAATGTTAACCACTACACCACAGGGCTATATGATATTTTTATAGCGGAGGGGATTGTAATGTTCTTATATAATTTTTTGGATTTTAAGGTAATGACTATTAAGAGTTAGTTGAAAAATTAATTTATTGATTTATTTGTTGTTGCTTTTGAATTTTTGCCCATATATCGCGAAGAGTAACCGTCCTGTTAATAACAAGTTTTTCGTTCGTAGTATCTGGATCTATACAAAAATAACCCAACCGTTCAAATTGAAAGCGTTCCAATGATTTCAGATTCTCTACTGTAGGTTCAACTTTACAGAATTTTACTATTTCAAGTGAATTTGGATTTAATAAATCTTTAAAATCGGTGTCTTTCTGACCAGCTGGATCTTTAACAGTAAATAATCGATCATATAATCTAACCTCAGCATCGGTGGCATTATGAGCTGATACCCAGTGTATCGTTGATTTAACCTTTCTCCCATCTGGTGCATAACCGCCTTTTGTTTTTGGATCAATAGTACACCGAAGCTCAACCACTTTACCATTCTCTTTAATTGCTTCATTACATGTTACTAGATAAGAATATCTAAATCTAACTTCTCGACCTGGTGATAAACGATAAAATTTCTTTGGTGGATCTTCCATGAAATCGTTTTCCTCAATAAATAATTCTTTTGAAAATGATATCTTACGTGTTCCAGCATTTGGATCCTCCGGATTGTTTACAGCTTCGAATTCTTCAATCTCTCCTTCTTTATAGTTGTCGATAACAACCTTTAAAGGATGGAGTACCCCCATAAATCGTAAAGATGTTTTATTTAAATCCTCCCTAATACAATGTTCAAGAAAATCGAAATCGACCATGCTATTTACTTTTGCTACACCGATTCGACTACAAAAATTCCGAATTGCAGTAGGAGAATAACCCCTTCTTCGCATACCGCTAATAGTCGGTAATCTTGGGTCGTCCCATCCATTAACATAGTTCCCTTCAACCAACTCCAGTAGCATCCTCTTACTCATTACTGTATACGTTAGATTAAGACGAGCAAACTCAATTTGTTGAGGCCGATAGACTCCCAATTCAATAAGAAACCAATCATATAATGGACGATGATTTTCAAATTCTAACGTACATATCGAATGAGTTATTCCTTCGATAGAATCCTCAAGACCATGTGCCCAGTCATACATTGGATATATACACCATTTATCACCTGAACGATGATGTGCAGCATGGAGAATCCTATACATTACCGGATCGCGCATGTTAAGATTAGGATGAGCCATGTCTATCTTAGCCCGAAGAACCTTCTCCCCATCGGCAAACTCACCATTTTTCATCCGTTCAAAAAGATCAAGGTTTTCTTCTACTGAGCGGTCACGGTTTGGACTGTTGATTCCAGGGTTGGTTAATGTTCCACGATATGCAGTGATTTCTTCGGCAGATAAATCATCAACATATGCTTTCCCTTTTTTTATGAGTTGAATTGCATATTCATGCATTTGTGTAAAGTAGTCAGAACCAAAAAAGAGTCTATCTTGCCAATCGAAACCAAGCCATTTAACATCTTCAATAATAGATCGTACATATTCCTCTTCTTCTTTTGCAGGATTTGTATCATCAAAACGAAGGTTACATTTACCTTTATAGTCCTCTGCAATACCAAAATTTAAGCAAATAGATTTTGCATGACCAATATGTAAGTAGCCATTTGGTTCAGGTGGAAAACGAGTGTGAACTCTGCCATTGTACTTATTCGTTTTTAAATCTTTATCAATAATCTCACGAATGAAATCCTTAGTACCAGTATCTTTCGAATCCATCATCTCACCTTACAATTCTATAGCGACAACCTTGATTAAAGTTTCAATTGGCTTAGAGAAGGAAAAGAAAACGAAACAAATAAAGATTTTGGCTATTCAAGATTTGCTCCATTTTTATGTAACTCTTTTTTTACCTTTTAGTTTATTTTTTAAAGTTTTTATAGTTGAATTTAAAAATAAAATTGAGGGAGATAATAATAAAAAAAGGATGATTTATAAAGAAACAAATGATTTTGATTTTAATTATGTTTGAAGATTTCGAACTAATTAATATATTGCTTAGTGTAAATTTATTATTTTTTTCTTTTAGTTATGCATGGGTATTTGGTCGAGTTTTAAACAGTCCATTAGATTTTAAAAATAGAATTAAAAAAGCCGAGGCTTTTGTTTCAAGGTTGATTCCAAGAAAGTTATATAATAGTCCTTATGAGAAAAAAAATCCAGCTCCTAGTATTCTATTCACAGCATTATTGTTTGTATTGACTTTTATTTTTGTATTGTACATATATAGATTTTATCATTTTGCAGGTGGATACTATAAAGGAACCATATTTGATGTAATTCATTTGTGCGTTACTGCGTTTATATTTTTAATAATTCCTTTATTTATCCCTCCGGTTTTTACTTCTTTTATGTATGGTTATTTTCCAACTGATGTTTTAAACTATTTTGAAGGTGGTATTTCTAGTGGATTGAAAGTGAAAGAAGCAATTGCAGTTCGAAAAGGATTGAAAAATGAAAATTGGATTAAACGAGTGAAATTTGAATTTTGGATTCAATTAATTTGGATTATTGCACTTATAATATTTTTAGATTTAATTCTAACGCGGCGTTTCACTCCTTCATGGTGGATATATTTAGTATTGCTGTTTATCTGTTTTGTGATTGCTGTTTTAGTAAGAAAAATAAAGTTTAAAAAAGTTCAAATTTCTTGATTGTTTTTCCTTGACTTTAAAAAAATTTTTAGGAAAATTTTATCAATTTGATACTAATCATTGTGAAGGAGAATAATGAATATGAAGATAGTTACAGCCCCGGCCAGATTCGAACTGGCGACTAGAGATCCAGAGTCTCTTATGTTAACCACTACACCACGGGGCTAAACAGGTTTAACCGGAATAGAAGTTCAATCAATTTTTAATATATAACTTTTGATATTTTCAATAGAAATTATTTATATATCGATGATTTAATCCAGTAACTGAGGTGTTTCTGTGATAGATGAGCAACTTTTGAATAGAGTCTTCCATTCTATAACCTAAAATAAAAAACCTTGTTTTTGTAAATTGTTCTTTATAATCCATCCCTTTATATCTTTTATTCCACAATGGTAGTTTGTATTCTCTCCAAATTGGATCTAAACTTCCAATCAATTCATCAAAAATATAATTCCTCAAATCATTTAATCTAGAATGCTTGTTGTCTGTTGAACTACTATTCCATTCATCAATGATTTTCTTAAATTCTTCTGCTGATTTTTTTGTGAAATCTTGTTCTAATGTATTCATTATTTCTATAGTATAATCTGGGAAACCCTCAACGATTTTAATTTCTCCTAATATTTCCATAGGGACTACAATTTGAAAATTAGTATAATAACTGTTTAAACTTGATTTGGCCATTATCGAGCCAGAACAAGCAGATGTTGCCCATTCATCAATTAGCGAGCTCTCTTTATCAATTTCATCATTAAGACGTTGCAACTCTTCTAACTGTGTGACATCTGCATTAAAAGTACCTTGTGATTGTTCCCAGCTATAATTATCAGCCTTAATCGCATAGGGTATAAAAGTGGTTAGCATATCACTTTTGAATTTATTGGTTTCATATATAGTATTCAAATAACTACATAATTCCTTATTTTTCTGAATATTGCCTTTCAATTTATCATGTGCAATTTTCGCTTCCTCAGCTATTTTAATAGCATTTCTTGCACCTTTCTTCATTTCATTTTTACGCTCTTCTTTATCTGTCATAACTCTCTACATCCAATACTTTGATATTATGTTTATTTTATACGTAAATCTCTCCTTTATATTTGTTAAATTAAATATTGTAGTTTACTATATTAAAATGTTTTCACTATCTAATTAATAATTTCTATCAGTTTTATCTTTATAATCTTTAATATATTTCAATTTAATTAGTTTGAATATAATATCATTGTTGAAAAGTAGTATATAAAACAATACCCCTACTGTATCTGTTGATTTCAAAAAACACCTTTATACTCCCCTATTAATAATATGCTTAATTTAAATTAATAATGGACCATTTCAACAGAAGTAATCATTAAAGTTGTGGGAACTTTTGGGAACAAAAAGAACAATAATTGAACAAATAACGTGGTAAAAAATATATTTAATAACGTTTTTTTGACAAAAGGGAATTTAGATATTTTTTCTCCTAGGGTGAACCCTTATCTTCAAATCCAGATCGCCCATTCTCCAGGAATCATATAAGGTTTTTATCATACTAGCCATATTCATGCTGATACCAAAATACTCAGCTATGTTCTCGGTTGTAAGACGGCACCTTTTGTTCAAAAATCGTATCTTTTCCATGTTTCTTATAAGCGAATGCAGAAGCATATGAATATATTCCTGGTATTTTTCGTAATCGATGTAATTGTTGTACGGATTTTGTAATTTCATAATTCTAATATTTCTAATAATATTTTCCATTATAATTTTTTTGCGTGTGCATGCGTTTGAAGTGCTAAATTAATTTATTTTGAAATGTAAATTTTAAAATAAAAAAAGAGTAGAAAGAGTATAATTTCAATAAATTAAAAAATTTGGCTGCGATTTTCGACTGAATACGGATTACACAATTAAATATCACCATCGTTAAAGAAGTAAAGAATTTGAACAACCTTATTCCGCTGCTCTAGAAAAGTTCACTTGAGTACAGCACTAAGGTGCCCAAAGTGCGGTTCACGCCCAGGTTCAACAAGATAAACGTCAATTTCTATTTCTCCTGGCTTTGTGCCGATCAAAATCAATCTATCATTGCGTCTTATCAATATACCACCTCTGACTAAGAATTTTAAGAATCCTTCGTCACCATATTGCCAAGGTAACTCGTAATCTAATTCAATCTCCTGACCAATTTTCAAAGTAGTGGTTTCGACATGTAAAGATATTGTAGTACGGTCAACCTTAGGACGATAATCAAGACGTTTATTCAATAGTTCGACCCACGATAGTATCTCCTTAGGGATTTTGCCGAAACTAATTACGCTAAGACAAAGGTTTCCGCGTGTAAAGAAGATAGCTGGAGGAACACCTTCGGGATGCATAAAAGATACATCGCCTAATTCCTTTGGACCTTTTGGCAGTTGAGCTAGTTGATTCCACCGTAATCTATCTACAAGAGCTTCCAACGCCTCCGATGCCGATGGACATTCGACAACGTCAATTAGGATTCTTTCATCTCGATTTTCAGGATTATCCCACACTGTTCTTATTACTGACCGTTCTGGTTTTTCAACAAGCCCCTCCTTAACCGAAAGTTGCCAATCTTTTGTATCCTCCACCCAAGGCACAAAACCGATGAACATCTCAGCTCGATCGCGTGGGATTCGTCGTCTTAGCGAATCCAAATCATATTTTAATTGAATTTTATCTTTCATTTTCCCTCCTAAGCTACAGGACGATGTCTAGGTATGTTCTCTAGATTACCCTCACCACTTTCAATCAATCGATAGCGATAATCTTGAGGATCATTTATCCCAAAACGCATCTTGATTGGATGGTGTGCAATGTGAACGTTATCAGTATAGTTATTATCCATATCAACCTGCAAACATCCATCATATATAAATTCGTTCTGACCGATTTTGTTTAACCAACAAATTTCGTGGTAACCCCAGTTCCATGAGACCCAATCGGCCTGAATACTAGGATTACCATTCAGAGTAAGGAACTTTCTTGTTTTCATATTAAAAAAGCGTCCTTCAACTAAATTACATCCTAATAGATTTGATAGAGTTGTTACTGCGTTAGCGCAATCGGTGCAGTTGAGTTGAAATGTATTACCAGCATCTAGCTTTTGGAGGTAAGAGGACAAATAGTAAGTAATGAAACCAAAAATTGTAACAGGGGTGTAAGACTGATTTGGATGTGTGTTGATTTTCTTAGTAATGAGTGCAGCCGCTTTATCTTTTGTACGAGCACCGGCCGCCCAAAAGCATGCTTTATCAAGGGCATCAGTCCAAGGCAATTGTATGTTATCTCGGCCAAATTCTCCCGTGTAATTCTGGTTCCACGGCTTTTTTGGTGTCTCCAGCACGACATAGATTCTATGTGCACTTTCCTCGAATTTCTGCCATTGGGTAGCAGGTTTTACTCGATATTCCCATTGCCATTTCACAGGAAAGATGCCAACACCACGTTTCCAAAGCCAAACATCTTGAAGGTCAAAAGTTTCAAAATCGCTTTTCCCATTACTACCAAAAGCAATTTCCTTTGCTTTAACGTTTCCTAAGACATTTAACCCGTATCCTATGGAAATTAGGTAAATTAATAGTTTTTTAAGCCATGGCCATTTGTTTAGTAATTCTATTAATTTCCCAATCCATCCTTTCGGAAAAGGTGGGGCCGGAGGCTGAATGGCACGAATTTCAACTTTTGAAATGTTAGGAGCAGAACATTCGAATTGTGCTTGGATTTGAATAGTATTTCCCTGTGTTTCTTTAATAGAATAAGCTGCACGGGATTGTTCTGGTTTGGTCATGCCTCGGCGCCATTCTGGTATAACAATAGGTAAATTAGCATTTTCTCTGATATTCAGAGCATCATTTTTTGCTGATTTTCTATCATGATTGAATTTGATTGCTAAGAGTTGTATGCTCATAAATTACTTCCTCCCCCCATATGGGAATATGGGCCAAAATTTAAATATGTTACATAGATTTAAATGTTTCTTTATTAAATTATTTTTTATAACATTCGTAATAAACAAATTTATATTGATTTTATTTATTCACGATTAATTTGAAATTAAAAAAGAAGAGATATTATTCACCAAATCTCTTTTTTATTGTTGGTTTTATCGCTATTATTGTTTCTGTACTTAATACATATGTACCACGTTTCGAGTCGATGAGAAGTAAACCTTCATAATGATCGATTTCTTTAACCGTTCCAACGACTGCATGAGCCTTTTCTTCATCGGATTCTTTGGTGACGATTTTACAGTATTTACCTTTAAACCTAATAAGGGTATTCTCCATCATCCCAAAACCATGATAATTTTTATTTGTATGGTTATTTAAAATTATCGTGTCAAAATGTCAAAAAAATAAAAAAAAAGTAAGGTTAGATTACCTCAGTCCCAACCCGTACCAGTACACCATCCGTATGCTTCCATCAGCGGGTAACTGTCCTCCTCCTGAGCATTTCCATCTATACCATATGGAGAATCACCAACACCGTCGATGTCAAGGTCTCCCCCGGTATAATCATTCCAGTAGTTACCCTCACCAAGTCCCTTTTTCGTCAACAAATTTCCGCCTATTTTACACCACATGTTAGGTGGGCCAAAGTCGGGAGTATGATCATCTCGTGACTGATTTGTGAACTCATTGCCGTTATCAAAGAAATCATTATAATACACCTTATTGCTCAACGGATATGCAGGGATATTGACTCCATAATTTGAATTGTCGGAGATGTTGTTCTGGACGATCAAATTACATTTTGCGTTATTACCAGAACATTCGATACCGTTAGTATTATCAATGATGAGGGAGAACTCGACTTTATTATCTCTAGAATTTTTAACATATATCCCTTGTTGGGTTCCATAGAAAATTTTACATGTACTGATAGTTGTGTTACTTGATTCATCGAGGTATATGCCTTTAGTTTGAGGTATAGGTCCGGTAGGAGAACCTGATGCATCAATAGTGCATCCGAGAACATAGTTGTGATCTGATTCGTCAATATAAACAGCGTTCGTGTTTAACGAGAAATTGCAATCATTTGGATACCATTCAAGTATAGAAGGATTTCCAACCCAGTTATAAGAAGAACTGTAAATACCAACTCCGTTAATGCATCCTTTGATTTCACAATTATCGATTACATTGTACTTAGCACCGTTACAAATTTTAATACCATCATCGGCTTTATCGATCGAGCAATCCTTAATCGTGTTATTGGTTGAATTGTCAATGTATACACCGAAAACAACTGGTCCAAGGATCGTTCCGTTCTCAATGGTAGTATTTCCAGTTCCATTTACCGTACTGACAATATTCACACCAATCATCCCGCCTTGGATAGTGAAATTATCTATGTATACATCGTCACATTGTATATTGATACTGGTATCCCATGGCATAGGGGTCAGAATGACTCCATCTTTGCTCTCACCATAGATTGATAATGATTTATTTACAAGGTACGGCTGGTATATCCCGTTGTAGACATAAATTGTATCGTTGTTACTGACATCGTTTATTCCTTCCTGTATGCTATCCCATTTATGGTTACTTGGGTCATCGGTAAATCCATCATCAACCAACGCATCGGCAACCACCATATAATTTGTTTTCGCTGTCGAATTTATCGCATTATCATCATCAATTACTGTTAAGACTACAGTGTAAAAACCGCTCTTGCTGTACGAATGAGTTGCATTTGCTGTGTATGCATAATTTCCATCGCCGAAATTCCATGTATAATTCACAATACTTCCATCGATATCATTACAGGTCTGAGTGAAACTAACGCTTTTCCCAACCACTACAACTTTATTATTAGCACTAAAGGAAACATATGGTTTTACATTAGGTACAGCTATCACCTTTGAAACACTATCGTTGAGATTATTGGTATCCCCGACAGTTAAATTAACGACATAATTTCCTTTATCCGAATATTTATGTATTGGATTCTTAACCTCTGAATAGGTTCCATCACCAAAGCTCCAATTCCAGCTATTGATAGTTCCCCCTGGAGATGGTGTCGATGCATCATAAAACCAGATTCTGTTCTTGTTGAAATATGAAACGTAGGTAAAATCTGCTATAGGATGACTATACCGTGTTAGATTCACATGTTGGTATCGTGTTTCATCAATATTATGTCGATCGTCAATTATAGATATTGATGCATTGTAGGTATCATTTTCTTTATCATATGGCAGTAATAAAATGACAAAATCACTGATGTTTCGATTTTTATATATTGTAAAGCTCTTTTCAATCTCATCAATTACGGGTTGCCCTGTTGTGACATTGTACAAACCTGCTTTAATAGTAGCCCATGAAGTAAGATTTGTGGTTACATTGTATGAAATATTCACTGAATCATTCAGACCATCTCCACTTTGATCAATTTCTTTGAAACTACAGTTTACAAAGCTATTCTCAGGTGGTTCCAAAATTAAATATTTTGTTATGTTCAATGTAATATCTGCCGTAGCATTCAAATCATCTCGATCTATATGTTCTCTCGAATCCCCCTCCATATTATCAATACCCGTTCGATGACGGGTAATATCATGCAAAAATGGTTTCCCTATTCCCACTATTTCAAGGCCTGAATCATTTAGTTTAGCTTTATGATGTTTTTTAGGAGTATTGTTTACATAAGCATCCCAAAATGGATTTGCATCATCAGGAACTTTACTATCTTTTGGAGGGATATATAATCCGTAATCAGTAATGTTTTCATAATTTGTTCGTTTTGTAATGTTGTCGATTGCAAGGGCAAAAGATTTATTGGTAGCAGGTAATTCTAAAATCGAATCTGGATTATCCCATGCTATGTAATCAAGGTTTATCATATATGATATGTTCCTATCCTTTTCATAATTTGATTGATTAAACACATGACCTTTAGAGCCACGAACAATAGTCTCCTCTCCATCCCAAGATACAAACGTAAGATTGTATTCTGGAGTGATTTTACTCTCGTTTAACCATTTTAATATACCAAGCATTACAGCAACACCTGCAGCATTGTCAGCAGCTCCTTCTCCCCACAAATAGTCATGATGTCCTCCACTTATCATTATTGATTTTGTTTGATTCTTCCCTTCAACTTCACAGAATACATTATATCCTTTTGCACTTTCGTTTCTTTTTTCTTTAATCCAGTATTTTGCTTCAAGATTATCGTCTTTAGCCCATTCCCAGATATCTATATTTTCGCCATCATCCTTAGTAATCGTACCATTCATAATAAAAAATGGTTTAGATACGTATTTCGAATACATCTTATATGAGTGCTTTGTGCTAATACCTGGCGAAGGGGTAATCATGTAATGAGTGGTTTTATATGTTTTATTGTATAGGAAAAAACCAACATAGGGACAAAATAGTGGAGGTAAAAAACATCTCAACAATAGAATTATAAATGTTAAACCCAAATAACGAGTACCATGTTCTTGAATTAAACCAATCATTCTATTTCCAATGCACGTTGATTTTGGAATCATTGTTAATGTTCCACTGCCATTGATTGATTCATTCTGAAAAGCGGCAATAACAATATCATGTGAATTAAGATAGGACTTAATTCTTGCCCCATCTCGAGGTGAAACTGCGACGCCAAGGATATTAATTGAAAGATTTTGAATATAGGAAGGATTTGGTGTAATAAAAATAAAACCTGTTCCATTGGATTCTATGACCTCATCTAGTTTACTCTGGTAACAATCATCATTTTCATTTGTCTCAAATTCCAAAAGATGGATTTTTCCTGCGGTCTGGTTTTCAGTAGCTGCATGGTAGTCATCGATCATAACGATTTCTGCCCCGAATGTACCCTCGATTGCATTGTTCAAATCGTCCATTACAGCATATAACACAGGGATTTGAAGGATATCGTCAAGAAGTGATTCTAATGAAGTTATGTTCACCTTTTGCCATTGCGAACCACCCCAACACGATGTGACATTTACAGCGTCCTCTTTATCTAAAATTAATTTAGGCATTGGATAAAATTCAGTTAGAGGGAGCGTAGCAGATGATGTTGAATTTCTAAGTTTTATACCGCATGAGAGAATATCTGTTTTATTATTTGCCTGACGTATCCAAGTTTGATTATCACCTACATAATTATCGTCTCCAACAGTTTCATTATAGATATCTACGTTTAAATTTTTTGTATTCTCCTCCATCCATCTATATATCAACTCAGCGGCATACAGGGATCCATTGCTCCCATAATATCTTCCTTTTGGTATATTATAAGTTAGATTATTATGTACTATCTTAGATAGATTATCGACGACTACATCATATATCCAATCATAATCCAGTTCTCCTTTATATGATCCCGATGCCTTAATCGTATTAAAATTGGGTGGTACACTCAATGTAGCTATGCACATCACTAGCGTTATTACAAATACAATAAATTTTTTCCTCAAATTATCAACCTCCAAATGTTTAACTTATTATGGGTATTAATATTTTTCCCATATACCCATAAAATGACATAGTTGGGAGATAGTTGTTTATTTTTAACTGATGGATGGAAAGTTTAGTATAAGCCTAGGTGAATTTCAGGTAGTAAAAACCAGGATTTATAAGAAACTTGGAAGGGAGGGGAAAGGAGGAAAGAAAAATAGATATATTTTTGGGATATTGTGAAAAAGATTTAGGTTTGTACAAAACCTCCCTCCATTCCAATGTATCTTATAAAGCTAAATATTATATAAACTTTTACCTATATACATAATTATTGTAACATCTATAACGAAAAAATGTATATTATAAGGGAATTAAAAAAAGAGAAGGAAATGTAAGGATTTTGAATGTGGCGGTTCACAATTATTAGGATCCAATTGAAATTTAATCTAAAGAAGATCTGGTACCGGTTTTGCTCTCGGAGGAAAACAAATAATCCAGAACCATAAATCAATTCTAAAACGTGGCCATATTTTACCCATACCCTTACATTTCCAATAGTTTAAAGGAGCTATAGTGAAACTGCTAATTCCCATCATCAAATCACTTCTGTCCTTATTGATAATATTATTCATAATAAAAACATCAAAATTTGAATTAATCACTTCAATTTCTACTATATCATCACAATCTCTAATTGTGTTTTTCCAAATCCAATTAATTCCAGTTATCTTCATTTTAATTTCTCGCAATTTATTTTTACTAATATTATTATTTTTGATAATATTGAACCAACTACTATTTAAAAGAATACCTTCACCATTGTACATAATATAATTTTTTTGGATGTCATTCAATTGACATTGTATTAAGTGGATTCCTTTTCCTGAGTTACTTAGAATTGTATTACGATTTATTGGACAATATTTTGAATTTTTCATATAGATTCCTATTTTATTTTCGTTAATATTGTTATCATTTATCTTAATCAGCTGTGATCCAATAGCTTTTATTCCTATCCTACTATTTTCAGAAATAGTATTATGATGGAAGAAGATACCATCACACTTATTTATAGCAACGCCTATATTATTGTCTGTTATGGTATTTTGATATATTTCATTAAAATAACTATTAATAGAAATCATTATCCCAATGCTGTTATTGAAGATAATATTATGATGTATCAAATTTAGAGCACTTTTCGAATCAATTAAAATTCCATGATAACTTTTATCTTTGTTGGAAATACTATTTCCGAAAATAGTATTCAGAGATGAATTTACTATTATTATACCATGTTCGTTTTCAGTGATTATAATATTTCTCAAAATTTTACAATTTTTTGAATCTTCTATTGTTATTACTGCGCCGGGGAAACCAGTTCCACTAGCGTTAAGAATATTAAAATCGCTTATGATAACATCGGAGGATTTTTTTACATGAATAGTATTTTGACTGCTACCACCACAACCATCGATACATGTTGTCAGATTACTTTCTCCAACAACTGATATAGACTCCTCTACAATAAGATTTTCTTTATAGGGAGATAAATCATCAAACACAAAAAATGTATCCCCATCACTTGCATTATCTATCGCATCCTGTATCTTTGTGTAATTATCAGGTCCAGAACCACCGACATAGAGTGTTTTACCATTAGATGAAATAGTATTGGATTGCTCTCGAACATTAAATCCAGTAGATGATGATATACTCCCAATAAATAGAAGAATAACACCGATGGTAAGGATTCTTTTCATTCTTCCCCCATTAATTATAATGCAGAACTGATATATTTGTTTAACTGTTACAAAGATTAATATATCATAACGTGTATGGGAATATATAACGGGGAGGTTAGAAAATGAAATACAAATTGATTGGAATCTTTATTTGCCTGCTGTTGATCGGTACGATTCTTCCGTCTGTTTCTGGAAATGAATTAAAACAATATACATCAATTTCAACTTTAAATAATGGAAACACACTTTATGTGGGAGGTAGTGGTCCTGGTAACTATTCGTCTATTCAAGAGGCGATAGATGATGCAGATGATGGAGATATTGTTTTTGTCTATGATGATTCTTCGCCTTATTATGAAAATATTGTGGTTTACAAATCAATAAGTCTGATTGGTGAAAATAGAACCACAACAATAATTGATGCTAGTAATATCGGAACTGTTGTTAATATTACTGCTAATTGGGTGAACATCAGTGGATTTACAATACGAAAAAGTGGGAATATTTCTTATGCTTCAGGAATTAAAGTATACTCCCATAACAACACTATTAAACAAAATCTCATCGTAGGGAACAGATTGGGGATATATTTTGGGTGGTATGCTAACTTTGATAATAATAGGGTTTTAAACAATACCATAAAATCAAATACTAATTATGGAATCTATGCTACTCCACAACCATTTTCCTACCGTTGTAAAAATCTTACTATTGTAGGAAACGAAATTACATATAACGGAGGTGCGGGTATATGGATGTTTTTATGTACCTACAGTAATATTTCCTATAATGTGCTGAGTAATAATGAAGAAGGTCTTAATATGCAATGGCAATCCAACAATTCCCTCATAGCAAACAATATTATAACCGATAATAGGTTCTATGGGTTTTGGCTTGTTTATACCTATAGATGCACCGTTCGAAATAATTATTTCGAAAATAATGGATGGGAAGCTATATGTATTTATCAACATGAAGAGTATCCTGAACCGTCCAATCACTCAATTTACCACAATAACATAATTGAATATGGGCAAGCATGTTATGATGATGGTACAAGCTGGTGGGATGACGGGTATCCAACTGGCGGCAATTATTACCTACATTATTCGGGGGAAGATAAGTATCATGGACCAAATCAGAACATACCTGGACCTGATGGCATAGGAGATACACCGTATACTATCCCTGATGCCAATAATAAGGATTATTATCCCTTGATGGGACCATGGGGTAAACCCCCCTTAACCCCGTTGGCTCCTGATGGGCCAGAAGAAGGGGAAAATGGTGTCGAATATACATTTACTGCAACAACAACAAATCCTGAAGAAGAGCAGATATGGTATCTCTTTGACTGGGGTGATGGTACGAATAGCAGCTGGGTAGGACCATACAATTCTGGAGAAATAGGTAGTGCGTCTAAGATATGGAATGAGGGAGGAGATTTTCAAGTAAAAGTAAAAGCTAGAGATGTTTGGTATAGAAAAAGTAACTGGTCAGATCCACATATAATTTCCATTATTCCAGTACCAGAACTTGAACTAGGATTCATACGCGGTGGTTTATTAAAAGTAAGTGCACCAATCAAGAATATTGGTATAGCCGATGCCCCTAGTGTAGAATGGAGTATCTCACTCGATGGTGGTGCATTCATTGGTAAAGAAACCACGGGTACAGAGTCCATTTCTTCTGGTGGAGAAATAACGGTAACTTCAAAATTCATATTTGGATGGGGAGCGACAATGGTAACCGTTACAGCTGATGTCCACAAAGGAGTTTCAGATAAAAGACGTCTTAATGGTTTTATCTATCTATTTTTTATACACGTCAATCCTGGTGGGATTATCTAAACTCAAGCATAGAAAAAACATTCACTCCTTTTACTTTAGAAGATCAGTAAATCCGATGAAATAGTCTTGTTGAAAAGTTTTATATACTCAAGGATTTATGAGGATTTATTGGGAGGTTAGAAAATGAAAAAATATTTGTTTAGTAGAATTTTAGCAATAGGGATTGTCATCCTATTTGCCGGGGCAAGTACTGTAACAAGTATTGGTGTTGAGAATATTAATGATTCATCTGAAGAAATTTCAGAACGTTATAACTATAAGAGTGATGGAAAAATACATATTTACTTTTTCGTTGATTTTAAAATAACAGTCCATGAAACGATATTTTGTAGTCGTTTGACTTTTGATATTCAAGGCAGGGAATTTGTACCATTTTTTAATGCATTTAGATTGAGTCCTTCATGGGGAAAGGTAGTTGATATAACAGTTGAAAAAAGTTTTGGACAACCATTAGAATTTTCTCTTGATGATATTGTATTTATACTTGCTTTTAGGTTAAATAATGTTGTTACTAATTTGCCTAGATTTTGGAGTGCATCTAATGGTTATATTGAGGGGCGTGCATCATTTATCATATTTTTCTAGTAAACGGTGAATTGATTATTACAGCATTGTTTAAATAAATATACGACATAATAATTTGTGGAAAGGGGAAGATAAAGTATTGAGCCTTAGATCTTTTTAAGGTCTATATTTTTTCCTTTCTTCCTCCTTCCAAATTTTACCCAGCAGTCTAAAAAAGGTTAATTTTATTAACCATAACAACTATGAAGTATGGGGGTCAATATTTTTTTGAAGATGATTCCTTATCATTTCATCTTCCTCCCTATGATTGACCCCTTTTACAATATATTTATAAACCCTATCTTAGTTTAATTCTTGAGGGAGGCAGAAAGAGTATGAAAAAGAAAAGGAAAATATCTAAAAATTGATTTGAATCAATTTGCTTTTACAATTGCCAAATCTCAAGGGTTATGGTGTAAGGGAGTATTTTATTATACCGCCCCTCCATATCAAAGCCCAAATCCTACTGATCAAGAGAAAGAAAATCTAAACATGATAAATTTGTTAATAAAATGAGTAGTATTCCAAATTTTTTTATTAGACAAGGAAGATGCCAGAAGACAGATGATGGATTTCAACAAAAAGGTGTTGATACATTACTCACAATGGATTTAACAGAAGTTGCTATGATTGTTGACACAATAGTCCTAGTGATTTGTGATACTGATTTTGTACCTATATTAAATAAATTAAAAGATTCTAGTGTAGAAATTATTTTATTTTATTTCAGTGATTTTAAAAGAAATTCAAAATTTTCTATGTCTAATCATCTTTTTACTGCATGTTCCAAACATATATTGTTGGAACTAGAACATTTTAAAAAAAGCATGAAAAAATAACCATTTTAATCATTAACCATTCAATTAAAAAGATATATAAATAATGAAAATTTAGATATATATAAATATTTGTTTTTTGATTGTATTTTGATAGATTAGAGGAGGTAAAAATCCGTGATAAATATACAACTTCTTAATAAAGTCTCTGACAGATTAAAGACTCTCAACTTATCCATTGCCACTGCTGAATCTTGTACAGGAGGTTTAATAGCTCATTCTTTGACCAATATATCAGGTAGTTCAAAATATTTTGATAGGGGTATCATCTCTTATAGTAATCAAGCTAAGCAAGAATTATTAGATGTTTCGGAAAAAATACTTGTTGAATATGGTGCTGTCAGTAAACAAACCGCGAAAGCTATGGCAATTGGAATAAAAGAGAAATCAAACGTGGATATTGGGATTTCAACAACCGGTATAGCTGGACCGACTGGTGGGACTAAAGAAAAACCGATTGGACTTGTTTACATAGGAATTGCTGATTCAAACAATGTTTATGTTAAAAAATTTTTATTTTCAGGAGATAGATTACAAAATAAAGAAAGAACTTGTAATGCAGCTCTTAAAATGCTTTATGATAACCTAAAGTAGGTGAGGATTTGTTACAAATTGATGGTTCATACGGTGAAGGGGGAGGCCAGATATTACGATATGCTACTGCTCTTTCTGCAATTACACAAAAGCCTGTGGAAATTAAAAATATTCGTGCGAATCGTCCAAATCCAGGTTTAAGAGCACAACATCTTACTGCAATTTCTTGCATTAAATCAATTTGTAAAGGCGCGGTAGAAGGTTTATCAATTGGATCTTCAAAAGTAATATTTATGCCTGGGGAGATTCAACCTGGAGAATATAAATTCGATATTGGTACAGCAGGAAGTATAACATTAGTTTTTCAAGCTTGTATTTTAAGCTCTTTAAACACCAAAAAACCTATAACTATTAAAGTAAGGGGAGGTACAGATGTAAAATGGGCTCCGACGTGGGATTATTTTGCACATGTTTTTTTACCATTGATTGAACTTATGGGTGTAAAAACTGATGCTCATCTTATAAAACGAGGTTACTATCCTAAAGGTGGTGGAGAAGCAGAGTTAAGAATCCATCCGATTAAAAAATTAAAAAATTTAACATTAGACAAAAAGCAAATTTTCAATAAAATTGATGGGATAGTTCATATTGCAAATCTACCAGAACATATTGGTAAACGAATGAAACATGCAGCTATAAAAGAAGCAGTAAAAAATAATATCAGATGTTATATAGAAATGGATAAAACAACCTCATTTTCTCCAGGAACTGGTATAACCTTATGGTCTAAATCTAATGAAACAGTTTTAGGATCGACCTTTTTAGGAGAGAGAGGAATAACAGCTGAAAAAATTGGAGAACAAGTATTAACTCATATTATAAATGACATAAAAAATGGAGCCACTCTTGATAATTTTGCAATAGATCAAATACTTCCTTATATGGTACTAGCTCAAAATGAATCAAATGTTATAATTAGTAAGATCACTAACCATACCAAAACAAATATGTGGTTACTAAAACAATTTTTTAATGTTGAATATGATGACAAAGAATACATGAATATGATTAAACTTAGAATATTAAACAGAAATAAGAAACAACTTTTATAGAGGAGTTTATAAAAGTTATTGTATGATTACTTTTCTGATAATTTGATAACCCTGACCTATTAATCGAGTATCATTATTTATTAAAACACTTTTCATCATTCTTATCCATCTTTGTGGATTTAGAAAAAATATAAAACTTGCTTTTCTTGTTAATTTAAAAAGCTCATTAGGTGAAAAATTTCCAAGACCTTTGCTTTTATCAGGAATGAGTCTAAAATCATTTGATTTAATTTTTCCATTATTTAATGCATCCTGCCATAACTTAGATTTATAGGTATAATGAAATGCAAAAAATATTGCAGCATCTAAAGGGAGTTGGTTTGAGAATTTTATAGTTTTATTAATATCTTCTTTTGTTTCAATAGGAGCACCTATCATAAACGTGCCAGTTGTTAAGAAACCCATTTCTTTAGAAAGGTTAATTGCATATTTTATTTGTGAAATAGTTAATCTTTTATTGTAAAAATTTAGCACCTTTTGACTTCCTGATTCGATTCCAAAATTGATTATATCCGTTCCAGCGTGGCGCATTTTTTCAAACAAGGATCTTTCTGCAGCATCAATTCGCGCACCAAAAATCCAAATTCGAAAATTAAAGTCATTTTTTATAATAAAATCCATAATTTCATTAACGGTTTTTTTCTTAATCATAAAATTATCATCAACAAAAGTAAGAGTTTCATAACCTTTATTGTATATATCCTCAATTTCTTTTTTGATCTTTTCAACAGATCGATAAGTACAATTTGGTATATATGCATGTATATTACAAAAATTACATCTGTTTACACAACCTCTTGACGTAATAATAGATGTTAAACGACCTTTTGCTAATTTTTTACCATTCAAATATCCATAATCATATTTATCAACAAGATGTCGAGCTGGATAATGTAAATCATCGTAATTCACCTTGATTGCCTTAAACTTTGTATGAGCAATCTTATTTCCTTCACGATAATAGATATTCGGAATAGAAGCCATTTTACCATTGCCATTTAGTGCTTCGATAATTGGATAAATAACTGTTTCACCCCTCCCTCTTACACAAATATCTGCATTATAATCTATTAAAGATTGCTTCGGTAAAAGACTACCATGTGGCCCTCCAAGAATTAAAGGGATACTTGGATCAATATCTTTAATCATTTTCGATATCTTGAGTGAATTATCTTGTTCAAAGGAATGACAATAGGTAGTCATACCTACTGCATCGAAATTATTGAGAACCTTTTTACAGTCATCTTTTGAAAATTTTTCAGCATTTAAATCAATAACATTTACTTTATGATCATTCTCCTCCAATATACTACCAAGATATAAAATTCCTAAGGGAGGCAAATATGGATTTATTGGAACTTGAAAATTTTCGGCAAATTCTATTCCACCAGATCCAGGATGGATTAATAAAACATTCATATTTTCTATACTGTTAGTAAAAAAATCTCATATAAAGATATTTCGTATTAAAAATTATAAATAATACCTACATTAATATTCAATAAACATAGAATCTTGATGAAGGTGTGATATCTGAAAAAAGTAGATAGAATAACAATAATAAAAGAACTAGCACCTTATATAAAAAATACTCCAATAGGATTTAAAATTTTTTCAATCAGTAAGTTTCGAAAAGAAAAACCCCATTGGTTTAATGAACAAATTAGAATAAATTCAGCATTTCCACCTTATCCTTCTATATCATTTGATCGAATCGTTGATACTATAAAAAATCAAAAACGACTTCCGCATACAATAAATTTTGCAATTACCGCAATATGTCCATATAAATGTCCACATTGCAGTTATGGTAAAAGAAAACAAGGAGATCTCCCAAAAAATCAAATCCTTAAATTGATCACCGAGATAAAAGAACTTGGAACAGCTATACTAGGGTTTACTGGTGGTGAACCAATGATTCGTAAGGATCTTGAAGAAATCGTTTCAGCATCATCACCTGAGTTAACGACAATTATTTATTCAACAGGCTTTAATTTTAATAAAAAAAGAGCTGAAAAATTTTACAATTCCAATTTAGGATCAATGATTATAGGTATAGATTCAACAAATCCTAAAATACAGGATAGAGTAAGGGGGAAAAAAGGTTCATTACAATTGGGGATAAATGCATTAAAGATATGTAATCAAACAGGCATTTATACAGCGATAAATACAATAGCGACTAGAGAAAAATTAACCAATGGAGAACTTGAAAGAATCTACGATTTAGCAGATGATTTAAAAGTTGGAGAACTCAGATTAATTTTTCCAATTGCCACTGGTAGTTGGTGTGGAAGCTCAAATGAACAATTAAAAATCGATGAACTCAATCTTTTAAAAGATATACAAAAAAAACTTCATAAAATTAGATCGGGTCCAATTGTGACAACCCTTGCTGAATATGAATCAGAGGGTTTTATGGGTTGTAATACTGGATACCAGACATTATTTATTGATGCAACTGGTGAAGTATGTCCATGTGATTTTACCCCTTTAAGTTTTGGTAATATTCAAGAGAAACCTTTAAAGGATATTTGGGAAGATATGAAACCTTACTTTCCTAGACCAAGAGCTGATTGTCTTATGAGGGAGATTTGTAATAAAATTGATTCAGATTCATTTCCGTTATCACCTTGTGATAGCAAAAAAATGATCCCACAACTAGATAATAAATATCCATATCCAAAAATATACAAATGTACTAAGAAAATCAACAAATACATAAATGATTAATTAGGTTTTTTAGCAATTGCTGCAATATAACGATGAGTTATTGGTATTCCCTTCTTAGTTCCATATGATTTTTTAATTATTATCCTAAAACGTTTTTTTATTACATCTGAATATTTTCTATCGATACAATATTGATAACCAGCAGCGGTTCCTGTGTTAATTAAAAAATTTATCGCATCCTCACCATTTTTTGCATAATATGTTTTGTTACCTTTCCACGAATTTATTATCTTTAGACCAGATAATTTCATTCTTCTTGTTAAAGATCCTTTTGAAGGAAGCCATCGTACATTCATCTTATTAGTTACTGCAGAAGGGTATTCAGCAACAGTTGAAATACCAGAAAATACAACCTCATATATTGTTAATAAACTATTATCAATTATACCAACTTGACCAGAGGGTTTTAAAATTCGAGTAATTTCTTTAATCATTTTAAATGGTTTTGTAAAACCAAGTCCCCACGTACTGACAACAACATCAACACTTTCAGAGGGTTGACTTTCTAGATATTTTATAACATCACTCCGAATAAAATTACATTGATCACCATAATTTTTCTTTGCAACATTTAACATTCCATCAGAGATATCGACACCGATAATTTTCCCCTTAATTTTCTCTGCAATCAGTCCTGCTACAAACCCCGTTCCACACATCAAATCAATACTCACACCTTTATCTGGAAAATCTATTCTATTAATCAATTCCTGTGAAAACTTATTCATATGGTTTGACCAAAAATAATCATAATTAGGAGAAATTGAATTATAACTTTTTTCTACTATTATTTCTTGCTCATTTCTTTTTGTTAAATAGAGTGAAATAATCTTACATGCCAATTTTAACCAGTGTTTACGATGATTTTTATTGATTTCTATATTACAAATACTATTAACTACCATTTATCGACCAATCTCATTTCATATAAAATCATCTTTTTTATTTTAAGAAATACCTAAAATATAACAATCTTGTATAAATATTGTCCATCGTTTTTTCAACATAGGAAAGATTTCAATCACTATAATTTAAAGAATTATAATCATTAATTAATCTTTTTAATAATTCTAAATTAAAGATATATACTAAACTAATTATTTGATAAAACACAGGTTTAAATATCAAAAATGTATTTATTTTTAAGTACTAACTAGATGGGATGTCTATATGTGATGATTTATGGCAGAGGAGTCTAGTGAACAAGTTTTTCATGTAGAACCAAAGATTGATTCTAAGACGATTGAAGTAAGATACAAAACATTATTTGAACAGGTTAATGCAGCAGCTTTTTTAACAACACTCGAAGGGCAAATTTTAGAAGCAAATCATAAAGCAAGTGAGCTTTTTGGATATCACTTAAACGAATTTTTACATTTATCACTAAAAGATATATTATCGTTAGATAACGATTGGTCTCAATTTAAGGAAGAAATTGCTGCACGAGGGGGTTTTAACATTGAAACAGAAAGTGTATGCAAAGATGGTAGTTATATTCCTGTTGAAATTAGCATCTCTCTTTTTAAAATGGATAATAAACCGGTTATGTTTGCACTTTTTTGGGATATCACAGAACGAAGAGTGGCAGAAAATAGATTAAAGGAGAGCGAAAAGAAATATCATGGACTTTTTGAGTATTCAACTGATGGAATATTGGTTTTGGATGCTCGAGGTGACATACTTGATGTAAATACTAAACTATGTGAAATGCTCGATTTAACAAAGGATAATATAATCGGTAAGAATCTCTTTTCAACAGAATTTATTACGTCAAAATCACGTCCAATTGTTGTTAAACAATTTGAACAATTACTTTCAGATAAAACGGCAAACAATTATACGACCCAAATAAAAGCAATGCAGGAAAAGTTGCTAGATGTAGAAGTAAGCTCTTTTTTTCTTGTAAAAAAGGATAAAGAAGTTGATAATTTTATTTTAATTATACGGGATATAACTGAAAGAAGTGAAAAAGACCAACAAAAAAATCGTGAACATGAATTACTTAAAACACTGTTGGATACTATTCCAGATTCTGTTTATTTTAAGGATGAAAAAAATAGATTTATTCTAGTAAATAAGGCAAAGGCTCAGCATTCTAATGTAACCCCTGAAGAGATGGTACAAAAAACAGATTACGATTTTTTACCTGAGGAACAAGCAAGACAGATTTTTGAAGATGATAACAATATAATGCAGTCTGGACAACCGATTATCAATAAACTAGAGAAACTTACGCGCCAGGATGGATCTGAAAGTTGGGTTCTTGTTACAAAAGTACCTCGATATAACGATGAGGGTAATATAATCGGTACCATGGGTATTTCTAGGGATATTACTCAGCAAAAGAAGGCAGAAATGGATTTAATGAAACTTGAAGAACACTATAAAGCTGTTTTCGAAAATTCGACCTTTGCAATTATTCTAACCGATGAAAATGGGCATATTATATCATGGAATAAACTTACTGAAGAACTTCTAAATATGGGCCAAAATGAACTTAATATGAAACACATAAAGATGGTTTATCTATCAGATGAATGGGATAAAATCCAGAAAGAATTCTTACAAGATGATAATGTAAAACAGAGTATAGAAACAAAAATTAATAAAGTGAATGCTGAACCAATTGATGTCAATTTAACGGTTAATGTATTAAGAGATAGAGAAGGTCGAATAATTGGATTTACCCACATTATACATGATATTTCGAAAATGAATAATTAGGATTAAGATGATATTGAACTATTCTTTCGATTGATTACTATCTGCTAACACTTTATCTATTCTTTTTCTTATATCTTCTTTTTGAAAACGACCAGTCTTTTTTAGGATTCTATCAATACTTTTATGTAAATCTTCAATGTTAAAAGGTTTAGTAATATAATCTTCTGCTAAGAAATTACCAGTCTTTTGGGCAATATCATCAGTTCGTGCAGTAAGAAATACAATAGGTATATCTTTCCATTCTAAGTTTTGTTGTATATTTTTTAAAGTCTCCCATCCGCTCATTGTGGGCATCATAATATCTAATAATATGAGATCAGGAATCTCATTATTATTTAATAATTCAAGACATTCAAATCCACTAGAAGCTAACACAACCTTGTACTCATCATCTAGCATCTCTAAAGCTTGCTTAACAGACTCGAGACAACCTAGATCGTCATCAACAACCATTATCTTCTTTACCATTCTCCTTTTCTCCTAAGAAAGTTGTCACTAAAAGCAATCGTGTATTAGTATAAAACGTTAATGGGAAAATATCACACCTAGAACTATTATTTAATATAATTCAATCTATTAATTAATTTATTTCACAAAAGACAATGTGATGAATACTGATTACGAACGAGAAACAGCAAATACTCCAATAATAATTAATAATATTCCAACGCATAGAATTACATACCAAGTTATATCTCCAAAAATTGAAGTCATCCATATTGCCCTGGTTAGCACTGCGATCCCAGTACCAAGTGTAATAAAACCTGCTATTGTTGTTGGAACTCTTATTGTATCCATATACATCCTTTTTCTCTCCTCTTTTTCCTCTATTATTTCATCTTCTTGGGAGTCATTAAATTTTTCTTCTAGATCTTTTGCCAAGATGTCAATTTTCTTCTCATCTTCAACTCTATTTTCTTCGTCTTCGTCCTCATAGTTCATCTCTGTCTCACCAAATCTTCAATTCATAAAACCACAAACACTTTATAAATCCTATTTTTTTGAAAAGAAATTATACATAGCGAAAATTGTAAAATAAATATAATTATTTCAATTAAATCGAGAAGGAAGGAATATTAGATGAGTGAAAAGATGAAAATGATCCAACCATTTCCTTCCTTCTACCCTACGAATAAAGATTTATTTAAGAGATATTTAAATAATGCCGTTAATATTTACGTTAATTGCCGATAATTTAAAGATTTAACCAAGATTTAAGATTATTATGACAATTAAAACATAGAACAACTGTATCGCACGCGGAAACTGTATCTCCATCAAATATACAATCTAATCTTACAAAATAATACGCCTTTCCACCGATTTCTTTATCACACTTTTGGCATTTTTTACTGGGAATATCTTTTTCTTCCATCTTCCCACCTCAACTTGATAACTTATTAGAAAATACTGATTATTGTAATTTGTAACTGATATTTAGTTGATATAATTTCCTCTTAATGGCTTCATATCATCCAACTATATCATATGGTTCTTGTGCAGGATGTATATCCAAACGGAAGAAATTAAAAGGTAGAATCCCTAAAGAATCATATATTATCGATGGTAGGAATAAATGTAAACCAACAAGTCCTGGAATTATATAGGGTATGGATCTAGGCTTTCCCCAATAATTAGAATCCCAACTATTTGGTAGAATTGGATAATTTCCTCTATGTGTCTCAATAATAAATAAAATTGCTTGACCAAAAAATGCATTTCTATGATTATCAATAAAATTGTTTTGAATGACTTTATCAAAGGATGTATCGAAAAGTGTTAATCCATAACGACCATTATTTTCTATATTATTTCGATAAATTGTAGTTTTATACGATTCACCTACAATAATTCCATCAAAATCATTATCGAAAACGTTATTTAAAGATATATTATTGAAAGCTCCAGATACTTCTATTCCATATCCCCTTTTGCTATATCCATGGTTCTCCGAAATACTATTTCCAATAATATTAGTATTTCGACCTCTAACAGATCTAATTCCACAAAAAGTAGTATTGATAATTGTATTATTACTAATCGTATTATAACCTAAATTAGAAAATCCAGGTTTCGATGGACTACCATAAAATATCTGGATTCCACAAGCAGTGTTTAATATTATGTTATCTGTAATAATGTTATAACTAGCATCATATCCAGGACCAGCGATATAGATACCCGTTCCAGTGTTTTGAATAGTAAATCCAGTAATAGTCACATTGTTTGAATATAAAAAGAATGCATCACCTTTTTCATGCGATCTATCAATTATTGTGGTTAATTTGTTTTCTCCACGTATTGTTATTGGTTTTGCAACCGTAACACTTTCATTATATGGAGACGACTCACTGAAAACAAAAACGATATCACCATCTTCTGCATCATCAACTGCCTCTTGAATTGTGGAATAGTTCCCTGGACCACTCCCTCCTACATAAAGAGTATTTCCATTTAGTGTTGGTTCACAAATTTTTTCAATTAATTCACTTCCAGAAACAGATAAAACACTACCTATAAATAACATACAAATAATAATACCTACTACTTTCTTCATTTTTATAACCTCCCGATGTGTTTCAAATGATCTTATCCTATATAAAATTATGTAATATATTCTTCGTTGTTATTAAATAAATATAATGTTAATTTTTTCAATATATTTAAAAAGGAATGATGTTTTCCACATTCTGGAGGTAGTTATTATGAAACTTTGGAAAAGTAATTTATTAATTATAGGTATAATTGTGCTGTTTTTATCATCTATAATAGCAACTGCAGAAACAGAAACTGATGCTCAAGGGGATGTATGGCACTTTGTATATCCTTACTGGGAAAAGCAGACCATCGATGATCAACCAAATATCGATATTAAAGAAATAAAAGCTGAAGTGAGTGGAGATCAGATTACACTTTCAATGAGTTTGTGGCCTGGAGGGGCATTCACACGTTCGCAATATGAAAAAGCAGCTTACATTATGTTTTTTAATACAACTGATGCGTGGTATATGTTATCCTATGTAGATATTGTCGGAGAACCTGTAGGCGGTAGTGCAATGGGAACATCTCTAACAGGTAGCTATTCACCACCAATTTCTATTAGTGATGTAACAGTTAATGGAGATACCATTAGTGCAACTTTAGAAAAGGTAGGAGATGATTACAACAGCTGTTGAACTTTATGGAACTGCCTGGATCTTTGAGGATTATGGAGCAGAACAATATGTAAAAGATTCATGGTTTGATTGGGTTGGTGACTATACATGGGATCCTGAATTTGCACCCGAGGATGGTAATGGAGATGATACAGACGATGACGGAGAAGACAACCAAACTAATGGAAATGGTGGTTCAGGAGACACAACGAATGGAACACCCGGTTTTGAAGTATTTTCAGTTATAACAGCATTAAGCTTAATACTTATAATTTTAAGAAGAAGAAAATAATTTTCTTCTCTATCTTTTTTTAAAATTATTTTTTTAATATTAATCAAAAAATTGTTAAATATTCTTTTGATAAATAAATCAACTCTCTAATTCTTTTTCATACTGAAAATGCACATATATCTGCATATTCAACTGCAAAAAACTTACTTAAACCAATAGAAATATTAAACATCAACTAGAAAGGGAAAGACTCATATTTTCATATTAATTATTCTTCATATTTTATCCCCCTCTTCCCTTCTAGTTATTAATTATTTTTTCTGGTGATTCATAGTAAATACACCTAGTATAAATTGATATCACTCTAATTATTATTTTTATAATAAAATATATATAGTAATTAAAATAATATTAATCTGGATGGGGGAGTCATCCCTTTTTCCCATCTCTCCTCACCACCTCCACACTTCCCCATCCCTTTAATCTTAAATTTTATACAAATTTTTTAGAGAAGTAAAGAATATTATCAATGGAATTTTTACGAAAATTCCATGATATTACAAATATAATTCAATAATTTTTGTAATAATGGAAAATTGTTTAACCATTGTAAAAATAATAGCTTGATTGAATTCCTACTTTGCTGTATAGTTATATGTAAGTATCCCCATGGACCCTCTTGATCCCATATATCTTTAGCTTTTGCACTGATTGTAAAAGTTCCCTTTTTGATATATGTATGATTGCGTGTTACTTTTTCTCCAGAAGGATATGGACCGAACCAATCTTCATAAGTACCATAGTACCAGTCTATAAAGTAAAAAACATCATCGCCATCAGGATCTATTGCACAAAAGGTAAAATTATAAGTCCCTGGTTTTGGTTTTGGCATGTGCAACATTTTTATTTTTGGTCCTGGCCCCTCGATTTTTGGTGCACCCGGAGGACTATTATCACCTGTTGTAAAAGTCCATACTGGTCCTTTAGATGACAGTCCCCCACTATCCCATGCGATAATCTGCCAATAATATTCTTTAAATAACTCCAATCCAGTTACATTATAACAGGTTTTATTTGTACTATTAACTTTTGGTGGAGGTGAGTTGGTACCAAAAAACACATCATGCGTGACAATATCACATAGATTAGGATCACCTCCTTTCCAGCATAAGGTAACATTAATGGGTACTAGATATTCACCATCCTTAGGATGAGGATCACCAGGTGGATATGGAGGAAGGTTTTTTTCTGTTCTAAAATACCAAATCGGACTTACTGATTTATACCCAAATTCATCCCATGCAACAATCATCCATTTATAACATGTATCAAATTCAAGTAACTGGGTTTCTTGATACCATGGGGTAGTTACATTTATGGCAATTAAAATTAGATCCCCTGAACATTCACTTAAGTAAATGTCATATATTACATTATCACCATCAGGATCACCACCAGTCCAACTAAAATCACCACAAATACTAACATTTTTAGAGTTATTGGATGGAATAGGATTACTTGGTGTATTGGGTGGATGATTATCACGGGTTGTGAAACTCCAAATTTTACCCTTCGTTTTTTCACCTTTTTTATTCCATACATCAACTCTCCAATAATACGTTGTATTCCACTCAAGTGTGAAATTAGTAAATGTCATCTTAGTAGTATTTCCGATAACTAATGGTGGAGGAGTTGTGTTACCAAAATAAACGGTAAAGGTTTTTGGATCGGTACCCTCATTTAATCGATACCCTGCAGTTTCATCTGTATAATTATTGTTATCCCGATTAAAAATTGATGCAATCACCCAAGTATTATCTTCAGTTACATTTTCATATACATACTTTTTTGTGCCATTGGTATGATCTATTCCATCCCAATGAATCGAACTATTCCATGTACTTTTACCCTTTAGGTTAATATTATGATTTAATGCATAATCTAAAAATGCCATAGTATACAATCTATCAGCTGTATCATACCACCCCATTGAAGATTGATTATCACATACATACACATGAAGATGGCCATTATACAGGGATGCTTCATTATTAGTTATGGTAACATTAACAATCATCTTTGTATTTGTCCACTTTAAAGTTTGATTGATAGGTATTTTAGTTGCATTATCTTCTGGTTCATTATTAACAGCTCCAAGCCAATATCCATCAACTGATAAGTCTATATCAGCGACCGTTCTATTTTTACATTTGTTAATACTCTTTTTATAATTAGCTACATCTGTAGCGTTGTTGGGGGAACCTATATCTTTTCTCCAACCACCGTCCCAAAACACTGTGGGAGCGGCAGTTAAACCTAATTCTTCCTTAACTCGTTTATAAGCATGGATGTTTTTATCATAAACATGAGTTACATAATAAAACGGATAATCATCACCGCGATTGAAGAATAAATATATCAATGCCTCATGTGCATATTTACAATAAATACATGTTGTATACGTTCCAAACTCACCAAGAACAGTATGAAAATTTAAACTATCGTCTAAATCTAGAGTGTTAGAATTAGTTATCGGTTTTGTAATAGATATAGACCCTGAAGTAGTTAGAAATATTATCATTATTCCAAGGGCCATACCTTTCCTTATCATAGTTTACCCCCCCTATATATATTCCAATGTGCATCTATTATATTAAATTTTGTATAGTTGTGTACAAAAATAAACTTATATGCGGAAATCTAAAGATAAAAACTAAATACTAGAGTATCATTGAAAGATACAGGGAAAGAAAATGAAAAATAAATTACTACTATATAACTTACTAGCAGTCCTGATGTTAATTTTAATATCAACAACATCAGCAGTTGATGTAAAGTCAAATATCAATACAAACAACGGTAGTGTTGAAATACTGGACATCTCGTTTGAAGATCTAAAAATAATCACCACAATTAAAAGTATTAATGCTAGTGCGAGAAGTTTACCCGTAGATTTTTATAAGTCACGTATTGTTGGTGGTATACCAAATAATCCAAAATACATTCGAACAATTTTATGGTCTATTTCCCCAGGAGAAATCGTAGAAGTACCCTGTCTATGGATAGGTTTTGGAAACTATATTATTAATGTAAAAGTACAGGAAATGGATGATGCTTCTCAAGAAGTATGGTGGTTTTTGTTGTTTGGATTGAAAGTTGGTTGATTTATTTTGAATCATGGTATACAAATTGCGAGCTGTGTCCATGCTTTAGGGTAAATTAATATGAATAATAAGAATCCGTGTAGTTCCATGTTTGTTTTTAATGTAACTCGCTTTTGATTGTACACCATATGGAACATTGGTTTAACTTTTGTAACTGGATTTGATTCCGAATAAGAGATTCTTCAATAAATTAAATACAAACATATCGACAATTTTTTAAAATGTGATTAAATGTTTTATTTATGGATAAAAACGAAGAGAAATTAAAGAAATTTTTAGAAGAAAATAGAATAAAGGGTGATCATCTCAGATTCAATCAATCATGCCATACTGTTGAAGAAGCGGCAAAAGCTGTTAATGCAAATCCTGATGATTGTGTTAAAAATATCTGTTTGATTGATTCAAAGGGTCATTTGATTGTTGCGATTGTAAAAGGGGAAGATAGTGTAAGTACAAAAAGGATTGGAAAAGCATTAAATATAGAGCGACCAAGAATTGCAACCCCAGATGAAATCTTAGATAAAACAGGGTATCCGTGTGGTGGAACTCCCTCATTTGGTTATAATGCGATATTTTTAATCGATCCAAGAGTTATGGAAAAAAATATTGTGTATACAAGCGGGGGTTCAGAAAAATCGCTCTTAAAAATAAAAACAAAAGAGTTGTTAAGAATAAATAATGGAAAAATTGTTAGAATAAGAAGATAATAAATTTTGAAAAACCACTAGTTAATAATCCATATTTATAATTAAACATAATCAATCGATCATTCTGGTTAAAAATAAAAATTGCAGTATGTAATTTAAACATTAAAAAAGGAATTCATAAGTTCCAATTGGTAATAACAATAGATAGTTAATGGTTGGCTTGTTTCTCTCATAACCACTGGATACTATTTTTATATCTTTTTTCGTTGGTGATGAACTTTGCAACTTGGACAATAGAATTTGGTCCTGTCATTCTCTACTTTTTGTAATATATTACCACATCTTGGACATTTAAATTCTTTTTTAGATTTTTTTTTGGATTTCTTCCATCTCTTAAACCATCTCATATTAGCACTGTAAATTAAATAAGAGTATATAAGTTCAGATGTTATTGTATTGATTTTGCAGGAGTAATTTATAAAAAATTAATTAGGAAGGGGTAAAGGGAGATAATAAGAATGAATTTGAAAAAGAACCCCCTTCCAAATCCTTTCAAATTATGATATCAAAAAAGCCATATTTAAATTTTATCTAACATAATAGATTTATTGAAACTTCTGTTACAAAATGTAATTTTGCAATCTTATTTATTAAATGTTAATAACTATATTTTTTATAATGTAAAAATCATTAGTTTTTGAAAATTGGTAATTTTTTCATTTTGACTTTTTTACACGTCAAATATAAATAATATTATTGAGAAAGAATAACACGATAATATATGACAATATCAATAGATAAAAGGAGAGATGGTCATATGAAAAAGAAAATAAAAGAACATAATCAAGAAAAAGATACTTATGATGATTTATTTGATTTATGCATAGAAAAAGGTTTAATTGAAAAAACTGAACATGGATATTATTTTAGAACTGAATTCTTCGAGACATTAGAAGTGTACGAATAATAAAATTAATCATTTATTTTAAATTTTTTTCTTGTGTATGGTAAAATCCCTCCAGCATCACGTATTGCTAATATTTCTTTTGGAAGTTTGGGAAACAAAAAGGATTTTCCATTAATAATGATTTTTCCATTTTTAAGATCAAGGGATATTTTATCCCCTTTTGAATATGCTTTTACTGCTTCAGGGCATTCAATCAACATAAGTCCTTGATTGATGGATGAACGGTAGAAAATCCGAGCAAAACTCTCGGCAATGACAACAGCAATTCCAACTGATTTTAATCCTAAAACTGGTTGTTCTCTAGAACTACCGCATCCAAAGTTCTTCCCTGCAAGTATGATGTCCCCCTCTTGAACATTTTTTGCAAAACTAGGGTCAAGATCTTCAAGAAGATGAGGTTTGATTTCATTAGGGGTATTACAAGTATAGACATATTTTCCAGGAAAAAGCATATCTGTGTTGATATTATCACCATATTTCCAGATTTTCATTTAGTTCACCTTTTCATGGGATTTGTAATTTTACCATATAAAGCTGAAATTGCTACCGTAGACGGACTCGCAAGGTATATTTCTGTGTCCTTACATCCCATTCTACCTCTAAAATTCCGATTTGCAGTACTTAAACATCGTTCTTTTGGTGCAAGCACACCTTGATGAGCGCCAAGACAAGGACCACAACCTGGTGGGAGTATAATCCCTCCCGATTTAACAAGTGTGCTAATTATACCCTCTTGTAATGCCTCAAAATACACTTTTCTAGAGGAAGGAAGTATTAATAATCTAACATTCGGATGGATTTTTTTACCTTTTAATATTTTGGCTGCAATCCTTAAATCTGATAATCTACCATTGGTACATGTACCGATTAAGCATTGATGTATTTTCAATCCTTCAACGTCAGTTACTTTTTTTACATTATCAACACTATGCGGTATTGCAACAACAGGAATTATATCAGAAAGATTGTATTTTAACTCTTTAGAATATAAAGCATTTTTATCAGGGTTAATTGCTGTAAATTGTGACTTTATAACACCAATCGAGTCCAGATATTTTGTTGTTATATTATCAACTAAAAAAAATGCATTCTTTGCACCCATTTCAACTCCCATATTTGCAATTGTAAATCTTTCATCTACTGAAAATTGTTTGATATCTCCATGATATTCTACAGAACAATAATTGGCTCCAGATGCTGAAATATCTCCAATTATATGGAGAATTACATCCTTTGCAGTTACATTAGGTAATAATTTCCCTTCAATTGTTATTTTTATACTATTTGGTACCTTTAACCAAGTTTCACCAGTCAGTAATAATGCTGCTGCTTCAGTTCTATCAATTCCTGTTGAAAACGCTCCAATAGCACCATATGAACAGGTATGTGAATCACTTCCTAGGATTAATTTTCCAGGAAGTGCCAATCCTTTTTCTGTTACTATTTGGTGACATACTCCGTTGCCGATATCAAAAAAATGTTTTATTTTGTATTTTTCTACAAATTCCCGAATAATTTTATGATTTGTTGCTGTTTTCTCAGAAACGGCTGGAATAACATGATCAAGAACAATAATTGGCAATGTTTTATTGTATATCCCATATTTCTGCAACTCAGGTTGTATCTTCTGTATTAGAGGTGCAGTATTATCATGGGTTAAAAGATGATCTGGTTTTACAGTTACAATTTGAGAAGTTTCAACTTCTTTTTGATTAGAATATTTTGCAAGTATCTTTTCTGCAAATGTCATGTCCATATTTCATCACGTCTCTAACATGCCGCCTCGTGTATAGATATCACGCTGAATGTTGAAAAATGGTGTGGTCTGATATTTTTTTCCTTGAGTTTTATTTAAAATTTCTCCAGAAATAAAGTTAATTGATACAACATCATTATTATTAATTTTTGTTGTGATATCTTTAGCTGTTAATATTGCCAGTCCACTATTAATTGCATTTCTTTCGTATATTGAACCAAATGATTCTGCGACTATTACGCCGATTCCTAAAGATTTAAAACAGTCTACTGCTTGTTGTCTCGAACTACCACACCCAAAATTTTTACCAACGAATATTATATCACCTTTCTTAACGTCTTTTGAAAAATTTTCATATCCTTTTAAATTATCAAAAGCATACTTTCCCATCTCATCAATATTAGTAATTGATAGATATCGATTATGGTAAATCATATCAGTATCGATATTGTCTTTTTTGATTACCCATGCCCTTCCTTTTGCTTTTAAGGGTGATTTTATTCTTTTTTTCTTTTTTCTACCCGTTTGTTTATTAATTTGTGGTAATTTTATGGATGCGGATTTTTTTGGAATCTTATAAGATGTTGTTATAAAACCAGCTACAAGTGATGCAGCAACCGTTGCAGGAGATGCAAGGTATATTTCTCCCTTTCCTTGTTTGCCTACAAAGTTTCTGTTTCCAGAAGATACTGCTATCTCTTCCATACCTGTTTGACCAATCTGTCCATTTGCGCAACCTGCACATCCTGCAGATCCAACAAGTGCACCTGATTCTTTAAATATCGATATAAGTCCCTCATCAAGACACCTTCGCCATACCATATCTGTTGCAGGAACAATCTTGAGAATTCGACCTGGAGCGATTTTCCTTTTTTTTAATATCTTTGCAACAACTAACATGTCTTCAAAACGACCATTAGTACATGATCCTACAAAGCCAGAATCTACTTTTGTGTTGTACACATCTTTAACATCCACAACATCCTCTGGATGTCCAGGACGAGTAATTTGTGGTTCAAGCCCATCAATATCAATCTCTATTGTTTTATCATAATCTGCATCCTTATCTGCAAAAACAGGTTTTACTTCTTCTGTAAAATTCATTCTGTAATATTCTATTATTTTATCATTTGGTGGAAAAAGAATTATTATCCCTCCCATTTCAGTTGCCATAGATGATATTGTTATTCTTTCATCAAGAGATAAAGAATTAACATGATCTCCATAGATTTCTGCTGCATAACCTAGAAGCCCATCAGCTCCTAAATTTTTTATCATTTTCAAAGCGATATCCTTTGCAGATGCTATTTTTGAAGGAGTATCTTTTAGAATAATCTTTATTGTTGGTGGGATTTTAAACCATATTTTTCCATGTGCAAATACACTCGCAATATCAATATCTCCCATACCTTGTCCAAAAGCACCAATTGCTCCCATTATATTTGCATGAGAATCTGTTGATACAAGCGTTTTTCCAGGTAAAATTAAACCCGATTCAAAAGCAAGATGGGTACCAATACCTCTATTGATATCAAATACTTTTATTTTATTTTTTCTCGCAAATAATCTACAAATGTGTTGGTTATTTGCATATTTTTGATCGCATCCACCAGGATTACAATCAAAGGTAAAAAACGTCTTTTTTGGATTATTTATCCTAAGATTGTTTTCTTCTAAATTTTTTATAACTTTTGCTCCTCCAAAATCCCGAGCAATTCTAACATCAATCCTTACATTAATAATTTCTCCAACAGTGGCTTTATTATTAGAATGATTTTCAAATATTTTTTGAATCATCGTTTTTTTCATTCAAGCCAACTCTTGTGTTTATAAATCATTAAATTTAAAATGAAGTAGAATCCTTAATGAGTTTGAAAAATTTGTGGTAAATAAGTTTATTTAGTTTTTTAATAAATTTATAGTTGAGTAATTCTAACTTCCTCTTCCCCCTTATAAACCTTTCCAATTTCCTGATTGGAAAACATTTCTAATTGGGGTTTTCTCCATACAAAAAACACACATCAGAACCTATTTAAACAAGGACAAAGTAAATTAGAATTTTTAAATTTTATTTTTTACTTCTTTATCAAGAATAGAATATACATCATTTTTTGAACCCAATATAGATTCTGGAATAAATATAGCATTATGATAAATCTTTTCGTGTTCTTTTTCTTTAACTATTTGCTTTAATTTTGCATAAACAATATCTAATGTATTCATAATTTGTATTATTTTTCTCTTATCTTTAGTTATAAAGAATATAGAATGAATTCTACGTTCACATAAATATGACCTAACAAAATCTGATATTGTTTTGTATATCTGTTGTGATTTTACTGTTTCAAAAATCACATATCTTTTACCACTTAAAATATAATGTACATCTGGTTCATAATATATTGTGATACCAGATTTCCTTGTATGAGAATATGGATATGCTATTGGTATGGGTTGCTGTTTTTCCTTATAGACTTGTTTTACTTTTTTAATAGTTTTTCCATAATCATAGATGTAATCTCTAACTTTATCATGATAGTTGGATACCATAGTTTTTTCTAATTCCCTTTCTTTTTCTCCTTCTTTTCACTTATGGCAGACTCTAAAATTTTGGGATTCTCTACTATTTCTGGAATCATATCTCTAGGAACATAATATAAATCTTCAAAATCTTTAGTTTTTACGTTAGTAAGGACAGCAGTGCCTGATGACCTATAAAATCGTAGAGCATTTCCTTTTTCAAATTCTCCTTCTATCCATCTCTTCTCTTGGATATTCATAGCTCTTACTTTTTTAATTACCTTTACCTCTTCTTTGCTCTCTTCATCTGTCATCCTAATTATCTTCCTAAAGAATATCTTAATTTTATTTCTAATACTCATGCTATTTATTAGTTATAACTTTTGTTATTGAAAATGACATAAAACATACTATAATCCCTGCCATTGTTGTTTTTAGCCAGAAGAATCTATATATAATTGGTTCTTAAAATACACTAATCAGTTCAATCGCAGACACAAGCAGTAAACGCCCCAAAAGAAAATTCACAATCATCCCAAACAGCTGTAAGAAAGAAATATAGAAACCCAGCTATCGATCCCAGAATACTGGCAATAATAAAAAATAATGGTATTGTAACTAATCCAAATACTATAAATGCTGTACTACCAATGGCAACTATACATTCAAGAATCCACATTAGAAAACACGCTGGAGGAAAAATTTGACAAGTAAATGAATCATCTAATGTAAAATTTAATGGAGATTTTAATTCGTTAATTTTCCTAATTTCTCCAAACAAATTATTTTTATATAACATGTTTTTATTATCTATTTGTTTTCTAAGATAATTTACCAAACTTTCAATCTCTTTCTCATTCATTAAATTTAGTCTCTTAATTAAACTTCCAATTCTGAGTTTTGTAACAATCCTTTCTGGAAAATATAAATCTATATCTTCTCCTTTCCCAACATACTCACAACTCAACTCCTCACTCTTATCATCTATCGCCCTACTTGTTCTGATATTGAACAATGGTGATGCTTTCACATCAGATGCTCCACTTCTGTATCCAACGACAGAAGTGAATGATACACCAATCAAGATGGCGACTGCTATGATACTGCCGATGAGTATCTTGTTATTCATATCAATTACCTTCCTTTTTAATTAGGGGCGTGGGTCAACAGATCGTACCCCTATTGCATATGCAAATGCAGCAAATCCAAAAAAATCTTCCCAACCAAAAATTATTCTACGAACTGGTATAAGATACAAAGAGATAACGAATCCAACAAAACCTACTATTAGATAAAACATAATATCAAAAAAATCTTCACCATTATTTGGTAAAGTCCCATTTCTTGTTTCAAATCTACCACCTAATACTAAGCCTGTATTAATTACATCAGCACTTGGGATAAACAATGAAGGAAAATTCAGATAATAAAACATTACACCATTAATAAAGGATGTAAACCACGACACTCCAAAATAGAGGCGTATACCTATAGCCACAATCCCACTTACCAAACACATATAGTTTTTAACAGATTTTAAATATTTCAGAAAATTAGGGATATTTGTTTCATCACGACTTAAGGCATTCTCTATTTTATTTTTTGATAATCCCAGTCTTCTTGCTCTTTCATCCATATCTGCTCTTAGTTTTTCACAGGTTACATTTTGTGATATTAGGTTATATTTTTTGTAAATTGATAATCTCTCTTCTTCGTCTTTAACATCTTTTAATTCCTTTCTTAATTCTTTTACCTTTATATATGGCATCTTTAAAGTGGATTTTTCTATAGTCCCATCTGGTTTATATTCAGTAACAACAATCTCTACAATGTCTTGATCTGTAGCATTTAAAACTGCTTTAGGTTGTTTTCTATTAATATTAGCATTGATAGATGGTGCAACTGCAAGTCCAAGGAAAAGAACGATTACTCCAACAACAAGTAATTTCTTCAAATATCACACCTCTAAAGGATATGGTTCAGATACTGGAAATCTATCAAAATCATATGTTTCAAAGGATTTAAAAAAAACATAATATATTTCTGAATTAAAAAAATCCCATGCTGGTCTTAATAACCAAATTTCTCCTGCGATAGTCTTTTTCGAAGAATTTCCTAAATCATCCCAGTAATTCCCATTCCAATAGTTGTTTTGTAAAATCAAAGCGAAAAAAAACCATTTAAAACGAGTTGGTACAACAAAATAAGGATGTTGATTATTTTTAATGAAATTATTCTTTTCAATACGGTTTTTTTCACCCAATATAAGTTGAATACTAACATCATTTTCAATAAAATTGTTATCTTTTATGGTATGGTAAGTGTTCGAAGTTCTTATATTAACATTATCAGAAACATCAACCAAAATCCCATTTGTATTATTCACTATGTTATTTTTATAAACTTCATGGCGAGTTGTTAGTGGCCCTAGCCTTATTGCTGTTTTAGTTTGATTGAATTCGTTCCAAGAAATCTCATTATATCGAGATTCGAGAATTGCGATACCAAAATCTGATATATTAAAAAAAGTGTTATTAATAAATTTATTATAAGAACAACTAAATAAAGCCAAAGCAGGATTATGCAGATTAATAAATGTGTTATTAATCACTTGATTATGATGATTTGATGTTCGAAACCACATACCTATATGTCTGTTAGCAAGGATTATATTATCTGATATAATATTATCATTTGAACCAGACAAATAAATACCATCACGGTTATCTAATATTTTATTCCCTATGATAATATTATTATTAGAATCATGAACCCAATTATTGATACTAATTCCCGCATCATTATACCATTCATTCCCACTATTTTTCAAAGTAAAACCACTAACTGTATTTCCAGATTTTTCAAGAGAAATAGGACTGTGTGTTCCTCCAGCATCGATAATGGTTATATCTCTATCTTCACCGATTAATTGAATCGATTTATCCACTCTCACATCTCATGATACGTCCCATTATACACAAACACCGTATCCCCATCAGATGCATTATCAATAGCATCCTGTATCTTCGTATAATTCCCAGGACCACTCCCACCGACATAGAGTGTTTTACCATTAGATGTTGTAATACTGGATTGCTCTCTAACATCAAACCCAGTAGATGACGATATGCTCATCCCTATGAATAGGACGATTACAGCAACTACGAGTAGTTTCTTCATTTACCCCATCTTTCCATAATTCGTATTATAAATTGATACAATAATGGAAACCTATCTAACCACTGTAAGAAGAACATATAACGATTCTTTGGAACAGTTACTTCCAGAATGCCCCACTTACTTTCATTACCGAAGATGTCTTTTGCTTTAATTCTAATTGTATAAGTTCCCTTCTTGTGCCAGGTTATAGGTATTGTTATTTCTTCCCCTGATTCATACGGTCCAATCCATTCTACGATTCCATCATTCTTATTAATCCAGTAAAAGACAATGTCACCTTCAGGGTCTGTTGAATAGAATGTATAATTATATGTTCCAGGTCTTACAGATGTTGGTCCTTCAATTATTGGTGTATCCGGTGGATTATTTCCTCTGGTTGTAAAACTCCATATAGGTCCTTCAGTTGTCGCACCGAATTCATCCCGGGCAACAATTTTCCAGTAATAGGTTGTATTGAAATCTAACATTGGTAGTGATGAACAGTTAGAGGTTTGATTAATAATTATTATTGGTGGAGGGCTACTGTTTCCAAAATAGACATCATAGATTACTTCATCGCCATCAGGATCCCCTCCAGTCCAACATAAACCACCACCACTCCAGTTAGTTGAACCATTAGGTGGAATAGGATTACTTGGTTCATAAGGTAGTTGATTTCCAACTCTTACTGTTTTTGTTTTATTATCCGTTAAATTTTCATTATCAGTAACTCTTAATGTAACTGGATAAAATCCATATTCAGACCACGAATGTGTTGCCGTATAATTTGTATGATTTTCATCAAATACTCCATCATTGTCCCAATCCCATTCATACAGAATTATATTCCCATCATAATCAATGCTCTCTGATGCATTGAAATGGATGGTCTCATTTGGTTCTGGAAATGATGGTGTCCAGTTGAATTTAGCAACAGGATAAAAACTCCAGTTTCCATAAGGTTTCATCAATGGATACCTATCTTCATTATCACCGCCAGGAATAGGATATGGTGTGTCACCTATACCATCTCCATCTTCATCTGTTCCGTTGTAATCATCCCAGAAATTTCCACCAGAGGGATAACCATCATCCCATGTGTTGTTACCACTATCATTTGCATTCTGTGTATTATTTATAAAATTGTTGTGATAAATTTTATTATCCCCTCCACATTTTATACCATAATAGAAATTAGAGATTAGGCAATTGCTAAATATTGTATTATCATTTGAACCATTCATAAGATATATACCATATCTACATTGTTCAACAGTGTTTCCACTGATGGTATTATTATTTGAACCCCATAACCATATACTTTGACCCCTTAGAATGGTATTATTTTTGATTACATTATTATTTGAATATTGAATTAAAAAAGTTGTGCACATAGCATCATAATATAATTTGTTTTCTATGAGTGTGTTATTATAAGATTTTCTAAGGATTAATCCATGGCTATTATTCATTAAAGTATTGTTAATAATAAGATTTCCTTCTGATGAAATAAGATATATACAATTCCAATTACTGGAGAATTCGTTATTCATTATTATATTGTGGTTTGAATTCTTTAGATATATACCATCTAAATGGTAAGAAATGATATTGTTTGAAATATTGTTATTATTGGAATAAACGGATATTCCGTCTCCCTCATAACTATATTGTATTTTAAAACCACTGATATTAACATAATCTGCAGTAATACTAACAACAAACCACTCATATTCGTAAATGATTACTGTTGTATTTTTATCTTCTCCAATCAAACTTATTGATTTATTTACAACTACATCCTCATAATACGTCCCATTATACACAAACACCGTATCCCCATCACTCGCATTGTCTATTGCATCCTGTATCCTTGTGTAATTCCCTGGACCTGAACCACCGACATAGAGTGTTTTACCATTAAGTGGTGTAGTAGATTGCTTTTCAAGATTAAAGCCAGTAGTTGAGGATATACTCATCCCTATGAATAGAAGGATAATGCCTATTGCAAGGATTCTTTTCATTCTTCCCCCATTTTACTATAAATACTCTAATATTTAAATTGTAAACATTAACTATAAGATGAAAGCAATAACTTGAGTCTTAACGAATGAGTAATTTGTTTCACTAACATATGCTCTAATTTCAATATCACATTTTCCAATTGAAAATGTTTTCCACTTCCATTCAAAAGGTTCCTCGTTTATATTCCCTTTCAGTTTATCATTAATATAAAACTCAATATTTTCAATATCATATTTAAAATAAGAGCCGACATCAATAATTATTGTTGTTTTTCCAACAAGAATAGTATTTCCAAGGAATGTCTTACCTATTTGTTTTCCAAAAAGATAAAAATACCCTTTTTCAGGAACACTAATGTTTAATTCAGGGTAAAGGTCATGAAAATAATATTCTTCAAAAAGCTCATACCAAGTGCCATTACATTTGATAACAGGCCAACATAAAATACGCGTTGCATCCCAGTGTATTAAAGTTGCATTACCTTTATAGATATTAGTATGGATATTTACCAAACTTACATTAAGTGGATATGGATAACAATACATATCATTACCCTCTTCAACTCTCATACATACTTCTTCTATATTCTCACCGTTGATTTCAGCAGTAATTGTTATTTCTGATAGTGGAGTGGGTTTTTCAGGTGAAATCGTAATATTTTCAATCCGTGGTTCATCAGCAATTGCCAAACTTATGAACAAAAGAATAATTCCTATTGCATATAGTCTTTTCATTTTCCCCCAATATATTATAATGCAGAACTGATATAGTTGTTTAACTGTTACATAGATTTAAATAACATATTATTTATTATAATAGTATAGGGGGAAAAGATATTTGAAAAATAAAATATTAAAGAAAGGTCTGATAGTTGGCATTCTTTTTCTTTTGATATTAGTATCATTTCCGATATCGTCAGGGAATCAAGATTTTAATAATATTCTCACCTTAAGGGCGAATAGGATTATATTACCTCATATTTATTTAGAATTTGTTTGGGTCGTTTTTGAAGTAAGTATTTGGAATGAAGGACCGGGCTTTGCAGATAATTGTAATGTTACGTTTAATATAACTACAATATTCGGGAAAAATATAGGAGGAGACCATAACGAAACGTGGATTGATGGTGGAGGTTCAGCCAATAGTGGTTCAACACACTATGTTTTTTATGAGTGCTATGGTGTTAGAAGTGTTTTTAACATTTGTACAGCAAAAGCAACAATTGATGTAAATGATACTAAACAGTCCGATAATACTGATTCATTCAATTTTATTATTGTAAACAATATATTCGGACGGAATCCTTTTTACAAAGTTTGAATTAACAAATGATAAAATAGTTTAGTAGTAAGAAGAATATAAAAATTATAGATTTGGAGGAGGAAAAAATAAAGTTGAGTTGAGAAACTTTTATATCTATGTAAATCAACCTATATTTTGGTTTGGGGTCTTTGAGAAATCCCCGAAAGATTCCAAACCAACGCTTTCCCTTTTTTTATAACCCTTTATCACGATTCATAAGTTCTAAAGATTTTTATATAAAGAAAAGTTACGAATTTGTAACTTAGGGGAGGCGTAGAAAATGAAAAAGCAAATCATAATGCTCGGAATAGTTATTCTGCTCATCTGTGTTGGATTGAGTGGGTGTGAGGAAACAACAAATAATGGTGGCACAACTGGAGATACAGCTGAAGTAGAACTTGTTAATTATAAAATTGAAACATTTGGTGCAGATATGGGTTTTAAACCAGAAAAAATAGGGGATGGCTTTATCCATTCTGAAAAAGCGAAGAATGGATATTACAAGATAACTGGCACAATAAAGAATACTGCTGGAAGAATGTTGAATAACATTACTGTAAAAGTAGATTTCTATGACATAAATCACACTTATTTAGATTCAAAATCTGATTATATATTAAATTTACAAGATACAAAGACTGATGACTTTAAGATTATATACTTATGTTTTTCAAGTTACTTTGAAAATGTAGAGCAAATAGAATTTGATATTTCAGCATCATAATAAATAATGTAAATTTTTCAATTTGGGAGAGGTATAGGAAATGAAAAAGCAAATCATAATGCTCGGAATAGTTGTTCTGCTCATCTGTGTTGGATTGAGCGGATGCGAGGAAGTTGGTGTAGGATTAACAAATATTGGAGATATAACTGCAAATCCGAATGACTATATTGGGAAAGAAGTTACGGTTGAAGGAACTTGTAATAATGTTATTTTTTTCATAATGGATGAGAGTGGACATTCAATCGCCTATAATTATTCAACTCAATTAACTGGACGTTATCGTTTAACAGGTAGAGTTGATAAGATTAATGGTGTTTTAACAATCCAAGTTACAAAAGCAAAGGGAATTTAAAGTTGAAATTATAGATTTGGAGGAGGTAAAATGCGCGCGGTAGCTGGAAGAAATATAAAAGAAATAAAGGCTTGGTTTACTTATCACTCAAATGCTCTTGAGGTAACTCGAGAAGCAATAAAGGTTAATAAAAATTATAATAATAAAATTAGAGCGGAAAATACAGACAAAGAATTAGATTGTGTAAAAAATAATTATGGAAAGGTAATTAAGAAAAATATGATTGCAATTGTTTTCAATGTTTTTACTCTGGAATATAGAATTAACTCAGCAATGCATTGGTTAGAAGAAGAATATGAAAATTATGATATACATAAAGCTAATATTGTTTCGTTTATAAATTCGGAAGATAAAAAAATTCACTGGGTGGAATCGGAAGAATCTTATTTTTATGAAAATGGAAATAAATATATTATGAATAATCTGGAAAATCAAGAATATAAATTTTATCAACTTTCATTATATGAAAAATGGCGTAATATTCCTTATTTAAAATATACAGAAGATCCTGTGGTTATTGTCATTCGTTCCAATGATGATAAGCGGAATAGAGAATATATACAATCTATTGAAAAAATACATAAATGGATACAATTTCGTAATGATCTTGCTCACGGAAATATAGATAGTATAACCAAAAAATTTGTTGGGAATAATAAAATTTCCACAGAAGAAGTGATTAAATGTTTTGATGAGAGCGCTATGGCAATTTTTCAACTAAATTTTATCATAGGATATTATGATACAAAGGGAAAAATATTAGAAAATTATGAATTAATACGATTAATGAACTAATGAAAATTCATTAATCCGTGCTAACAGTTGTCCGAAATATGGGTTAAGTTTATATATAATAACTAAGATGGGCATTTCATAACAATATTTGGTGATATAATCGCAGTATACGATATTATAATATAGGTGATTATGTGATAATTCCTGTAAGATGCTTCACTTGTGGAAAAGTCATTGCTCCATTATATGATGAATATAAAAAAAGATATGTGGAATATAAAAAAGTTTTAGATACAGGTGAAAAACCTAAAGAAACACCTGAAAAAATATTAGATGATTTGGGTCTTGATAGGTATTGTTGCCGACGGATGATTATTTCACATGTAGACCTTCTAAAAGAAGCTGCCCCTTACGAATAAAATCTATAAATTAAATTAATGTTTTTTTTCTAAGATGGATTTATTGTAGCTTAACGTATATATACTAAAGTTCTTTATTCATCACTTTTAATACGTGTTTATATAAATTTACAATAGTCATAACAAACATTCCTGCTACAAAACCAAAAATGACGATGGCCATAGCAGGCATTATTTACCGGACCCCCACCATTTTTAGTACATTTGTGTTTGTCATTTTTTCATGTTTCATTCTGTTTCACCTTCAAAAATTTAAAATTATTATTTTAAATCATGTTATTATTTGTCATTAATACTATATATAATTTTTGTGAAAAAATGTCAATTTGTTAATATTTTTATATTAATTTTAATATAATATTAGACCGGACGTGTATAATTGATAATAAAAAAACCAAAAAAATAACAATAGTAAATAATATAATAGACTTATACATAACAATATTTGGGTGATGGTTGATGCAAAAAACATTATTGGATTTTTTTGAAATCAATATTGAAAATGAGAAACCAAAAGAGACATTGTCAAAAAAATGATGTTTTTTTATTAAAGCTTTGGTGTTTTATTTTTCCACATTCTCCATACAGCAACACAAAGTACTATTGTGAAAATAATAAAACAAATAAAAGCAATGTAGAGAAATATTGGATTTTGATATAAAAGATTTACACCTCCATCACCGCTGTCGATAAATAAACGTGAATTTTCTGGAATACTATCAACTGCTGGGAAAGCTGATTCATTTATTTCACTTTTAATAGCATCCCCTTCAGCTTCGCCTGAATAGAGAATATTTTGTCCTACATTTACTACCGTTCCTTTAACATACCAAATCATCTGAACAATTCCTGCCCACAGAGCAAGAAAAGTTATAGCAAACAAAACAACAATTTTAGTGTTTTCTGGATGAAGTAAACTCTCTCCTTTCCATGTAAGTTTGTAATAAACCCATTTATGACCTTCCCGTTCTTTCTTTTTCACCAATCCTGCCTGATTTAATTTAGTCAAGTGTTCATGGAGTGTTGCTTTATTCAAGTTTGTAGCTTTACTAATATCGTTTAAACCTAGTTTTTTTCCATCAAGAGTTCGTAAAATATTAAGTCGTGTATCTGAAGCAAGAGCTTTGAAGGTCTCTCGATCAAGAGTTACTTTTACCATATCTGTTTATTACTTAATTATACAATATTTAAAAACTATTTGTTTTTGTTTGGAAATTTCCGAATGATTTGCATTTTGTTTTCAAGTCTAGTCAGGTATATGTCAAACCACGAGTCGTAATAGAGTAATGATAATACGTTAAACAGTAGCATAATCACAGTAGGGATTACAGTTTATGGAATTATGGTATTACAGTACTATAATAACGTAAAAGGGGTGAGGGGAAAGAAGAACGAAAAGACACTATTCTAAAAGTAAACGATCCCTCTTAAGTAATATTATAGTATAATTTATTAAAAAAGGTAACTTCTACCAATATATTATCTTAATAGTTGTCGTAATACTGGAAAAATATTAGGGGAACGATTAAACAAGCTCTTTAATGGATTAAAGTTGAAATTGAAGGGTTTGTTCTTTGGCATGGTGACTTCTAGAGTTCCCCAATTGCTTATAGCACCCTTTTCATCTTTTGTTTTTGCTCTAATAATGTATGTTTCCTTTTTCTTCCAAGAATGTTTTAACATTAGTTCATAACTACTATTGTATGGTCCTAACCAACCAGTTACAATTCCATCTCCCCCATTCAACAAATGCCCAAATATCATCTCCCTCAGGATCAATAATTAAAACATATAAAGTTGAAAAATTTTCAGTCCACATAAGTGGGGGTAATGGAGGATGATTATTTACTAAATCTAATGGTGATTGCAGAGTATTTCTGTCTGGTAATTCACTCTCGTTATTGATTCCACCAATAGTTGGTGCAAAACTCACACAGAAAAACAAGGCTATTACAATTAATGCAATTCCTTTTATAAGCATTTTATTTTTAATCATTAGATTCCCCCTTTCATTATTCCCATATACGTTATAATATATTAATCTTTGTAACAGATGTATGTCTCGGTTAATTAAAACCAACCTAGGCTAAGACACGCATCTGCTTTTAAATTCTAATATCTCTATCTGTAGAAATGAGTGCTTAACCGAGACACGAGGACCCAATATTTGCCTTCAGAGTATCTAATAATCTATGTAGTATCAGAAATGCATTTGGGAATCTATCTAACCGCCCCAGATACACATTCTTGCTCTTCGGCATAGTAACCTCAAGTTTACCCCAATCACTCTCTGCACCATATAAGTCTATCGCTTTTACTTTAATCGTGTATTCCCCTTTTCCACTCCATTTGTGTTTTAATGATATTTTATCACCTGAGTCACTATATTCAGTCCAATCCGTATTATTGTCACCCCAATCTACTAAGAACATGATGGGATCGTCTTCTGGATCTGTTGATACTACAATGTACTCATATTTTATTCTCACCTTCCCATATGTTTCACCATTAATTTCAGGAGTTTCAGGAGCATGATTAATAGCAGTAAACTTCGATGCATTAAATTTTACAAAACAGTATTTATCTATAGCCGGATGGAGAGACTTAGCTTTTGCATAAAAGAACCGAACAATATTATCAGATATATTAATTGGCTGCGCGATAGTAATACCTGAGATTATATCCTCCTCCTCAATAATCATAGTTTCATGAGACCAAGTAACTCCATTATCGCTGCTGACTGTTACAAAGATTTTGTTATCCCGATCACTATATCCTCCATATATCAAAACAATGTAATCCTTAGTTGATATAACCGAGGCAGCATTATGAGCCAATATGGGTAATGGTGCTCTCCATGATTCATACCATTCTGATCCATCATTCATAAAAAGGAAATAATCAAATATGGTATCAGGTTCAATATATTGTTGATTCAACATATAATAAGTGGCATCAGGAGAAATACCCATTTGAACCCCTGAGCTAGCAGCTCTCACACCGTGTTTAATATTATCAAGAGGAATATCTGCCATCCCTGCATAATGAAATGGAAGACTATAAGTGAAATTATCCCCTGTAACAAGGGTACTTCCTTTATCCAATAGACCAATAAATGGATAACTCCCCCAAATATCATCCTTACTCCGTTTCCAACACATTGTAAAAAAACCTATACCATATCTGGGATCAATCCGACCCCAAGTATAACAGGGGACTATCGGACTACCAGAGATTAATTCTCCCTTGGCAATTTCTCTATTAATTAAAGGAGTTGTGAAATCATCAATTGCATATTGCAGTTGTTGAATTCCTGTACGTGGATCATCATTCCACCAATTTCTAAAAAATAAATTCACTTTATCATCAAGAACGATAACCGTTTGACCACATGCTCCAATTTTTGTTGCATAATTATCTAGCATTAAGGTATACCCAGTAGAATCTGCTGTCGACAATGGAATATTGGATTTGTATAGGTCAAAAGGTACTTCATCAGCATAACCTCCAGGAGTAGCCCAAATGTATCCCTCTGAATCAATTTGAATAGAAAATCCTGCATGGCCACTATAGGGAATATCTTTAAATCTATGAGCCCCGTATGTCTCGTTTTCATCATTTATCCAGACAAGCCAAGGATCTTTCTCCTCATCCCTAGTAGGTACGATTGAGAAATTTCCATAACTATATGCTGTACCACAGCGACCCCGTTCAGGGGTAAGTAACCTGTATGAATTGGTAATATTGTATTGTGTAACATTTTTATGTTGCCAGTAATCATCTCCCGCTGTTTTTATAATATCTTTTTTATCAATTTTAACATCTGCATTTATAATTGGTACGATACTCGCTCCAACAAATATGATGATAACTCCTAATACAAGGTATTTTCTCATAATTTATCCTCCCATATGGATTCTAAACACTGTTTTATTATATAAATCCTATCCTGTTGTTAAGTATCAAATCACAAACTTATCGTTTTTCCTCTATTCCAATGCAGGAAAATCACTTTTCAAATTCTGACTGGACATATACCATTCGTGAGAAGCGTTAGGATATAAAACTATGGACTGGACTGTGGTTACAGAGCTTTAAATGGAAAATTGGAGAGGGTGGTTGGGTTGATTTATGGTCTTTAAATGAGAAAAAGAAAAGAGAGGTTTTTATCTCGTTATTGTCACTTCTTCGAACTCTTCTATGAAAATGAATGGATGGGGTATTTTTTAATTAATGTAATTTTTCAATAATAAATAAGAAATCTATTTTTGCTGTGGCTCCCATTGGTCGAAAGGTTGGTTTTACGTTAGGAATTATTGCAACGACTTCCCCTTTCAGATTATTTAAAAACTGCTTTAATTTTTCCTGATCTTTATCCATATCGATATCGAATCGATGAATATCATATCTCATAGTATTATCAACCTTTTCATTGAATTTCAGATATGATATTAAAGAATTACTACGATAAAATTGTACAAAATAAATTATTTTACGGATTCATTTATTTGTCAGTTTAAACCTACAATTACAAACTTACCGTTTTTTCTCTATTCCAATATAGGAAAATCACATTTCAAATTCTGACGGGACATATAACCTTCGTGAAAGGTGTTATGGTGCAAAACTATGCACTAGTGTGTTGTGAGAGAGCAAGAAATGGAAAATTGGAGAAGGTGGTTGAGGGTATTTGTGATATAGATTTATTAATTAAGGCAAGAAGCAAAAATTCCAGATATCCATTTCAGCACTACCAATTGCACCATAAGAATCCTCTGCTGTGATTGTTAAATTATGGGTACCAAGTGCCCACCCTTTCCAAAACCATTCATGTAATCTCCAATCACAGCAATAAATTGCATTTCCCTGGTATTTTCCATTTAAATAAACATGAACAGTTAGATTCTCACTAGTATCTATATCATCGGTTGCATTGATTATTATAGGATAAAGTCTAAATCCACCGAAAGATAGAGTATCTGAAATAAAATTAAAAAATGTAGGTATAATTGGTTTTCCTGATAAATGGAAATATCCCTCTTTGGGATTCATAATTTCAACTACTGGTCTTTCATTTAAAGGTTTATAAGAAATTATTTCTGCATCAGTAGGATTATCTAATGTATCATATTCCCAAACAACATTCCCATCACTATCGATTTCAATTACACGTTTTTCTCCATTATCAGTGAGGAGAGTGTTACCGTTATCTAATCTTTCAATATCAATAGGTTCATTTGCTCCCTTAAAATCCCAAACGACTGTACCATCATAAAGAACCTCAAATACTTCTCCAATATTAGTTGAAATAAGAGTATTGCCGTTATCCAATCTCTCTGCATCATTAGGAATATTCATCCCAACATATTCCCAGACTTTATCACCTTCTTTATTAACTTCAATAACACGTGCATCATCCTCGGTTAGATGCACTATCATAAGTGTATTACCATTTTCTAATCTCTCTAAATCTCCAGAATAAAATAACCCAGTACAATTATATTCCCAGACAATAAAACCATTAATATCTACTTCAATAATTGACCTTTGATTGAGTCTACCATACGTAATAAGTGTATTACCATTTTCTAATCTTTCCGAATCAGCTGGATGAAAAGGAGAAACCTCCCTTCTATACTCCCAAATCACATTACCCTCCCTATCTACCTCAATAATCCGTTCTAAACCATAACTTTCCGTTATAAGTGTATTGCCATTATCCAACCTCTCTACATCAATTGGAGTGTCCATCTCATCGTATTCCCAGATAATAGAACCATTAATATCAACCTCAATAACCCGACTGATCGTAAAGTCCGCAATAAGTGCATAACCATTAGGATTATTACACTTATTTCCATTAATCAAACAACTATTTTCTGAATATGATGTGACAATTCCTCCAAATCCACCTAAAACAAATCCTCCAATTACTAGTATCAATAATATTTTGGTCATATTTGTATCCAGATGTAATAAAATAATAATCAGATTTAAATGTTTGGTTAAAAATAATATTTCATTAGGGCAAATCACAAACTTACCGTTTTTTCTCTATTCCAATACAGGAAAATCGAATTTCAATGTCTGACGGGACATATACCCTTCGTGAAATGCGTTAGGGTATAAAACTATGGACTAGACTGTGGCGAGAGAGCAGGAAATGGAAAATTGGAGATAGTGGTTGATGTTATTTGTGATATTGAGAAAGGGAAAAAAGAATCTTTTCAAAAAATGCCCAAGCTCTTACTTGTATGAATCTTGAGGGTTCACCATTGGTAAAATACATTATCGATGTATTATCTGACGTTCTCACAACTACACTTGTTGCAACACCAAAGTCTCCACCTGGATGTCCATAGAAATGTTCATTTTTTCTATTATCCCATATCACCCATCCAAGACCATAATCGCTTTTTGGATATTGTATGGTATGCATAAGTTGAATTGTTGTGGCATTGAGCAATTGATATCCATCATAAACACCTTGGTTCATATGGGCGATAATGAAATGTGATAGCTCAGTAACCGATGTATGTATGCTACCGCATGGATAACCAATATAGCAATAGTGACCGTAAGGTATATATTTATAGATAAAGAAACGGTAGGGAATCGCAAGGTTTGATCGATTTACGGAAGAAAGGAGATAACTCGTATTATACATTTTTAAGGGAGTGAAAATGTTATCTTGACAGTATTGATAGAATTGTTTTCCTGTTATTGTTTCCACAAGATATCCTATAAGTGCAAATCCTATATTTGCATAATGAAAGGTTTCTCCAGGAGCATCATCCGACCATATTTTTGAAGTATAATTGTTTCCCTCTGGACTTAGATAAGTTTCTATCCATGGGTATAAAGGTATAGGACATTTATCTGGTGGAAAATAGATATAAAATTCTTCAGGGTCCTCCGCAAATCCAGATTGATGAGAAAGAAGCATTCTAAAGGTTATATTTTTATCAGGATATTTTGGATGGTTTACCGAGAATGGTAGATATTTGTTAATGTCATCATCAAGATCAAAAAGATGTTGTTCATATAGTTGCATTAAAGCTGTTGCAGTAACTGTCTTTGATATGGATGCAATATTGTATAGAGTGTTACTGGTAGCAGATTTTTTATGTTCAAGATTATAAAACCCATATCCTTGTGACCAAATCATTGTGTTATTTCTGATGATACATGCAGAAATCGATGGAACTCTACTAATTCGCATAAGTAATCGAATTATTAGATCGATTTGTTGATTTATTTCTTTATATATCTGTGATGATGGTGTTTGAGCTGATTTTAAAATTAACTCTTTTGAAAAAACATTTGAAGTTGAAGTTATTATAATAGCAATTAGTAATATTGAAAATATTTTTATTTGAAATCGTTTCACGCTTAATTCTAATATTCTAATTTATATAAATAATTTTCATATTAAAATAAGTACCAACAGTTAAACAAATATATCAGTTCTGCATTATAATTGATGGGGGAAGAATGAAAAGAATCCTTGCAATAGGTATTATCCTTCTGTTCATCGGGATGAGCATATCGTCATCTACTGGAGTTAATGTGGAAAAGCAGTCTACTACACCACGTAATGGTAAAACACTCTATGTAGGTGGTTTTGGACCTAATAATTATACAAGGATACAGGATGCGATAAATGATGCATCAGATGGGGACACCGTATTTGTGTTTGACGATTCAGGTCCTTTTTATGAGAATTTGGATGTTAATAAATCTATTACTTTAAAAGGAGAGGACAAAGATACTACAATTATTAATGGGAATGATAGTGAAATCGTTATTAATATATCTTCCGATAATGTAATTTTATCTGGTTTTACTATTCTTAATCATGGTAATTGTCCGTTTATCAGCAAGATAATATATATTCAATCGAACTTCAATGTTATATCTGGGAACATTATCAATGCCAATGATGATTATGGAATTAATATCAATTACTCTGAATTTACTACTATTTCAGGTAACATCATGACTGGTAACACTACCACATCTTGGTGGGGTATATGGATATTTGAGGGAAAAAACAATAATATATCCAGAAATATAATAAAAAACTTCGATTGTGGTATAGTCTTTGGGTATTCCAATAACTATAGTATATATAGAAATACCATTATAGATAATTTGTTTGGTTTAGGAACTGCTGGTTTTTCTATTAATGACGTAATCTCTCTAAATAATATTTCAGATAATTTCTACGGTATTAGTGCTTTTAATTGTTTCAATTATAAGATAATCAAGAATAACTTTATGGGTAATCGCATAAATGCAGGTTTCAGTTATCGTTTATATGAGTTATTTGATTTTGGACTTAAATATGAATCAATAAGAAATATTCGTTCATCGGTTAAATGGGATGGTAACTACTGGAATAGACCAAGAAGTTTTCCTAAATTTATATTTGGTCAATACGGAGTGATTCGATTCTTTCAATTCGATTGGCATCCAGTATCAGAACCCTATGACATAGAGGTGTGATATGAAGAAACTACTTGCAGTTGGAGTAATAGTTCTTTTCCTTGGACTTGCAGTTGCACCATCTATCAATGCAAATATAGATACACTGGCAAATCTAACACCACATCTTTTGAACACTCAGGAAGAAACCACCACTTTAACCATACGTTATTATACACTGCAAGGGGTCAAAGAATTAGAAGAAGAAGTACCAGTAGAGTATGCAGACACGCTAATTAATCTAATTGATAATGATGATTATTTTGCACTTGCAAATACATTGGCTAGTTTAGAGCTAACCCCTACATCAATGGATGTGGAAGATGTAATAGAACTGATTGATGGGACTATTGGGCAAAAAGAGTTTTCTCAGCATGAATCACAATTAGAAACAATGTTTATTAATAATAATGACTCAGAATGGAAGCAAAACATATTGTGCTTTGTACGTGGAGATGCAGCAGATAGTTATTTCTATAGACCTCTTACATATGTGATTGAATATGGGGGGGCATTAATCTATACAGCATTACTTGGAATATTATTTGCTCTCGATACCTTTTTTAAAATCTTTCCTTGGTATCCCGTTGGTGACCCACCTTTTGAATTTGGGCCATTTTTTATGCTTGCCCTCATGATTGGAGTAGTATATATGGTTTTATTTGAAGGTTGGCCATTGCATTATTTAATTCCCATAAAAATTGCTCCTGTTGTCTTTGCCATGTTGGATGATGCCTTTGGAAATTTTCCACCAGCAAACTTGAGTACGACTGGTCTTAAAGGTCATTGGGAAATCCATGATAATCGAAGTATTTCAATGTTCATGGTCGGTTTTCTTGGTATTTGGGTTTCGTACAAAGATGGATATCAAGTACCTGGATGTAAATTCATAGGATATAGCTTATATACTCAGGCAAAGGGATATAATTATTGATGAAAAACCTAAATATCAGAACATCTATGAGAATATGGGGAAAAGAGAATAAAGAAGAAAATCCTAATTGGTAGCATTCTGGTTTTAACCTTACTTCTTTTAATGCCATCTTTTCCAGCAATCCAGCAGAAAACAATCGTAGATAAAGAATTTAATGATTTGATTGAACAATTAGATTTCAAGGATGTAACAGATATAAGAAAGAATGATTGGATAAGGCATCCACTTCTTTATGCTCTTGCTATAATTATAGCCGAATTTCGTTTAGAACGCTGTCGCATACTTGCTGATATTTCATTTGACATATCATATTGGCATGGAGGACCAATAATTGAAATATATCATCCAATTTTATTTTGTAGATGTATGTGGTTAATATTAACAATAGAATATTGGTGTTTATTTTGGAAAATTATATCAAATAAATTAGGATGGAATTGGGGAGATATTGAAAAAATAATTCTTGAATAATTTAATAAGATTATGGGGAAAGAATATGAACAAAAAGATACTCATTAGCAGTATCATAGCAGTTGTAATACTATTATTACCTTCTACTATTGTAATGTCTGAGTTAAATACAGATACTGCTGAGGATATTGAAATTCAGAATATAATTAATAATGGTTTACCTGACTTAATTATTGAGGATATTTTTATCAGGTTTGGAAGTATGATAGGTGACCAAATATTTGATTGCACGATAAAGAATATAGGTGATGCTAAAACTGAAAAGAATATAATAGAGACACATACTACTGTTAGATACAAGTTATTTGGCATATTGCCTCTCTCAATAGTGTTTTCCGAAACAACTCTTCATGGGGTTGGTTTAGGTCTTTATCCTGGTGAATCTGCAACTCTCAGTATAGTAGATGATTACGAACTTCCAAAATTTGGTACATACAGTTTTTCTTGTACGGTCAACCCCAATAAGAAGATTGGGGAATATACATATAGCAATAATCGTTACTCTGAGGGCTTTCACGTCTTATTTGGTTACTGGTTTTAGAATATGATTAGAACATGAGGTAATAATATGAATAAAAAAATACTCATCGGCAGTATCATAGTAATTGCCATCTTGATTGGGGTATCTTTCACCTCTGTCGTTGGATACAGGAGTGTCGCATCTGATGTGAAGGCATCACCATTGTTCAATATCAGAAGTAGCAGGGCGATAGATGAAGAGAGTGGGGACTTGAGTTGTGCGTATGTTGGGAAGGGAGAAGATATCAATATTCCAATACTAAAACGTAGTCCTAATGGATTTTTAATTAATCGTGCTTTAAATCTTATAAAGAAAATGGATAGAGATACTATTATAGGATACTTTGATGAGTTTATGAATAATCGTGAGATATTGATGGATAAAATCAAGAATATGAAATATATCAATAAATCTCTATTAGAAGAAAATAATTTGTTTACTGTAAACACTTATGTTTGTGACCCAGAGTGTCCCATTCCATCAATTTATGTGGTTCTAGAAGAATTTTGCTTATTCGAATTTATCGTTGGGATGTTGGTTTCAATATTTACTTTTCCATTTGTACTTGCCTTTGGTGTTGCAGTTTTAGTTGGATTAATTATATTATTGCCTATGTTACCATTGTATTTCCTTTATTCTGTTTTTAATGAAGATTGTGATATCCTTCGTTCATTTCAGGGACCATTTTCATGTGCATGTGATACAGTATGGTGTTATCTTTAATCTGATTCTTCTGGCTAAAAACAACAGTGGCAGGGATTACTCTACTGATCTCATCTCAACATTGCTGTATCCCTTGGGTTGGGTTTCGAAGAGCATCCCGTACTTGTTCAATACCTCGATCATCTTCTCAAAGAACTGCTTATCAGCAAAGTAAAATAAGTTTACATTTAAACAGTATATTTGTTGGTGTTTACTACTTTTAAGGAGATTAAATTTGTTTTTTGAAAATTTCTAACAATTATATGTAAAATTATAAATCACAACTCACCATTACTATTACCATATGCAAAAAGATAATCTCGTCCAACTTTTAAAAGAATGTGGAGCAATTAAATTTGGACGTTTTGTATTAACGTCAGGAGCTATCAGTGATTACTACATTGATATAAAAAAAGCAAGCACTGATCCAAGAACATTAAAGGCAATAGCTAAAAAAATGAGTAAATATACACAAGGTTATGACTTATTAGCAGGAATGGAATTAGGAGCAGTACCTTTAGTAGTAGCTTTATCATTGGAAACAGAGATTCCATATGTTATTGTAAGAAAAGAAAAACGAGAACATGGAACCCAAAAACAGATTGAAGGCGGTGATGTAAAAGAAAAAAATGTTTTAGTCATTGAAGATGTAACTACGAGTGGGGGATCAGTTATTAAAACAATACAAATTTTACGTGTACATAATGCGAAAGTAGATAAAGCTCTTGTAGTAGTAGATAGAGGAAATACCGCAAAAGATAAATTAAATAATATGGAAGTAGAATTCATTTCTCTTGTCCCAGTCAGTGAAATTTTAAAAAAATAGACTAAATTAAATATATGGATTATATTCAATAGGGGGTAGGTCAATGAATATATTAGTAATAGGAGGTGGTGCTCGAGAACATGCAATATGCGATGCAGTTACTCGATCAAAAGATACAAATTTATATTCTGTTATGAAAAATCTAAATCCAGGAATAGAAAGAATGTCGGTCGATTATATACTTGAAAAAGAAACAAATGTTGATAGTGTTGTGGAATATGCACAGAAAAAAAATATTGATCTTGCTTTAATAGGTCCAGAAGCTCCTCTCGAAAAAGGTCTTGCTGATCAACTCAGTAGATATGGCATTCGAACATGTGCACCAACTAAAGATGCGGCAAGGATTGAGACGGATAAAGAATGGATGCGAAATCTTGTTGAAAAATATAACATACCTGGACAATTGAAGTATGGCGTTTTTTCCGATGTAAATAAGGCAAAAGCATTTATTGAAAACCAAAAGGGTGAAGTTGCCATAAAACCAATCGGGCTTACTGGAGGAAAAGGAGTAAAAGTATCCAGTGATCATTTTACTGGAATAAATGAGGCAATATCTTATGTAAAAGAAGTAATTGATAAGAAAATTAGTGGTGTCGACAAAGTTTTAATTGAAGAAAAAGCAGTCGGTGAAGAATTCACACTACAAGCATTTTCAGATGGTTCCACCATAATTACGCTACCCGCAGTACAGGATCACAAGAGACTTCTTCCTGGAGATCGTGGTCCAAATACAGGTGGAATGGGATCTTATTCATGTGCCAATGGATTACTACCATTTCTATCTCAAAGGGATTATGAAAAAGGAGTTTTTATCCTTCAAAAGATTGTAGATGTTCTCAACAATGAGGGATGTAAATACGTAGGTCCAATCTATGGACAGTTTATTCTTACTTCAAAGGGAATAAAAATTATTGAGATAAATGCACGTTTTGGCGATCCTGAAAATATGAACGTTTTACCATTATTAAAAACAGATTTTATCGAACTATGTAAAAGCATGCTTGAGGGATCGTTGTCTCATAATAAAATACAAATGGAGAAAAAATCAACCGTATGTAAATATGTAGTTCCAGAAGGCTATGGATTTAAAAGCATGGCTGGAGAAAAAATTCAGGTAAACGAGAATTTTGTATTTGATACAGGAGCGAAATTATTTTATGCTTCAGTTGATAGAAAAAACAATGATATCTTTACAACGTCTTCACGATCACTTGCAGTTGTTGGAATAGCTAATGAGTTATCTGCGGCAGAAGAAATCTGTGAACAAGCATTAAAGCATATCAAAGGCGATCATATCTTTATACGTCATGACATCGGTACAAAAGATCTTATCAAAAAAAGAGTTGATCATATGAATGAGTTACGTGGAAGGTAGATGAAAGAGGAAATATACTTATATTTTATTGGTACAGCTGGTTCGGGAAAATCGACGCTCTCTTCAAATTTCCAAAAATGGTGTAAAATAAGAGGGCTTGACGCAATTATTGTTAATCTCGATCCTGGAGCAGAGAACCTTCCTTATGATCCTGATATTGATATTCGTGATTGGATATCATTAAAAGAAATCATGGAAACCTATGAATTAGGACCAAATGGTGCCCAGATTGTTTGTGCTGATATGATTGCGCTTAACACAGAAGATGTTAAGAAAAGTATCGAACAATTCAAATCAGATTATATTATTGTAGATACGCCAGGGCAACTAGAATTATTTGTATTTAGAGAAGCGGGAAAATATACGGTAAAATTTTTAAATCCAGAGAAGTCAGTACTCTGTTATCTCCTAGATCCTGGTCTTGCAAAAACAGCATCGGGTTTTGTTTCACAACTCCTTCTTTCTATTACTACTAATTTTAGACTTGAGCAACCGCAAATCAATATATTAAGTAAGTCAGATTTACTATCAGACGAAGAACTAGAAATTATAAATCGATGGTCAGAAACTCCCGATGATTTAATCGGAGCAGTTATTAATGAAGAATCATCAGTATATAGAGATATGAATGAAAAAATATTACATCTCATTCAGGATTTTGGAGGTTATACAAAACTTATTCCAACATCTAAAAATCAATTCTTTGGAATAGATGATGTTTATACCGAAATACAGCTTCAATTCAAAGGTGGCGAAGACTTATTAAAGGATTGATTACGTAGATTTTATCGTTCCTAGCACGGGTTCAAAGATAAACCCTTTATCCATTAAAGAGGTTAATGCTTCTTCAATTGTGTTTTCATCAAGGTTATTTTCCTTGCATTTTTCTACAATCAAATCCCACGGTGCTCCATCTTCTCCTTCTATCTCTTTAATTGTTTCTAAAACTATATTTTCAATATCTTCAGAATCGTCAGTTTTTTCCACTTCCTTTTTTTCTTTCTTTATTTCCTTTTGTTCTGTTAATTCAATTTTTTCCTCTTTTTCAATTTCAGAGAATTTTTCTTTTGAGGGTACTGTATATTGTAATGATTCTCTAACTAGCGTCAAATACTTACCAACATCAATATCTCCATAATTTTTTAGGGCTGTAATGATTCCTTCAGAAAGATTTCTACTGTATCCTAGTTTTCTGAGATCATTTTCATTAGGTTGATTCATTTTCATTGCTTCTAAAAGAGCTTCGATTCTCTCCTTTGTTTGTATACATGTTTCAATTATCCATCTATCTCTTGCTTCTGCATTTACCTCCCTAACCATTTCTGGTCGGATTGATACATATAATGCTCCTTCTTCTGGTTCGTAAGTTCTTGATTTTCCAATAACCGCAACAAAAGCTGGAACTTCAATACTTAAAAGCTGGTCTGTTGCATCTTGTTGATACTGTCGTCCTGAATATAATGTGAAAACACCGGTAGGATCAGAGATATGTGCTCTTACAAGCTCCCCTTCTTCAGTAACATTTTCAACATCGGTTAACACTCCAATAGAGAATAACCTATTGACTTTGCTACCAAGAGGAGTTATGACATAGGAAGGTGTTTTTTCTCCTGATCCCTTAATTTCAACCGTTGAATCGTTGTATTCTCCAGCAAAAATTCTCCATGCAGGTTCACGTCTCATTGCAATTCCTCCAACTCTTTTGATATCCGTTCAGATTCTGCTTCGATGTCAATATCAGTAAGTTTTGCTTCTTTCGCGATAATAGTTATACCAAATTCATCCCCAAGTGCATTTCCTCGTAGATTAATTCTATGTGCAAAAAGTGTTTTATTTATTTCCTCAAATATGATATTTTTATCAGTTGATTTTTCGAGCAATTTTGTTAATTCATCAAGTGTTTTTCCAAGAAGTTTTTCAGTTGATACTTTATTAATTATTCCACTAACTGCCCCAGTACCATCATCGATTACAAGTTTAATGCGTAGATCAGGAATACCTTTAACCTTTCCATGAAGAGTACATGCATCCCCCATTATTACACGGTTACATTCAGGACATCTTTGTACTATGCCAGATCCTTCTCTTATTTGAATGACTGTTCCTTCTCCTTCAATATCCAATGCACCAAATCTTTCAACCAGTCTATAAAGGGGAAGTTTTCTTGTTTTTATATCCTGTTTTGAAATCTTGTTAGCATCAACTTTTTCTACAGTTGCTTTTTCATCGAATGTTAATTGTGGGATCCCTTTCCAAGATTTTACATATCCTCCAGATATTTTTACAACATCTCCTTCCTTTAATTTAAAATCATACCATGAGGTATATTGTGCTTTTCCCGTCTCATCACCAAGTATTCCAGAATAGACACTTTTTTTCTGATTCTCTACTTCTACTTCTCGCTTCTTTATTTCAATAATTCGTGCAATAATCTCTACCGCACCAAGACCCGATCTTAAATCCTCCACTTTACATATCTTTGGTTCCACATTACTTTCGGGTATTTTAGATTGATCTGTTTTTTCAACTTTTGTTCTATCTCCAAGGTTTAACTTTATATCTCCTTGCCATTCTTTTGTATAAGCGTTTGATATCTCAATTACCGATCCTTTTTCAATTCCAAAATCATTCCAAGCTGTAAAAGGAATGGACCCACTTTCATCGCCGAGTATTCCATAAAATATCTTTCTGTCTTCTCCTTTTATAGTAACATCTTTTGGATTGATAGTAATTACCCGACAAAGTAGGTTTACACTGTTTTGATTTTGTTTTAAATCAACGATAAGTGTCCGTTCTGTGGATGGAGGTATATAATCCCCACCAAACTTCTTTATGAGAGTTTGTTTTGCATGATCCAGTGGTACGCCATATTCTAGAAATTTTTTCAGTTCTTTTTCAAGCTCTTCTCTTGTTACTTTTTCATCTGAACTATCACTAAGTACATCTAGAATATCATCTACATAAGGCTCAATGTCCTCGTCACTCATAAATTGCCTCCCAAACTGCTTATTGATATGATAATACGATATATAAAAGTCCCTATTTAATCATGTTTTAAAAAAGTGTAAAAATGTTCAATACAACCCAGTTATATCGCCGTTACTATTTATATCCATAATTTCAGATTTAGGTTTGGGTGGAAGTCCAGGCATTGTGGTAATCTTTCCAGTCATTGGTACTAAAAAACCGGCTCCTGATGAAAATTTTATTTCTCTAACCGTAATCTTAAAACCTTTAGGTCTTCCTAGAAGCTGTGGATCATCAGATAAGGAATAAGGCGTTTTAGCGATACATATTGGAAGTTTATCAAGTCCAATTTCTTCACAAAGTTGAATATCTTTTTCCGCAGCTACAGTATAAACAACTCTTCCAGCTCCATAAATCTTTTTGGCAATAGTTTCAATTTTTTCTTTTACAGTACGATTAAGGTCATATAGAAAGTGAAAGTTTGACTTCTGATTATGTATTAAGTCGACAAGTTTTCCAGCAAGTTCAATACCGCCTTCCCCTCCTTTTTCCCAAACGTCAACAACTGCAATAGGTATATTTTTTGAATTGCAAAAGTTTTCAATAACATCAATTTCTTCATCTTTATCATTAATAAAACGATTTATTGCAACAATGACGGGAACCTTGTAAAGAATGATGTTTTCTAGGTGTTTTTCTAGATTGGACATACCTCTTTTTAATGCATTTATATCTGTTCCACTCCCATTTCTCTTTAGTGCTCTAATTGACACGACAAGGACTGCTGCATCTGGTTTTAATCCCCCCGTTCTACAAACAATATCAAAGAATTTTTCAGCACCAAGATCTGAACCAAAACCTGCCTCGGTTACAAAATAATCTGCCAGTTTTAATCCAATCATGTCTGCAATAAGACTATTTGTGCCATGAGCAATATTTGCAAAAGGACCTCCGTGAACAAAAGCTGGTATACCTTCTAAAGTTTGAACAAGATTTGGTTTAAAAGCGTCTTTTAACAGAACAGCTATTGCTCCTACCGATTTCAAATCACCAGCGGTAATTGGTTTATTATCATACGTATACGCAACAATTATTTTACTTAACCTATTCTTTAAATCTTCAATATTTTTTGAAAGACACAAGATTGCCATAATTTCAGATGCTGGAGTAATAGCAAATTCTACTTCATGAGGTACACCATCCAGTGGTCCACCAAGCCCTATAACAGTATTTCTTAGGGCTCTATCGCTAATATCCAGCACTCTTGGCCAAACAATATATCTTGGGTCTATATGAAAAAGGTCGCCATGATGTATATGGTTATCTAATAAACTGGCCAAGAGATTATGCGCACTTGTAATTGCATGCATATCCCCTGTAAAATGAAGGTTAATGTCTTCCATTGGTAGTATTTGAGAATACCCACTCCCAGTTGCTCCACCTTTCATACCCATCATAGGTCCTAATGATGGTTCTCTAATGGCAAACATTGTTTTTTTTCCTAATATTGAGAGAGCCTGAGAAAGTCCAATGGTAACTGTAGTTTTACCTTCACCACTTGGTGTTGGATTAATTGTTGTTACGAGGATTAATTTTCCATTATTATTTTGACATATTCTGTTAAAAATATCTAAATTAACTTTTGCTTTATAATCTCCCCAACAAACATATTCATCTTCTTTAATACCTGCTAACTGAGCAATTTCTTCTATTGCTTTAGGTTTTACAGATCGGGCAATTTCAATGTCTAATTTCATAACTGAATATATAAGATATAAATACCTTACTTAAAAATTTGCAATATAAAATTTACCTTTTAACAAAATAAAAAAAATCATTCTTAAAAACCTAGCTAAGATTTTCGAGCTGTCCACATATATTTTGGTAACGAGGAATAAATAGTCTTCTGTTCGAAATCTGGAATTTTTAATTTATCATCCTTTTGTTTTATCCATTTTTTATTATGTGTATAATCTAAAATTTTATTTTTTTTGAGGAGCCAATAATGTATACGCCAAATCCGTCCATCGTGTAAAGAAATTTCCTCTCTCTCAGTGTGTAGGATGCCTTCTGATTCTAATATATAAAATAATTGCCTCTCCTCGTGTTCTAATACATTGTCTATTATTCTGTCGTCAAATCCAAAAAGATCCATAATAATAGTTGCATATTCTCTTGCTTTTTCTGCTTCAATATTTAGTTTTTTTTCTATAACAAAAGATAAATCACTTAAGGTAATAATGTGCAGTATATACCTCCCAGAATTTTGTTGTACTATATATTTATAATTCAAAGTATATAAAATTTTCTGTTATCTTAAGGAGTGATTATTAAATATTTTAATAATTTTAATTATTTAAATAATTAATTTTAATTTTATAATTGAAAAAAAGACAAATAATATATAATTGGTAATATATATATTAGCTGGGAAGATAGGGGGATTTGTATGAGATCAAGGGCATAGGGCTAAACCTATGCTCTTTGTATCTTTCTTTGGGAGAGAAACGAAAAGTATTTAAGCTCGTGAGCGAGTATTAAATTGAGGCGTAAAATTACTTGGGGGATTTTTTTACATTTCATTCCTTTCCTCCTCCCTTCATACTCTTTCCATATTTTACGCCTCATCCTTATACGTCATATCCAAATAAATAAAATTCCAATTTTAAAATATAATATTACAACTGAAGCATTTATATCATATATTTTGCATACTCTAATTTGGCTTTACATATGAAAATGGCTTTAATCTCAGCTAGACCTAAAATTGCAGATAAAAAATACAACCTAAAAACAATGGAAGAATATATTAAAAAAACAAAAGCTGATTTTTATGTATTTGGAGAGTTATTTTTATCTGGATATCGATGCAAAGATGAATTGAGAAATCTTGCCGAGCCATTGAATGGTCCTTCAATTAATCATATAAAACAAATTGCACATAAAAATCAATGTTATATAGTATTTGGAATGCCTTTATGGGATAAAAAAATTAAAGGATTAATTCATAATGCTGCAATTCTAATTCATCCAAATGGAAAAATAGATAATTACAATAAATGGTTTTTACCGACGACGGGACCTTTTGAAGAAAAAATCTTTTTTGATGAAGGTGAAGAACTTAATGTCTTTGAAACAAAATTCGGTAAAATAGGATTACTAATATGTTATGATTTATATTATCCAGAGTTGACAAAAGCATTCTCACTTCAAGGTGCAGAAATTTTAATTTGTATTACTGCATCACCATCTACAACAAGAAAATATTTTGAAACATTACTCCCAACAAGAGCTTTAGAAAATACGGTATTTATGGTATTGGTAAATCTTGTTGGAACTCAAGAAGATCTTGTTTTATGGGGGGGATCACAGGTATATGATCCACTGGCTAATCTATTAGTGAAAGCTCCTTATTTTAAAGAAAGTATTGTCGTATGTGATATAGATCTAAAAAAGATTAAACCAGCACGAGCAAATCGAACTTTATTAAGAGATCTAAGACCTGAAATTTATCACGATCTTTACAATATATCACGATTTCATAAAAAAGATTGAATGATTCAATATTAGGAAATAATCTTTTCCAGAGAGATAAAGGTTTTTAAGGAAGGAGAGTGTTACATAATTTAATTTGGGGTAGGTATACAATGAAAAAGAAAAGTAAAAAACGAAAGATTTTATTTATAATTATTATTTTGGTAGTTTTTTCTTTAAGTTATGTTACCGTAGCTGCCTTTAATTATGTACCATTGCCAGGAGTTAATTCAATAATTAGATATCCAAAATCACAAAATATTGCAAAATTGAGTATTGGGAACTTATTTTTAGAATTTGATTTAAATTCTACCATAATTGAAGAGGTAGGTGAGTTAGATTTAGATGTCGAATTAGTAATCTATGGAATTAAAAATAATCATGCAACTAATGTTTTCAATTGGTATGAGTGGAAATATAACGTTGATGGATGGGAATTATACAAATCTTCAAGTAATAAAGGAGATGGATGGGAATTATATTATGGTATTTGGACAAAGGGGATTATGATTCAAGCTACGGTTGTCGGAGAAGGTACTATATTAGACAAATATACGGATTACGATGTTTTTACAGGTACTGCATTAACAAATGGAATTGCTATTGGTTTACTATAATATTTTTTCAAAATATTATACGATTCAATAATAATTAGATTTTGAGGAGGAGACATAAATAATATAAAAGAGGAAAAACAGGAGAAACATAAGGATTCAAACGACATGATGATACAGTGATTTACGATAATATACTTACGTATTTATGTAAAAATATTTTTCCTTGAAGGATTTATTATTACGTAAATACGTAAAGTATTTTACTAAAAAATGTATTAAGGGGGATTGTTTCCATTTCCTTTCTCCTGGGTGGGGCAGAAAATTGATGTCACACAATAATGAACTTATTAAGAAATTAAACTTAATGGCAGTGAAAATTAGAAAACATATAATCGAAATGCTGTATTTAGCAAAATCTGGCCATCCTGGTGGTTCTTTATCTGCAGTTGATGCAATAGTAACTCTATATTTTCATCATATGAAACATAACGCAAAAAAACCTAATGATCCTAACAGAGATCGATTTATTCTAAGTAAAGGACATGCTGCTCCAACGTTGTATGCAGTTCTTGCTGAATGTGGTTATTTCGACGTTAAAGAATTAAAACAACTTCGTGAAATAAATTGCATGCTGCAAGGTCATCCAGTATGTAATCACATTCCCGGTGTTGAAGCATCTACAGGTTCTCTTGGCCATGGTTTATCCTTTGCTAATGGTATCGCTTTAGCAGGAAAACTTGATAAAAAAGATTTTAAAGTTTATGTTATGCTTGGTGATGGAGAAACCGATGAGGGGCAGATCTGGGAGGCTGCATCAGCAGCTTCTCATTATAAACTTGATAATATGACCGCACTTCTTGATAGAAATTTTTTACAAATTGATGGAAATACAGAAGATGTTTTAAAACTTGAATCAGTAAGAGATCGTTGGAGTTCTTTTGGATGGTATGTCATTGAAATCGATGGGCACGATATAAAACAGATAATGAAAGCACTTAACGATGCAGACAATCATAAAAATAAACCGTCCATGATTATTTTAAATACAGTTAAAGGGAAAGGAGTCTCTTTTATGGAGAATAACGTTGATTTCCACGGTGTTCCTCCAAATGAATTAGAGTATAAAATTGCTAAGAGAGAATTAAATATTTTACAACAAAATTTAGAGGGAAAAGCATGAGCAAAGTAATGGAGAATCCAAGAAATGCTTATGGGGAAACTTTAATAAAATTAGGTGAAAAACTTCCCAATCTAGTAGTCCTTGATGCAGATCTTTCAAAATCAACAAAGACGATCATGTTTGCTAAAAAATATCCAAGTAGGTTTTTTGAAATGGGTATTGCTGAAGCTAATATGATATCAACTGCTGCTGGTCTTGCTTCATGTGGAAAAATATCTTTTGTTAGTACATTTGCTGTATTTGCAACAGGGCGGGTGTATGATCAGATACGGATGGATATTGCATATTCTAATTCAAATGTTAAGATTTTTGCAACCCATGGAGGCATAAGTGTCGGTAAAGATGGTGCAAGTCATCAGATGATTGAAGATATTGCATTAATGAGAGTACTACCAAATATGATGGTTTTTACGCCAAGCGATGCTACGCAAACAAAATCTATCGTAGAACTCATGGCAACAAAATATGGACCAATGTATGCACGAGTAGGACGAGCTTCTGCACCTGTAATCTATAAAAAAGATGATTTAAAAGATATTAAAATCGGCAAGGGAATTATAACAGAAGATGGGGACGATATAAGTTTTATTGCTTGTGGAACAATGGTTGATTATGCCCTTGATGCGAGAAAATTATTATTAAAAAAAGGCATAAAGGCACGTGTAATTGATATGCATACTATAAAACCTATTGATAAGAAACTTGTACTCAAATGTGCAAAGGAAACAAATGCCATTGTAACAGCTGAAGAACACTCTATTGTCGGTGGTTTGGGAAGTGCGGTATCTGAGATACTTGCAGAGGAAGTTTGTTCTTGCAAGTTTAGAAGAATTGGTGTTAAGGATATGTTTTGTGAATCTGGAGAACCAAAGGATTTGTTTGCTAAATATGGACTTAGTGCAAATCATATTGCTAAAACAGCGAAAGACTTGTATCCATAATCGTATATACTTATTGTCTCCAAATTACTATCGTTAAAATATCGCTTTAGTTCATTAACTATATCATTGAAATTAAAATATTTCTATTCCACCTTGCCCATTAACAATTCCAATAACATAAGAACCAAATGTTCTTGGTATCGGTATCGTAAAAAATCCATCTGGAAAGGCAACCTCATTAAGCGTAATCCAACCAAATGCACGTTCAGTTTCAACCGATTCAAAGTAAAATAACCTAAATGCAGTAGCATAAACAGTGTTATTCTCAATTTTAGTTATTACAACAAGCCCTTTGAGAATAAGTATACTATCTTCTGATGGTGTCGTTTCAGTTGCTATTGATGTTGAAGGTATTAGTGTAAGTAGTAGCATCACGAAGGATATTCCAATTATTTTTTTCTTCATTTTCAAACCTCCCATATAGAAAGATTATGCTGAATCACTCACTTGTATTTCAGCACATTGACCAATAATCCGTGCTCTAGTGGTTGGCATAGAACCTATTAAAAAACCTATTAGAATCGCTACTTTATCTTTTAATAAAAGCATATGAAATGATTGACCATATCCTTTGAATCCATATAACCAAATATGAGCGGGATATATAATATCTTGTTTTTCACCATTTACGAAAAATACTGAATCCGGTTGAAAATGCCAATTAACACCATTGGGATAAAATTTAAACCACAACGGCCAGAAATGAAATAACATAGTAGAGAATCTACCACCCATTCCAGTACTTTTCCCACAAATAATTACATTATATGGTCCTTCTTCTTTCGGATAGCGAATATCTTCACCAGATACTATAGGAATAGATACCAGTATCAACAGGCAGATTACACCAACCGTCAACAGTTTCTTCATTCTAATCTCACACTCCTATTTCATATGGTTCTTGTGCAGGATTTAAATCAAAACAAAACCATGGTAAAGAGAAGATAAACATAATTAAAAATTTGCCATAAATTTTATGGTAATTCTCCCCATCATAATCACTCCAATAATTGTTAATCCATCTAGCATTTTTTCTAAACATATTCCAAGTATGAAAGTACGCGTTTGTGGGATTATCAATTAAATTGTTCCTAGCAATAATAATCCTATAGCCCATATCAGAATAAATTCCATATACCTTATTGCTTGAAATGTTATTGTCAGTAATAAAATATCTTATCAAAGAACCAATCAAAGTTGTTGAAATATAAATGCCAGTTGCATTATTATTTGAAATTTGATTATTCTTAATAAAATTATTACCATCCTTAAGATTGTTACTTCCCAACCAAATTCCACCTAGACTAAAATGTTCAAATCCATTATTTGTAACCGTGTTTTCTGAGATTAAGTTATTTCTACCTTGTGCAATAGAAATACCCCTATGTTTGTTATTATTGACTAGATTATGAATAATTTTATTAAAATCCGAAAAAATCCCAATACCATAATAATTATGATGGATATTATTTCTAAAAATTATATTATTATTTGACGAGGAAACGACTAAACCATCATAAAATCTATAGATTTCATTTCCAGAAATATTAGTAAAAGAAGACCTAAAAGAAACCTTTATGCCCTTCGACTTTCCTGAACTGTTTTCTTGAAAAATAATATTATCTTGAATAAAAGTATTAGATACATTTATTATAGCAATACATGAATCACTTGGATTTCTAATAGTTAAACCACTAACAGTTACACCATCTGCTCGAATAAAGATCACAATGCCTCTTGATTCACCATCAATAATAGTGGTATATCTATCCTCACCAATTAGATTAATAGACTTATCAATAACTAACAACTCGTGATATGGTGAACTATCATTATAGATAAAGACATTATACCCATCTTTTGCGTCATCTAATGCTTCTTGAATAGATGTATAGTTACCAGGACCATTTCCCACAACATAAAGTGTATTTCCAAATAAAAATGGCATTGAATTACTATCCACATCAATATTACCAGAAACAGGTAAAACAGCACTAATCAAAAGCATACAAATAAAGATTCCAACTAATTTGTTTTTCATTTTAATCCTCCCTATTACATATTCCCATACACGTTATGATATATTAATCTTTGTAACAGATATATGTCTCAGTTAATAAAAAGGAACCTGGGCTAAGACATGTATCTGGTTTTAAATTCTCTAATTCCTTCCTGTTGATTCGTATGCTTAACCGAGACACGAGGACCCTAAATTCACCTTCAGAGCATCCAACAATCTACTCAATCTAGGAAATCTCTCAAACCACCCTTTATACACATTCTGGCTCTTTGGCATACTAACTTCAAGTTCAGCCCATGCTTCCCACAGATTATCAGTATCTTTGATTACTCCAATATCATGTTCTGATATCTGTGGAAACAGAGCGTACTACGAATCATTTATTTGAACTTGTTAGAGCGAATGTAACAATAATGCGTATATGGTATGTAACTCTTTCCTGTGGAACCTACCTTGTATACCTCTGTTCCCAGGTGAATTTTTTTCCATGAAAATTCCACATAATTATTACATAAGAAATCCATACTTTTTCCACATGAACTCCACAATAAGTGACACAGATATCTATAAAAACTTACAACAGATAAGATATACTTTAATGACAACAACACAAAATCAAATTAAGAAAATTAACGATATGTGGGCTAAGGGAGAAAGAAACAAAGCATCCATCATGAAAGCCGTAGGGGTATCTAGGAAAACCCTCCTTAAATATCTTAAACAAGCCCCGGTACAGCAAACTATTCCTTCAGAACGTACCAATACGGCTCCAGAGCTAAAGCCAAAACATACACATCAACAGCCTGTGCAAGCTACACAGTCACCAGAACAGCTAACCAACGAAACACACCAACCCCGAAAGTGGACTTGGGAGGAAATAGAAGAATACACAAGACCCGATCCAGAAACGGAACAAGTCAATGATTACAGATTTGATAACCTCGGCTCCCCACCATGGGAACAAGAACTACAGATGCAGTCCCCATATTACCAATATCCAGTAGAGTATCTTCAACAAGATCCCCAATATAATCGGGAAAAAGATGAGCTGGCCAGGATTAAGGAAGAAATAATCAAGAGGGATGAACAAAAACATATGGAATATAAGGAATTTTTTCGTAATATGAAAGAACAGATATCGCAAATTAAGAATAAACAGGCAGACCAGCAGAATTTGCGGCAGCAACAACAGAAAACTGAATCAGATCCAAATAAAGCGACGCCTGTTATAGAAGAATATAAACCAATTCGATTCACTTTTGATCTGAGATCTCCTGCTCCTGAGGAAACAAACAATCAAAACATCTCTACTAGTTTTACACCAGCAACGAAAATCAACCTCACGAAGTCAGATGAGAAACATCATACTGCAGAAGCAAACCAGGAAGAGCCAATACATACTGTAGAAAAGGGAAAAAAGATGTGGGAGGAATCTGTTAAAAAAACGCTAAGTAAAGAAGATCGTAAATCAGATATAGCGACTTCAAAGTATGATATGAAAAACTTACAAAATAGACAAAATGCGAAAGTCGCCTCGGCGGTTGCATTGAAAAAAACAGACCCTATAGAAAAAAAAGAAGAAACAGAGCAGGATTCTTTAGAAATATCAATACTATCCGTCGTCAAATTTCTAGTAGACATAGGTACTGGGCTTATTCGATCTACCTGGGAAAACAAACCGATCGAGCTACAACCCTTGGAACAAAGAAACAATAAAAATTTATCAGACTATCAAAACATAAGTAATCCCGAACCAATTGTTCTTCAGCCAGTAGTAAAGAAAGATAATAAGAAACATGACCAACAGAACTATTACATAACCTATTTGGTACAGTGGTAAAATTACCAATGTCTAAGCTTATCTTGTCAGATTTTTAATAATAAGTTTTATTATAGGTAGAGTTAGAAAACATCTTAGGAGTTAATCGCTAAAAGTATTAATCTCCTGCTAAGGGCACATTATGTTTACGAAATATCGCTTTTATCCATTCAACCCCTTGTTTCTGCATCACCTCCTTATTAAATTTACTATAGTTATCTAGATATTACTATAGTTAAAATATCTTCATCTTTTAATATATGTTCCAATCCGACCTTTTGAACATCATGTTTTGCGGAAGGACCAGAAATAGAGGCATACCTAAATTTACTTTTAAAATCACGATGCAATTTTTTGCACGCATCTTCAACCGTGTCTCCTTCTCGTAATATCATGGGCTGTTCGTAATCGGTTTGCTTTCCTACAGGTTTTAAATAAACTCTAATTAATTTTAGATAAGAAAAGATAATTTCTTGTAATTTATCTAAACCATTACCTTTTTCTGCAGATATTGGTACTACATACCATTCTTTCTCTTCTATTTTTTTAATTAATTCATTCAGTGTTTCTTGAGTAATTAGATCTTTTTTATTGATAATTACAATCGCTGGTACATAAACCCTATTTCGAGAAAACGAGTCAATTAATTGATCCTCTGTAATATCTTCACGAATCGTAATATCTGCATTTATAACAAATTCTGAGGCAATTGATTTTATTAGATTCTCATTTAGATGCGTAAGGAGTGTTGTTGAATTGATAGAAATACCGCCCTTTCCTTTTTTTGTAACATTTACATCAGGATTTTTTTGATTTAATCGTAAACCTGCATTATATAATTCCTTTTCAATTAGGTCAAGATGATCGATATACTGAACATCTATCATTAATAATAACAAATCAACATTTCGAATTGCTGAAAGAATCTCTCTTCCTCGGCCTTTTCCCTTCGATGCACCTTCGATAAGACCAGGTAAATCTAATAATTGAATGTCTGCTCCTTTATATTTCATAGATCCAGGAATTGCGATCAACGTTGTAAAATCATAATTCCCAATTTTACTTGAAGCACCAGTTAATTTATTTAGAAGAGTGCTTTTACCAACATTCGGATATCCAATTATTCCAACGGTAGCATCACCTGATTTTTTTATTGAAAATCCTTTCTTTTTCGCTCTGGTACTTTTTCTTTTTTCTGCTTCAACTTTTAGTCGAGCAATCTTAGCTTTTAGTTTTCCTATATGATGTTCAGTAGCTTTATTTTTTGGTGTATTGAAGATTTCATCTTCTATTGATTTGATTTGTTCTTCTATTGAGGTTTTCATATACCAATGATATGCGAATATGAAATAAACTTATAAAAATACATCTAAGATAGTAATTCTTAAAAAAATTGTGTAATATTTTATAGATTTAATCCCTCACTATCAGTGTTCCAGTTTCACCTTGTAGTGCTTGCCATCCCTTTTCAATATTTGCTACAATTACTTTTTCACCGCCAGATTCTAAAAATCGAATTGCAGAAAGAATTTTAGGACCCATACTTCCAGGAGGAAAATGACCCATTTCATAATAGTTTTTTAATTCTTTTAATGATATTTTATCAAGCGTTTTTTGTTCTTGGGTTCCATAGTCAATATAAACCTTATCAACGTCTGTTAATATCATTAAAAGCTCTGCTTCAATTGCTTCTGCTAATCGTTCTGCAGTAAGATCTTTATCAATTACCGCTTCAAGACCATCAAGACCGCCATTTTCTTTTTCAACAACAGGCATACCCCCACCACCTGATGCAATTATGATTATCCCATCGTCAAGCATTTTTCTTATACTTTCTCCCTCAACAATTTGTTTTGGATCCGGAGATGGGACAACTATTCTCCATCCCTGGGACTGACGAATCATTTTATATCCTTCTTTTTGCATATGATTTGCCTCGTTATCGTCAAATAAGGGACCTATTGGTTTTGTGGGATTAGATAGAGATGGATCATCACGATCAACGATTACCTGGGTAATTAAAGCAAGAACTGGTTTATCAATATACTCTTTTTTAAGGGCATTAGAAAGGCATTGTTGTATCATATAACCAAGTAATCCTTCACTTTCTGCAACACAAATGCCAAGAGGCATTGCGGGTGTTAAATCCTTTGCAGCAATATTTTGAAGTAATATCGCTCCTACTTGAGGACCATTACCATGAGTAATTACAACGTCCCAACCATCTCTAATAATTTTTACAATAGATTTGATACTTTTTCTTGTATTTTCAAACTGTTCGTAGATAGTTCCTTTCTGTCCATTTTTAATTAATGCATTGCCACCTAGTGCAATAACTGCTTTTTTCATGATAGATTGCTAGAAATATATTCTTGCTATAAAAAATAAATGGTGTTAATATTAAGATGATACAATCTCGTTTAATAAATAGGTTATTTAATTTGTAATAATTTGATTAAAATTATTGGCAATATAGTTTAGATAGTAAAAATTACTAAAAATGATATAATTTTATATTTTTTACGATATTGTATCAATATTTTTGTCTAGTTAGTGTGTTCAAGAGCTGCTGTTGTGTCTGTGGTTGGGGAACAGCTTCTACATGGTGTGGGTCAAAGTAGACCATGATTACATTACCTGCGTTGTCATAGTGGTAAAAGTATAATGAAAGCTTTGGGAAATCTAAAGACCACTGTATGGTAAACACGTAGGTTGGTCCACTACCTTCAATTGTTGTGAAGTGCCCTTTGTTTATAAAAAACTCGACTCTATTCATACCAGATGGTATATCAACTGCAGATGCGGTTAAATCTACATACCATAATCCACATTTCTTATACGCTTCCCAAGTGATTTCTTCTGCTACAGGGCTTGTTTGGTCCATATCAATAGTGAAAGATTTGATATCTTCTTCATTTCCAACATTATCAATTGCTCTGTATTCAATGAGGACGTCGTCACCATCATCTCCAAATGTGAAGGTACCTTCTCTACCTAAGAGAGTTCGCCAGCTACCGCCTTCGATTCTGTACTCGATTCTGTTTACACCGGAACCATCTGCATCACAATCACCAGGTAAGTTTGGATCGTAGGCTGTTAACGTTATTTCAACGTCACTTACGTAC
>CAYGAC010000007.1:0-45030 GCA_964347865.1 uncultured Thermoplasmatales archaeon
AATGATTTAACACAAACGGGCAAGGTAAAAAGACCCGTAGAAACAATTTGTTTAGGTAATGAATCGTCAATCTCATTTCTATTTATATTCAAAGATTCAGCAATATCTTCCATATTTAATTCTATATCTTTGATTATTGGTTTTGATTGTATCATCAAAACTTTTTCACATACACCATCTTTTAAAAAAATATCCACAGATAAAATCCCAGCTTTTGTTTCTTGAGTTATTGATGTTTTATTTTGAGTGAAGGTACCTACTTCGGCCATCGTAAAAAAAGTTGCGATAGTGGCGTGCCCACACAAATCAACTTCAAGTTCAGGTGAAAAAAATCTTACTTTAAAATCTGCTTTATCACTAGGAAAAACAAAAGCAGTTTCTGAAACAGCTAATTTTTTTGAGATGTATTTCATTTGTTCTTCCGCTAGTTGCGGTGAATTTAATACAACTCCCGCAGGATTTCCACCATGTATTGAGTCAGTAAATGCATTGACTTTTTTAACGATCAAATAATCACCTAATAAAATTCCACGTATCATTTAGATATCTTTCTGTCAATAGGTTATCGATTAAATTATTTTCATAATTTGAAAATGTACTTTTTTCAAAATTGAAATCAAAGTTTATTTCAAAATTTTTTTTCAATTCTTCTTTAACAGTATCAATAGAAGGTAAGAAATCGATTTCATTATGGATAGTTGTAACGTTGAAATTTTTAGATCTTCTAAGAACTTTTTTCATTAATTCCAAATTAGTATCGATTAATATAGTACCATGAATCAATACAATATTTTCTTTTTGTACCTGAGCTGACCCTGATATTTTTTTTCCATTAAGAAGAATATCATTTGGAGGTTTGTAAACTGTATTTATATTCAATTTTTGTAATGCGGTCACGATTGATTGACAAATATTCTTAAATATCTCTATGGATGAATGCAGTTTCATTGTTCCTCTATTAAAGACTAGGCTATAAATCAAGCACTGTTTATCTGTAAAGATTGTACCTCCACCTGTTGTTCTTCTTACAATCTTTACGTTATGTTTAAAACATTCATATATGTTAATATCATCGTGTATTTTTCTTGATCTACCAACAGATATCGCAGAAGGATCTCTTCTATAAAAATGAAGGGTGTTTTCAACTTTTTTTTCTTTTCTTGCTTGATATATTGCTTCATCCGCTGCAGTCACAAAATATGGATTTCCAATATCAGTATCTATAAATCGCCAACCCATTAAAAAATCCTAATTACTAAAAAGTTAAATATTGTTTTGTATATGTAATTTTATTTAAAATATAAAGCAACGAGGAGATTATAGGGAAACATTATCGCTAGGAGGGATAGATTTAACAAACAATAATAGTGTTGTTTCACTACTTATTATCATCATGATTTTTATGAATTTGCTTTTTAGTTGTTTCACATGTTATGCACAAGAAAATTTAAGAATTATTGGTCCTATAGAAGCATTTGAGGGTGAAAAAGTAGAATTTTTTGTAACACTTGATGGAGAGCCAATTCAGGCAAGAGTAACTTTTGGAGATTCTTTATACATCAATTGGACAAGCAGCTTAACGGGAAAGGTTGAATTTACTATGCCTTCTGTTCCAGTTGGAGATTTAGTATATCTAATAAATGCTAGTGTTCCTGGGGGACTAAATGCCAGTCATAATCTTCTTGTAAAAAATAAAACGGGTAAATTAAATATTGAATTTTCAACAGACAATGTAATAGAAACAATGGATTTTGATATTACTATTAAAGACAGGGATGAGCCGGTATCTGGAGCCAATGTGTGGTTTAATTCTGCTAAACATGTTAGTGATTCGAATGGGAAGGTAAATCTTACCGCCCCTGACGTTCTTGTTATAACTAATTATGGAATCACTGTTAATAAAACAGGTCATAAGGCAAATACAACAATGGTAACTATTAAAGAAGCGGATCTTGGGGTAAAATTAATGGAAGTTATTTATCCTTCTATTGTCGAATCGGAAGAGAAAAATATAGAGATAAATGTTATTGGGAAAAACGGTGGATTGGATAACGTCTCTTTAGAAGTTTATTATGAAAATATAAAACATACTGGATATACCACTGATTTTGAAGGAAATGCATTCATAAATGCGCCTGTATTAAACAATGATAACTATTTTTCTATCTATATTAGTAAAGACGGATATAGTACGTATAACAACGATAAAGAAATCTTAATAAGTTTATTTTCTCGTGACCTTGGTTCCGATCTAGATATTGCAGTTTATCCCTCCGAGGTGTATGAAGGTGATACTGTAACAGTTGAGGTTACTGATGAGATTGGTTCTCGAATTAGGGATGCTACTATTTGGAAAGGAACTTTAAAGATAGATGAAACCACGGATTCAAATGGATTACTAGAGTTCATTGCACCGTCTGTCTTTTTTGACAGGGAATATTATGTATATGTATTAAAAAAAGGGTTTAATTATGCAGAGGGAAAGATTACAATAAGAGATAAAAGTTCTATTCAAAAAAATCTAAATATTGAAATTAATAATGTAATAAATGAATCAGCAAGTTTTGATGTATTGGTGAAAGATAAAAACTATTTTCCCTTGGAAAAAGTAACAGTCACTTTTAATTCAGAAGAAAAAGTGACAAGTGAGAATGGTACTATCAATTTCATTGCACCAAATGTAACTATAGATTCTTTTTATACATTAAAAGCAACAAAATTAGATTATATTCCTGCAACTGTATCTATTAAAGTATTAAATTTGGATGGGAATCTAACTTCCAGAACAATTGAAATATTTACTGTCCCACTTATTATGGAAAATAATGAATTTACTGTAACAGTAAGGAATGATCAAGGTGATTTACTTCCTGATGCGAGAGTTACTTTTATGGATACTATTTTAATGACAGATTATAAAGGAACAGTAACTTTTTCTGCACCTAACGTGAATTGGGATAGGGTTCAAGAAATTCTTGTTTCAAAATCTGGATTTGAGTCAACATCTGCAGAAATAACCATAAAAAATAATGAGGGATTTGAATATTGGTTTCTTTTAACGATTATTATAATAATTTTTATAATTGGACTGATTGCATTTTTCAAATTCGGGCGTACAATTTAAATTGTTTATTAAAAAAATATGCAAGTTTCATAGTAGATGATTATTCTTCTTAAAAAAGTTGTATTTTAATTATTCAAATAAATGGTATTTTGTAATTTCAATAATTATTTTATTTTCAACCAAACATTTAAATCCCATTACCTGATATTATAATGAAAAAGGGGGAATATTATGAAGAAAAAAATCGTAGGAATTTTTGTTGTTATGCTATTGATAATCGCAACTGTTTTACCAGTCACGGGAACTATTGAAAATATTAATATAAAGATGACAAACCCAGGAAGTGTCTTAAATTTACAACCACCCGAGACATGGAATGTAACCTTCGGTGGAATAACAATGGATAATGGATATTGCGTAGAGCAGACTACCGATGGAGGTTACATTGTTTCTGGGGCGACTTATTCTGGTGGAATTCCTGATGTCTATTTAATTAAAACTGATGCTAATGGAAACAAACAATGGGATACAACACCCTATTCGGGTGGTACTGGTTATTGTGTTAAACAGACTGGTGATGGCGGGTATATCATAACCGGTTTCACTTTCGGAACCAGCGATGTTTTATTAATTAAAACGGATTCAAATGGTGTTGAACAATGGAATAAAACCTTTGGAGCATTAAAATTTGATTATGGCTATTCCGTTCAGCAGACTACAGATGGAGGATACATCATAGCAGGTGCATACTCTTATGTTCCACCACCAGGAGATTATGATGCTTGGTTGATCAAGACCGATGCCAGTGGTGTTCAACAATGGGATAAGAAATTTGGTGGTGGTTTTTCAGATTACGCATATTCGGTTCAACAAACAAGTGATGGAGGTTATATACTTGCAGGATCAACCAATCCAACTAATACAAACGATGATGTATATTTAATTAAAACCGATTCCAGTGGGAATGCGGTGTGGAAAAGGACCTTTGGAGGTGCAAATAACGATATTGGTCAATCTGTTAAACAAACAACGGATGGTGGATATATTATTAGTGGTTGGACTGACTCCTTTGGAGCTGGGAACTTTGATGTTTATCTGATTAAAACCGATTCCAGTGGGAATGCGGTGTGGACAAAGACCTTTGGAGGTGCAAATTCTGAGGATAGTCGATCTGTTTGGCAGACGACTGATGGCGGATATATAATAGTAGGATCCACTAATTCATTTGGTGCGGGAGGTAGTGATATCTACTTAATAAAGACTGATTCTTCGGGTAACAAGCTATGGGACAAAACTTTTGGTGGTAGTCTAAGTGATCATGGATATTGTACTCAACAGACAACGGATAGTGGCTATATTATTGTAGGAGATACAAATTCGTATGGTGCAGGGAGTTCTGATGTATGGCTAATAAAACTTGGATTGACATTAACATTTAAGTTTACATTTCTCCTAGGAAAAATTACTAATCTTCAAACAGTAGGGAGTAATACAGTGTTTGACGCAGTAAATCTATTGTGTATTCAATTCAGTCCATTTAAACTTGTTAAATATACATCTGGTGAAACTGTTACAGTTTCAAATACAATACTTGGTATCATTAATCAAAATTTCACAATTGGATTTTTCAACGCTGCAATTTAATATATTATTCTTTCATTTAAAGATAGTATAATACTTAAAAAGTTTTATATTAGTTTAAAGAACTCTCATAATTTTGAGTATATACACTGATACTCATATAACATTAAGGTTGAATTTATTAGCATAATTTCTTGCTTGTACATAATCTTTTGTCGAAAGCGATCTAGAAATTTCTTCATATTCAGAAGCATGAAATTCTGGTCTATATTGAGCCATAACATTTACTGCAACATCAGGTATATTTCTACCAATCCATTGTAAAATTGGTTCAGAGCAACATTTTATATGGTTTGGTAAAACGAGATGTCGTATGATTATTTCCCCATGTTTGTATGCTATTTTATGGTTTCTTTTAATTATCCTAAAGTAGTTTTCAACCTTAGATAATCGTTTAGCGCAGGTATCATTTCCGTATTTAAAATCAGTTAGATAAACATCGATTACTCCTTGTAACAATTTCATTGTCTCCTTAGAACAATACATATTTGAATTCCATACTTGAGGAATATTTTCAGTGCTTTCATTTAATACTGTTAAAATAAAAGCAAGGTTAGATGTCGGATCGCCCCCTACCCAATTAACATTTCTTGCCCCTTCATTTTTTCTTTTTCTAATCATAGTCGCGACGATTTCTGGTTTTATATATATTCCACAAACTTGTTGACTAATATCCCAATTCTGACAAAAAACACAGTGAAAGGTACATCCAGAGAAAAATATTGTATAGGATGGAACAAGAACATGTTCTTCTCCAAAATGCATAAATTCAGCGGCAATTCTTGCCTTCATTACTCCACAGTTCCCTGCTGTTTGTCTTCTATCAATTCTGCATCTTCGTTCACAAAAAATACAATCTTGAAAAATACGATTTGCTAGTTCAATTTTAAGATCAAGTAGCGATGTTTTTGGTTTTACATCATTTTCTTTCATTTTTTTAAGAGCGTTATCGTGTTTATGCCATAAGATATCATTTGATTCTGTTTTATCAAAATTTACTGAAATATTTTTACAGTTAAGATACTGTGCTGTTCTATTTTCTTCTAAGATATCAAAGTAGTTAGAGAGAATTCTTCTAAAATCACCCATAAAAGTTAGAATAAATTTGATGCTATAAAAACTATTTTTTATATTGATCAATGTCTATTAACATTCCATCTCTTGCTGCAATAACCTTTAAACCAAGTTTTTTAGAACTGTTCTCTGCAATCTCCCATGGTTTTATTCTAATCATTGACATCCCAAAATGTGTAAGGATACTTAACTTTGGTTTATTTATTGAAATAATTTTTTCTACATCTTTGAAGGACAGATGTTTAATTTTTCTTATTTCTTTATAATGATCATCATATAAAACAACATTAATTATTAAAATATCTCCCGCATAATATGACTCAAGGTTCTTGAAATATTCAGTATCTGTAATTATTGATATCAAACAATCTTTACCTTTAATATTTAATCCATAAGTTTCAACACCATGAATATGTTTTATCGGGGTTGAAAAAGTTATATTACCAATTTTGTAGTTTCCTTTTTCTTTTAATTCTTCAATTTTATCAACATGATCTCTAAAATATTCTAAAATTACAGGATCTTTTTCTAATGCATCGCTAGGGGCAAAAACAATACCTTTTTTCTTAAATCCTCCATTTGTCATAGCTTCGATCATAACATTAATATCATTTGAATGATCAAGATGACGATGTGTTAATATTATACCATCTAAATCCATTGGATTGAGTTTGGGTTTACTTGATAAACATCTCACTAATGAACCAGGTCCTGGATCAATTAATATATTTGTATCATCTAAAGTTATCCACATACCACCAGATGCTCTCAGCTGTTTCATAACAACGAAGCGTGCTCCAGCAGTTCCTAAAAATTTTATTTTGTTCATTTTTTACCTATAATTTTTATTTCATTTTGGGAAAATTATTAACAAGAGGTACCTTATATCTGTTTATGAATCTTTTCGAATATACATATAATTTAGTACGGCAAATTCCTCAAGGGAAAATCTCTACATATGGAGGAGTAGCAAAAGCATTAGGTGATATAATCGCCTCTAGGGCAGTTGGACGTATGATGAATCAAAATCCTAATGCAGATGATATGCCTTGCTATAAAATAGTTCATTCTGATGGTAGACTTGGTGGTTTTGGATTAGGAATTGAAGACAAAATTAGAAGATTAAAGGAAGATAGCATATTTGTAAAAGATGGTAAAATTGTTGATTTTAAAAATGTGTTATTTGAAGATTTTAAAACAAATTATCCTTTGAAAAAATTACGGGAAGAACAAATCAATTTAAGTAAAAAGATTAGTATTGAAGATGGTTTTAATAAAATCGAAACAATAGCAGGAATGGATATCGCTTATCCAAAGAATGAATTTGATGATGCTTGTGGTGCATGTGTAGTAATTGATTATAAAACCAAAAAAGTTATTGAAGAAAAAACGATTTTTACAAAAACAGATTTTCCTTATATTCCATCATATCTATTTTACAGAGAATTTTCTGTTTTACAAAAACTTACAGACAGTTTGGATACTAATCCTTCATTATTTATGTTTGATGGAAATGGAATTCTCCATCCCTATGGATCTGGTTTAGCATCCCATGTAGGATTATTATTAGATGTCCCGAGTATTGGTGTTGCTAAGAATTTGTTAGGTGGTAAAGTTGAGAAAAATATTGTAAAGATAAAAAACCAAAGAAGAGGATATGCATTAATTTCAAAAAGAGCTAAAAAACCAATTTATGTATCTCCTGGTCATAAAATATCCCTTAAAACCTGTGTTAGTGTTGTAAAGCATTTATCGCAATATAAAATTCCTGAACCATTACGACTTGCCCATATTTTGTGTAAAAATAATTTAATCAAGAGAAAGTAATTCTTTACTCGATATTACAGGGATTCCTCTATTCTGAAACCAATTTTTAAAATCTGTTATTTGCGATTTTTTAAGAGCCTTTTTATCAAAATATACAGCTGCTACATTATGTGTTGATTCTAATGCTTTATTAAACATTTCACTACTAAAATTATCTGTATCTATCTGGTATGAGGGAATCATATGTCCAAATGATGCTTTTTTTTCAAATACAACATCAGTAAATCGTGGTGCATAATGACCACCTCCAACACCTACCAACACTGGAATGTCATCTGAAAAATCATCTTCATAATGAAATTCTTCGAGGAGTTCAAGTATTGATTTAGCAATTATTTTTGCAGGACCCTTTTTAATCCATTCTTCCTCTGTACTTCCTACTTCAGCAAAAATTGTAGGAACTTCTAGATAAGGTCCATGGTGAGTTACTTCATAACAGACATGATAACTTAGATTTGTTGATTGTAAATTCTTTTTAATAAGTCTTAATAGATGTGTCATTAATTTAGGAGCTGGTTGCACTAATGTTCTTGATTTTCCTCCAAATTTTGCTTCTCCAAAATTACCTAAGGGATGAACTGTAAGTGTTGGTTTTTTCATTTTACTTGTATGCCGTGATATAAAAATAACCTGTTTTGGTTCTATTCCAAGTTTTTGTTTGATTTCTTTATCAAGGTTTTCATGTCTAATTTTTCTATCAGTTATAGTTATAATTTTTATATCTTTCATTGTTGAGTGTTCATATACTGGTAAATTATTGAACGATCCCTTTTCAATCCACGTCGTTTGCTCCAAAAGTCTTTTTTTAATATTTGTACTAGCAGAATCTTTAATGGAAGATACTATAATTACAGCCATTCAATTAAATAAAACAAAAATTACTTTTTTAATTTACTACAAAATTAGCGTTTTTTTTCCCACATTTTTTTTAATTTTTCTACATGCAAAATAAAACGGATTCTGTCATTTAGCGTACAGACCTTGGCAATAAATTTTATTTCGTTTGCTTCTTCCTCACTTGACAATAGGCCAATTACTTTCATGTACGTTTAGTGTTCATTTTCTATTAATAAAGCGTTGTTGTACAATTGTTACCAATTTTATTTAATAATATTTATAAATAAGTTTAAAAAGTGATAAAGTGAATTTAAATTAGGATTTACTTTTAGATGTTTTTTTATTTTTACCAGGTCCTTTTAACCATCTAACACCTACATAGCAGAATGGTGTGTCAAAAAGAGCAAATAACACTTTAACAAGCCAATAAGGAACAGCGATAGAAAATACATATTCTGCTGTAAACTTAGGACTGATAGCATAAAATGCAATATACATGAAAAGCATTGTATCAATAAACGTGCTTACGAGTGTACTTAGATTATTTCGTAGCCAAAGAAATCTTCCTTTAGTTTTTTGTTTCCAGAAATTAAACGCCCATATATCATGAAATTGTGCTACGAGAAATGCTGTAAGACTTGCTATAAAGATTCTCATTGTAGTACCAAAAATTGCATCATAACCCACTTTAAAATCTACAAATTCTCCATCAATAAAAAAAACACAACTTCTTGGTGTATGTGGAAGTGCAAAGACTGCTATAGCAGTTATAATTAAAACAAAGAGTAAGACAATAAAACCTATTAATACAATCTCCTGGGTTTTCTTTTTACCATGGACCTCTTCAATTATATCAGTTATAAGAAAAAGTATTGGAAAAAATAGAATGCCAACGCTTGCTTCAAATATACCAAAATCTGCTATTTTTAACCCAATTAAATTTGCTGCAATTAATGATCCTACAAATAATCCAAGTAGAATATTGGTTTTTTCCCTTATTGAAAGTTGAGTTAAGTTCACTTTTACCGACGAGTGCAATAGAAAACTAAATATTAACTTATCTTTTTTTTCGAATTCTTACAAATATTCAATTTGAGAATAAAGCTATTAAAAATTTTTTATATTACCATAAAATACTCTATGCACTGAAAAGATTATGAATAATTATTTCAAACTTATTCGACCATATGGCATGTTGTTTTTGGGTTTAACACCTGTTTTTGGAGCTGTTTGTAATGGTGAATTTGATTATTTGAAGCTACTTAATTTACTAATCATAGGATTTTTAATGCATATTTTCACCTTTGTAGAAAACGATTTTTACGATATAGAAATCGATAAAAAATCAAAATATGTGTTAGATAGACCTTTAGCATCTGGAGTGATTTCTAAGAAGACCGTGTTTATTATAATTCTATTTTCACTTATTTTATCTATTATACTTACTTTTATCTTCTTATTCACAGTTCCTTCTTTTTTTGTTCTGTTACTTTCATTTTTCTTCATAACTCTCTATAATAAGTATAGTAAAAAAGTACAAGGAATGGAATATGTTCTTAGTACGGGAGTTTTTACGTTTGGAGTGTTTGGAGCATTGACTGTTTCCAACACAATTACCCTTTTAGCAATACTAATATCATTACTTGGATTCATGCAATGGTTATTCAGCGTTGGGATATCTGCAAATTTAAAGGATGTTGAATATGATTCTAAAATGAAAATAAAGACAACTCCTATTCTTTTTGGGGTAAAAGTTGTGAATAAAGAATTGATAAGACCGCCGGTATTTAAGATGTATGCTTACGGAATAAAAATAATACACATTGTAATTGCTTCACTCCCTTTTTTATTACTATTTACTTCAATAACTTTGTTTAATCTACCAATTCCTTTTGTTTGTTTTTTTATTCTATCGATAATAATGATTTATACAACTTATAAGATTCTTTCAATTCCTCTTAAAAAGAGGGATTCAATGCTCAGATACGAGGGCGCACATGAAGGTTTTGCACTACTTTTAATTCCTATTGTTTTAATGAGTTATTTAATAGAAAATTTTGATGTGGTTCCAACTTTATTATTGATATTATTAATTATATTTTGGCCACTTTTATTCCTGAGAATTCTTTTTGGAAAAAAAATGATACCATTAGAATAGAAGTATGCAAAATGTAGGAAGAGAAGAGAAGAATTTAAGGTTTGATTATAATCCGCCAGGATTAACATTAATGAAGAATAATACAACAGTTGCTCGTTGTTCCCTAGCATCTGTATGTTCAGGTATTTCTGCTGTTGTTCTTACTAATGTCTTCCCTAATCCAAAGATGATTTTTGATTTAATCTCTGCCTCTTCTCCAGGATCTAAATATCCAATTTCACCATGAGATTCTTTTCCTAATAGAATTGAACCACCATCTAAAGAAATTGTCCATTGTATATCAGTTGCTTCTGCTTCTCCTACGTTCTTAATATTTGTACTTAATTTAAATAATCCACCCTTTATTGCACTAATATCAAGAGCGGGTAAACCGATATGCATTTGGAAAGGATCTGACCAAATTCCTCGTGCGCCATTCGTATCTTTTGCTCTGGCTCTTATATTATAATCTCCTAGATCATCCCAGGAGTGTGTTACATTTATTACCTCTCCAGAGTTGTATGGTCCTATCCACTCTTCTACCTCACCATCATCCCAGTCAATATAATAATAAACGTCTTCGTTTTCAGGATCGGAAGAAACAAATGTAAAAGTATATTCTTTCTCTGGTTTTCCAAAGGTGGGACCATCAATAATTGTTTTATCAGGTGATCCTGTTTCTGGTATAATAGTCACATGAATTATTGGACTATACCACCATGTTTGACCAATGATTTCTTCTTTACCATCTGTTCCATTTATTACCTCATAATAACTATCATTTGTTCGTTCTTTTATAAGCCGTAAATAAGGATCATCACCATATTCCTCTGGACTGAGAACACCGGCATAGACTTGGTCAACTTGTGCTTTTGCAACGAAGTAATAATCACCTGGTGCATCAATGATTAATGATTCATTATATTTTACTCCTTCTGTCTGACCGCTTTCTGCATCTTCCCAACCAGTTCCACCATAATAATTCCCTTCATATTCATCATAATCTTTTGTAGTAAATTCTGGATTATTTATTGGATCTGGATCAGTACTATATTGAATGTAAGTGTGGTCGACAACTAAACTTCCATTTACCTGCCAAGTGAAATTTAATGGAGTCCCATATTCAACTTGGGTATCATTCTCAACAGTTCCTGAAAGCCATCTTACATAAGGTTGAGCTAGATCTGTTTGTAATAAACAAAAGCGTCTTACTTCTGCACCATATCGGTGGATTGTATCATTACCCATATCTGACTCAGGGACATTTTTTACATTGGACATTTCTGGACTGGCCCATAAAATGCCTGCTCCTGCATAGTTACCAAATATTTCGTCTTCAACATATGGATCCTCAACAGGATTCTGTACAACATCAGCTCCATATGCCCATGGTCCAATACCTCCATTTATAGTATACCATAAAAGATCACTAATTGGGCCAATATTATTTTCATTGAGGTCTCCCCCATAATCTCCCATATAATCTCCGGTTTTCAGTAGGGCTACATCATAAAAATAAAAATCTGGTGGTGCATGTGTATATGTTGCTCCTGTTACAGGACTAGTTCCACTTACATCAGGATGTGTCATAGCCCAAGGGTAGAGAAGCATTCGAACACCAGCATGGAAATCACAACCAACTCTTATTGTATGATTATTCACAAATCTGTACAAGGTTTTTCCTGGAACACTACCCCATATGCCTCCTGTTGGAGTCCCTGGACCATCATAATCTGCTTCTCGATTAAGATCCCAGCCATTACCATCATAACGTTGTGGACCGTGGTCATAACCATAGGGATTATGTGCAACTTCAATATAGATTTCCCTATTGTCAACCAACCATCTAAGCCACTCCTTTGAATATCCTTCTACAGGCATTTCTTCAGTAAAAGCCATACGCATTAACCAATCGGAAAACCAGTATAATCCAACTGTTCCAGCGACTTCATCACCATGTGGAGCGCCTAAAAAAAGAACTTCGGGTTTGAACAATCCCAATGATTCGTTTGTTATTCGAACATAGTATGCATCGTATCCTCCCTCTATAGTTCCTGTACCATAGAGTTCATTGGCTTTAAAAACCTCGATATAATCAGAATAATTCTTTTCTAAATCTTTATACCAGCTTACAAGTTCAGCATAGTTGTCTGGTTTATAATACCAATCTGTACCCATTCTTATTGCACGTTCATAAATCTCATCTGGTTTCTCAAATTCTAGATCAGGATCATATTGATTTTCAAGTTCATTTGAATATGCAGATACTGTATTCATTAAAGCTAGTGTTATAAAGAAAGTTCCTATTGTGATAATTAATGTTTTTCTCTTCATATTATTATTCCCCTTTTATAATTTATAATAAGAGCGTCCTAATATAAATCTTTTCCCAAATATGAATATTATGCAATTCTATGATAAAGATGAAAGAGAAATTAGATGTTGTATACATTTTACCATATTTACAAAATACTTATATTGAATAAGAATATACCTGCAAGTCTAAGTGTTTAAATGGGGAAATAAAAATGAGTTACGATTTTAATGCCGATGAGATATTTGAAATTGCTGAGCAAATTGAGCGTAATGGTGCAATTTTTTATCGAACAGCAGCAGAAAGTATAGCTGATGAAAATAAAAAAAAGCTTTTAATCGATCTTGCAGAAATGGAGGATGAACACGAAAAAACCTTTAAAGTTATGAGATCTGAACTTTCTGAAGATGAAAAAGTTTTAACAACATTTGACCCACAAGGTGAAGCAGAGAATTATCTCCGTGCACTTGCAGATACGAGGGTATTTTATGAAAAAAAAATTGACACTTCTTCTCTGAAAGAGATATTTAAAACAGCAATAACTGCTGAAAAAGATTCTATTGTTTTTTATATAGGAATGAAAGAAGTTGTACCAGCACATCTGGGGAAAGAAAAACTAGATGGAATTATTAAAGAAGAAATGAGTCATATCAAACTTCTCAGCACGGAATTGATGTCATTAGTGTAGTAGTTTATTATTTAAATTTGTCCTAATGTAAATGATAAATTTGTAAAAAAGTTTTTAATAGAATAAAAACCATGAAGGTAAAAAATTAAGGGGTGATTTATAGGTGAAGTGTGATCTTTGTGGAGCAGAGGTTCCCGATGAAGATATTAAACATGTTCATGTAAAAGGAAAAGTTAAAAATGTCTGTGATGGTTGTATTACATCGGTTAAAGGACTCGCATAATACCAAACTTAAAAAATACAATTTTTTCCATTGTGAAAATCAATTTAATTATTGAGGAACGATTTGGATGGTGTCGTCATTCCATTAAACTACAATATTAAAAATTATGTAAAGCAGAAAAACAAGATTGATTTTTCATCTTATGTCTTGGGAATTGATATCGGGGGAACAAATACAAATCTTGGTATTGCAGGTGTAATTAAAAACAAATTAACAATGCTTTTATCATTACATTTTAAAAGTCAAGAATTAACCTCCCTTCTTCCAGCAGTTATTGAAACACTGGAATATGTAAATAATAATTACCCCATCGATATTACTGCTGCCTGTATTGGAGCATCAGGTGTTGTATCTCCAAATAATAATTTTGCACATCTGACAAATGTTCAATGGGATGTTAAATCAGATGAACTTATTAAAAGTACTTCGTTAAATTCAGTTTTTATAATCAATGATTTTCAAACAATAGGTTATGGAATAAATCTTCTTAACCCTAAAAATAAAAATGATATTTTCCCTATTAGAACTAAAAAGGAAAAAGGAGATCATGAGGAAACGAAAGCAGTCATTGGTGCAGGAACCGGGTTGGGAAAAAGCATTCTACTATTTGATAAAAATTATAATGCATATATTCCAATAGCAAGTGAAGGTGGACACGGCGATTTTCCCATATACAATAGTTATGAGAGGGACCTTGCAAACTATGTAAAAAAGCTTAGAAATATTAAACATCCTTTAACCTATGAGGAATTACTATCAGGTCGGGGTCTAGAGAGTATATATTTATTTCTTCGAAATTCAGAAAATTTTAAAGAATCGAAATATACCAAAGATATCGATTGTTCACCTAATAAGTCTGCATTAATTTCAAAGTATAGAGATAAAGATGTAGCATGCAATGAAACTTTTCGTTTATTTGCTTGTTATTATGGAAGATGTGCAAAGAATTTTGTTCTTGATTCACTTGCCACCGGAGGATTATATATTGCGGGTGGAATAGCATCTAAAAATATTGAAATATTTTCAACTAAGGAATTTCTGAATGAATTTAAAAATGCATATAGAAGAAATGATATTCTTGAAAAAGTTCCTATTTATGTCATTGTCAATTATGATGTAAGCATTTATGGAGCTTGTTTTGCTGCAATGTATAATCTAAATAAATCAAAGGGTTAGTAATGATAGAATATATTGCCATTATTTTGGCTATTTTAATTGGTATTGCCCATTTTTTTAGCGAAAAAATTTGTAAAATATGCAGTCCATATTTCAAAGAGACAATTTCACTATCAGCAGGTATCTCTATTACATATATTTTTTTTGATCTTTTTCCGCAGTTCAGTTCTCAAGTGATACAGTTAAATGAATTTTTATTTCTCTCATTACTTCTTGGTTTTGTTGTTATTCATTTAATAGAAAAATATGTTTATCAACATGTGGTAAAAAAACAAATTAAGAGAAAATTAGGTGTTGTTAATCAGATATTTTCTGTTATTTATCATATTATTCTTGGGACTGTTATTTATAATTTCTCACAACAGAATATTGAAAAAGTTCTATTACTGTTTGTACCAATTTTTATTTTCACTGCTGTTAGTACCCTACCTGTCAGTCAACATCCATCGAACCGTGTAAATTTTCTTATTTCGTTATCAACATTAATCGGAGTTTTACTTGCAATATTTTTATTTAGTAGAATTAGTACGTTAGTGCTAACTGGTTTAGTTGGATTTGTTATTGGTTCTCTTTTATTTTCAGTTATAAGACATTCAATACCAATGGGTGCAGAAGGTAAACCATTATTTTTCATCTTAGGAGTTATAATATATTCCCCAATTGTTATTTTGAGTTGGTTCATATGAGTAAAAAAGAAATAATTATTCCAGCAATTATTGCAAAAACTCAAAGTGAATTAGAAGAAAAAATTCTCAAGGTAAAAGATTACGTTGAGCTCATACAATTAGATTTAATGGATGGGAAGTTCGTACCTAACAATTCAATAGATTTTAATTTTCAATTACCACCAACAAATTGTCATTTTGAAGCTCATCTTATGATTGAAAATCCTGAATATTGGATTAAAAAAAACATCATGAAAGTTGATACAATACTTGCTCATTATGAATCTTCTAATGATCCAGATTTAATAATTGAATTAGTAAAAAGTAATAATAAACGTGTTGGTTTTGTTTTAAATCCTGAAACACCCATTCAAAAAATTGAAAAATACCTGGATAAAATTGACCAAGTTTTAATCATGACTGTTAATCCAGGTTTCTATGGTAGTCCGTTCCTACCTGAAATGCTAGATAAAATATCTGAATTAAGAAATATGAAACCCGATTTAGATATTGAGGTGGATGGGGGTATAACTCCAACAACTATTCAGGATGTTCATAGAGCAGGAGCAAACATGTTTGTCTCTGGTTCATACATAGTTAAATCACCAAATGTAAAAGAGGCGATTGATAAAATAAAAAATATGTTATGAGGGGAGTTATAAAAAATCTGTTAAAAACAGGAGAATATTTTATGAAAAAATATGATGTTATTGTAATTGGTAGTGGTTCTGGGGGAGAAATAGTTGAGGTAGCCTTATCCCATGGTTACTCTGTGGCTTGGGTTGATAAAGGCCCTCTTGGCGGTACCTGTTTGAACGTTGGATGTATCCCCTCAAAAATGTTAATTTATCCAGCAGATAGAATTGTCGAAATCCAAGAAGCAGAAAAATTAGGAATTAAAGCAGAAATTAAAGATATCGATTTTAGTAGAATAATGGAACATATGAGAGCTCCAATTCAGGAAAGTCAAGAACATATGGAAAAAGGTTTGCATAGTAAAGAAAATTTTACTTATTATAAAGGTGTAGGACACTTTGTCAAAGATTACATTTTAGAAATAAATAAAGAACAAATTCAGGGCGATAAATTTTTTATTGGTTCAGGTGCACGACCTTTAATTCCTCCAATCAAAGGTATTGAAAATGTTGATTATCTTACAAATGAAACTGTTTTTAATCTTACTAAAAAACCCCAAAGTATAGCAATCATTGGAGGGGGATACATCGCTGTTGAATTTGCACATTTTTTTGCTGCTATGGGATCTTCGGTATATATTTTTCAAAGAAGTACGCGATTGATTCCTAATTCTGAACCAGAGATTTCTGATCTGTTAAAAAAACAGATGGAAAAGAGGATGACTATATACACAAGTACTGAAGTAATTGAAGTAAGGAAAGATCAGAATAATATATCTGTCATTGGTAAAAATATTCACAGTGGAAAAGAAATAACAATTTCAGCAGAAAAAATTCTAGTGGCTGCTGGTAGAAAATCGAATGCAGATTTATTAAAAGTTGATAATACAGGTGTAAAAACAGATAAACGTGGTTACATAAAAGTTAATGAATATCTTGAAACAACCAAGGAAAACATCTGGGCGTTTGGTGATGCTACTGGAAATCATATGTTTAAGCATGTTGCAAATCAAGAGGCTGTGATTGCATGGCAAAATGCAATGCATGATCATAAAATAAAAATGGATTACCGCGCAGTGCCCTATGCAGCATTCACCTATCCTCAGATTGCTGCTGTTGGTCTTACTGAAGAAGAAGCAAAAAAAGATCATAAGATATTAGTGGGTAAAGCAAAGTATAGCGATGTTGCAAAAGGTGAAGCAATGATAGAACTAGAGGGATTTACAAAGACAATAGTAGATAAAGAGGATGGTAAAATTCTAGGTTTCCATATAATTGGCCCTTATGCACCAATACTTATTCAAGAGGTCACCAATGCTATGGCTCTTGGGGGACAAATTGGATTTATTGGACAAGGAATGCATATTCATCCAGCACTTCCTGAATTAATTCTACGTACATTTAGTAACCTAAGAGAACCAACAATTTAAAACAACTATTCATCAATCATTATGTTATATAATTGCTTGTATTAGATCTATCAAATCCATAAACTAATTCGATTGAGGGAATTCCTTTTGGTGGTAACCAACCATAATTAGGATAAACAAGATTTGGGAAAAATTTTTTCATATCATATGCTAACCGAGTAATCACATGGTTTTCTCCAAAATACTTCTTGCTAATCTCATAAGTCTTTTGTTCCGTTATCCTTTCATCAAGGAATCCTAGAGAATGGATGTATTCATGGAGTAAAACGTGAAAGATATAAGGTTTAAATAACTTAAGATTTGTATCGATAATTCGTCGAAGTGGTGTTTTATTTATAACAATTATATTTGATGACACAGGAAAATATGCACCAATGAATCCATTGGGCGAAGTTCCTAATTCCTGCAATCCTAACATTAATCCAGCACGTGACCGGCCTTCGAATTTTTTTACTGCTAATTTAACATCTTCGAAGGTGTCTATAAGATCTTGTTTAATTTCATCTTTGTTTATCATTATAATATTATATAGTTAACAATTGTTAATAAGGTTTTCTATTATTTAAAATAAAAAAGTGGATAATCAAAGATATAATAGATGTTCAAACAAGTAAATCATTATTGGTATTGATGCAAGAGATAAAATAAAACTAGCTACTATAAACTGATTTACAATAGATCTATTTCCACCAGAGCGCTCTGTAACGAGGGGAACTGCTGTAACCGGTGGAACTGCACTTTGTAAAAGGAAAATAATTGCGATATGATATGAAGGTTTTATTAAAAATAAAATCCCAAGGAATATTAGAGGAAACACTATATTTTTAATTATTACAAATTTTGCTATTTCTATAATTTGAATTTGTCCTTTTTTTGAAAATCTACATAGATATTGCCACCAAGAATGAGCATGATTAGTGGTATTGTCATACCACCCAACAATACAAAAATTTGTATTATGGGATAAGGAATATCATCATGAATATTTGCTAATCGGATAATTATTGCAAGTATTGTTGCTATCAGTACCGGATGAATTATTTTCCTCCAATTTAACTTCAATGTTTCTTTTTTCCCAAAGAAAAAAGGATAGGTAATAAAGAAAAAAGCAGGATAAAAAATTGTAAAAAGAAATAGATAAACTAAATATGAGGAATCATCTGGAAACATCTTTGCTAGAATTGCGAGTGGGAAGAATATTCCATTTTGGTAAAACAAAGTAATTGCAAATTCCCGACGAGTTTTTTTCTTAGATGAAAACATAAAGATAAATGTTAAACATGCAGCAATCACAGTAAAAAAACCCCACCATAAAGGTAATTGCCACCAATCAGGTGAATCACTTGGAGAGAAATCTTGTATGATATTTATAAAAATAAGGCTAGGTAAGGCAATATCAAGAGCAAGAGGTGATAAGAAACTTAAAATATTTCCAGGAACAATGCGTCGCTTAATAATCCAAAATCCAATTAATCCTATCCAAGAAGTACAGCTACCGATTCAAACGTCGTGATAACTAGATTCATATTTTCTCCTTTAAGTTTTAATCAATAGCGGAAATCATATTTTTATGTTTAGCTATTGTATTTGATAGTGATTGAAAAAGTAAGTTATTAAATATTAAACCATAATACTTATTTAATCTGGGGGTAAATAAAAATATGATTGAGTCTTCAAATATATTAGCGTTAATGGTAAAAGATCATTGTAAAATTGAAGAACTAATCAATATTCTTGAAAAAAATATTGAAAAAGATGCTCCGACAGTTGCAGAATCTTTCAATAAGTTCGAATGGAACCTTGAAAAACATATTTTCATAGAAGAAAAAGCAATATTTACCTCCTACAATCCAGAAGATATAATTGAAGGATACAAGATGTTACCAGAACTCACAAAACAACATAATATATTACTAAACAAACTTGATTTGATGAGAAAAGATGTTCGGAAAAAAAGAGGTATATCTTATATAACTGAATTTAAAGAATTCTTATTAAGTCACAAAAATTTTGAAGAAAAAAATGTCTACCCAAAACTAAACGAATCATTAGATGATCAACAGAAAAGATTAATTATTGAAAAGATAAATGAAATTATTTAAAATATTTAGGTGATATATGATGAAAGAAGAAACTTATGAATGTGAAAACTGCGGAAAAAACGTCACGTCTTCTAAGGAGAAAATTCCAGAATGTTGCGGTAAACCAATGAAAAAAATACCATTAGGAATTTGTACTCAACCAGCTCATGCAGAACATTCACGGCCAATGGAAGATGAAGATGCATGTGATGATTTCCGATCCGGCGAATAAAAATTAGATAAATCTTTCAAATCGTTCTTTAGGTACCTTACAAATTGGACAGGTCTCAGGTGGTTCATCCCTGGCACATAAATAACCACAAACTCTACATCTCCATACTGGTTTTGAAAGAGATGAAATTTTTTTATCAGATTTCACTGGTGTTATAACCCTTTTGTCTTTAGGTGGTCGCCGTTCTGGAATTGATTGAATCTTTTGTTTACCATCTAAAACATCTTGAGAAACATAAAGTGCACAGTAACACGTCCCATATTCGTTTAAATCTGCATCGCGGTAATCACATGGGCATATGATATCAAGATCTTCAGATTTTTTTCCTGACGCTAGTCTACAAGGGCAAGCCCAATAACCGTATCTTTGTTCGTTAATAAGCAAACTGCTTACGAGACCTTTGGTAAATTCACTATCAGAATTGAGATAATATCCTGATGCTTCTGCTTCTTGATTTAATTTAATAAACAATTTTTCTACTTCTTTATTATCAACTTTACTGTGCATATTCATATACGTAATGCCTCTTTTAATTCATCCTCTCTAAATCCTACAATTACTTTTTTATCATTTATTACGATTGTTGGAAAGGAACATCGAGGATTCCACTTCCTAATTTCATCCATGATTTTCTCTTTCTCATCACCATCCAGATAATCCGCATATATGAAATTATATTCTACATCTAAATCATCAAGAAATTCTTTTGTTTTTTTACACCATCCGCAGGTACTTAATGCGTAAAGCATTATTTTCCCTTTATTCTTACCAGAAACGTGTTCTATTTTAATGCTAACACCTCATTTTTTTAAAATTTACTTTTTTAGAATATTTTCTCCCCTTTTTTTAGCTCTTATGACATAATGTTTATCTTTATTATATTTTTCAATTTCGTCAAGGAAGAGCTGAACATCATCATATATATTTCTTAAATGTCTATTTTTCGATTTTTCATTTAAAGGTTTTTCTCCCTGGAGTTTTTGTCCACCTTCATATCCACCTTCAGGAAAGTACCAATCTTTAAACCACGTAAAACCAAGGTTGAATAATCTATAACCTAACCGTGTTATTGATGGTGGAAAGTTGTAGGTAAGTCCAAATGAGGTTTCAATATCATTGGTGTATTCAACATAAATTTTTTCACCAGATTTAAGATAGTTAGAAAATAATTCTAATAAATAATCTTCAAATTTTGAATCAAAATATTCGATTGTTTTTCCCAGTTTTATTATTTTAGTTATATTAGAAAACTCAACCCATGGTCGATAATATGGTTTCAATCCATAATAGATTTTAATATTCAACAACTGTTTTTCTTGAGTGCCACTTTTCAAATATACTTCTAAATTAGTTTCTTCTTTAAATCGACCAATTCCGAATTTTTTAGCATAAACAGTTAAATTATTTATTTTAAAACCATCAACAAGGTTCTGTACAGCTTTTTTAAGTACCATTTTTCCTGCTAATTATTTAGTATATTCATTCAAATATGCAATTCTTTTGATAGGTAATCGTTGTGGTCTATTCTTTTCCTGTTCCTTTTGTTTATCAGAAAGTATTGGATTTATTTTTGATGAGTGTTTTCCAACTATAACCAATGTTATAACTTTACTATCATCGGGAATATGAAGTATTTCTTTTACAATTTTTGGGCTATATCCAGCTATTGGATGAGCTACCAATCCGAGTTCTGTAGCCCGTAGAATGAGAAAAGCTGTTGCCATCCCCGTATCGAACAGAAAGTATTCCCGATCTTTAATAATACAATCATCTTCTTTTTTACTGAATACTGCGATAATCATAGAGGCATTTCTTGCCCATTCATTACCTGAAGATAAAGCCGCATGCATCTTTTTTAAAACCTTTGGATCATAAACAAACACATATCGCCAAGGTTGGTTATTGAAACAAGATGCGGATAGTTTCGCACACTCTACAAGATCATTGATAAGATTCTTTGAAATTTCAACAGGTTCCAATGAACGATAAGCTCTTCTCTCATTAATAGCTTGTTTTACCTCCATAGTAATACCACCATAATATCATGCATATCCAGTTATACCTGTATCGATCCATGTTGTATTTTTGACACATTGTAAGCCTTGTTTAAGTGAATCTTCAACAGTCTTTTTTATCAAGGTTGGATATATCGCACCAACAAGTTCCTGAATCGGTTTTCCATTGCAGAAAAATTTGAATGTAGGTGTACCCATAATTCCATATCTACTAACAATAGTTGGATTTACAGCTACATCGACTTTCGCAAAAACCACCCTATCTTTAAATTCAGTAGCGTATTTTTCGAAATGAGGTTTCATTATATGACAGTGTGGACAAGTAGTACCATAAAACATTACCATTACCGGTTTTTCTTCTTTTTCAACTCTTTTCTCCCAATTCACATCGGTTAATTCTAAGACAATTTGATTACTCATAAGATACCCCATTATAGATACAGACCTATACTAATTTATATTATAAAGATATTTGTATTTGATTGAGAAACTAAACACATATTCAATTGAAAAGAAAAAATTGGCAATCTAATAAAAATATTGTTATTTAATGTCGTTACCTAGTTTAAATACAAATCCAAAACCATTCCATATATTCAGGTGAATTGATTACCCGTGTATCACTTGGAATATGGATATGATTTCCTCTAAATCCTCTAAATTTGTATGATCCTTCTTCATATACAAATCCACATCGACCTTCAGCATTATCCTTATTGATTCCATCAATCCAAAAACTACGTACAACCTCAGCAGATCCAATAGAATCATACCATTGTAAATCATATGAAATTAAGTCTAAATCACCAAGTGTCATAATAACATCTATCGCAGTTATAACGCCATCCTGGAATACATCGTTTCTCAGATTATGTGAGGTTACTTCAACATTTGAAAAAGTGAGTGACTCTTTTGTTCCACGGATTATAACAGTTGGGATAATAACTTTATCATTGTTTTGTTGTTTTCTGTCAACTTCATTTTTAAATATTTCATAAATTGTATCTATTTTTGAAGCATTTGTAGGATATATCTCAATAGTCATCTCTGATTTGTAAGGAAAGTGGTCCATTCTAAAGATATTATTTTCTGGCCAACCACCATCATAATAGGCTTCATACCACCAGTTTTCAACGCTATTTATCGAATCGATTACGTACGTGTTCATTGTCTCATCAAAATGATATTTCATATCGATTTGATTGGTCATATGTAAATGAATTAAAATATCAAAAACAGAAAAGTGGTCTTCTTTGAATATATCTTTTCTTAGGGTTGTCACATTATTAGGATTATAGGTAAATGTTCCAATTCCATCAATTGAAATTATTTCTTCAGATGAATCAAATATATCAAAATCAAGAATAGCTGAAGTACCTGGATTTGGGATATTAAAAAGAGTTATTACTGAAGCTATTAGTATTGCAGTCACAATTATAACTCTCTCTTTTTTAACTTTAGATACTTTGATCGAATGAACAAACGATTTTGTTATCGATATTAACCATTTTATATGGAGAGCCAAATGAACAATCGTTAGAAAAACAGCAGCCACTCCAGACCAGTCATGAATTATTGATATCTCGTTTAAGGGTATGGTTAAGGGATTTATCCCTAAAAAGGGGAGAAATCCTGGAAATTTTATTATTCCTGTAAAAATTACTAAAAAATAGGGGATGATTAAAGAGATGCTCATCAAAAAATTTGTAATTTTTCTTTGAGACATTATCTTTGTAACTTGTATTTTACCAACAGATCTTTTAATCATTCCACTGATCCATTTCCAATGTAATTCTGCATGTATACTAACAATTATCATTAGGAGAAGTCCAAACCAATGGTGAAATTTGTATATCTGGACTTTTGGAAGAGAATTGAGATTTATCCCTATAATTTGTAAGAATCCGGGAAAAATTAGGATTCCCGTTATTCCAACAATAAAAAATATGATAGTTAATAATAGACTTGTACTATAAGTAACCACTCTTCTTTTCATCATCATTTTCTCCGAACGATAATTCTATTTTTAAAATCCAAATTCGATTCTGTTTCTACGATATAGGATGTTCTTCCTAATCGTTTATTATTACCTCCTATTACTATCAAGGTTCATTAATGAGATTAACAATTGTTAATTATTTTATTATTACTACTATATATTTTTTTCTATAACTGCCTTTTCTCAACAAAGTTGATAATCTAATTTTAAATCAAAAGAATCGATTATTTTAGAATTTGATTATGAATAACATGAAGATTTACTTTACTGCACGAATTTGAATGCTAATAATTTTATCTATTAATCGTTTATCCATGCCTTCTTCGGAATAGCTCCCCTCATTAATAATTTCAATATTATTAAATCCAGCTTTTTTAATAATATTAAGGTATTCTTTTCTCTCTAGTGCACCTGCAATACAACCACTCCATGCATCAAAACTTTTTTTAATATCTTCAGGTAAATCACCTTTGGTAATTAAGTCAGATATCAAAAGTCTCCCACCAGGTTTTAAAACTCTATATGCTTCTTTATATGTTTTAAGTTTATCAGGGGTTAGATTGATTACACAATTACTTATAATCACATCAATTGAGTTTTCATCAATAGGAAGATTTTCAATTTCACCCAATCTAAATTCCACATTTAAAAATCCTTGTTTATTAGCAATTTTTTCTCCTTTTTTAACCATTTCTTCCGTCATATCCACGCCAATAACACGACCTTTTTTCCCTACCTTTTTTGCAGCTAAAAATACGTCTATTCCTGCTCCTGATCCTAAATCTAAAACAGTCTCACCTTCTTTTATTTCAGCTAATGCAGTTGGATTACCACACCCTAAACCCATAATAGAATCCTGGGGAATAGATTGTAGTTCAATCTCTGAATAACCAATTGATTCTGCTTGCTTAATAATACTTTTTCCAAAAGGTTTACAGGATGAACAACATGAACTTCCTTTCTCTGCAATTTTCGCATATCTTTTCTTTACTTCGTCTTTGATACTTTTCTCTTCCATTTAAATCTTTTACAATAAATAACCTATGATTCTTATATTTTTCCTGTCGAAAAATAAAAACAGGATAAAAGAATTATTTATTATATAAATGGTTTTTTTGATAGTGGAATCCTCAAAAAGATTAATATAGTCCAGATTACAAATATTATATATTGAGAGTGGGGGAATCACTTTCTTAGGAGACTTGAATACTATCCCATCTCTTGTGGTGAATCACCTTTCCATCATCTCTCCTCACCATAAACCCTCACTCTCTTCATCTATCGCATCCTTTACCTTCGTGTAGTTGTTGGGTCCTGAACCACCTACATACAATATCTTTCCCTTAGATGTTAGAGTTTTAGATTGCTCTATAACATCAAAACCAGTAGGTGGTGTACAAGCAAGTCCGAGGAAAAGAATGATTACTCCAACAACAAGTAGTTTCTTCATATCACACCTCTATGTTATAGGGTTCTCGTGCAGGATACCAATCAAATTCAAACCATGGAATCAAAAAAAATAGATAACGAAGAAATAAAACTTTCATTCCCGGTATTATCTTTGGACCAACACCACTCCAAGTATCCCAATAATTATTAATCCATCTACTTTTTTTATAACCCTCAATAAATCGTTCTCCAAACGTTCCTACAAACCAATATCCAATTTGGTTATAATTCTTGAAATTATTCTTTATAATAATACTTCCCCAGCCTGCATTTTGAATCCCGACACTACAATTTTCAATATCATTACCATATACAATATTATTTTCATTACCAAATTGTATTCCAATTCTACATCGTTTAATTCTATTTCCTGAAAAATTTCGCAGATTTCTCCCTGCTAAAATACCTATTTCACGACAATCTGTTACGATATTTCCTGTAATGGTACAACTCTGTGAATGAATTTCGATTCCATCATTATTACAATGGCTTATGTGATTATTAATAATTGTAATATTTTCACTATAAGGCTCATACATATAAATCCCTGCATGTGGTGAATTACTGATATTACAATCCGATATTGTAACATTTCTTGGTTCAAATGGATAATAATCGATATTTATGTAAATACCACAAGCAAATTTAGGTTTAGACCATGGATTATCAATTCTAAAATTCGAGACAATTACATAGCTCGCCTCGACTTGAATGACTGATTCTGTTCCATTCCCCTTAATAAAAGGTTTTCCGGTATCATTGCCTTCTCCGAGTTCATGAGAAATACCCAGAAGTGAAATGTTATCTTTCATAATTCGAATCTCATGCTCAGGATACGTTCCACTATACACCTCTATAATATCTCCAGGATTAGTATTACTTAATGCCTCTTTTATTGAAATGTAATCTCCATCACCTTCATTATCGACTGTAATAACATCACCAGTTGATTGTTTCTCCAAATTAAATCCAGTAGATGACGATATACTCATCCCTATGAATAGAAGGATGATGCCTATTGCAAGCAGTCTTTTCATTCTTCCCCCATCAATTATAATGCAGAACTGATATATTTGTTTAACTGTGACGAAAATTTAAATATCATAACATCTATTGAAATAAATGCAAAGGGAGGACAAGATATGAACAGAAAGTTACTCGTCCTGGTTATAGTAAGTATAGTTATACTGATGAACATATCACTATCAGTAGCTAGTGAGAAAGTTATATCAGCGAAGCATTCCTATAATAAAAAATGGACTTTTTTATTGTATTGTGATACAGATTATGGACAATATGCAGACTCAATAGGTCCCTTCATAATAAATCAACTTGAAAATGTTGGATCTAATGATTTATTAGATGTTTTAGTTCTTTGGGATAGTCAAGATAACGGAGCATTTTTATATCAGATAATTAAAGATAATTCTTCTGAGATAAATCCAAAAATCATCGATGATTTAGGTGAGATTAATATTGGTAATTATACTGTACTGCGAGATTTTATAAGCAAAGCAAAAACAGATTTCCCCGCAGATCGATATATGCTTGTATTATTTGATCATGGTGGTGCTTGGGAGGGAGCTTGCTGGGATGCCACTTTAAATGAAAATGATTTTGATAATATTTCATGGAACGACCATTTAACAATGGATGAAATCCAGAAGGCACTTCATGAAAGTGAGGGGGTTAATATAATTGGTTTTTCTGGATGTTTAATGGGTTGTATTGAATCAGTATATGAGTTGAGAGATTATACTGAAGCATATCTGGGAAGTGAGGAGATGAATGGTTGTGGTTCTTGGCCATGGGCTTCTATTTTAGGTGTTTTATGTGATAATTATCAAGAATCAACCTTTTCAATTTGTGAGAAAATAATTAGTGAATTTAAAGAGTACAATCCTTATTTTCGTAATCCTGGATATTGGAAGCTAGCTATTCAACTGGCATTAATGTACCGTAGACTATTACCGTGGTTAAATCCACCTAGTTTTACTATATCTGCAGTAAGAAGTGATAAGATACATGAACTTGCTGTAGCTATGGACAATTTTTCTATGATATTGATTGAAAATCTGGATTCATATAAGTCGAAAATAACGCTTAATCGATTCAGAACAGAGGATTTCCCAATACCCATGTCTCTTCTGCCACCTCGCATCTTAGGCACCCAAATTGATATTTATCATTTTATGGAGTTAATGAGTAGGATTTCTAGTAATGATTCGAATTCCCCCTTAAAAGATTCGGCTCAATATGTTAAAACATGTCTTAATGAGGCAATAATAGCAGAACATCATCAAATTGGTCATCGAAAAGCACATGGATTATCTGTCTATTTCCCAAGCCCATTAAGGAAATTATATAATTCAGAGTATGATGATTATGGTTATGGATTAGATTTCACTCTTGATACACATTGGGATGAATTTTTAACTCTATATTTGAATCAAACGGATGATTCAAATGAATCCGATCTTGATCAAAATCAAACTGAAATGGGAGGAGGTGCTGTTGTTTGTCGTAAATGGCTATGGGCTCAATCATTTACACCTAGATTTGGAAATCTTACTAGAGTGAAAATACCGTTGTCTAAAAATGGGTTAATTATTTCAAACATTATTGTTTCTATTCGAGATAATTTATATGGTAATGATTTGACTGTTACCTCACAATCTCCATTCCATGTTCCAAGGTTCTCTCCTACTTGGATTGAATTTGATTTCGACGATATTAATGTTAACCCTGGTGAGACGTATTATATTCTGTGTAAAACTACTCTTGGAAATAACAGAAAAAATTTCTATGGATGGATAGCTAGTGCAGGTGATACCTACGAAAAAGGTGGTGCTTGGATAGGATGGAACAAAGGAAGTGATTGGGAAATATGGGATTTCCCTCCTGAAAATCCAAAATTTGATTTCTGTTTCAAAACGTATGGATATTGATTTTTAATAAAACTTGTACTAAATATAAAACCAAAACCTTCCATTTCAATCCAAATCTATTAAATCTGTTGCTTGAACGGTTTCTTCATGGAAATCCACTATTGAGACGAATATTCATGATATAAATTAACAATAGTTAATTTTAAATATTAAATGATAATACCACCCTGCAGAAGGGGTCAATTCTTTTGAAGGTAAACTCTTATTCATTATCTTTCCTCCCTTTCAATGACCCCTTTTACATTAATATTTTTATACCTAAAAATTAGAGCATAATTGTTAATCATATATCTTTAAATTCATTTGTTTTCTTTTGTAATTTTTGAATCAACAGAAGCAATCTCATTAAAAATAATATAAATTTTGGATGGATTGTAAGCTGGTAGTTTACTCTCTCCCCACCAAAAAGAGTATCGATTTATGTATTAATAAATGTATCTACAATTATACATTTAAATATACATAAAAATAAATCTAACGCTAAGGAAGGATTGCTGGCCTCACTAGGAGGGGATGGGATGCACTCTAAAAATCCTACCAGCAAATATCCTTCCATTTATTAAATACATAGAACTTATTTATATAATTTTCTTCTACGAAAACTCTTCAATGAAATAAAAGACAAAGTTTTACTTGTAAAATGGTATTTTTCCCTTTTAATAATTGGAATAAGTGTCGGGGGCGGGAACAGGTATTAGAGGTTCAGTGTTTATCGATATTTTCACTACGAAAAAATGTTATGTTTGACCTTTATGAATTTTTAAATTATAATATTTACGTTACTGAATATCTTAATAGAAATGGGTGGGAGATTTAGTTCCGATAAATTTCATTAACCTCTCTGTTGAGGTCGGGAATAAAACTTATTCAAGATCTGGATATGAGATAGGTCCTTTTGTCCTCCTGATTAGTTGAAAATAATTTATTTTCTAATATATAAGATAAACTATTCTAAACTTTTATTCCACATTTTGCACTTTTATTAGGACATTTTTAGTAATAAAAATGCAAAGTCGACATTACCAAAAAATCTTTATATCATATCTTTTATTAGTTCTATATAAACTTAGGTGAGGGATGCTGATTAATTCATAACACTGTTTGTGAATTATTTTTACCTGATGAGGTTGAAAGAAATACTTTGTCAATTATAATTCCAGCTTGGAATGAAGGAAAAATTGTGTATGACAACTTACAACATGTAGAGGATGTTTTTAATAAGTTTCTTTATACTCCTGGTTTTAATTATGAGATAATCATGGTTGATGACGGTTCTATTGATAATACATATAGTCAGGCATTGAAGGCTGCTAAAAAAAATGGGCGAATCAGGATTGTTCATAAAGAGAAAAATGGAGGAAAAGGCTCAGCGTTGAAATTTGGTTTTAAATTCTGTTCTGGAAGATTTGTAGCTTTCATGGATGCTGACTTAGATTTACATCCAAAGCAAATTCCTTGGTTTATTGACCATATGAAAAAACATGATGCAGATGTCACAATTGGCTCGAAAAGACATCCGCTGTCAAAAGTTAATTATCCTACTTCAAGAAAAGTTTTAAGTCAAGCTTACCACATTCTTACCAGAATTTTATTTCGTCTAAACTTAAGCGATACACAGGTTGGTTTAAAATTATTTAGACGTGAGGTTTTGGAAGATATTCTTCCGAGAGTTTTATGTAAAAAATACGCTTTTGATTTAGAGTTGCTTGTTAATGCGAATCATCTAGGACATAAAATTTCTGAGATTCCTATTGAGTTAAATTGGCAGAGATCTCAAAGCAGGCTTACACTTAGAGATATATGGAATCTTTTATTAGATACGGCAGCGATTTTCTATCGTTTGAAAATTGTAAAACATTATGATCGTGTTAAAAATGAAGATTTTGATTTTCAATTGGCGCGACATTAAAAACCCTGAGGGTGGTGGTGCGGAGGTTTTTACTCATGAAAACGCCAAACGATGGGTTAAATCGGGAAATAAAGTCACCATTTTTACTTCCGCGTTTGAGGATTGTAAAAAGGAAGAAACGATTGATGGTGTTCAAATTGTAAGAGCGGGTCGGAAATATTCTGTTTATTCGAAGGCAAAAACTTATTATGAAAAGTTTTTTTCTCATGAACACTTCGATGTGATTATTGATGAAATCAATACACGGCCCTTTTTTACGCCAAGATTTGTGAATCAAGGGGAGAAGATAGTTGTGTTGATTCATCAGTTAGCACGAGAATTTTGGTTTTATGAAACTCGGATTCCCATAAATTTTATTGGTTACTATTTTCTTGAAGATAGGTGGCTTAAAAGGTATAGGAATCTTCCTGTAGTCGCTGTTTCTGATTCTACAAAGAATGATTTGGTTGATTTAGATTTTAGAAATGTTTTTGTGGTTTCTGAAGGGCTTACTTTTCAACCTTTACGAAAAATTTCAGAAAAAGAGGAAGAGCCTGTTATAATTTATGTTGGAAGGTTGAAACGAGCGAAAAGACCTGACCATGTTGTCAAAGCTTTTAGCATAATTTTAGAACAAATACCCCGGGCAAAACTATGGATTGTTGGAGATGGATATTTACGAAAGGAGTTAGAGCAGATGGCTGGAAACAGCGTGCGGTTTTTTGGTTATGTTTCTGAAAAAGAAAAGATAAACTTACTTTCAAAAGCATGGGTGTTGGTGAACCCTAGTATTAGAGAAGGATGGGGTATAAATATAATTGAAGCAAATGCCTGTGGAACTCCGTGCATTGCCTATGATGTTCCTGGATTAAGAGATTCTATTGTTGACGGGAAAACGGGTTTACTTGTAAAAGAAAATTCAGATGTTGAAAGTCTTGCAAAGACCGTTATTGAATTTTTAGAAAATATTAAGTTGAGACAGAAGTTCAGTAAAAATGCTCTAGAGTGGTCGAAAAAATTCACCTGGGATAAAGGTGCTGAAGAGTTCATGAGAGTACTTGAAAGCGTCACTCGGTAAAATTGGATTGATAGAAATGTTGGGGGCATGGCATCAGAAATTGCGTTTTTTTAGTGATAATAATTTGTTTAAACATACAAGCATTATGCTTATTGCAACGATTGTAGCGGGAGCTTGCAACTACTTTTATCAGCTTTATATGGGTCGTGCTCTTGGTCCAAATGAGTATGGTGTGTTTGGTTCGCTCTTTGCCATTTTTTATATTATTTCTGTGTTGACAGCAACCATCCAGACAAGCGGAGCGCGTTTTGTTTCAAAGTTCATTGGTGAAGGAAAAGAAGAAAGAATCCACTATTTTATACAGGGATTGCTAAAAAGAATGTTCTTCCTAGGAATTGTGATGTTTTTGTTTTTTATTTTTATTAGCGGTTGGCTTTCATCGTTTCTAAAAATGGATTCAGTCATTCCCGTAATAATACTTGGATGTGTTTTTTTATTTTCTACCCTTCTTCCTGTTAATTTAGGTGCCCTACAGGGATTACAACAGTTTGTGTTTCTTGGATCCAATGGGGTTTTGAATTTTGCATCTAAACTTGTATTTGGAATAGCTCTGGTGACCATTGGATTTGGAGTGAATGGTGCACTTGGAGCGGTTATTATAGGGTCTGCAATTGCTTTAATTGTATCCTTTATTCCTTTAAGATCATTTTTATCAAAGGTTAATTCAGAAAAAACAGACTTTAAATTTTCAGAATTATATAGATACTCCCTTCCTACAATGGTAGCTATGTTCTGTTTTACAGTTCCTGCAAATGTTGATGTAATTATTGCCAAACATTTTTTTTCAGCAAATACCGCAGGGCTCTACACCGCTGTGACAGTTCTTGGGAAAATAATTTTATTTATACCTGGGGCAGTCGTGGCTGCAATGTTTCCAATGGTTTCAAAGATGTATTCGGAGAAAGAAGACACAACTCATCTTTTGAATATTAGTTTACTATACACAGGACTGATATCAGGTGCAATGGCGGCGGGATACTGGTTTTTCCCCTCTCTAGTTATGAAAATCGCGTTTGGATTGGAGTATGTCGAAGTTGCTCCAGTGGTACAATTGTATGGGGTGGCGATGCTTTTCTTTTCATTAACAGTTGTATTTATGCGATATTATCTTGCAATTCATAATGTAAAATATGTTTATTTGTTTGCATTTTTTACATTACTTGAAATCGGATTGTTGACTGTTTACCATGCTTCAATGATGGAGATGGTCGGGATATTGCTTGTGGTTAATGGAGCTTTGTTAATTTCCAGTATCATTTATGTTCTCAGGAGATTATTACTTCTCAAGAAGCCATATGGAGCATCTGCGGATGAAGGATGAATCTTTGATTTCTGAAATTATTCTCATCGATAATCTTAGGAAATTTTTTAAAAAAATTGGTAAGTGGATATGAAAAATTTTGAAGAAAAGATTCCAGAAAAATTAACTGGAAGATTAAAAAAATGTCTAGATTTTTCTGGCAATCTCACAAATAAAAGAATACTAAATATTGGCTGTTCTTTTGGATGGTACGAAAAGTTTGCTGTTAAGGAACAATGTAAGGAAATTATTGGAATAGATATCAATGAGGAAAATATAGCAAAAGCAAGAAACTCTATTAATGACAATAGAGTTACATTTATCCAAGAAGATGCTCTCAATCTAACCCGATTTAAAAGAGAATACTTTGATATTGTCACAATATTTGATGTAATAGAACATCTACCTAAGAATTTGGAAAAAGAACTATTTAAACAGGTTTATCGAATATTGAAGATTAATGGCAAACTTGTTATTTCTACCCCATATGATTGTTTCTTTTCAAATATACTAGATCCAGCATGGTATTTTGGACATCGACATTATTCTCAAAAAAAAATACTCTCTCAGTTAAAACAAGAAGAATTTGAAATTGATAGTATAGAGATAAAGGGTGGATTTAATGAATTGATTTCGATGATTATTTTCTATTTTTTTAAATGGGTTTTTAAAAAAGAGATGCCGCTGAAGAACTATTTAAATAAAAAAAGAGATTATGAATATAACAAGCAAATCGAAAATGGGTTTGTCACTTTATTTATAGGAGCTGTTAGAAAATGAAAGATAATCCTTTGGTTTCGGTTGTGATACCAACTTACAACTCTGAGAAAACGTTGCCTAAATGTTTAGAGTCAATTAAAAATCAAACGTATAATACTGTAGAGATCATCATCGTTGATAATTTTTCATCTGATGCAACACGGGGGATTGCTGGGAAACAAGGTGCTATGGTTGTCGAAAGTAATGCAATTAGATCGAAAGCAAGAAACATTGGGATGCAACAATCTAAGGGTTATTTTATTCTCTCAATTGATTCAGATATGGAGTTAACTGAGAGAGTTATAGAAGATTGTATAACAACTTTTCAACTGGACGAAATAGCTGGGGGAATTATAATCCCTGAAAAGTCAATCGGAAGTAATTTTTTGGTTGAGATAAGGGATTTCGAAAGGAGTTTTTATGCTGATACTAAAATTGAATCTGCAAGGTTTTTTAGAAAAGATTTGGTCGAAAAAGTAAGGGGATATGAGGAAGATGTGGTGTTCTTTGAAGAGAGTACGCTGCCACAAAAAATAGAAAAATTAGGTTTCAATGTTAGAGCGAGAATAAAATCAGAAATTTTACATCATGAAAATATTTCTCTTCAGAAATGGTTAAAAAAGAAATATTATTATGGAAAAACGGCTCATAAGTATAAAGAAAAATTTAATCAATATGCTTCTAAACAAATTAGTATTTTTTATAGGTTTTCAATTTTTCTTAGAAATAAAAGATTTTATTCAAAGCCTTCACTTGCTCTAGGAGTTTTAATTTTAAAACTTTTAGAATATTCGGTTGCTGGATTGGGATATGTAGCTGGAAAAAAAGAAAGTGATAAAATCAATTAGGATATCGATTATGGTAATAATTGGTTATTTTATGATAGAGATTCTATGTAAGAAGTGAGAGGAATGAGAGATTTTCTATTAAAGCTCTGGAATTTTTCTGAAAGTATAAATAGAGAAAATTTTCTTTCGTTATTAGAAAAGAATGGTTCAGTAAAATTACTTGATTTGGGATGTGATGATGGTGAATTTACAATTGAAGCTTCTAAGCTAATTGGGACCAAGATGGTATATGGTCTTGATGTAGTTGAAGAAAAACTTTGTAAAGCTCAGCAGAGAGGCATTAAAATTATCCGATCTGATTTGAATAAAGAGTTGCCAATAAAGAATGATTTCTTTGATGTTATAATTTCAAATCAGGTAATTGAGCATCTAATTGATGTAGATCTTTTTGTTGAGGAAATCCATCGGGTCCTAAAACCTGGAGGATATGCAGTTATTTCAACAGAAAATTTGGCCTCTTGGCATAATATCTTTGCTTTACTCTTCGGGCAGCAAGCGTTCTCACAAACCATTAGTAAAAAATCACATGTAGGTTGCAAGTTATCTCCGCATTACCGTGAGAGAACAGGTGAATGGGCTAAAAACAAGGGACCAATACATAATAAAATTTTTGCATGTGGAGGATTAAAGGAAATTTTTGAATTGTACCAGTTTAAAGTAGAAGCATTACTTGGGAGCGGATATTATCCTATGCCTACTAGATCGCTAATGGGAATTATGGGTAAGATAGATCCAAGACACACACATTTTATAACAATTAAGGTAAAGAAATGAGGAAAAAAATAGATATTGTAGTGCGTCATTTTTGGCCGAATAAACTTACAGCACTGCCCAGAACAGTTTATGAGATTTCCTCCATATTAAATTTATCTTATTCTATAACCATTTATACATACAAAAATTTCTACTTGAACACGGAAACGAAGTTTAGAGGGTTGACGTTAAAACCTCATACCAAACTATCGTTAAAAAAGATTGGAGAAGAATCAGATATAATTCATTTTTTTGGAAGTTTAACAGGTGCCTATTTTTTCCTTCGATCAACGAATTGCAAGAATGCATCAATTATCATTTCTCTTTACTCATCCAAGCTCGGCTTGCATGATATTTCATCATTAAAATTTAGTGACTTTCTTCGTGATAATAGAACAAGGTTTTTACTAAATCCCCTAGCCGGAACATTCGTTCCTGATTTTATTCTTAAAAAAGTGCTAAATAGAGCAGACAGAATAATCGTTGATAGTTACAGCCATAAATCTTTTTATCAAAGACTATTGGGCAATAATGTTATTAGAATTCCACATGGAGTTGATACTAGAAAATTCAGACCTATTCCAAAAGAAAAGGCTCGAGAACGAATTGGTTTGGAATCTCCGAAAAATATAATATTGTATGCGGGTCATAGTTATTTAATTAGAGGGATAGACGATGTAATCGATGCGGCTAAATTAGTTTTAAAAAAAATTTCAAATATTCATTTAGTCTTACTTCTGAATCCAATGCCTGGCTCTCCGATTAATTTCATAAGAAATCTTGCCTCTAATTCACTAGGTAACAATGTAGAAGTCATAACTAAATGGACTAAAAATATAGAAGATTATTATAACGCTGCAGATGTAATAACCTTGCCATATAGATGCAGTGCTGAGCTGCCATCTTATCCTTTTGTTTTATTAGAAGCTATGGCGTGTGCTAGGCCTGTTGTAACCACTCGAATAGGTGCAATACCAGAGATAATTTCTAACGAACGTAATGGAGTTTTGATAAATCCAAAATCTCCTTATAAGCTAGCAAACTCCATTATTCGTATATCTAAAGATGACAATTTTGCAAAAGAAATTGGTAGAAATGCCAGAGAAAGTGTCAAAGCACTTGATTGGAAAATAGTCGCGAGGAGATTGGTAGAGGTATATGAAAATGCCACACATTAAAGAGTTTTTTGATGAGTTTAGTGATCATTATGATGAGTGTGCATTTTATTCCAGTATCGGGACTTCGTATTTGAGTGAGATAGAAACGTCCTTCATTTTGTCGAGTTGCCCTATTGTTAAGAATACTAGAGTATTGGAAATCGGAATAGGAACCGGTAGATGTTCCAGTTTGCTAGCTAATCAAGGAGCGGAAATCTATGGGATAGATATATCTGACAAAATGGTAGAAAAAGCAAAACTTCGATTGGGAGAATCGTTAATAGATTTTCAAACAAAGAATGTCCAAGAAGGCATACCTCATCCAGCTAACTATTTCGACATAGTCTTATGTATTCGTGCACTTAAATACATGCCAAGATGGAAGTTTGTAATTAAAGAAATAAATAGAACACTAAAATCAAATGGGCTACTTATCTTAGAACTATCTAATAAGTTTTCCATAGCATCCTTGGGAACAAAAGATGCGAATTATTTTCTTTTTAACTTAAAAGAAGTGATTATAACGCTTAAAGATATAGGATTTTCAGTTAAAAGTTTAAAAGGTGGGACAAAACTACCTTTCATTCTATATAAAAAAGCTCATAGTCGTTTGTTATTAAATTTTCTAAGACATATTGAGAAAATCCTTCAAATATTTCTCTCGTTCCACTTTTCACGAAATATACTTATCGCAACACAAAAGGAGAGATGATGTTTAAGGTTAAAAAATCATCACTGGTTAATAAAAAAATGTTAAAAAAATATATTTTGCCTACTGTTATCTTTATGCTAATTATCATTATACTTTTTCGAAATGTTGTTTTTAGCAATGGTTTAATAGCATTTGGAGATTTCACAGTTCCTCTTAGTCTGAAAAATTATATACACTTCTACTATCCATCATGGAACCCCTTTGGAAGCTATTCTAATTTTGCATATCTATCTCGATTAATATTATACGGTCCTTTTTTAATGGCCGCAACGTTAATAAAATCAAATATTGAGACCCTTGTAAAATTTCTTGCATTGTTTCCATTAATTTTATCTTTTTTATCGATGTATATTGCAAGTAACTTTTTGACAAAAAAAATTGGAAAAAATTCAAAAAGTGTTTTTACCGCCTCATTTTTAGCATCTTACTTCTATGCACTTAATCCCTGGGTAATAAGTGAAACAAGACACTTTTCCTTAATATGGGGATATGCTTTTGCTCCACTCATTTTAATAATGTATATAAGTTATTTAGAAAAAACAAAAACAAGTTATAAACAAATTTTTATATTAACTCTATTATTGTCTTTCGCTTCGATAACACCGCATTGGATCATTGTCAATGCCCTTATTTTGTTTTCGTGGTTTATTTTCACAAGTTTTCATTCTTTTTTAAAAAGGGATCTAGTCAAAATATACAAAAATTTTTTGAAAAATCTAAAAATTTTAACAATGTATGCTGCGATTAATGCTTTTTGGATTGTCCCCATATTTTTTTCAAGTTTGCACAAAGCTATGGCCCCTTCCTATGTTTTCACTAATGAAGTACTAGTTATGCTTAGTAGAAATGCAGAGTTAACTAATGTCATTAGACTTATAAGCAGCTGGTGGCCTCAAGTAAGCTGGAGCTTTGCACCACATATTGCCATGTGGGAAGTCAGTAGTTTTATGTTACCTTTTCTTGCTTTTGTAGCAATAATTCTTAAACCAAAAAACAAATATGTTATCTATTTCTCCCTATTGACACTTTTAGTTTTATTTTTGGGTATGGGATCAAAAAGTCCGTTTCCCGGATTCTATCACTGGTTATCATTCGACTCTTTGTTGTTTAGTAAAATTGGTTGGGTATTCCGCAATCCAGAGAGATGGGTAAGTATCTTAGGTTTAACATTCTCCTTTCTAGCGTTGTTTACTATAGTAAAAATCACTCAAAAAAATTGGACTAAATATACTAAAGTAATTCCTGTTGCAATGTTGATACTTTCCGGCTCTGTTTTTGGTTTTTATGCTTACCCTACAATTGATGGATATTCAACAAAGATTCTCAATCCTATTCAAATACCTAACGAGTACTATGATACAAATAACTTCCTAGTCAATCAAAATGATATTTTTAGAGTTACATGGCTACCTGAATATGCAGGGAAAAAAACAAACTGGAGTGAAGGTCATATGCTTGGTCCGTTTGATGTCGTTTCTTCAGCCAAACCCGCAATAGGTTGTTTTACACCTTACACATCGCATTACATGAATTATATTTATTCTCAGATTTTGCTTAGTAATAAAACATCTAATTTTGGAAAATATCTTGATTTTTTAAATTCGCATTATGTATTATTTCACAATGATATCATTAATGATAAAAAGGAAGGAGAACTTACAATTCACAATCTAAGGCTTCAAAAAGATCTAGAATTTGTGCGACAAGAAGGTTTTATTTCAATTTTTGAAAATAAAAACTACGCAAATCAAGCTTTTATACCAACAAGAAACATCTTAATCTCGGGCGGCTTAGATAAACTTACATCTCTCAATTTTATTAACTCTTTTACTCCAATAAATTCTTCTTTAATCTTTTTAGATCAAGTCAATTTTAGAAACAAATTTGAGATCATCAAGGACTTTGGAGATAACATTATTATCAGTAAAAATTTAGAGAATTTGGCGCTATCCTCCTTAAAGGGCAAGTATAAAATTGAACCATTCACTCATACAAATCATCATAAACCATCGACCTTATGGTCAAAAGCGAAGATAACCGATCCTTTGCACGGACCTTTTCATTATTATCTTGATCCATTAGGAATAGAAAACTGGGATTTTGATTATGATAAAGGCTTGGTCTTCACTTGGATACCATCAATTTTAGAAGAGCCCTCTTCGCTCAGGGAGAAAGATTTACTAACGATATATGATTTTGAGGATAATTTAACTGGATGGAGTATCAACGCACCAAATATGCAAAAAATGTTTTTGTCTAACATGTCTCAGACTGGTGATTACAGTATTACTGTTGAACTCAACGCGTCGGAATGGGGATGGAAAACAATAAGCTCACCTTTAATTCCTGTTAATTATGGCAGTCAATATAAATGGGAGTTTTACGTCAAGGGAAAAGATGCATATAAGATGCATGCAAAAGTGATTGAATGTAAAGAAACAAAAGAGATAATCAATGCTTATCATATGAGTTCAATTGGCAGTGGTGACTTTGATTGGGAAAAAGTATCTTTCAATTTCATTCCAAGTTCCTTCGATTCAAAATATATGCAATTACAGATTTGGCATGGTCATGAAACAAATCAACCCGTTCCAAATAAGATATGGATAGATGATATTAAAGTATACAATTTAAGTGATTATCTAAAACCAAATTCATTGGATATACCATTTAACGTCAAAAAAGATGGAAGTTACGAATTATTTATTAGGTATTTCAAAAACCAAGATGAGGGGAAAATAGGATTGTACCTCGATGGAGATTTACTAAATATAATTGAAACAGAAGATCAACTCAACAAGTTTACTTGGGACCATCTTAAAACATTAGACCTCAAACAGGGAAGTCACACTCTGACACTTGAGAACATAGGAGGATTCAATGCAGTCAACATTTTCGCTTTGATTCCCTCCATTGAATATAAAAATACAGAAAAGGAAATGTATAATCTCTTAAAAGATAAACGGGTGATTTATCTTTTTGAGGCTGAAACTGATTTATACAGAAAAAACACGGATGTTTTAAATGTTGGCGGGGGGGCAAGTAATGGCGAAGTACTTCCTCTGCAAGCAGATTCCAAGATATGGACGGATATTGAGGTTCTGAGAGATGGAAACTATACAATGGCATTACGCCTAAACGGTTTTGCATCTCTAAAGATTGATAACCAAACATTCACAATCAATTCCACGGATTTAGATTTCGTTTACCTTAATCTTAATCTAGAACGGGGAGAACATAGAATGGAATTATTGCCTGAGCAGTACCAACCTATCACATGGAATTTTGATGAATCTGAAAATGATTTTGAAGAATGGAGAGAAAATACACCGGAAAACTTAATTTATAGTATGACCCTGGATAAAGAAAAAGAGACAAACTCTCTGAAAGTAGAACTCTTTAATACAACCTGGGGATGGAAACTAATAAACTCGCCTCTTATCTCAATTAACTCTGGTAAAGAAGAGTATTTATTGAAATTTAACATTAAAGGAGAAAATGCACACGCTGTTCATGCAAAAATAATTGAATACAACCAGAGTGAAAAGTTGATTCAAGCCACCCGCTTGGGGAGCATAGGTGATGGAACATTTGATTGGAAAAATGTTTCCTTCAAATTTAATCCATCATCTGAAAATACTTCGTTTTTGCAACTTCAAATTTGGCATGGGCACAACACATCAAAACCTTTTCCAAACATACTATGGTTAGATAACGTGAAAATATATGGCTACGTCCCATCCCAAGTAGATGTTTTATGGATTTATCCTTCAAAAGAAAATAAAACAATAGACAGCCTCTTTGCACCACAAGAAAGCCCTGCGAAAATAATAACCTATGAAAAGATAAATCCAACAAAATATATCTTAACGATAAATGCAACCGTACCTTTCATGATTTCCTTTGCAGAATCATACGATCCACTCTGGGCTGCTTATATTAGCAGCATTGAATATCAACCTATTCCCTTGTATTCTGTAATAAATGGCTTCTGGATAAATAAAACAGGAAATTTAGAGATAATAATAAGATATAAACCGCAAGACTGGTTTGAAACAGGGTATCTTATCTCCATAATTGCACTCATAGGTTGTACAGGATACTTATTTTATGATTGGAAGAAAAATAATGAACGAATAAAAATGATAAAAAGAAAGATATATACCATTCTGAAAAAGAAAAAATGAACGAAAAGAAAATAACCAAAACTATTGTATGCCCAAAATGCGGAAAAATCATAAAAGGTAGGGGTTATCCCGGAGCCGTAGCATTTACCAGATGCCCAAGATGTCATACAAAAGTATTTTTCAAATTTACTGAAGGTAAACAACAAAAGCAGATAGAAAAAACCAAGCGGCTTTTATTATTACAACTTCCATTCATCTTGGTGGTCATAGTCATCTTAGTTTCTCATTTCATGTTTTATAATGACGACCTGTTAACGTTAGTATCGTTTTTTGTTTTGATATTAATCTTTGCCTTTTTCCAGTTTGATGCAAGAATTCCCATTGGCTACGCTTTGCTCATGCTTGGATTAACAGCAATAGCATTAGGTTTTATTAACAATGAAAATTTTGCTAACCAGCTAGCGATCTATGCATATTGGCTACTGGTAGTAGGTGTCACATGTTTATTAATAGAATACTTGAGAGAACAAAGAAAATTAAAGAGAAAGAAATACTCTTACTAATACCGATCCTCAGCTTAGTATGCCTCTTAACCTTCTACCCACACTTCAACTACCCATACTTGTTCCATGTTGATGAATGGTTTCATGTTGCCCAAGCAAAGCAAGTGGTCATGCAGAGTAATACTAACTGGTACACTGGAGAGAACTTTAGCCTTGGGATGGAACGAGCATGGCACGGATTCCTCGCATCAATATACTTCCTTTTTAAGCCAAGCATCATTCAATGGAGTTACCTCCCAACCATTCTCCATGCTCTCGCGACCTTATCCGTTTTTTGTTTTGTTTCCAAACTATATGGTAAGAATGAAGCTCTTATCGCCTCTCTTCTCATTGCTCTCATTCCTAGCAATGTCACTTTGGGGGGACCGGTTTTCCTTGTCCCCATAAATCTAAGCCTACTCATTATTCCTTTAGCCTTGGTTTTTGCCTTCAGATTAACAGATATAAAACCACTATACAACTATCTCTCTCTTTTCACTATAACAACATTCCTGCTCTATGCCCATCCACCAACAGCTGTGGTTCTCTTAACAATTTTAGGCTTCTACCTTCTGTTCAACATTTTTTCCAAAAATGATGAATGTAGGCAAAACGCAAAACATCTCTTTATTATAATTTTCATCTCAATTCTTTTCTCAATACCAAACTATCTCCTGGAAATACAGCAAAGAGGTCTCGAAACATTAAAATTTAACTTCTGGGTCAACATTCAGGGCATACCACTTTTATATGGCATAATTCCAACGTTTTTCTTTGTCATAGGCTCTTACTTTCTCATAAAAAGAGAAAACAAAGAAACTTGGAGTCTTCTGCTTACATCAATTGTTTTAATACTCAACATAATTATTTTTACAATATCAGGCTCAACCTATCTTTTGCCCTACCCACGAACACACATCCCGCTTTTTCTGCTAATGTCAATAATCGCAGGTCTTGGATATACAAAACTGTTAACATATAAAAAACCACATAAAATCGGTGTAATACTCATGGTAATCTGCATAATTGCTACAACTAGCCTTGCCATCAATAGAAACATCAACACGTCTTATTATCAACTCGTTGATGACAACGATTATAAAGCTTTTTTATGGATAAAGGAAAATACACCAACAAATGCAACCATACTTTCTGATCCTTGGAAAGCACGAGCACTAGCTCCAGTCGCTGAGAGAAGCATATATGCAGTCATGCCATTCGGGCCAGATAAAAAACAAATGCAACTCGTCATCAATGCAAACAATTTTTTCGCTGAAAACTGCATCAATACAACCTTTCTCATTGAAAATAATATCGCAGTCGTTTATACAACCGAAAATTGTCAAAACCAAAATCTGATAGAGATAGAAGAAAATATCTATTTTCTCAAAACACATAAATAATATATTCTGTTGAAGTTGCTCGAAAACTATTAAAAAACCTGATTTTAGGCTTTAGTATGCCATTAAAGCCTGATTATTAGAAAGTTATTTAAACGGGAAATCAAATTGATAACTGCCTAACTTGTGATTTTCAATTACTGGGTCGTTGAGATGGGAACAAATGATAAAAAACAAGAATACAATTAGTCTTATAGCAACAGTTATAATGATTCTTCTTCTCTTCTTGACAATCATTCCGCCTTCTACTGCTGTGCTTTTAGATCCAGGGGAACCAAATAAGACATCTGTAAAAAAGGGAACCACTGTTACGTTCAACGATGTTAATCTTACCATTAGAGCTAAGGAGCGGATCCCCGTAGAATCACTTAAATTTTCGATTTTTAAAGGCAGTACTGAAATTGCTTACGTAAAGTTTTATATTAACGGAACAGAGATAGAAGATCCTTTAGGCAAATTTACTGTATCATCTTTAGTCAATATATCTCAGATTACCTACGGTTCAGGTGGTATCTATTATGGTTACGATGAGTACAAAGGACAGAATGTCACTGGCTTTACCTATGGCTATGGGAATATTAGTCATCATGTTTACGTCGAATATACTATAACCTATAAATCACATATGACAGGGACATTCTTTGCAAAACTCTTTGTTAATGCATCATCTTATAATTATAAATCGGGACCTTCAACATTATTTACCGTCTTCGAACGGGAAGATGGAGATAAAAAATCGCAAGAAGAACCCAAGGAAGACGAAATAGAGATAATAGAATCATCAGAGGAAACCTTAGATAATATAGCAGAATTATACGACATTGAGTTGGTAGATTCTATCTGTGCCGAGGATACAAATAGGGATGGTATCGTAGACAAATTTACTGATCCCAACGGTGTTTTAACGACAGTTGCTTTTGTGAATATAAGTGGAAACGCGTCATTCTTAATAACTATAGATGATGATGAAATACCCGAGTTTTTCTGGGATACGACTTCAGATATAATTACAACAGTCAACCATGAGCTAGGAACGGTAAAAGATAGTGAGACAGATACAGAAGAAGAAACAATAATCATTTTTGTGAATATTAATAATAAATCTGGATGGATATATATCGAAACAATAGACCAATACCCACCATCTCGATATCCAGATTATACTATGATGGTAAAGAATGAATCGGGTGAAAACATCTCATTAGATAGGATATGGAGAGAAAATGGGAGAATCTATGTGCTTGATGATCCAGATACTATATATGAGTTTGTCTATAGTTATACTCTTCTGGATCCAATCTTCGTACCTGCAAGTGGGAAAATATTTTATGTCACGAAACCAACTATAACTATAACATACCAGGAACAAGTAGATATAACAACAGCTACTTTTGGGACTCTTGATATAACAGGTCAGATTATTACAACAGATGGCCTTACCTTTACCTTCTCGCCAAAATCTGATTTAGCCGACGGAACATACATCTTAAGCATAACATCTCAAGATATGGATGGTAATTATCTCACTTCTTCAACTACCTACATGGTACAAATAACTGAGGAATTTCCCTGGTTTATTATAATATTAATTATAGTAATAACATTAATTATAATAATCATAGCACTATTTAAAACAGGTTATTTGTATATTCGATAAGGACCAAAAAAGAACGTTATTCTTCACTTGAAAAAACTCATTTCAGCCAATAAGAAAAAAATTGAAATTAAGATAAACTCGATTTCATTTTCACAATATTATTGATAAGGCATCGGGATTCAAACGGTTAAATTACATCATAAAAATTACTTTTAGTGGGAGATTTAATTTCGAATTTACTGGTAAAAATATTATTAATTTTGTTTTTAGCCAGGAGAATCTACTTTAATAAATTTCTATTTAAACAAGGCATATTAACACTTGCTTTCTTTTTACTTGGTTCATTTATTACAACCTTGCAATACTTTCCTTTTAATTTATCAATAGTATCCTCAGACAAAATAACCCCCCTTCATAGTTCAAGAGAAATATCT
>CAYGAC010000008.1:0-9529 GCA_964347865.1 uncultured Thermoplasmatales archaeon
AAATGAAAAGCATCTTCTATTCCAAAATTTTGATTTATATCTATCTCTATCGATGATGCGCAACATGCACATTCAACAGGTATCCATCCCTCATTACCTACTAATCCACCAACAAAAACTTCTACCCATGCATGAGCTGTTGCTGTTACTTCCCCGTTGTTACTTTCTTGTAAAAGATAACCACGTATGAATCGAGCAGGAATGTCAACTGCCCTACATAATGAAATATAGAGAAATGATAGGTCATCACAATCTCCAGTTCTTTTTTGAAGAGTTAATGCAGCAGGTTGAACTTCCCCTTGACCATCATGTAATTGATAATTCATATTTTTTTTTAGCCAGATAAAAAGTGATTTTGCAATATTAAATGAGTTGTTTGTTCCTACTTGATCTAGAAATTTATTAGATATTGTTTTAATATCAGGATTATTGGGATCTATAAAAGTAGCATTCGCTATAGACTGCCCGTTACAATATTTTTGTACAATTTCAGGATAGTTTTTATTAATTTCATGTATTGTATGTGCATTTTTACCATTTAAATCTGGTATCAAAAAACTTTCAGAGTTAATACTCGCAGTTATTCCTAGCTCATAGGAATCCTTATTTCTTCCTGATATATTCCAATTAATAAAGCTATTATTCACCACCATTGTAATATTATAATCTGATGAATAAAGGGGAGTATAGGATATTGTTCCGTCGAGTACCTCGGGAATATCACATCTATACTTAATTTCATATTTTCCATTACTAGTAATATGTATTCGATAACCATACTCCAAAGTATAAGTGATTTTTGTCGGGTAAGGTTTATATGTGGTTGGAAAATCCTGGAAAACTTCTATACATCCTGAAATTACAGTAATTGACAAAATAATGATAATTAAGATGTTAATAATTTTTTTTTTCATATGATCGTGCTTTAATCCTTAAAGAATCCCTACTTTTTATGTTTTGAGGCTCTGTAGTGACATCCAGTGTTCATTGGGTAACAATTATTTCAAAGGATAGATCTGTTATGGCTGGCTATATTATCCTACTGATAATGATAATTATGATGGAGAGAAAGAGTTTATAATACAATCTGACAATATAGAATGCTATTTGAACTCCTTTAACGCTGGAGTTTGGAATATTAAGACGTATGGTTGGTGGTAAGAATTTGGATAGAAATTATTTCAAATAATAAATTACCAGGATGTTTAAGGATATTAAATTATTTATAACGGATATAGGTAATAAAAAATGAATACAAAATTGAATGAGTATAAGAGGAAGAAAATAGTAAAAGGTATAAGTCTATCGATATTATTATTTGTAGTCGCGACTATTTGGTGTCATATTATAGCAGCAACAACTCTTTTAAGTGACCCATATAGGAATGTATTTTTGGATTTTATTGTCATCATACTGCCCTTCATTATTATCCCTTTGCTTTTCGTAAGAGAAAAAGATTTTCGTGATTCGTTTATATTTGGTGCAGTGATTGGTTTTGTAGGTGGGACTCTTTTTCTTATTTACTGGATGGCAGTACCGATAATTACTGCACCAGATCCAAATGCAGATTATAGTTTAGCACCTATGGTTTGGATTATTTTTATAATGCTTTTTACTGGTTCAAGTGTTGCTGGTTCAATGCTTTCTTACCTGATTAGAAAAACCGTTAATAAAAAGAAGAAAAGCCAAAAAATAAAATAATCTTTGAAAACATTTATATGTTTTTTTAATATATGATATTTATTGAATGGGGGAGAGTGAAAAATGATAAAAAAATATATTTTAAGTATAAGGCAAGTAGTGACAATATCGATTCTTTTAATGCTTATAATCTCCTGTGTGCCAACAGTTCTTGCATATGAAAAGTTAGTTTATAAAGAAAAGGAAGTTGATGATGGTAACATAGAAATTAATTCTAGTGGTCACATTTTTGGGCAATCATTTCTAACAACAGCTAATCAAATTACTATCGAAAAAATAAGTCTTTATTTTTATGCTAGTACAGAATCTAATTTTAAGCTTGGTTTGGCTGATACATATACTACTAATGTAAATGATTGGTTGTATTATGATAATTTTATATCTGGTGGTGTTAAATGGTATACGACTTTTGAATTTGAAGAAAATGTGTCAGCAAATACTAGATATTACATCTTTGTGAAATTAACTGATAGTAGTGATACACTTAAATTATATTATGATGATGAAAATTATTATAATAAAGGTGGCCCTGGGGATTCAAATTTATGGCATTACGATGGTGATTGGAAGTATTATCCTTATAATGATGCTAATTTTAGGGTATGGGGTCAAGAAACTGAAGTAAACGCAACAATTACATTCAAAACAAATCCGACAACCGTTGGTAGTATTACTTTCGATGGGATTACATACTACCATAATGATATCGTTCAAAAGCCAAAAGATACCTACACTATAAAGGCAAATACGGAACCATCGTATGGCTTTGAAGAGTGGATTACTACCGGTGGGATATTAGTTGAAAATCATACTCAAAATGAAACTACCGCAACTGTTACTGGCGATGGCACTTTGAAAGCTAAGTTTTATTATATTAATCTTGGTGAGGCAGTTGATAATACTAATCTTAATTGGGATACTGGGGGAAACAGTGAATGGTTTGGTCAAGACAAAGTTTATTACTATGATAATGATTCGGCCCAAAGTGGAGACATTGGGAATAATGAAAAGGTATGGATAAAAACTGATGTGACTGGTCCAGTAAAAGTAAAATTCTGGTGGAAAGTAGATTCTGAAGATGAGGATTATCTCCGATTTAAAATTGATAATAAAACAAAAGCCAATTACAGTGGATTAAATAAAGATTGGGTTAAAAATACATCTGATATTGAATCAGGATCACATACTTTGAAATGGGTATACGAAAAGGACGAGTCTGTGAGTTCTGGTAGTGACTGTGGATGGCTTGATAAGGTAATGGTTGGTCAATTATGTAAAATTGATTTTTACACCAATCCCTCGCATGTTGGATACATAATTTTTGATGGAGATATCTATTATAATAATTATTACACCTATGAGGTAACAGGACAATATAAAATTGAGGCGAAAAGTTATAATCATGAATTTGACCATTGGTCCTCTACCGGAGACATCACAATTACCAACCCCAATAAAAAATCAACCAAAGCAACAGTTAATGGCTCTGGTACAATTAAAGCATGGTTTAAATATTATTTCGTCCACATCACAGATCCACACGTTTATGCGACTGATTCATTTCCTCATGATGAAAGATGGGAAGATGTAATTAGTCGAATAAGGTCCTTTAATCCTGCACCGGAGTTTGTATTATGCTCTGGTGATTTGGCAGATTTTGGAAGAGATGACATTAAAAGCTACGAGGCTCTTAAATACCCGCTCATAAAAAATGGTGATACGTATTATATTGATTCTATGTGTACCATTCCGATTTACTTCTGTCCAGGAAACCATGATGGTTATAAGTGGCCACTTACTTGGCCTCGTAGCTTTGAAACATATTATGATCAAGTAGGTCCAGATTATTATTCAATAATAAATGGAAATTGTGCAATATTTTCTATTAATAGTGGACAGGACACTTGGAAATTAAACATTGGGTGGCCATGGGAATGGGCATTTGAGCCTGAAGGAGACGGTTTAGATAACAAATATTCCAACCCAGAGCCTGAAGTAGATCAAATGCTTTTTGATCTTGATAATTTAGATGGCGTTCAAAATGGACGAGACAATAGCTCATATTTTAAAATCTTTATTACACATCATCCCTATAAAAGAGAGTTTGATTCCAAAGATATGGTATTTTGGTATAATAGAAGTACATTCGGTGATGCTTGTAAAAATTATAGCGTTGATGCACTTTTTTCTGGCCATATTCATAATAACAATTCCGATGTTAATAAAACGGGTGATGAATGGAAAGAAGGCGATGGCACAAGATTCATTGTAACCCATGCGATAGCTGAAGACCTGGGATATAGAAACATCACTGTCTCATCCTCTGGTCTTGATGTTGGTCCGACGAACTCTTTCGATAATACCCTCACAGTTAGTGGCGGATGCGATGTATTAAGTCATAGCTATGATTCTTTAGGTAATCATAATGGCGTTAATGAGACAGGAATGTTTGAGAGAGAAATCCCCTACTCGACTTGTGTTCATAAGCGTTATGTTAATGAAAGTATAGGAGTAAATAAAACACAAACAACAACCTCGGTATACAGAAAGAATGACGAAAATTATTCGTTTGTTTTCGAAAGCCTAAGTAATGACACTATGAACATCACGGTCAGGGTAAACCTCAAAAAAGGATTTACAAGTACAGCCACATACGAGAATATAACTATGTATGAAGGGTCAAATGCAACTCTTTATGCAAACAACTCAATTTTTAATTATACTATTATAATCAAAGATTCAGGTGGAGGAACAAGAAAAGAAACCCCTTCGACCTATGAAGGTAATTTGCCCCCAGAAACACCAGAACCTCCTTGGGGACCTACTGAAGTAAAAAAAGGCGTGGCATATACCTATAATGCTTCAACAATTGATCCTGATTATGCTGATCAACTTTATTATAACTTTTCATGGGGAGATGGAACCTATAGCGGATGGAAAGGTCCGAAAAATTCAGGTGAAGTATGTAACGCTACACATATATGGAATGAAAAAGGAACATATGATATAAAAGTGATGGCGAAGGATGCAACAGGTTGTCAGACTAATTGGTCAGATTCATTGCCAATAGCTGTGCCAGTAAGAGCAGAGTTCGAGGCAATGAGTACGTATGTTCAAATGAACGAAATAATTTATGGTAATGATCTTTCTGTTGGATACTATGAAATAGTAAATTGGACTTGGAATTTTAACGATGGATTTATTTCTTATGAGCAAAATACTAGTCATTATTTCGCAACCGATGGAATTTATAATGTTACATTAACCGTTACTGATAATAAGTCTAATACCGATATTTATTATCAGTTAATCTATGTTGATTCCGTTCTCTCAGAAATTTCCGAAGTTAATAATACACCTGAAATTGTAGGATTTGGTTTTAATATAGCTGTCACCACAAATGCAACTGATAACAGTAGTGGTATAAAAACTATCAAAATCAATGTAACTTATCCTGATAATTCCTATGGGAATTTTACGATGAATAATATCGAAAACAACACGTATGATTATATGTTTTCAGATACTTGGTTGGTTGGACAATATAACTATACAATTTGGGTTTCTGATAATTCCAATAATATAAACAGTAGCTCAGGACATAGCTTCAACGTCTCGGCAAATGCAACTATCTCCGTATGTACAATAAAAGACAGTTATGATAATAATGAGACAATCGATCTCACTGACCCGCCAAGTGATCCGCCTTCAGTTGGATACGAGTTATTAGATAATGGTAACATTCTGCATATATGGAATAAACATAACAGTTATTATTTCAACACGTCAAGCGGGATACAGCTTACTAACCACTACGACGAGTACTGGTCTCACAATGTATTTATGCTTGGATACTACAAAAATGAACAGTGGAATCTCATCTATCGCACTGATGAGTTATCTGGTTTCAACAAAGATATAGATACGGATAACGAAACCTTTGTGAACGCCACATTGTGGAAGGATTTAACCTATAAAGGATATGATTTTCGACTCGCTATCAGATATAACCTTGGTGTGAACGATCCTGACCTTTCGATCATACCATATATTAAAAACATTGATGATGAGGATATTCCATATGCACTTGTGTTTGGTTGGGAGATTAAAGACATCAAAATAGCAGATACCTACGAGAATGATACGATTAGGTTGTTTAATGGTTCTGATTGGGTAATTTATAATCTGAATCATACTCTAGATAACGAGTATAACGATATGGACTACAACACAACGTTTATTCTTGAGGGTAGAAACGAAGGTAAATACTTCAGGAGAACCCTTTATCTCAAGTGGGATCACACTTTGAATTATCTCCTTCGGGTGAAAAGCAGGGAAGGCCAGTACAACGCTCCTGTTACGTTGTTTATCAAGATCGGCACACTTGCTAAGGATCAGGAGAAATATACAATGATGAACTGGCTTGACAGTGATGAATGGCTTGGAATCAGTAGCAGTGAACTCACCTATGCTTGTGAAAACAAAATTGAACTGGGAATGGCATTAGATGGAATTGAATGTTGGTCTCCTATCAGTAATCATGACCATGAGTTTATCCTCGACTTGGGTAATAATTACAATGTTAAAAAATTCAAAGGGCGTTCAGAAACTGAATTTGATCCGACAGATGTAGACATTTATATTAGCACGGATAACAGTACTTGGGAAACTGCTGTTGCATCAGACATTAGTACATGGCAGGATACATCTACCTGGGTAGAAATAAATTCTACTGATAAAAATGGGCGGTATATAAAAGTGGTTGTTCAAGCAACTGAAGATGAAAACCGTAGACTCATATGGGGTGGTTTTTTCCCGCCTGGTCCTATTTTTGATGCATATGGAGAAGAGGTATCTACTGCTATGTATTATTTCAACAGTTACGATAATAATATTGACTGGACTACGAATCCAGTTAATATGGCGGATGGAAACACATCCACATATGCATCGACTACCATTGATGGCGATCTTGAACGGTGTAATGGTAATACATGCCCTGGAATTACCATCGGCAATATATCAAAGGTGGAACTGAGAGCATATGGATACTATGAAACCAATCAACATGATATTATTTTACGACCTGTATTCGGTGGAGCTAATCCGGGTAGTGATTATAATTATGAGACTACTCCTACAGCAGGCTGGTCACCATGGTTTGACATAACGGATGACAACGCATCGCCAGTAAATTGGAATTGGACTGATATCGCGAATCTGGATTGTGAAGTAACCGCAGAAGATATACCTGGTGGTGGCCCTGCATTTACATTGTATTGTTCGAAAGTGGAAATTCGGGTGATGTATTATCCCGGACCTGAGATTTCAAAACCATATCCTCCCGATGGAAGCAGTAGCGTTTGTATTTCCCCGACATTGAATATTACAGTTACAGATCCCGAAGGCGATTCAATGGATATAACGTGGTCAAGTAACAGTAGCAGCTCGTGGCAGGTTTTCGGTGCGAATAACAGCGTGAATAATGGCACGTACCGTCAGGTTTTTAGTAATGCCACAGAGAATGGAAAATGGTGGTATTGGAAGGTGCAAGTTAGTGATGGAACCTCATCTAACGAGAGTAGTGTGTACAAGTTCTATACTGGTAGTCAATCGAAGATTGATAATATTGGCTCTACAAGTATAAAGGGATACCTGGTAATACAGGTCCAATTTTATAACACTACAAGTAGTACGTGGGTTGTCGCTATCGACACCATCAATGAAACCACCGCAAGAACTATTCACTGGGATGATCCATATAATGACCAACAGCTTATTTATCCGTTGGACACAATTTTCAACGGTCTTGTTAACACGTCATCTCTGTCATCGTATGGTAATGGAACATATCGCATCTATGCAGCGTTCAGGGATCCCGATGGCGATATCCTGAAATGTGATGATGAAACCGAGCTGGTGGCAACGTACGAGTTCACCGTTACATTTGAATAGAAATAAAATCGATAGTTAAAAAGACAGATCAGGTAAAAAATACCTGATTTTCTCTTTTTTTATTTTTTGACATTTTGACACGATAGGTATAAATAACCATATAAACAAAAAATATCATGGTTTTGGGATGAAGGAGAATACCCTGAATAGGTTTAAAGGTAAATTTTGTAAAATCGTCACCAGAGAAACCGATGAAGAGAAAGCCCATGCAGTCGTTGGAATAGTTAAAGAAATCGATCATTATGAGGGACTGATGCTCATTAACTCGAAACGTGGCACATACGTGTTAAACACAGACACAATAATAGCGATAAAACCAACAACAAGAAGAAGATTTGCTCAGTGATAATCTCTTCTCTTTTTTCTACATTTTCCTTTATGAGAGCTCCCACAATTTTATAAAGAAATAATCATATTCAAATAATTCTATATTGAGAGGTAATTTAATGAAAAAATTGTTTTCTTTTTCAGTTCATGGAAAACTAGAAGCTGAAACAAAGCAACAAGCAGAAGATCTGCTTAACAATCTTCTTGATAAACCAATGATTGAAGTTTTTAAAATCCAAGATTTATGGGAAGAAGCTAGGAGAGATTGAATTGAGAGTGAATGGGACTTATATCAATGTAAATTTACCTGATGCTGAACAATTGCAATATGTAGATAGATTGTCGCCTTTCGATAAATGGGATAATAAAAGTATGTTACCTCATTGTGCAGGGGTATATTTTTTTATTTCAGATGGTGAAGTTGTTTATGTTGGGCAATCTGATGATTTATGTAATAGAATTAAAAGCCATAGTAAATCATTAAACAAATTCTATGTTACTAGAATTGCTTTTTTACCGTTAAGAGATGGTGATGATAAGGAGAAGCATCTTCTTGAAAAAGCATATATTCTAGGTTATAAACCAAGATACAATAAAGAAATAGATTAGAAATTTCTGAATTTTTTTAATTGATTCTTAGAATTTAGGATATATCACTATGATCTACTCAACCCTATGACATCTAATATCTATTACAATGTTAAACACACCTTGTTTTTTGATTCAAATTCAATATTGATTATTGATATAACTCTCTCTCTCGCAGTTTTTTGGAAATAAAAATTCGGAAATAGAGGAAATTATATCGAGAAGTTAGCGGAAATTAAAGGATACCATATTCAAGTGCATATTTTTTGACTTCAGATCGTGAAAAAAGATAATGTCCATGACCATCCCGAATTGCATTAAGTTTTCCCTCTTCAACCCAATTACGAATTGTTCTATCAGTAACCTGCAATAATTCTGCGACACTACCAGTTCTCATGAATTTCTTCCGTTTCATAAATTCATCAATCTTATTATCTGCTACCATGTCTCTAACAATGCTTTCTATGTGATCTCTAATTTCAACAGCATCGTATCCTGTTTTAGCAATTGTCTGATAAAGTTTTTCAAGATTGATATCAAAAATAAAACCTCCAGGGTGTTGAGTATCATATGGCAAATGAACAAAGGGGACATTGATAATTGGCGGTCCGTGTTTAACAAATTTAACATCAACTCTTCCCTTTTGTTCATTATAATATTTTTGTGTTTTATAAAACTGTAGATCTCTCCTACCATCATCCTGTTCAATGACTTCTACTTTATACGTCACAATTTTACTTCGCAAGAGTGGTACAACAGTATCTTCATCTTGTGCAATAATAATCAAGCACGCTCCTATTTTCCTAATGCTCATGCCAAGATATTTCATTTGAACTGACGTATTGCTGAGAGCCTTTGAAGAGCTAGCTGTTATACCAGCTTCATCGATCACAACGATGTTGTTTTCCCCTTGTGACGCTTTGATTATTAATTCACTGGCAAGAGGAACATATTGAAA
>CAYGAC010000009.1:0-18807 GCA_964347865.1 uncultured Thermoplasmatales archaeon
GGGATTGAAGGTCAAGCAGGCTGCTGATTAGCTGTAAATTATTTTTAACCCGGTGGTGAATTTCCTTCAGAAGTAATTCTTTCTCTTTAAGCGATTTCCTGATTTCGGTTAAATCTCGAGCTACTATTACAACACCGTCGATATTTTTTTTATTGCTATAAATAGGGGATGCAGAGATATCTATCGGAATGGTTTTTCCGTTTTTAGATAAAAATTCTCCCTCAACATATTTTAATCCGTTATCAGTAAATAATTTTTGGAAGGCAGTGGATTTAAATATTTTCTTGTTTTTTTTTCTCCTCTTTTTCAGATAATCTAATAATCCGATTTAAAGAAGAATTTATTAATTCGTTTTTATGGTACCCCAATAGATCTAACGTGGATTTATTCACATTAATGATGTTCTCATTTTGATCAGCAACGATTAAAGAATCTTTTATCGTATTTAGGATATTCTTTGCAATCATTGTTGTTGAAAGAGACAAAAATTTGTATTTTATAATTGCATAGCCAACGAAAAGTACAAAAATAGATGTAAATAAGGATGTCATTGGAAAGATATTAATATTAAATAAAGGAGGTAGAATATTTGTTCCTAGGGCGATTATTATCATTAAAATTCCACCTGTCAATATTAATTTAATTTGTTTTTTCTCAATTTGGTTGACATCCCTCTGAAAATATTTGTACGCTAGATTACCAATTGACGCGCCCCCAACTATAATAAACCATATAGCGACAAAAAAAGTCGATGGATTTATAGGAAGGCGGTATCCCCATTCTGAATATTGAATATCGTTAACAGATGTCAAATTGATAAATAAAAAATATATAATTAGACCCATTATATAAACACTAGATATTAAATATTTATAGACTAAATTATATCTTTTTGGAATGTTTTTACGTGGAAAAAACAGAGAAAAACTTAGGGCGAAACATGGTCCCAGTATGATTATATTGTAACCGATTCTACCCCAGAATAGTGCTGTTTCTACAGTAATTGATTGTCTAATAAAAAATTCACTAATGTTGAATACTACTATACTCAATACAAATAAGAAAAAATATCTATTTATCTTATTTTTAGGATTCTTAGAAAGAATATAAACTCCTATACATAGATTGAATATTGCAGAGAATAATGCTATGTATAATACAATACCCATGAAGACTATTATCAAACCATTACTATTTAATCTGTTTTATTTATCCCTTATAGACATATATTAATTTTCTTCTACTATTTAATGAAAACTTATAAAGACATTTTTAATGAGTAAAATAAGGTAAAGGTTGTTAACAATGGTACATATAGATCTAATTTTTGCACCATTCTGGAGTCCTGTAGTACCACCATATGGAATAGCAAGTCTATCATCTTTTTTAAAAGAAAAAGGACATAGTGTTAAAACATTTGATTTCAATGTCGAATTACCCCATGTATATAAATTGTTTAAAAGAATGCTTTCGATGCCTATCGATCTTGAATCAACTGTCGAATCCTTATCATATCCCTTTCTTCTCTCACTATTTTGTAATGAAAAGGATTGGAAAAACATATTGAAGGAATTGATACAAAACAGTACCCTGTTTCAAGGTGATGATTTAGAATTTTATGTTGATTGGTTATTTAGCAATAAATTAAAAAGAATTGTTGAGGATAGAATTAAGATATGGGTAAATAATATACTTGATAATGATCCAGATATTGTTGGTTTCTCTTCTATTTGTACAAATTTTCCATTAAGCTTGATCATTGCAAAAGAAATAAAAAAAGAACGAAAGGAGATATTAACAATTTTGGGAGGACCTCATGTGTTTTGGTTTACTAGGGAAATATTAAAAAATTTACCATGGATTGATTTCATAGTAAAGGGAGAGGGAGAATTGGCCTTTTTGAAGATTATAGACAAATTAAAGAATCATCATTTGCATCAGGGTCGTATCATCTTTGAACCATATTTAAAAGATATCAGAAATCTTCCCTATCCAGACTTTAGTGACTTTTATTTTGAAAAATATATCTATGGAGCAATACCAGTTTCAATGAGCCGAGGTTGTGTTTATAATTGTAGTTTCTGTCATGAAAAGAGATTTTGGAAAACATATAGATCTAAAAACATCGATGTTGTCATAAACGAGATCGAGTCAGATTTAGAAAGATATAACTTTGATTCCTTTCTTTTTTGTGATTCCCTTATTAATGGTAATAAAAAATTGCTAGAAAGATTTTGTGAAAAAATAATATCAAAAGAAATTGGTATTTATTGGAGTGCTCATGCAAGTATTAGAAAAATGGATAAAGAACTATTAAAAAAAATGAGAAAATCGGGCTGTGGATGTCTATTATATGGAATTGAATCAGGGAGCCAAAAAGTCTTAAATAAAATGCATAAAGGAACCTTCGTATCTGAAATTGAGAACATATTAAAATTTACAATGGATATGGATATTTGGCCTCTTACATATTGGTTGATTGGTTATCCTGGTGAAGAAATTTATGATATCAGGAAAACAAAAGATTTTATTATAAAAAATAAAAACAATATAGGGAGTGCTGTTTTTCACCGGTTCCTCTTAACAAAAAATACTCCTATTTATGACAATCCGGGGAAGTTTAATATATCGATAGAAAGAAATCCTATGTTAAATAATATTGATCAATTTTTATGGTCCCATGATTATACTATTAATAAAGGAATTACGAACCAAGACGCGTTATTGCAAACTATAAATTGTAGGAAAGAAATAAATTTCGGTTCTAATATATCGATGTATTTTCCATTAAATAAAGAGCTTTATCCATTATTTTATAAGGAAAAATTTTCTGGTAAAATTAAGGATCAATGGCATGATACCCCAAATTTTAATGGAATGTTTAATTAATTGTAACAAATTAACAAAAATAAAAAATTTCTATTTATATTATATTCTAAGAAACTTAGACAGAATATAAACTCCCATGCTTTGATTGATAACTGGAGAGAATAATGTTATGTATAATACAATGTCCATAAAGACCATTATCAAATCATTTCTGTTAAATCTGTTTCATTTATCTCCAAATATAATAATTAATGTTCACCAAATAATAAATTAAAAACTTTTAAACCCTTATTTCCGATTATTAATTTGGCAACAATGAAGTATCTAATAGTTAAAGAGGGAGGATTTTTGGAAATTGATTTTAATAAATTATTTCCATCAGCTTCTGTTATTATAAACGATTTTTGTCATATATGGAAAAAAATCGTTAGAGAAACCGAGATAGATATCAGTGTAAGTACTGCGCTTGCAGAATTTAAAAATCTGATGATTTACGAGGCTCTTGATGGTAGCCGTTCAACTGTTATTTCAAATCAAAATTTCGATCGTGGTATAGAAGGAGCTTTGTATGTTATTAATTTTATTCATATAATAAAGACATTAGGTGCTAAAACTTGTTTAATAATGATTCATACTTCTTACAATAGGAAACGAACTAAAAATGATTTTAAAAATGTTTTAATTGATATTGAGAGTGGCGCGACATTAGTAAAAAAATATGCAATTGAAAATAATATTTGTTGTTCGTGTATTTGTTTAAATGAAAATCATGAGCTAATAAATTTATTAAAAGATGTGTCAGATTCAACTAAAGCTGGCAAGTTTTATGCATATTTATTATTTGATTATAATGAGGAGTGGGTGATGAATGAAAAGGGACAAAATATAATAAAAATTCTACCTAATATAGACGTACATATCAGACATACGAAATTTCAATTTTCAGGAGGCTGGATTCCAGGTAAAATGTCACGCTCGGTATTTCTCTATTCTCAAAATGGTACGACCTTCAGCAATTGGGAGTCTGATGAAATAGTAACCCTTATGGCTCTTGCACTATTAACAAAATTACTCCATTCCGGAGAACTCTTGACAAAAACCTATGCAACCAAAAAGGAGATTTATCAACGATATACGTCGAGAGAGTTAAAACTTTTTAATAAAGTAATTAATCTACGAGAAAATCCTAAAAAATTATTCATGATAGGATCACCAATCGGTATGTATCAGTTCTACTATTAGTAACGATTAGTATTAACTTCTTCATACCTAAGAAATTTTATATTCATTGCTTACAAATTCTCAATGTTTGTATAAGCTTTTCACCCTAAGTACCTAAATTCATTGACTTTCAGTGCAAAAATACGATTTTGGATTAAGATAAGATTCCAATTTTTCAGTATAAAAATCGTATACGAATACAGGATGATGCGTAGAACGGAGGGAAACGGTAGGTAAAGGCAAAATGATTGATTTGTACGATACCTCCCTTCGTCCCAACAGATTATTTATTGGAATTACTATTATTAAAAGTTACACCTTAAAACATGGTTATTGAAACATCTGTAAACATAGTTTTTACTGTAGTAGGGGCATCAATAAAAGGAGGGATAAGAAAAACAAAAAGAAAATAATCGCTCTGGTGTCGAGGTTTCTATTTATTTACTGATCCCCTACCACATTCTTTCGGGCTGATGAAAAAAAGCGTTTAAATTAAAAAATAAAATAAGATTTTTAAATATAACTTAATAATAGGCGTAAATTAGAAGTAAAATAATAGTAATTTAATAAATATTTGAATAAAGTTGGATTTATTAAACTAATTCTGTAACAATAAATTCCAATCTAAATTTTTTAATTAAAAATTTCTTTAAAATGTCTGTACTAAAGTCGTAGAAATAGTTCTATTATTTTCGGATTTTATTAAAAGAGGTTGCCGTTTTACCACTATCTTTCCTCTATTTTACCTCTAATATTCCATTATCTTTAAAATAAAATTCATATTAATATAATTACCAAAAAGATTTTTTTGGTGGGAGGTGAAACATGAAAAAGAAAGGACATTACTATGTGTGCTGATAGCAACAGTATTCCTAGTACCACTCATGGGAAATACAGCTATGGGAAGTAGATCTCCCTATTATTTTAACGATTATGATCCAAATATTGCGTGGGAGAGAGATCCAGATAAAATGGTCGATGGTTATCCAGAAAGATATGCATCGACAACTATTGATGAAGATGTACAGTTATGTGATGAAAACTCGTATTCCGGTCCTCCTCCATCCCTTAATATAACCAAAGTTGAAATCAGAGCCAGGGCTAAAGCAAGTGGACCGAACCTTAAGGGGTACAAAATAAATTTGACACCCGTATTTGGTGGAACAACTGATGGTCTTAATTATACCATTGACATAATCGCAGGTCCTTATGGACAATGGTCACAATGGTTCGATATAACAAACGATCCAAGTGCACCAGATATATGGACTTGGTCAGATATTGATAATCTTGATATGAAGGTCGCTGCAGATATTTCCTATACTGGTACGATATACTGTTCAATAGTTCAGATACAGGTTAATAGTTAATCCTGGTAGGAGTGAAAAATGGAATAACAAAAAGTAGAGAGGAGCTAATAAAAAAGGGAGTCCAACTCCCTTCAACCATTTTTAATTATTAAGCGCCCGTTATCATCAGCCCGAAAGATTGTGGTAGGGGATCAGTGAATAAACAGATATATCAGTGCCAGTAAGATTATTTTCTTTTTTTCTTTTCCCTTCTTTCACTGATCCTCCTCCCACTCAAAGTTATTGGATCTAATAGTTTTATATCATGTGATGGTGCTGAATCTCCAATGATGGAATCATATTATATATTGCAATTTCCCACTATTTTTACCTGTATTTTACCTCTATTATTAAGTTATCTTTAAAAATATAATTTTATTTTTTAAGTACCAAAAAGATTTTTTTTGGTGGGAGGTGAAACAATATGAATGGAAAAGAGAAAACCATATTATGCATATTGATGGCAACGGTTTTTCTAATACCACTTATGGGAAATACTGCAGTAGCAAGTGTGACAACTGGTTGTTTCAGTGGCTATGATCCCTTTGAGGCATGGGAAACAAATCCTTGGAATATGGCTGATTGTGACCAATATACCTATGCTTCGACAACAAGTGATGGGGATGTTCAGTTGTTAAAAGATGTTGTTACTACCACTTCCATTTCTGATACGATAACAAAAGTTGAAATCAGAGCATGGGGTTATTACTCTGTGTTAGGTAATGATGCGGATATCATCTTACGACCGGTTTTCCGTTTGGGCGATGGAGACAATCATGTTTATGATTGCGATTCAATGCCTGGCTGGTCACAATGGTTTGATATAACGACTGATACGAATGCACCAGATCCATGGACTGCAGCGGATGTTTATAATCTTGAGTGCGATGTTGAAGCAGATGGTAGCGGCAGGTTCACATTGTACTGTTCTATATTGCAAATACGTGTCACCTGGACATAATTAAGTGAAAAGGAAATGAAAAAAATTGGAAGCAAAGAGGAGTTAATAAAAAAGGGAGTTCTACTCCCTTCCGTTTATTTTTTATTTTTAAGTGGATAAAGTGTATAACATCAGCCAGGAAACATCTATTGTATGGGGAGTCAGTAAGATATATGGAGTTACCACTCCTGAAAGAGAAAAAATTTGATGTTTTTTCGTAATCTTTCCTTCCTTTACTTACTCCCCACCCAGATTTAAGTTCTCTACTGATTATTTTTTTATAAATCCTATTTTGCCGTCAAATTATCGTTCTGCAGAACAGTCCGAGGGATTTTTGACGGTATTTACCACTAATTTTACACATATTTTACACCCATTTTCCCATTATCTTTAAAAAAACGCAAACAATTGATAGTATTCCAAGAAGAATACTTGGAGGAGGTGAAACATGAAAAATAAGGAAAGGACAATACTATGCATGCTGATAGCGATGGTTTTTCTAATACCGCTCATAGGAAATACTGCGGTAGCAGCTACAACAACGTATTGTTTCAGTGAATATGATCCGTTGATAGCATGGGAAACAAACCCTCAGTATATAGCCGATTGTGACGAACATAGTACCATGGCATCAACGACTATTGATGACGATGTTGAACTGTTATATGAACCTATAACTTCAGGAGGTACCCCCGATACAATCACAAAAGTAGAGATCAGAGTATGTGGTTATTTCACTGGTGGTTGTTATGCGTGGATCATTTTACGTCCAGTATTCCGTTTAGGAGAAGGAGACGATCATAATTGGAGCCTACCCGGTACCGCCTGTTGGTCACCATGGTTCGATATAACAGAAGATACAAACGCACCGGATCCATGGACTATTGATGATGTTACTAATCTCAAAGTCAAGGTAATTGCAGGGATGCCTACATGTCCAGGGCCATATATTACATTATATTGTAGTAAGGTCGAAATGCGTGTTACATGGACATCATAGTCTGGTAAAAGTGAATTATAAAATAATAAGAGGAGTAAAGGTTTCTCCTCTATTCTTTAATTTTTAAGTGTTTAACATCATCAGCCCGAAAGAACGTGGTAGGGAATCAGTGAATAAACAGATATATCAGCGCCAGTAAGATTATTTTCTTTTTTTCTTATCCCTCCTTTCACTGCTACCCCTATCACAATATAAACTTTGGTTATAGATGGTACAATAACCATTTTTTTAGGTATATGTTTAAATATTATTAATTACAATAAGAAATCTGTTGGAACGGAGATAAGTATTTTACAAATCAATTATAATTCCTTAACCTCCTTTTCTCTTCGTTCCAAATTTCTGATAAACTCTGGTTTTTATTACTTGAAATTCTCCTAGATACATACTAAACTTTCCATCTTTCAGTTAATAATGAAAAATTGTCTTTCAACTTTGTTATTTAATGGGCATATGGGAAAAATATTTATACCCATATTTTATTCAAAAATTGGGAGGTCAATTTATGAATGTGATGAGAAGAGTAGTTACCATATTTGTGGTAACGATGTTTTGTGCATCCACGCTATTTATGACAAATCCATTCATGGATGCAAAGGCTAGTGAAGGACAACCTGAAATACCATTAGATACAGATTTTATTTATAATATAACAGAAAATCTTTCTAAAAGATTCATAGATTTTTCAAAATATTTTCAAAGTAGATATTATGGAACTGAAGGAGAAATTAATGCATCAAAATATTTAGAAGATTGTTGGAAGGGGAACATCTCAACCACCAACATAATTAGGCAAAAAATCGATAAAGGAATTATAGATGCTATTGACAACAAATATGACATACACGACCGATCGGATATTAAACTTAAAATAGGAGGAGATGTAATATTTGATACTGAGATTTTTCCTGCGCTTGGCCCATGTCGTACTCATAATTGGAATAATGCAAGAATAATTATTACAGATGAAACGTTATATGGCAAAGCAGAAGAATCGTTAAAAAAAGGTAATAATTTCAATGATTATCCCAGAGCAGCGGAATATGTCTTACTTAATGATTCAGGGGGAGTAAGCGGAGAAGTTGTTTATATTGAAGATTATTTGACAGCATCAAAAAATGACACTGAAGGAAAAATTCATTTACTGGAGTTCGCGTCAAATGAAAATAATGATGTTTTCAATGAAAAAGTACAGCAAGTTGAAGAATCTGAGGGAATTGGTTTTATCGCCATAGCGACCAATCCATCGTTTATTGATAAAATCTATACCAATGTTACCGGAGTTGCAATTTCAGAAAATGATGGTAACAGAATCAAAATGAATCTGTCAAACAATGAAACAGTCTTCGTCGATATAGTTGGTGATCCTGTTTCAGAATCAGGTTATTTAACTATTTATCAATGGAAGGAAGAAGGTAGCTGTTGGCCAAAGAATATCTATCTAATAGATGCAAAGGAATTACAGGAAAGAGAAATTAATCTGTTTGATATGGTTGAATTTTTATGGAAATTCACATGGAAAATTACCAATAAACGTCCAAATGCTCATGGATTCCTCTGTGATTATTATAACGAAGATGTTACCATAAGTGATTCATTGCATAATATGGTACGTGCAGGGCTTAAAGGTGGAATAGACGGAAGAGGTTTTGTTACCTTTATGGAGTATATACTTCCCGGTTTTCTAATAAATCGTACTTTATCTAGCGAAATTGTTAATAAAAGTGCTGCAGAATTTATACACAAGACCTATGATGACAGATTCGTACCGAGCTATAATGTCATAGGGACGATTAATGGTAAAATTAGTAATAAATTTGTTGTGATTGGTGCTCATTATGATTCTTATTGGTCGCCATCCGCAGTGGATAACGCAGCGGCAGTTGGAGCTCTTTTTGCAATAGCGAAATTTTTCAAGGATAACAACATAACACCAGAATATACGCTTAAATTTATCGCGTTTGGTGGGGAGGATTTAGGCTGTCGGGGATCCAAACATTATGTTTGGAAATATTGGAAGTGGCAAGGAAAACCCCAAGATAAATTCCAGTGGATGATTTGTATAGATACGATTGCTTATCATCATGGGGATTACAATATAGAGGATGTTACATTCAACATTTGGAATACGACCTATAGTGGGAGCATGGAACTTATTGAAAATTTAGAGGCTATATGTGAACGAGCGAATTATAATACACGAAGTGGGGGGTATGATTATTTTGTACGAGATACTATCGAGAAATGTGGGCCTAGTGATTGGAAGTCATTTGCCTACATAGATAAGAATGGAAAAAAGGTTGTCCCGAATGCGGTTTTAGCTATTGATAAAGGTTCTCCAAGTAATCCTCCAACAGCTGGGCATTTTCACCATAGGGATGGTGAAAAACATACAAAAGGGGACACATTGGATTTGGTTGTTCAGGATGATTTAAATGTATCAGCGGAGATCATATCGAACATAACAAAATTCCTGGCGATTGAGCAACCGGATAATGAATTTGTCAGCTGTGAATTTACTACCTTCGACCAGAGCGGTAACGGTCAGGATGATTCGGTGAATATTTCATTCAATGCAACCACGAATTTGACATCTTTGGCGACTGCGAAAGCACGTCTGTATAATATCACGACAGGAAATCATGTCTCATGTATAAATAAAACGAGTTTCACGGTTTACAAGGACGAGAATGTAAGTGGATATCTAACGGTTACCCTTCCTGCCTGTAAGAAAAATGGAACCTATAATGCTACCATTCGTCTTTATGATGACCGTGGTAATCTCGATGATGAATGCTATCAACATGTTAACCTTACTCGTTATTCAAAAGTGGTTAATGATTTCTCTTATGCAAGTGAGACAGTAAAAAAATACGCTTTCAATGATTTATCGCTTCCTTCTCCAGGGGCAACGATTGTTAGCTGGAACTGGTCTTTCGGGGATGGATATTACTCCGAAAGCCAGAATACAACTCATATCTATGGAGATAAAGGTAGTTATAATGTGACGTTAATTGTCTGGGACAGCAAAAACAAATCTGCAAATAAAACCATTGTTTTACCTGTAGCAAATAGCATTCCAACTGTTTCGTTCTCTGCCAATAGGACTGTTGTTTGTCCAGGGAAATCAATCAAGTTCACTTCCTCTGCTGATGATAGCGATGGTTCACTTACGAATCATACCTGGGATTTCGGTGATGGGAACTATGCATACACAACGAATGCAACACATTCGTACAGCAAGAGTGGTTTTTACACTGTAATTTTAACGGTGATTGATGATGATAATGCAACGAATTCGACAGCGAAAACAAATTATGTGGTGGTTGCTGATGCGTTGGTTGATGATGGATTTACTGATGATCCAAGTAATCATGAATGGGATAGCATCCAGGAGGGAATAAACGATGTCAGCGATAATGAAATGATTTATGTGTACAATGGTAATTATCAACCGTATCTGGTAAATAAATCGGTGTCAATCTATGGTGAGAGTAAAGAATCTATCCGGTTAACCACTATGCCGTGGGCTATCAGCATTGATATCCAATCACATGATGTGTATATCAAGAATTTCACAATTGAAGGGGGTATGACCGGAGTGAACATCATCAGCACTACTAACGGCACCGGAAATACCACTATTGAGAATGGAGCTATTTTTGGACCAATGACTTATGGAATCTATATTGATAACTCGACCAATAACACTATCAAGGATTGCTCGATCGATAAAGCTGATGATGGTATTAAAATCTGTAACGGTGCTAAGTATAATGTAATCGATAACTGTCAAATCAAAGGATGTATTAATGGAGTTGGTATTTACAGTTCTTCGTATAACTGGGTTGGGAAGCCTTCTATCCATGAATGGTATCCGAATGACTGTGAGTTCACATTGAATACGAACGCTGTGTATATTGATGAATCAGATTATAACTATATTCTAGGATGTATCATTGATGCTGGACCAATTATTTTATCTGGACCTGATCCACAAACCAAAGGTATATATCTTGATGAAGCTAGCAACACTACAATTTGTACTTGTAAAGTTTTTAATAATTCACAACAAGGGATATATTTCAAAGATTCAAGGGATAACAAAGTCGAGTTCTGCCTAATCATAGATAACAATTATGGTATCAAATGCTATGGTAGTAATGCAAAATATAATCTAATCGTTCAGAACAATATATCAGGTAATACCAACTATGGAGTCTCTATTCCTGAAGCCCCGCAGTGCAACAAGGTATATTATAATGATTTCTTTGACAATGGAGACCCGTTTACACATCAGGCATGCGACGATCACCCACCGAGACTTGAATCACCTAATGAGTGGTGCAAAGTAGGTGGTAGTTTGTTGACAAAAAGTGGACTTGGTGAGGGCAACTACTGGAATGATTATACTGGTTCTGATCAAGATTCCGATGGTATTGGAGACTCTGCTTATACCATAGATGGACTTGCCATGGAGACTGACGATTATCCACTAATGATGCCTTATGGATGGTGTACTGGTACTGGTTGGGACTGAGGTAATCTAACCTTATCTCTTTTTTCTTTTTATTCTTTTGACATTTTGACACGATAATTTTAAATAACCATACAAACAAAAATTATCATGCTTTTGGCTCTGCTGAGTCGAATAATCCACCCAATAAACCAGAAATAAAAGGGAAGGTAAGTTGTTCCCCTTTGGAAGAATATTATTATAGATTTAAAGCAATTGACCCTGACAATAACCTTGTTAGTTATTATATCAAATGGGATGATGGAAAAACAATAGAGTGGACTCGCTATCATGGTTCTGATGTTTATATTTCAAAAAAACATACATATCTAAGGAGGGTAATTTTACGATTCAAGCAAAGGTCAAAGATACTCTAGGTGAGGAAAGCGACTGGGCATATCTTGAGGTCACGATGCCTAAAAGCCAGAATGTGTATCTGGGGTTGTTGGAGAGGTTTCCAGATTTGCAGAAGATATTGGATGTTTTGAAGTTGAATATTAGGTAAAAATCCTGTTGAAATTATTTATTTTTATACGTAACAATCATTGTCAAGGATTATTGTGCAAAAATTCTTAGCAGTAACTATTAAAAAACTTTCATGGTAACTACAATGCTTTAGGTAATCATTTGGAAGAAGATTATTATTTATATACAAAAAAGTTGTTTAAAAAATGGTCACCCATCTATTATATAGTAGATGTATTCATATTTAGAATAAGAAACAGAGTTGTAGATTTTGTTAATGCAAAAAAAAGTTCAAAAACAACCTGAACTAAAGGAAAAATTACTTCAGTCATTTATGAAAAAAGCAGAAAATATTAATTAATATTCATTGTCATATCTGTAATATATATTAGAATGTTATCCATGGTAAAGCATGTTTTTTTATCTGTTTATCTTTATTTACCACTATTTTTACCTATATAGTTCTCCTATTTTCCCATTATATTTAAAAGTTCTTATTTAGTAAGTAATATTAAAAATATTTTATAAAGGGGAGGTTAAATCTTGACATTTATTAGGGAAAGTGAACTCTCTCGAGATCACATTTATTTTTTAAAAGAATATAACGACCGAGACGGAATTACGCAGAAAGGAACCTTTTTCTTGGGAGGTCAAAGAAATTGGAGAGTGAACAAATAATGAAAAAAAGAATTTGGATAGCTAGCGTATTAGTTGCACTACTGATGCTGATAAGTTCACAGGTAGTCTTGTTTTACACAGTAAAATCTGCCCTGACTCCACATCCGGGAGATGCAGATGCAGGAGATATTTGGATCAGCGAGTTAAACGTTGAATCTGCAATAAGTAGTTTTGATTACGTGGGCATTGGTCACGTAAACGCAACAGATGACTGGGTTTGCTGGGAAGATGGAAGAGGTAATGTAACTGCATCTTGGACTGTAGGAACTGGTATAAACCATCCAGAATATTGGATACGAATTGCCCTGCTTGTTTATAATATAGACGATGATAATAAAGAAATCGGAAATGACAGTGTTCAGATAACCAGAGCTGAAAACTCTGGTGGTGAATCATTTGGCACTCTATGTGTCCCTCTTGTATTTACTCCGCAGCAGATGGCGGAATATTCTCAGACTTTAGTATGCTATCTTGAAATATGGGTCACATTGAATAATACACGAGAAGCAGTGAATTTTACCAGCTTCGCTGACGATAGGTGTGTTGTTGCAGTAGAATTCCCGTCTCCCACTATCGCTCCGCCCTTTTCGGCATATACAAAGGAAGCAAACGAGAAACTTCCAAGTATGTGGTCATGGACCGAAGGCTGGGATGAAGAAAGGAGATTTGATGATGAAGATGATATGCTAAATAATCAAACATTTTTTGAGGTTTCACAATCCCAATACTCAACTCCTGCTTGCAATGCTCCATGGTATCTTGGCACCATGAAAGTAAAAATGGGGAACACCAGAATGAGATGGAATGGTTATGATGTTACACAACAAACAAAAGACTGGGAAGAAAATCCATTTGGTAAAGTAATAGGAAAAGTATTTATGAACTATTCAGTAACTGGAAATACAGATAGAGGCTGGGCAAAGTTTAGATTTAGACTTCGGTTTCAGTTTGGACTACTCGGAGATTGGGCAGGTCCTACGTTTGGAAAGAATTGGAATCCCACTAAACCTACACAAGATAGATTCGGAGGATATATAAACGTCTTTGATGACGATGAGGATGGAGATATAGAGATTTGGGGTCCTTCGTGGGTTCGTGGTCCTAAATTCTTCTTTTATAACCCGTTGATATTATACGGTTATAAGATAATTATCGTCGAGGATGGAGGTAACACTGGTGGTGAAAATGAGGAGACTACTTACTGGGAAGAGGATTGTGCGTATCGGAACAATTCATACGATGTAAATGCTAGTTCTCTTGCGATCTTTGGTATTAATTACGTTGAGGCTGACATCTACGAGATTTTGCAATCAGAATCTAGTAATGAGCTTGCATATACATTTTCTGGTGACAGCGGTGACACCAGAGTAGAGTTTGTTTGCGAAGGTTAAACTAGGAATTTAAAAAATAATATATCTCTAATTGAGGTTGGATGTTATTACATCCTTCTCCTATTTTTTAAAAATTAATACTTTAATAAAGTTATTTTTACATATTCCTATTTTATTAGATATTCATATAAGAATATTATTGTATATATCATTATGTGTTTTTTTAGATACATTTATTAATACATAAATCAATACTCTTTTTGGGTGAGGAGAGACCAAACTACCAGCCAACAATCCGAACATAAGAATTCCAAAAACAAGGCATTATTTTTATTAGATTTTTGCTATGTCCCCCTCACCCATTATAAATTATATGCAAATTATTTTTTCAAAAAATAAAGTGTAAAATCATGTCAATATCTCATCTTGTTGATGGATGTTTTTGATGAATATTTTTAAATCATTTAAAGGAGAAATACCTGTAAATTTACCGTTAAATTAGTGTCAAAATCTCGTCCCCTGCACTTTTTTGACGGCAAAATTTAAAAGCCGGATGGTGTACCAAAATAACCATAACTACATTATTTTTGTTACATTTCTTCAACAAATTCTAATACTATTACCACAATGTAAAAACATTTAAAATGATAAATTACAATATAAAATAAACGAGGGTAATATTTTGATATTTATAGAAAAAAACGAGTGTTTAATATGTGGTAACAAAAACAGAGAGATTTCTTCCACCTTAGGAGTTTGTCTATCTTGTATTAGAAACAAGCCCAAAAAAGCACTTATTTTAACCAAACATGCACATGAAAAAACTAGAGAGAGTTATAATCTTCCTCCCGAACCTCCAAATGATACCGACGGAATTCAATGTGCTATATGTGTAAACAAGTGCAAAATTGGAGAAGGGAAAAAAGGTTACTGTGGTCTCCGAAGAAACGAAAACGGAAAACTTATTCACCCAACTGAGGGGATTTTACATACTTATTATGATCCTCTCCCTACAAACTGCTGTGCTTCTTGGTTTTGCCCTGGAAGTAAAGAAGTAGGATATAATTTGGCAGTTTTTCCTTTCGGATGCTCATTTGATTGTGTGTTTTGTCAAAACTACGAGCACAAATTCATAGAAAAAGCGGATCGCATAAGCAGGGATACGCTAGTTCAGGTAGCAGAAAAAGCAAATTGTATTTGCTATTTTGGAGGTACTCCAGAACCACAACTTCCGTTTCTCATTAAAGCTACTGAGAAAATACTAGAAAATTCTCAAAAAAGGATTTGCTGGGAATGGAATGGTACTGGGAATCCACAGCTAGTAAAAAAAGCAGCAGGGCTCTCCCATATATCAGATGGTGTGATAAAATTTGATTTAAAAGCATATGATAGAAATCTAAACATTGCACTTACCGGTCGACCAAATGATCGAATCCTTCAAAACTTCCGGATGATATCTGAAAATTTTCAGAAAAAAAATCTTTTAACCGCAACAACTCTCCTCGTTCCTGGTTATATCGATGTAGTAGAGATTGAAAAAATTGCTCGATTCATAGCAGGTTTAAATGCCGATATTCCTTACTCACTTTTAGCTTTCCATCCTGATTATAAGATGAATGATATGCCAGTAACGAGTAGAAAAACAGCATTAGAATGTTACAACGTCGCAAAGAAAAATTTGAACTATGTGAATATCGGAAATAAACACCTTTTAAATTAAACAGATTAACATTAGATCTTCAATAAGTTTTTTATTATGTGTTGTATTGGTTATGGAGAAGTTCTATGGAAATGACACCACTCGATGAAATTGAAGAAACATTGGATGATTGGAAAAAGAAGAAACAAAAGAAAAAGGAAGAGATCGAAAAGGATGAAAAAGAAGATGATATTTAATGTCAAAAGTAAAAGGTTTGTCATCTGAAAGAATTGCGAAAAGACTGCTTGAAAGTAGGGGATTTCATATTTTATCTACTAAGCATGCGATAATGGAGGGAAAACAGAAGGTTGCGGAAGTGGATATCCTCGCGGAGGACTCAAATGGTGATCGATATGCTGTTGAAGTAAAATCAGGGAAGGGGGATTTGAATTCGATTCGACAAACCTATGGAAATGCTCAGTTGAGCGGGTATAAGCCTATGCTTATATGTAAACAATTTGCTGATGACGCAGCGCGGAAAGTTGCTTCTAAATTCCATGTTAAAGTGATTGAATTGAGTGAGTATTATTTACTCCTTGAACCAGAGGAACTGGAAAGTATTGTGAAAAAATGTGTTGAGGAGGTTTTTGAAACACATGGTTTTTTACCATACTCAGCAGAAATTGATGTAAAGGATAGAAAGCTATTGAGGGCGATATCTGTTTCTAAGGATTTGGATGAAGTTACCAAAAAATTAAATATAGATCGGAAAGAATTTGGTAAAAAGATAAATGATTTAACAAGACGTGGAATCCTACCAGCCAGATCATTAAGCTTTAGGGACCTTAAGAGATGTTGCACTTCAGTTTTAGCACGGTTTGAAATCATTTTAAAACTTAATAAGATTGAAGAAAGGTTGAAATGATATCTCCCCCTCGATTTTTAAAACCTGATTCAAAATCATTTAGCTGTGAGATTTTTTACTCACAAATCAATGATAAAGAAATTCGACAGATCCAACAAGCATTAGCTAGCATATATAAAAATGCATTAAATATTGTCCTGGGCGGTGAACTAGAATTAATTAAAGATGCTTATAACCAACAGAGAGATCAATATAATGCAAATATCTTACTGAGACACCTTCTTGAAATAAAAAAAGTGGATACGGCATTATGGATCATAAAAAAGGATCTCTATTGTACGGATATGAATTTCGTTTTTGGGTATGCATTTTATCAAAAAGGTGCTGTTCTCTCAACCTATAGATTATCTTCCCGGAAGCTAAAAGAGAAAGAATCAATACATGAGGTAGGACATGTATTGGGATTAAATCATTGTAGGAATCGTTGTGTTATGCAATTTTCGAATTCTTTGTTTGAGGCAAAAATAAAGCCATCTTTTTTATGTGAGAATTGTAGGAGAAAAATCATGATCTTAAGGTAATATTTACTAACCGAGGGAAGTGAGATTTTATTATTAGCACATCTTATTTAAAATCTTGAATTAAAATTTTATTTTTTTATGTTCTTTAGACGCTCGAATCACGAGATCTTAATGAAATGTAATCAGTTCACTAACAATTTATTCTAACATATGTAACAAAAATCGTTTCGAGAGTGGGAGTTTTCGGAGAGGAGAAAAGATGGTGAAGTGACTCATCACGAGGGGATAAGTTAGGATACAAGTCTCCTAAGAAAGTGATTCCCCCACTCTCAATATATATTCTTTGTAATCCGAGTTATATAAAGGTTTTTAAGGATTGGAAGATTCATATTAGAATTGATTCGATAGGCATATTTAAATACCCTTCAGAATTTTAATTTAATGTAGGAAAGAAGGAAGATTTATTTCTTGAAGTTTCTTCATATTTAAAAGATCCCCTATTATTCCTTCCTTCCTGTATTTCTACAATTATGAAATTGATTATTTAAAACCGGGTTCTGTCGCTTCTAAGGGTGATTTTTAGCTATGTCGCATTCGGGTGATATATTTAGGATAAAAAATTAAATACCAGAACATCTATGAGAATATGGGGAAAAGAGAATGAGAAAGAAAATCTTAATAGGTAGTATATTCGTTTTAACATTACTTCTTTTAATGCCATCTATTCCAGCAATCCAGCAGAAGACAATTGAAGGTAGAATACATAGTAATTTAGTTGAGCAATTAGATTTTAGGAATATTAATGAAATGGAAAGATTAGACCAAATTAAACATCAATATCTTTATGCTTTAGTGGTTGCAATACTGTTGTTCCGTGATTTTCGAATTAATATTCTTAATGAAATTTCATATGATGTTATAGAATGGAGACCTATTTTTCCTATTATTGAAATTAATAATAAAGTTTTATTTGCAAGATTTTTAATGTTACTATTTACTACAGCTTTATTTGCATCAATTTGTGAAGAAATATCAAATAAATATGGTTGGAACTGGGTAATTCCATTAGATTGGTTATAAAAATTATTTAGAATATCAAGTATAGAAATATGGGGAAAGAATATGAATAACAAGATACTCATCGGCAGCATCATAGCAGTCACCATCTTGATTGGTGTATCATTCACCTCTGTCGTAGGATATAGAAGTGGAGCATCTGATGTTAAAGCATCACCCCTATTCAATATAAGAAGTAGCAGAGCGATAGATGAAGAGAGCAGGGATTTGAGTTGTGCGTATGTTGGGATGGAAGAAGAGATTATTATATCATTAATAAAAAGAGATAATGTGAATGTAATATTTCAAAATATGCTAGAAAGTATTAGTGGAATGAATGATGAAACATTTAATAGATTTATAGATTTTGTAATTAGTCGTATTAATCAGAACAACA
>CAYGAC010000010.1:0-28210 GCA_964347865.1 uncultured Thermoplasmatales archaeon
AGTATAGCATTGATTTTTTGGTGGATTTGCTCTATCGTTAGCAAGAATTAATTTAATAGGCGCCTCACAATCTTTTTGATATATTAAGAAAGTCCCTGCGTGGATTTCTAACAATTGATCTCCCGATTCTGGATTACCAATGATATCCTTTGGAATTGCCCATGTTATTATACCATCTTCTTCGTTGATTTCACCATTTATTTGAGTATAATGGTCTTCCTTATCATCGGAAAAATAACCAGCGATTGAACTAACATTTTCTCCCCCTGAATTAGTATTAGTTCCTACAAAATACCGAATATTATCATACGTCCAATAGATGTAATAGGATGTTCGTCTTTCAGTATATTTAAAATCTCTAATTACCATTTTTGCATTTAGTATTTCTGGTTCTGCAGAATCTTCATATATCGAAAATGAGACAATATCAAGATGCTTCAAAAATATCTGCCATAGAGGGTTCCAAGATTGGTACAGTGCCGATAATAATTTTCCATTTTTCCTTAAGAATCGTATACAATTAAATACATCAAATTTAAAATCATCCTTTTCAAATCCATTTTCAATTTCTGCAGACGCCACAAAAGGTGTTATTGTCATTACCAGCATCATACATATACATGGAACAATTATTTTTTTCATATTTTTTCCACCTATAGTAGTAAATATTCTTATGAAGTTAATGCTTTTTATTAATATATTGAACAAAACGAGAAAAATTTTGATTTTAATTATTATAATGTTCAAAGCAACTGATTTTCTGAAAAATAAAAAATAACATACCAGAGATAGATTAATAAAAAGGATAGAAACGTTGTTGTACCTGTAGATAATTGTAGCTAAATTAAATTATATTAAAGAAAAAACAAATTCGTTTAAGGCTGGAAGGAGGGGAGAGGATATGGCAAGTAACTCCCCCCGTTCCAAGTGGTGTGATAGACTGGCTATGTGCGTTCTCATTCGCGTTGACGGTACACTAGCAGAAAGAGGAAGCAGATGGAGCCCGCTCCCTGGAATGTTCTGCGCTGCCAAAACATTCTTAATTATTTTATGTCGAGCGCATCCTTATAATAAATTTGGTAGAAAATTTGATTTCTTAAAATGAGTTATCAAGGTTGGCTATTATTAAAAAACCTTTTAAATCCTTCGAGGCTAATATTATCATATGAGAATATTGATTTTAGGAGAAAGTTGTTTAACAAAATTACCCTTAATTGATAAAACAATTTTCTCGACCTTCTCTTTAGTATCTTCAGTTTATGCCCGTCAGCTCGCTTCTGTTACTCCAAAAAAACATTCAGTTAAATTAATTGAAACATTTGAAGATATCGATTTTAATGAAAATTGCGATGCTATTCATATTCATTTTAAAACAGCGATTGCTAACAGAGCTTATTATATTGCAGATGAGTTTAGAAAAAGAGGAAAAATTATAATTTTAAGTGGATCACATCCCTCTGCATTACCAGAAGAAGCAAAACGTCATGCTGATTGTGTACTTATTGGTAGTGCTGAATCCCTTTGGCCGGTAGTTATTCAAGATTTGGAGAAAGGTAAATTAAAATCTTTTTATAAATCTACAGAACAAACCAATCCGGAGTTACTCCCAACTTCCCATATTGTTTTCCCTTCAAAAGTTAAATTAATATCTGCAATTGAAGCAACTAGAGGATGTCCGTATAAATGTGATTTTTGCCAGGAATCAAATGTGCAATATGGTTCAGTTTTTCGTACACGAAATATAAAAGATGTTATTACAGAGATTAAACTGCTGCCACAAAAATTTCTTCTTTTTTGTGATGTTTCTATGACAATAGATATCGAATATACAAAGAAACTTTTTAAAGAAATGAAAGGTTTTAATAAAAAATTCTTTTGTGAGGGTAATGCGGATGTTTTAGTAAAAGATGACGAGCTATTACAATTATCAAATGAAGCAGGATGTATTGAATGGACAGTAGGTTTTGAATCATTTGCACAGCAAACTTTGGATGGAATACATAAAAAAACAAATACAGTTGAAAATTTTTCTCTTGTTGTACAAAAAATACATAAATACAAAATGACCGCATTAGGAAACTTTATTTTTGGATTTGATCAGGATCGTCCTGATGTTTTTGAATACACTCTGGATAGTATTGATGAATTAGGTTTAGATTCAGCAAGATTTGCTATATTAACTCCTTATCCAGGGACGCCTTTATATAAAAAACTTGAAGGGGAAGGAAGAATATTAACACACGACTGGTCAAAATATAATCGAAAAACTATTGTCTTTGAACCAAAAAATATGTCAAAAGAAGAACTGCAAAACGGATTTCACAAAGTAACAAAAAGTTATAATTCAATTCATAATATTATTATTCGAGATATTCGAGCCTTAAAATTGGGCTTTTATCCCTTTTTATCTACATTTGCAAGAAACATTGAAATGTATATGATTCAACCGAAAAAATAAGTAATAAAAAAATTTTAACCTATTGGGGTTTTTAATAGGTATTCCGTAGTTGAATAATAATTACCTGGTAATTGACCAAAGGTTATATTGCATTTATAACTCATATTATAGATTATTGTAGATGTGTTATTATCTTCTGCATCAATAAATGTTGTTGGAGATCCATAAATATAAAGTGGTTCATTTCCTGTAAAATTTATAAATGAAGTTAAATTTCCGCCTTTCACCCATATTGTTTGATTGGACATATTAGCAGTAGGGTGTTTTTTATGCTTAAATGGATCAAAATCAACCGATAAGGAATAATCTAAATTAGATCGAGTAGTAATATTAACATTCGATGCTTTCGACAAATTTCCTGGAAGACCTTCAATGGAAAGTAATCCAGCACTTACAAATTCAGAATATGAATAAACTCCAAACTCATCAATTATACTAGTTGTACTTGATCCTGATGCATTTTCCCCACTATCTTTCACTGATATTTTAAAATTCCATGACAAAATGTCGTTATGAGCATCTTTCGTGGTATCCCAACTACCATCCCCTGGTGCATACCTAAATTGATATCCTGGTTTAAAGAAAAATGTTAAATTTTTACATTCAGTATATCCCGCACTACCATTAGGATCAGTATCATCCTTTTCTGTAAAAGTACCTGATGTTACTTCATCATCAGGCCACAGCATTGTATAGTTTGCAGTTCCTGTCAGATTTTCATATCTTAAAAACATATTAAGGTTTCCACCAAGATTTCCACTATTATTGTATGTTGTTGATTCTGCTCCATTATCAAACCAAGCACTAATATCAATATAATCTATATCATCCCATCCTTGATCGCTGCTAATTGTTATGCGAAATTTATAGTCGGTATTCACATCAATCTGTGAATTTAATTTTGAAACACCATTTTGTGTTTGAAGATCATACCAAAGGATTTTTGGTGCGGTAATTCCAGGTGGTGGGGGAGGTGGAGGAGGTGGGGGTTCTTCTCCAGGAACCGATACCCTAATTTGAGAGTTGTTATCAGAATAAGTAGTAATATCAACTGCATTTACAGTTCGAACTAGAGAGATTAAAATTGACGGTAAACCTGAAAGTATAACGATTAGCAATAGGACTAACAAAAAAGAATTGAATTTCTTTATTTTTATGGAATATACCTTTCCTTTCATTTCTATTACCATCGTTTCATTTATTTACCATGATTTTAGGAGGAAATGGTAAATCATATCACGATAAATGTTCACAATAGACATTATATAAAGTTTTGGCGTTAAAAAATCAAATTGTAAAAATTACATAGGAATCTTATGATAAAATCAGTGGAAACTTATAATAACATTAGTTTATTCTGGATTTAAATTCTGGCGATGTAATGTTAAATGGTAAACTTGGAATAATTGACTTATCTAAAAGAAAAATTAATATAGAAAAAACTCCTGACTCACTTACAAAATTATATCTAGGAGGTAGAGGTCTTAACAGCTATTACCTTTATAAAATGATTAAACCAGGAATAGATCCATTCTCACCTGAAAATGTCCTTATTTTTGGCACTGGCTTTTTAACGGGCACTCTTGTTCCAAATTCCAGTCGCTTTAATGTATCAGCAAAATCACCCGAAACAGGCATTTTGGGAGATGCTAATTGTGGGGGTTATTTTGCAGCTGAAATGCGATATGCAGGTTTTGAGAGGCTCATCATACTTGGTAAGGCAAAGAAACCATGTTACATCTATGTGAATGATAATTCTATAGAGATAAAGGATGCAAAGGAATATTGGGGAATGGATACAACAGAGGTGCAACAAACTTTTAGAAAAGATCTCGGTCAAGTTGAAGCAGCGGTCTGTGGTGTTGCTGGGGAGAACCTTGTCAGATTTGCATGTGTAAGAACTGGGGTAAAAAATGCTGCAGGACGATGTGGTTTAGGAGCAGTCATGGGTTCAAAAAACTTAAAAGCAGTTGTTACAAGAGGAAAGAATGGAATAAAAATAGCTCATCCTGAAGAAATGCTTAACGTTGTTGAACAACTTAAAGATTATATTATGAATTCGAAAATATCTGCAATATTGGGTAAGGTAGGAACTCCACTTCTTTATGAAGTGAGCAATACAATTGGTGCAATTCGAACAAAAAATAGTCAGCTGAATGCTTGGACCGAATCATTAAATGCTGATGTTATAGAAACCTTTATAGAAAAAATGATTAGCTGCTCATCATGTATCATCCACTGTAGACATAGAAATAAACTTGGTGGTGAAGGCCCTGAATATACAGCTGTAGGTCTTTTGGGTGCAAATATTGGTATCGAAGATGCAGCTCAAGTCATAGAACTTAATAACATATGCAATGAACTTGGACTGGACATTTCTTCCTCAGGATCTATTCTTGGCTGGGCTTTTGAACTCTATGAGAAGGGAATTATTAACAAGAAAATAACTGAGGAGGAACTTAGTTTTGGAGATTTTGAGTTAATTAAAAGATTACTCTTTAAAATATCCAGGAGAGAAGGCTTTGGTAATGTTTTAGCAGAAAGTACCATGAATATAGAACGATTTGGTAAAGCATCTAAGGATTACCTTATCGCAGTAAAAGGACTACCTCAAAGCGATCCTCACGATGTTCGATATATAAAAGCATTTGCTTTAGGTATCGCCACCGCTTCAAGAGGTGCAGATCATCTCAGAAGTAGACCAACCCTTGAAATATTTTTACGACTTCCTTTAGAGGTAAAAGAAAAAATTTATGGCAAAGGAGTAAATAACGATCCAACCTCTTATAAAGCTAAAGAGAAAACCGTGTATTTCTCGGATAATATTTTTGCTGCAATTGATTGCTTAGGAGTGTGTAAGTTCATATGTCATGGATTCAATAGTCCACACTTTGTAGATTACACATGGATGAAAAAACTCATTCATTGCGCTTCTAATTGGAAACTTGAAGAAAAAGATATTCAGGAGATTGGTAAAAGAGTAATTGATACTGAAAGAATATTCAATAACCGGGAAGGAATATCGCGAAAAGATGATACCTTGCCAAAAAAATATTTTGACGAGCCTATGCCTCTTAAGATAGCTAAAGAACATCATATCGATAGAAAAGAGTTTGACAATCTACTATCAAGGTATTATAAACTTCGCGGATGGGATAACAATGGACGAGTTCGAAAAGAACGTGTTAAAGAGCTGGAGGCTTTGATGTGAAATACATTTATACCTATCCAGAGAAATGTACTGGGTGTAGAGAATGTTCTAACGCTTGTTCCTTAACAAAATTTGGAGAGTGTAATCCAAAAAAAGCTGCAATTACAGTGGTTAGAGATGAATTTAACAGATATGAATTTCCAATTGTTTGTTATCAATGTGATGATCCTGTATGTTTGAAATTTTGTCACCAAAATGCGTATAAAATACAAGATAAAACAGTCATCAGAGATGAGGATAAATGTATAGGTTGCAGACTGTGTGCAGTTCTTTGTCCATACAATGCAATAACTACAATAGATGATGAGATTATTAAATGCGATTTATGTGATGGTGATCCCAAGTGTGTGAAATACTGTTCCACGGAAGCTATAGAGTATCTTGATGAAACAGAAGAGTTAGAAAAAAGACGGAAAGAAATGGCTGAGAGATTCTTAGAGATTGCTAAAAAAATGATGTTAAATTAATTATTCTCCCAATTAAGGAGGAGTAACCTCGGGAGCAATAATGAAATTATCATCAAGTAATCTATCCTTAATATCGCTGATATCGGTACCCTTTTTCATAAGACCATAAAAGGTCCCAACATTTCTAATCGTACCAATAAATTGGAGTCCTACTATTCTATTATTTTTTAATAGTATTTTTTTCGAGGTATGAGGAGTAAAACGTGATATGACCTCGCATTTTCCAATATCTTTTGATGTGTAACCCATGGCAACAACTGGAATACCAAAAACATCAAGAACATTTATCATATCTGCACCAGAATAATTAGTTTGCTTACCACCCATATTCAAACCAGCTATTCTCCCTTGTTCAATCGCATTTGGCCATATAGCAAATAATCCCTTTTTTCCTTCTATTTGTTCCCGAACTTCCGCAATGTCTCCAGCTGCAAATATGTCATTAATGTTTGTCTCCATTTTTGTATCAACAATAATTCCATGATTAACTGCTATACCTGAATTCTGAACAATATCAATATTAGGCATTACACCAATAGATATCACAACCATATCGCGATTCAAAGTTTCTTTTCCAACGGTTACACTTGTAACTTTTTTTTTTCCATTCACCCTTTTAACCGAATTATTAAGAATTAGTTTTATCTCATTATCTTTTAAAATCTGTGCTACCTTATGAGACATATCAGAATCAAGCATTCTTGAGAGAATATGTGGGAGCGTCTCAATAATACTGACTTCTATTCCTCGCTTCTTTATCATAGTAGCTGTTTCTACTCCCATAAAACCTCCACCAACTACGACAGCATGTTTCACACCATGATCCAAATGAGTAATTATCCCAAGGGTAGAATCGAGAGTCCCCATTACATGTACACCATTAAGATCTAATCCCCTTATGTTTTTTGGGAGAATAGGACTCGCACCAGCAGCAATTAATAGTTTGTCATATTTCATGTGTTTCTCATTTGCTAATCTTACTTCTTTTTTCTTTGGATTTATTTGAAGTGCTTCTGTGTTTTTCACAAATGTAACATTAAGACGATGATAAAATCCGTTATCAAATCGAAAAATTTTAGGTTTGTCGATTTCCCCAGATATCAAATTGGGAAGTGAGCAGGGAGAGTATGTTGGGTATTGTTCCCGGGATACAATAATAATATCAGAATTTTTATCAACATCACGTATTGCCTGAAGTGCACTAATCCCTGCACCACCATTTCCGATTATTACATACTGCAGTACTATCCCCTCTATAAATTATTTATTTTTTGTATTCGGGAAGTTCAGATCCCCTAATTAGAGAGACAATTGTGGAGTTATAAGGTGTTGGTATTCCTTTGAGTTTTCCATATTCAACAATTTTACCATTAATAAAATCTATTTCTGTTGGACTTCCTCGTTCTATATCTACATGCATCGAGGTTTTATGATGTCCTGCTTTATCTAAATAATTCATACCATGTATTAAAAATTCTGATTCGAAAAAAATCCCATTTGCTTTAGCAACTTCTATACCCTCACGTAAAATCGCCTCAACAAGTTCTCTTGTTTTGTTAAATTCCATCATCTGTTTCATTGTGCGTCGGGTCAAAGCACATACGGGACTTAACGCAGTATTAAGTATAGTTTTTTCCCATTCATATTTCTTAATTTCCGAAGTGAAATTAGTTTCCAGACCTGATGCAGTAATAATTTCTGCTAATGTTCTTGCTTTTTCTTTCGCTGAAGGATCTATCATACCGATATAGTTTGGGGCATTAAAAAAAGACATTCTAACTTTTCCATTGTCAATGATATTACCAGCATAGTTGATAACTATCCGAAGGGTATTCTTCGTTCCAAAAAAATCTGCTATCAAATTTTCCGCGTCTAATCCATTTTGTAAACTAACAAAGATAGTATTTGGTGTCGTAACTTTTTTCAAATTAGGTAAAATTTTGGGAAGAATAGATGCTTTAACAGAGATAAATATAATGTCTAATTTTTTCCCTTCTATTTCATCTATTGAATAACAGAAATTTTCAGGTGGGAATACCGCTTTCATTTCCTTGAAACCAGTAAGAATAAGTCCATTTCTCTTAATCTCATCCAGATGATCTTTAAGGATATCTACTAAGGTGACATTATGACCTTTGTTTGCAAGATGGGCTGCGATAATACTGCCAATAGGTCCCACACCTATGATTCCAAATCTATGTTCATTCATATTTATACTTCCTTAGGAGTATATCGTTCTCGAAGAATCCGATGTAAAATTTTTCCAGTACCTGTTCGGGGCATTTCTTCATCTTTAATAAATATCACTTGTTTTGGAATTTTAAATCTAGCAAGCTTATCTGAACAATATTTTTTAATAGTTAATTCATCAATTTTTCCCTTTGGTACAACAATAGCAGTTACTCTTTCTCCCCACTTTTCATCGGGTAAACCAATTATTGCGACATCAAAGACATTAGGATTACTACCAATAATTTCCTCAACTTCGCTAGGATAAACGTGCTCACCACCCGTAATTATTAAATTGTCCTTTCTATCAACAATATAATAGAATCCATTTTCGTCGCTTTTCCCCATATCACCAGCACTAAACCAATCCCCTCTAAATGAGTCTTTTGTTTTGTCAGGCATTTTATAGTAATGATCAAACATCATTGGTCCTTTTGAATATATTTCTCCCACCTCTCCAACACCTACTTCTTTATCATTCTCGTCTAATAATTTAATAAAGTCTGTCCCTAATGATTCAAAACCAATAGATCCTAATTTGCTCATTTGATGCTCTGGTTTAAGCACGGTTACTATCCCTGCTTCAGTAGAACCATATCCCTCATATAACTCTACATCAGGAAAAAAATCCATAATTGCTCTTTTCATACTTTTTCTTACGGGAGCCGATGAACAGAGTAACTTTTTCATCGAACTAATATCGTGTTTTTTTGCTTCTTGTGATACATTTAGAATAAGGTTGTAATGTGTAGGAATGAGAGACATAAATGAAATTTTTTCTTTTTCAATAATCTCGAGTATCTTTTCTGCTTTAAAGTGACGTGCTGGATGCACATAAACAGTACCTCCAATATATGTAAAAGTAAACGTAAAGAATGTAGAATTAACATGACACAAAGGCATAATATTGAGACATATATCATGTTCAGTAAAACCAAAATCTACAGCGTTAATAAGATAAAATGCTATATAAGATTCATGGGAGCGTACGACTCCTTTAGGAATTCCAGTAGTTCCAGAGGTATATAGAAGGACCCATGTATCTTTTGGTTTAACAATAGCTGTAGGCTCAAATTCTGAAGATTCTCGAATAAAATCCTCATAAACTTTGTAACCTTGTATTTCTTTTCCAACAACAATATATCGTTCGGGTTTAATATTTTTAAGATTTGATTTTATAGAGTCTATTGTTGGAGTAAATTCGTCGTGGACTATGATTGCTTGTGTATCAGAATTTTTTAATATATAATTTATATCTTTATTAACTAAACGAAAATTTATCGGTACAATGATAAGTCCGGTTTTTGCCGTAGCTAAATAAACTTCAACAATTTCGATACTGTTTTCAAGTAAAACTGCTACCTTATCTCCTTTTTTTAACCCAAGAGAAAGAAGACTTTGGGAAAGTTTATTAACTCTCTTATTTAACTCAGGGTATGTATAACTCCTATTTTTGTCTTTAATCGCTATTGTATTAGGAAACTTCTTTGTATTTACATTAAGTATTTGTCCTAAGTTTAACCAACAGACCATATCATCCCTACTTAGATTCTAATCCGAGCATCTGCTACAAAAACTCGATTCTCATTTGCAATAATTGGATTCAAATCAAATTCTTGAATCATAGGAAAATTGGATACCAATTGCGACATTCGTAGCAAAATCTCAACAAGTTTTTCCTTATTGACACCTTTCTTGCCTCGAAAACCAGATAGAATAGGATAGGATTTGATGGATGATATCATATCTATTGCTTCTCTTTTTGTTATCGGTGTGATACCAAACACTACATCCTTAAGAATCTCTATATATATTCCTCCCATTCCAAATAAAATTATATGTCCGAGACCTTCTTCAGCTTTTGCTCCAATGAAGAGTTCTCTTCCTCCAGGTAAAAACTCTTGAATTAAAAACTTGGGTTTTTCAGCAGAAAATTTTTTCTCCATATCTTTAACGGTAGGTTCTAAATCATCCTTACCAATATTTAATGCAATACCTCCAACATCACTTTTATGAATAATATTCTTAGATTCTACCTTTACAACAACAGGGTATCCAATATCATTTGCTGCTTGGATTGCCTCCTTACTATTTTTAACTAATCTCCATTTAGCAACAGGAATACTATAGGATTCAAGCAGGTTATTAACTTTTTCTGCTGATAAGAAATCACTTACTTTTTTCTTCTTATCTTGAATTATATTACTTATACGTTTTTCATCTATATCACTAAATTTTTTAATACTTCCAAAATCACGTGATTTTAATCCATAATATTTTGTCATAGCAATAAGTGAACGTGCTGCAGTTTCAGGGAGGCTATAATATGGAATACCTCCGTTTTTCAATATTTTAATAGTTTTTGTCCACTGTTTTTTATCGGTCATAAGATTACAGATAATCGGTTTTTTATGAAATTTATTTACTTCGGCTATTTCATAAGCTATCGAATCAGTATCAACAAAAAAGGGAGTGACAAAATTGATAAAAATACTATCTATTTGATGTTCATCATTTAGGACATCTATTGCTGCTCTAAAATGTTCAGCTCCTGCAGTTGCTAGTACATCAATAGGATTGTTAACTGAAGCTGCGGAGTATAACTTCTCATTAAGGATTTTTTTAGCCTTTTTTGAAAGAGGGGGAATCGTTAATCCCGCTTCTACTAATTCATCAGTAGCAATAATTGCTGGTCCACCAGTATTTGTTATTACCCCTACATTTTTACCCATGGGAATTGGTTGACTAGCAAAAGCTACTGCAGCTTGACATAATTCTTCTTGATCTCTAAAAGTAACAATACCACTTTTTTTAAAAATAAGTTCTGTTGCAATATCTATCTTAGCAAGGCCACCCGTATGGGATGATACGGCTTTTGCACCTTCAGTTGTCCGTCCTGTTTTCATTCCAAGAATCGGTTTCTTTTTAGCAACCTCTTTTGCAACTTCCATAAACTCTTTTGGATTGGAAAGATTCTCGATATGAACGATAATTACGTGTGTTTTTTCATCTTCCCCCCAATATTTAATAATTTCAGGTATTGAAATATCACATGCATTGCCATTAGAAGCATACATTCGTATTCCAACACCAAGTTCGGAAAAACGTTGATTAATCACTTCTCCAACGCCACCGCTTTGTGCAATAATTGAAATACAACCTTCTTCTGGTTTCGTAAAGGTAAAATTACAATATGCTTTAACATTTGGACTTGTATTTATTATACCTTGACAGTTCGGTCCAAACACCCGTAGATTATGTTTTTTAGCTTTCTCTACTATTTGTTTTTCTAATAAAACTCCTTCTCCGCCAATCTCTTTGAAACCTGCAGAATTAATAATTACTGTCTTAACACCCTTTTTCCCACAATCTTCGATTGCAAAAGGGACATATTTATTTGGAATGACGATATGAGCAAGATCAATATCGCCTTGAACATCAAGAATTGAATTGTATGCTTTAATACCTCGAACTTCATCTGCTTTAGGATTAATTGGATATATGGAACCTTTATATCCAAAATCTATTAGATTTTTAATTATTCTGTTTCCAATTGATAATTCTTTTGTAGAAGCACCAATAATTGCTACTGATTTAGGTTTAAATAATGGATCGAGCATGTTAATCTTTCTCCTCAAGCTGCTCAATAAAAGCTTCGATATTTGTTTTAGTTTGTTCATCAGATAAGCATCGTAAATCGTTTAAATCTCCGTTTATAATCAAACTTGGTATACCAGTTTCTTTCTCAAGACGTTGTGGCATACCATAACGATTATTGGAATTATTCGGACAAGTCTTTGAGTCGTGATAAATTATACCATCGATTTTAAAGAAATTAATCATATTCTTTAAGTATTCTTCTTTTGCTTTATCTGATCGGACAATAAATAATTCAGTATAGGCTCTAGCCATACTCGTGAAGGGATGATGAGCATCAAATGCAGAAAATATCCAACTATTACAATAAGTAGATGCAACAACGCATGTTTTTTGGTTTGCAAACAGTACAGAATGATCTCTTAACCTACCCCAAATAGGCATACCTTCCCAATACAGTCGAAAACGCTCTTCTTCAACCGCTCCTTCATGATTCTTCACTCTTCCTTTTAATTCAGCAAGTAATAATTTATAATAATCGACAGCTTTTTGTGTTCCTCTTAATACTACCGCTGGTCCCATGTGGATTGTACCATCAAAAAAGGTTAAAGGCGAAGGTTTTGCAGCGGCAGTATCTAATACTTCTTTCCATAGGTTAGAACACTCACGTGAAAGAGATAATACTTTTTTTAATTCATTTAAATCAAAGGTGTTACCTGATATTTTTTCCAATGGATTAATCATACCTTCCATCTGGTTAGCAATAGAATTAACGTGGGTGTCTGAAACATCTGTAACTCCTCTATGTGTATTAATACCGAGGATAGGAGCTTTAAACTCTTTTGCAAACCATCCAAACCAATCCTGGACATCTCTACATTGGTTCGTGTTAAAAACTAATATATCTGGTTTTGGTATGCTCTCAATTCCTTCATAAGCTTTGGAAAGTGGTGTAACATTCTGTAAATATGCACCTACATCTGATGTTAGATAGGAACAAATTTCAGGAGAATATCCAACAGCATTAGCATAAGGTATTAAGTCTGTTGCCATCCTTGTAGCACCTAGCATTGCACCATGATTCTCTGGAAAATATACATAAAAACCAAGACTTCTCAAAATTTCTGCAGGACCGACACTTGAACACCAGGCTACTTTCTTATCGTTATTTTTTGAAGCAGAATCTAAATCATAAAAATATTCCGCCATAATCTTCTTCATTTCTTCTGTTGCCATTATTTTCTTTCTAGTCGATTTATGTTTCTCAGCCATAATATCTCCCCTAGAATTTTTGATATATTTTTATTTCTATTATCATTATTTTCAATTTAGTCTGATATAATTTATTCTCTTCATCCTGGTTGTGATACTCAATAGATAGCGAATCGAAATAAGGGTAACAGTTATTATTTTTTTTGTTTTAAAAACAATACAAAAAATTAAGAGAAAAGAAGAAAGATTTAATATATTCTGCGTTTTACTATAGATGATTTAGTTAGGTTAAACCATGGTGAAAGATGTATATTTCGCAGGTATTGATGTTGGAACATCATATATAAAAGTAGTAATTATTGATGAAAAGAATAATATCATCGGATTTTGCATAAATAGATCTGGTGCTGATCTTCAAAAATCCATTTCAGATTCTTTCAAAATAGCAGTTAATAATGCAAAAATATCCATGGATTCAATAAAGCACATCACAGCAACTGGATATGGGAGAAAAAATGTACCATTTGCAAATAGTGTTAAAACTGAAATCAGTTCTCATGCAAAAGGTGCATTTCATTATTTTCCAAAAGATATCACCATTATTGATATTGGAGGTCAAGATACAAAAATTATTAAGATTGACAAAAAGGGAAAAATTCTAAATTTTAAGATGAACAGAAAATGTGCTGCTGGTACTGGTACATTTTTAGAAGAGATTGCCTATAAACTAAACATACCAACTAATAAAATGAATACACTCGCATCAAAATCTTCTAAAGACACTGCTATTAGTAGCTTTTGTACCGTTTTTGCCTCTACAGAGATCCTCACAAGGATTAAGGAGGGGGAAAAGTTAGAAGATATGATTAAAAGCGCATTTGAATCTGTTGTAAGAAGAGTAATAGAGATGGATCCACTAGAAGGATCAATAGTAATGACTGGTGGTGTAATAGCATACAATGATATTATATTAAAAATATTAGAAAAGTTGGTTGGACGAGAGATTTTAACTCCACCAAATCCACAATTAAATGGTGCTTTTGGATCTGCAATATTTGCAAAAGAACTATATGAATTTCATTAGTACCCTTTTTTAGAATCACTACAGTTTTTATAATGAAGAGCGAAAGATTAAAATCATATATTCTCCTGTATATAATTGCTATGTTGGATTATAATATCTTGAATTATGATTTCCCACCTTATAGACCACCAAATGAAGCTGGTTCTGCTTTAATACGGGTTTCCAGAGGTTGCCCTTGGAATAAATGTCTGTTTTGTACGATGTATAAGACTATTAAATTCAAGTCTAGAACAATCGATGAAATTAAAAACGATATAGATAAAGCTGTAGAGATATATCGTGGAGCAAAGACTGTATTTATTGCAGATTCTGATAGTCTTGTCATGAAAAATATTGAAGAAATTATTCGGTATGTAAAACTGTGTTTTCCTGATATAGAGAGAATAACATCCTATGCAAGAGCAAAAACATTAATGAAATTAGGTGCTGAAAAGTTGCAAAAGATAAGGAAAGCTGGTCTTACAAGAGTGCATGTTGGTTTGGAATCAGGAGATAAAAAGACATTAGAATTTATGCAGAAAGGAGTTTCACCAGAAGAAATAATTATTGGTGGTAAAGAAGCAAAAAAAGCAGGTCTTGAACTATCATTTTACATCCTTGTAGGTGCTGGAGGGAAAAACAGATTAGAAGAACATGCAAAAGCATCTGCTAAAGTTTGTAACCAAGTTAATCCAGATTTTATAAGACTTAGAACACTTGTGGTTCAACATGGGTCGCTCTTAGAAAAAAAGATGAAATCCGGAGATTATCAGCCTACTTCGCCTGTTGAAAAGTTAAGAGAAGTTAAGATAATGATTGAGAATCTTGAAGTTAAAAATTGTAAACTTGCCTCTGATCATTTTACAAATAATATCTGGGTAGACAATAAATTAATTTATAGAGGTGTTTACGGCATTCTTCCACAAGATAAAAAGGAAATGCTCGATATTATAAATCACACATTGAATTTTCTTTCGACTGTTGAGGGTGAAGTATTAGATGCAACAATATTATATGAACAAGGAATAATAAATTCTCTCTGAAATTTATTAAAAAAATCTTCGTTCTTTTTTATCCGCCACTGATCGGTACAAAAAATACAAGCTCATCTCCATTTTTTAGTTTAGTATTAATCCCATCCATGGCAGATAGTGGTTTATCGTTCACAAATATTGCTATATAATCAGTGAGCTCCCCCGTATTTGTATAGAATTCTTTCTTAAGCTGGGGATATTTATTAACTATTACACTAATTAAATCTTTAAATGATATTCCATTGAAATCTAATTTCAGTTCATTTTTTCCTATTGCATCGGAGAATGGTTTTAGAAGTTTAATTTTAAGTTTCATCGTTGCTCCTTCTAAATATAAAATCATATTACTTTATCTAATTTTGCATACTCGTCTTTTTACATATACACAAAGTGTTGATGTAAAATAATTAACATCATCATAAGTCGAAATTGTAAAATATACCTCTCGGTCATCTCAAGAGGACTTCCACCACCTTTAAAATTCCATGCGGCAATATGACGTATGGGGGTATCTCTAACTTATTTTTTTAAAATAATCCTTGCCAAAAATGTTAAGATGAAATGAATAATACCGATGGTAAGGATTCGTTTCATTCTTCCCCCATCAATTATAATGCAGAACTGATATATTTGTTTAACTGTTACGAAAATTTATATAGCATAACAGTGATTAGAATCTATACGGGAGGAAAAATTATGAAAAAATCTTTATTAGGTAAAATATTGGTAATAGGAATTATAATTTTATTTGTTGGGGCAAGTGTTATATCGGGATTACAAAATAATTCATATAGTAAACAAGATACTAATAACATTACTTCAACCTTTAATAATCTTGATTTAAATGATGGTTTAGTTGGTTATCGGAGTTTTGATTTTAGAACAGCAGAGGATGAATCTAATAACGATAATGACGGAACAGTACATGATGCTGCAACAGTAGATGGAATATCTGGAAAGGCTTTTGATTTTGATGGTATCAACGATTATATAGCAGTTCATGATGATCCATCGCTGGAGTTTGGATATAACGATTTTACTATATCATTTTGGATTAAATGTACCAATATTCTTCTGAAAATCCAACCAATCTCTAAAGATAGAGGATTGGATGGTTATCGTTCATGGAGAGTTTTAATAAATACTCAATCGGAGGTAATATTCGTTACAAGTGATAATGGTCATAATGAAGATGGTCATCAAATTTTTGGAGGGACTGTTGACGCTAATTTACAGAATAATATATGGTACCATATTGTTATTGTAAAAGATGGAACAGATGCTATATTTTATGTGAATGGAAGTGTTATGAATGATGATGATACTATTTATCATTCAAAAATACATGATTCAAGTGCGAAACTTCATATAGGATGTAGGTTAGGTTGGGAGGGCTACCCGATTGAGCATTTTCCAGGTGTTATCGATGAGGTCCGTATCTATAATAGAGTTTTGAGTGAAGATGAGATACAAGAACTTTATATTAATCCTGCTAGGTTAGAAACAACCATACTAATAGGTACCATTTATAATTTCAATGCAGATGCAGGAAACCTTATGACTTTCGAAGCATTAAAACTTAAAAGTATCAAGTTTAATCCATTTCGATTTAAAAAGTTAGATGCTGGTGAAAAGATAAAGATTTCAGAGAAATTTCCTTGGGCTGTTAACAGCGATTTTTGCCTTTGGAGTCTTTAAAGCAAATATCTAAAATTATATCTCTTTTTTCTTTTTGATAAGATTAGAAATTTCAGAATAGAAATAATAAACCCTGTTGAAAATAGTAAAAAATAACCATTATGGATTTCAAAAGGGATTACGGGGTGTTTTTAATTTTCATTTAGCATTGTTTCGTGGGGAGGCACAATCACTTCTTATAAGTATGTTTTTTTAAAAATATAAATCGGTTTTATATACATTGTATAACTTGTTAATATAATGAGATTGATAGATCACATCATTAAAAATAAAAACAATATCATCATTAGTATAATTAGAAATAGTATTGGAGTTAATGCAGCTAGTAAATAATTACCAGTATTTTCACTCATTAAAAAAACGTTGGTTTATATTTATAAACCATTTGTTGTACATCTGTTACCTGTTCAGGATTATAAAAAAATGAAAAATTAGAAAACAGATACAATTATTTTTCCCTACTAAATCTATCTTTAATTAAAGCAAAGATATATCTTAATATAATTATTGATTTATATCTTGAAATACTTATTTGACCACCTGTCGCACCTATAACTAGTTTGGCAAGTTTTTTATCTTTTGCCATAAGCTTTACGAATTGTTCTGAAGTTTTTCCCCATTGTTTATTAAAACGACCAAATATCTCTAAATCTTTACCAAATTCTTTTTTCCAAAGTTTCTGATATTTTGATAAATATATTTCACTAGTGTCATGATTCTCTAATGATTCAGAAATAACATTTGCAGCAATCTCCCCAGATGTCATTGCATAGTAAATTCCTTCACCAGTAATTGGATTTATAAATCCAGCTGCGTCACCACATAGGATAGTTCTATCTGCAAAGGTTTTTTCAAGAGGAAAAATAGGTAGAGTAGCACCTTTTGTTTTAACTGATTTAAAATCCCTTGGTAAAATATTATTTTTTTTAAGAGTAGATATATATTCACTATATACCTCTTTTAAATTTTTCTTTGGTTTAGATTTATCAACCGCAGATTCAAATTCACCGATTCCAATATTAATATGATTTTTCTTAGGAAATATCCACCCATATCCAGCTATATCCTTAATTTTTATAAAAATGTGTAATATTCTTTTCTTTGAAAAGTATTTATTTAGTTTTTCTTCTGCTATCTTTTGTTCTTGCATTAGACAAACACAAATATCATCAGTTTTATTTGCTAAATTTAACTGCTCTGCAATAATACTTCTAAATCCATCTGCTCCAATTACTACTTGTGATTCAATTTTCTGTCCATCATCTAAGGTAACTATTGCTTTATCTTCAAATATTTCAACTGTTGATACTGGTTTATCATAAATGAAATCTGCACCTTTCGTAACAGCTAATTCCGCTAATTTGTAATCAAAATTTTTTCTAATAACTGTGGCTATTAAAGGTTTATCTCGTTGAACCTTTAATTTATATTTTAAGGAAGAGGAATATGTTATACTTCCATAAGAAATAGAATCAATTAAATCTATCACATATGGAAATCGTTTCCAAACTCTAGTTGGAAGACCGCCACCACAGGCTTTATCTCTTGGAAATCTTTTTTTATCTAAAAGAAGAACTTTGACTCCTTTTTCGGCAAGGTTTTTTGCAGCAGTTGAACCAGCTGGGCCAGCACCAACTACGATAACATCATATTTCATTATGAAACCACTATTACATTCTAAAAACACCGGGTTTCCAATCTGGAATTGGAGCATTTAGAGAAGCAGAAATTCCAAGTCCAAGTACCATTCTTGTATCGATTGGATCAATAACACCATCATCCCATATCCGAGCAGTACTGTAATAAGGACTTCCCTCTAACTCGTATTTCTTTAATATTGGATCGATCAATTCTTTTTCTTCTTTTTTCGTCATTTCAACGCCTTTTCTCCATAATTGATCTCTTTTTACAGTAAGAAGTACATTTGCGGCCTGCTCACCACCCATAACAGAAATTCGCGCGTTTGGCCACATCCATAGTTGTCGAGGTTGATATGCTCTCCCACACATTCCATAGTTCCCAGCCCCAAAAGAACCACCAATTATCACAGTAAATTTTGGAACTTGAGCACAGGTAACTGCAGATACCATTTTTGCCCCGTCTTTAGCTATACCACCTGCCTCGTATTTCTTTCCGACCATGAATCCAGTAATATTTTGTAAAAAGACTAAAGGAATTTTTCTCTGGCAACAAACTTCTATGAAATGTGATCCTTTAAGAGCTGATTCTGAGAAAAGAACCCCATTATTAGCTAAAATTCCTACAGGATATCCCATAATTCTTGCAAAACCACAAACAAGAGTTGTTCCATATAATGATTTAAACTCATGAAATTTCGATTCGTCTACTATTCTTGCGATAATCTCCTTTACATCAAAGGGTTTTCTAGGATCTTTAGGTATAATTCCATAGATTTCTTTAATATTAAATGCAGGTTCTTTTGGTTTTTTTATATCCAGATATGTTTTTTCGGGCCTATTCAGATTTTCAACAATGTTACGGGTGATTTTTATTGCTTCTAAATCTTCATGAGCATAATGGTCAGATACTCCGCTATCTTTGCAATGTACATCTGCCCCTCCGAGTTCTTCTGCTGTAACTTCTTCACCAGTTGCTGCTTTAACAAGTGGTGGACCTCCTAAAAATATAGTTCCAGTTCCTTTAACAATTACTGTTTCATCTGACATAGCTGGAACATATGCTCCACCAGCAGTACAAGATCCCATAACAACTGCAATTTGTGGAATTTTTAATGATGACATCTTTGCTTGATTATAAAATATTCGACCAAAGTGTTCTCTATCTGGAAATACCTCATCTTGAAGAGGTAGGAAAGCTCCTCCTGAATCTACTAAATAAATACAAGGGAGATTGTTCTCGGTGGCAATTTCCTGAGCGCGGAGATGTTTCTTAACGGTAATAGGATAATAGGTACCACCTGAAACAGTAGCATCATTTGCAACAATCAATACTTCTCGACCATGAACAATGCCTATACCAGTAACCATACCTGCTCCAGGAGCTTTATTATTGAACATGTTGTATGCTGCAAGGGAATTAAATTCCATAAAAGGAGTATCAGGATCTAGCAATGCTTCGATTCTTTCTCTTGCAAGCATTTTATTTCTTGATTTATGTAATTTGATTTTTTCATCGCCTCCTCCTTTTGCAGCAATAGCAATGTGTTCTTTTAAATTTTTAACAAGTTTTTCATAATGAGCAAAGTTATCTTTATACTCTTTACTAGAAGTACTGATTTCACTTTCTATAATATCCATATTATCCTCCCTTTTCCTCTATTTCTGCCGTTTTTTGACCGATTTCAATCTGATCTTTTTCCTTAAAATTGACTTTTTTTATTATACCACTATACGGTGCTCTTATTAAATATTCCATCTTCATTGCTTCAATAACCATTATTACATCATCTTTATTAACAGTGTCCCCTGGTTGAATTTTAATATTAACAATAGTTCCAGATATTGGAGAGTTAAGACCTGTTTCCTTTTTACTACTCCATTTCTGACCCGTCAATTCTATACGTTTTACTTTGAATATATTACCGTCAATAAAAACAAATTTATTTTCTTCCCCTTCCGATATAACACATTTAATATATCTGTCACCAAGTCTAATCTTTAGTTGCCCTGGTTTTATCTCTGTTGCATCTACTGTATATTCATTATTGCCATATGTTACGAAGAATTGGTTATCTCTCCGTTCTACTGTTACATTGTATACTAGATTATTATATTCGTAGTTAATAAACATATTACACTCCTATTCTCCATCGTCCAACATTTTTCCATGGGGAATGTGGATCGGATTCTTTGAATCTTACTACTTCTTGTCTTTTTGTATGAATTGAATCATAGACTGCTAGAGCTATAATTGCATCTAATGGTAATCCTTTATCTGAAGTAGTAGTCCAATCCTTAAAATAATTATCAATGAAATGGGTTGTGATATTGCCTTTTTTGAATTCCTGGTGTTCTAATACTTTTTTTAGAAATGAAATATTTGTTGTTACACCAAGAACTACATATCGGGATAGCGCCCAAATCATTTTGTTAATACTTTCCTCTCTATTTTCTGCACTTGTAACAAGTTTTGCTAGCATTGGATCATAGTAAGAAGTAATTTCTAAATTAGTTTCAACACCAGTATCGTTTCTGATATTAGGGCCAGTTGGTGGTTCTACCTTTTTCAATATTCCAATACTTGGTAAAAAACCATTTGCTGGATCTTCTGCATAAATTCTACACTCAATTGCATGACCGCGCTGATTTAAATCTTTTTGTTTAATGGTTAATTCTTGATTATCTGCAATTTTTAATTGCCATTTGGCAAGATCTACTCCAGTAGTTGCTTCCGTAATTGGATGTTCTACTTGGAGACGAGTATTCATTTCCATAAAATAGAAATTTAAATTACCATCAACCATAAATTCTATCGTTCCAGCATTTGTGTAATTTATAGTTTGAGCTGCAATTACTGCAGCTTTTCCCATTCTATCACGAAGTGATTTTGTCATTACAGGGGAGGGAGTTTCTTCAATAATTTTTTGATGTCTTCTTTGTATAGAACATTCTCTTTCAAAAAGGTGAATCACATTTCCGTGTTCATCAGCGAGAATTTGAAATTCGATGTGTCTTGGTTTATCAAGATATTTTTCAAGAAAAACAGAATCATTACCAAATGCTGATTTTGATTCTCTTTTTGCGCTCTCTATAGCTTGTTCAAGTTCATTTTCAGAATGTACTATTCTCATTCCTTTTCCACCACCACCTGCCGTAGCTTTTACAAGCAGTGGAAATCCTATTTTGCTTCCTTGATTTAATAAAGTTTTCATGTCCTGTTTTTCGCCGTGATAACCTGGAATTACTGGAACATTTGCATTTTCCATTGTTTTTTTAGCTTCGATTTTATCTCCTATAAGTCTAATAACCTCTGCTTTAGGTCCAATGAATTTTATACCACTATCATGACAAGCTTTGGCAAAATCAGGATTTTCTGCTAAAAATCCATAACCAGGATGGATTGCCTCTGCTTCTACTGATTGCGCATTTTCGATTATTTTAGGGATGTTAAGGTAGCTTTCTGATGGAGTGGGATCACCTAGATTAATAGATTCATCAGCTATTTGAACATGAGGGGAACGACTATCTACTTCAGAATAAACCCCTACAGTTCTTATTCCCATTTCTTGACAAGCCTTTATTATCCGAACTGCAATTTCACCTCTATTTGCAATAAGTACTTTTTTAAACACACTATTCTCTCCATTTAGGTTTTCTTTTTTCGAGAAAAGCATTTATACCTTCTTGACCTTCCTGTGAAACTCTAAGCTCAGAGATTTTTTCTATCGTGAATTCTTTGTATTTTTCTATTGACATTTTTCGTAGATTTTTTATAAGATTTTTAACTTCCCCTATCGCTAGTGGTCCAGAAGATCTAGATTGTTCAATATAAAAATCAACTTTTGCATCTAATACCTCTGGATTTACAATATAATCTATTAAACCTATTTTATGGGCAATAGTTGAGTCAAATCTCTCTGCTGTAATAAATAATCGCCTCATATCTGCGGCACTTACTCGTGGAGAAACATACGTTGAGATTACAGAAGGTATAATTCCGAGATTTGCCTCACTAAAAGCAAATTTCAATCCAGGTATTGATATAGTTATATCACATACTGCTATCAATCCAATACCTCCCCCGAATGCATGACCATTTATTTTTCCAATAACAAGCTTTGGGCATATATTAATTGTTTCGTAGAGATCTAATAGAAGTCTACTATCTTTTATATTTTCTTCTTTGGTATAGTTAACCATGCTTTTCATCCAATTAAGATCTGCACCCGCACAGAAGGATTTACCATTTCCTGTAAGAACAACAACTCTTATTGTATTATCATTCGAGATATCTTTAAAGCAATTTGTTAACTCCTTCATTAGTGGTTCATTCATTGCATTATGTACTTCTGGTCTATTTAATGAAACTGTTGCAACATCGGTTTTCTTAAAAACTTCAATTGTATCAAATCTCATATTTTATCTCCATTTTGTAATCTCCGCTGCGATGATTAAGATAATAAATAAATTTTTCTATCATTAGATGCAATCCTCAATCATACTATCTATCTTTAATTGCTTCCGTGATTAATTTATATTAATTATTGAACGTAAAATTGAATTATTATAATATTAAATTAAGTCCTACTTTAATTAAATTAAATTGTTTTCGTATAATAAATTTGGAAAGCTCTTTCATTATAAAAGTTGGTCTTAAATAAAATTTTTTAAATGCTTTTAGACAAAATTCATTAAGTTCTTCTCTTGTAAAATTGCCTAAATTTTTTCTTGAATCGGCAAAAAAACATAATTCCTTCTCTTCGGTAATATTACCACTCTCTACTGCTTCATTCCATAAATCGGTGCCAAATTGATATAATAATGGATGATAAAATGCAAAATCAAGTGGAAGAGAACAAGAAAATTTTATAGTATTTAAAAAATGGTTTTTTGTTTCAATTGGTGCACCTAAAATAAAGCTTCCAACAATTATAAAATTCATTTTTTTAGCAAGATTCACTGCATTTCTAATTTGTGTTAATGTAACTTTTTTATTGTAATAATTTAGTACATCTTGATTACCTGATTCAATACCATAGAATATCATTTTTACGCCAGCTTTTTTCATTTTATTATATAGGTCTTTATCTGCATTGTCAACTCTTGTACCAGCAATATATAAATCTAATTTTAAATCTGCTTTAATAATCCCATCCATTATATCATGGGCTCGTTTTATATCAGCAAGAAAATTATCATCAACAATCAAAACTGATTCATATCTATCCTGAATTTCCTTCAGTTCAGTAATTACATTTTCAGCTGATCTCTGTCTGAATTTTTTATGAATGACATGGGTTATACAAAATCTACAATGATAGGGGCAACCTCTGCTTGTCATCATTGTAGTAAATTTAGGCTTACAAAAATAAATTCTACTAATTTTTCCATAATCATATTTCTCAACTAATCGGCGATCTGGAAATTCTATAGAATCTAAATCTTCTATTAATAGAGGCGCTTTACCAGTTTTAATACTATCATTTATTCTATATCTAACACCTGGAATTTCAGATAGGACCTTTTTATTTTCTACTGCGTTTATAACATCATTAATAATATGTTCTTCTTCACCTTCTATACTAATATCAGCTGAAGGAATATCAATTAAAGCTCGCTCAGGTTGGTAAGTACAATAATGACCACTAATTATTATAGGAATATCTGGATTGTTTTTCCTAATAATACGGGCGACATATGCTGATTCACTATAATTGTCTGTATGTACGTTTAAAATAACACCATCACATGATAAAAGAGATTGTCGAATTTTTATCTCAGGTTCTTTTTCACAATTTAAATCAATTATTTCAACATTATGTCCTTCCGTTTTTAAGGGAGTAGCAAGATAAGATAGTCTAAGAGGCGGGGTAAATGGTGGATTGGTAGTACTAGCCGATTTTTTTGAAGAAATTAGAGATAATCCTCTTGTAGTTCTAATTAGGAGGTATTTTATTTTTATTCCCCTTTTCAAATATTTGAATTCATTATATCTTTAAAAATTAAATAGTTTCTGTTATTAAAAATTTTTAACATATTTTTTATAAATATACTAGGATGGGTGGGATATAAAAGGATTTGTATAGGTAGTTTCCACACCACCGAATTTTTTTGGTTAACGCTTTCCCGTCCTAGTAGATTATATATTATCAAAGGGTTTTAAGAGTCTTTTTCGTATGTAAGTATGCAGATGAATATTTAACAACATAACAATAAATTAATAATGGATAATAAGGAAGGAAGGGAACCGGGAGGAAAAAATATTATGAATAATTAATTTAGAAGGTTGAAAAAATCCCTTCCTTCACTACCCTATATAATAATATAGTTTAGTATTATTTAAATATTGTCGTAATATATATCGACAATTACCGTTAAAATAAAGAATTTTATATTTATATAAAAAGTTTTACTTAAAATTTGATGATTTTATGCTTGTTAATCATAGAGATATATTATTTATTAATTGTTGTTTATTCATTTACACATTTTTTTGTTAAAAATACAGATGGAATTTGAATCCAAGCTCGAGCTTTTGTTTTACCATTACTTGTATTCAAATGCAATGTTTTTTGAGGAATTTCAGAAAAATAGCATTTAAAATCATCAATAGGTCTAAAATTAACTACATAAATTTCTTCTAAATCTGAGACTATTCCAACAATAATCGTATTATAATCCCCCATGTTAATATTTGTCATTCGTACTTAATAAAGTTTTCGTTTTTATCAGTAGTTCCGAATGTAGATTTAAAATTTGCAGAATCGGAATAAAATCATAATTTAGAGACATAGGTCTCAATGATTTTAGTATCAAAAATAGCAAATATAGACCAAAAACTGTATTGAAAACAAAAAAATATAAGATAGAAATCTACTTTAAACTAACCAAAAAAGCGTTAAAACAAATCGGAAGACATACTTGCTATCCTCTAGGATCAATCGTATATAAAACAGTTCCAAAATATTTCGATGTAATCAAATGATCCTTCTCTACTATCCCAAAAAGAGCAAGCCATACTAGAATATCTGCAAGGATCCATAGATTATACATTAAGACGGAAAACATGAAATAAAACAACCGTATAAAATATTCTTTTGAGGTTGTTTTTGGAAGATATGAATGTTTTTTTACTCTATATGTCGTTTCTATTCCCCATCTTCTCCCGTATAAATTAAATAATCTTTCAGTTAGGGTTACATCATTCTCGTTATATTCTTCATTTGTGGCAAATGCTCGTTTTACCTTTTGTCCATTCTCTAAGTCTTCTTCTACGATTAGGAGATTGAATGTAATATCTTTCATTTCAAAATCTGTAATTACATGTGGTGCGGGTGTAATCTCTATTATGTCTTTAATTGTGGGAATTTTTGTAGCTGGCATCAGATATTTCAGAAGGAAGTTGTTGAATATTTTGATTGCTTTTGAATCAAAGAATCCACGGTCGACATAAACTCTTCTTATCTTAATCCGCTCTTGAGCATAATTTAGTAATTTTCTGAGGAGTTTTTCTTTTTCATCAAACGGTCCTACTGGTAAAGCTAACAATGTAAACCGTTTACCAGCTTCAACGATGTTTATTGTTGCAAACTTGTAACATTTTGTGGTTCCCCTATCAGGTTCTTTTCCGACAACCATAGGAGCACCTCTGTCTCCATAGAAGTACCATTCGGTGAAATCAACAGCTACATCGTACCGTTTTCTTATGTCAAAGATGTTTGCTTTTCTTGTCATTTCCCATACAATTTCAAACAGCGTGATGAACATTTTATACAATTGTTTGTGATGAGGATAGTTTTTCAAATGATATAGCAACGTATCTGCATCAGGGCATCCACATTGTCTTAGTTCTTTGAAGGTTTTGTTTCCGTTCTCTGCAAAATCTCTAGTCATTGCCATATGTATAAGGAGGTCTATGAACTGGTTCTTCTTGTAGAGGGTGTTGGGTTTGAGATTTAGGTCGATAAATGGCGAGAACCTTTTTTTAACTAGACGACAAATCTCTCCTGTCTTTTCTTTTTTCTGGAGGTACTGGTTTCTTATTTTGGTTGTTTTCTTTGGTTTTTCAGGCTGAAGTGTTTTTATATCAAGAAGGATATTGAATTTTTCAGAGATTTCTTCGATTTTATCTGCTGTAAATTGTAATATTTCTTTTGCTTCTTTATCTAGGATTTGATGAATGAAGTAACCAATGGTTCTTCTATCTGGCGTTTTTTTAAATCCTAGTTTGAATTTTTCTGATGGATGTCTATTCAAATATTTGGTTAATTTTGTATGGAACTTTATTCCCTTGAGTTTCTGGAATAATATAAGTTTGAAAAGCTATTTGAAGAAAACTTTATTTGATGATTGGAAGAATTATTACGAACTAATTAATAAAACATATAATTTAAGAGAATTAGCAGAGAAACCAATTTTGTTGGATTTAATTGTACAAACCTTACCTCAAATCCAACTAAAAAAACAGGAAAAGCTAAATGTTTCCTCACTTTATGAAACATATACTAATTTTTGGTTAAAAAGAGATGATTGGAGAAGTTATCTAAATTTTTCAGAACGTAGCTATATAACAGGGGAGATAGCATTTTACTTATTTAGAAACAATAAAACTAAAATTAGCTATAAAGATATTCCTAAGATAATAGAAAAAAAGTTTCCGAAAAAGGAAAAATTTGAGTCTTATTATCTAGATCAAGACGTAAGAACATGCACGTTTCTAAACAGAGATGATAAGGGAGATTATTCCTTCGTCCATAAATCATTCATGGAATTTTTTGTTGCTAAAAAACTATGTCGAGAGATAAACAATAATAATTTTGAAAATTGCAAACCTCAACTATTAACATTCGAAATAGCAAGGTTCATGAGAGATATAAAAGTAAATAAAAATAAAATACGGAAAATGATTGAGTCGACAAAAAGGAGGCCAATCGAAAATGTGAAATATTTAGGTACAAACGGAGTAATTCTGCTTAAGATTTTAAAAGATGTGTTTGAAGGTAAAACATTTTCAGAAATTACATTAATGAACACTGATTTTTCAGATATGAATTTAACAAATTGTGATTTTCAGAGAAGTGTTTTAAAAAATACAATATTCAGTAATACATTACTTAAAAATGCAGATTTTTCGTTTGTTGAATTTGACAATGTGACTTTTAAAAATCTGAATAAAAGCAATTTAAAAAATTTAAATTTAAACCAAGTTAGAGGCATTAATAAAGAATTATTTAATAAATTAATTGATAAAGGGGCTAAAGGAGAACTCTACATAAGGGAGGAAGATTACCCAGAAAAAATCTTAGATTTCTTTCAAAACGAAATTCAACAATCGAAAATTCCTTGGATCAGCTGGAAAACCATCATGAATAATGCAGATTCAATAATCGGGAAAAAAAAGGGATGAAAAAAGAATTTATGATTTGGTCAGAAATAGAAAAGATCATGTATTCTCTAGTAAAGGGTGAAAAGGATCTACGGGTAAAACATCCGAAAATATATGAATATAAGATCGGAAATTCGTGGATATATTATCCTGCTTTGATGATTGAAGAATTTACTAAACTATATCGATTGAAACAAAAATAGAATGGTCTTTCAT
>CAYGAC010000011.1:0-69188 GCA_964347865.1 uncultured Thermoplasmatales archaeon
TACTTGATTTTCTATGGGTAATTATTTACCTTCCGTATTATATAATTAGAAAACTTCTTTGTGTTAAGTCATTTGATTGTAATACTTTTATGTAAGTTAATTCTTCTGGCTAAAAACAACAGTGGCAGGGATTATTTTCATTTTACTAATTAAGTAAAAGTGTAGACAACTAGAAATAAAAATCCACCTGTAACAAAATTACTCATTGAATGAACAATTATAGGTGCAATTATACTTCTTGTTCTGAGATACACAATACCTGTTATCATACCTGCCATGAAAATAATTGGACTTTGTACAACATTGTGCCACCACACAAAAACCATTGAATTAATAAATAATACTAGTAAATAAAATGCAAAAATATCGACTTTTTTTGAAAATTCTGTAATCTGATTTTTGTATTTTGGATTCTCCAGGATATATCTAGCTGATAAACCTATTACTACAAATTCAATAATCGTTAAAAAAAGAACTCTAAAAAAGAATTCTTCCCAGATTGGTGCAAATATACATTTTTCAACAAAATTTTCAATCACATCCTCTTGTAAAATAAAATAATTTATCAAAAAATAACTATATGTTCCTTGAATCAATCCACCAAATAAACCTAAAGAAACAGTAGATAATAAACCATTTTTTCCTTTATTAAATCCTAAATTTTGCCACTTAATAATTCCAATTCTGATAAATAGAAAATAAGAGATTATTAGTATTACAGGAAGTACAAATAACACTTGAGTTGTCTGATAAGCAGGTAAAACAACATCTCCAATTGTAATTGAAACTGAAGGTAATATAGTAAATTTAAACAAAAATACAATTATAAAATATATAAGGAATATTAAAGCAGTTGTTCTTGGAACTTTTAAAGGGTCGTTTTTTAATTTCTCAAGCATTAATAAAAGAAATTTGAATTTGGATTATAATCTTTTACATTCACTTTCCTCCTGAGGGATGGATGAGAAAATCGATTCTCGTGCGTAAAAATCGCGTTTAAAACGAAATTAGTATCCAGTAACTCTCAAAAAACTGTTAAAAACCAAAATCAACGAGAGTAATTACATTCATTTTTAATTCAACGAAGTATAATCGCCGTCAAAATTAGTTTTCACGAAAAATTTCACGATGATATTCATTAAATTTAGCCAAACTTATAGTGCTTTCTTACATCTTTGTTTATTTTCCATGTACATTTCATGCCTTTAGGAAACACTACATAATCTCCATCTTTAAAATGAAAGTTTTCTCCATCTTCATTAGTTACAATAACATCGCCATTGATAATAAAACATGTTTCTTTATCAGAGTATTCCCATGGAAATTCGGATACTTCTTTTTCCCAAATAGGCCATGATTCAGCTTCAATTTTTTCTTGTTCAGATGGTTTTTTTATTATTGGTTTCAATTTTACAATCTCCTTTTGTATTCCCAAAGAAATTCAGTTTATAAAATTTTGTAATACAATTTTATTGAAACGAGAAAGTTGTATTTTCGATAAAGCTGAATGGTGAAATAATTCAACGAGCATGTTAATTTGTATCACACTTTTTATATGTAAAGAGTAACATCCCTCAACAGAGGTAATGAAATGAAACAAAATAAAAAATCAAATACCAAAGCTGGTAACAACACAAAGGATGTTACAAAACAACTACAACAAATTATAAACAAGAAGGAAAACAGTAAAAAAATTAATGTTGAGAAGACAAAACAATCAAAAGGACTTTACAGTAAAAGTACCGCAGAATTAAAAACGATGTTGCAAGAGAATCCAGATAATAAGGACATTCAAAATGAACTTGATAAAAGACGACAACAGTGGAAGAATTACTATCACAACAACAAAGAGAAATACAAAAAATGGGGAGAGAATTGGAGAAAAAATAATCCTGAAAAAGTGAAACAATACAGAAAAAACTACTATGAAAAGAAGAAGGTGAAATCTAGTGAGTAAATACAAGTGTATTTGTTGTTCTACTGATGATGAAACTGTTTTTATTACCCCAAAAGAAGTGGATAGTTGTTTATACTGTCCAATCTGTAATTCTAATGAAATTGAGGTGGTTTAAACAATGAATGAGAAGTGTATAAATAACGTAAGATTTATAAGAATCCTTTATATACTACAGGAGGGGAAATTCCTTTTATGGCTGATATAAAAATTGAGAATGTCGTAGGTTTTACACAGGTTGCAGAATCTTTAAATCTCAGTAAGTTGGCCGAAGAAATCCCCGATTCAAAATACAATCCTGAAGATGTTCCTGCACTCATTATACATTTTGAAAAACCTAAAACTGTTGTTATGCTTTTTTCCAACGGAAGAGTTTATTTTACTGGTCCAAAAAATATTGAAGAGGCCCATGAATTAACAGAAAAGATATGTAAAAAATTAAATATTATTGGATTTAAAACATATGAGAATCCAGATATTCAGGTAAAAAATATAATTGCTTCAACAGATATAAAAAGAAATCTAAATTTAAGGGCTATGGCAAGCTCATTATCAAAAGCAGAGTATGATCCTAAACATTTTCCAGGATTAATATATAGACCAGATGACCCAAATACAGTTATACTTTTTTTTGATTCGGGAAAAATTGTTTGTAATATATCTGAATCAAAAATGATATCAGCTGCTGTAGATAAAATGACTCAAGAACTAAAGTCTTTAGGAATGTTATAATAAGGAGGAAAAAAATGCCAGAAGTAATAGTAGAAAATATTGTAGCGTCTACATCATTTTCAGAAAAATTGGATTTAGATGTAATTGCACAATCTCTCGAAGAAGCTGAATATGAGCCAGAGCAGTTTCCTGGATTAGTTTATAGATTGACAGAACCGAAGACAGCGACTCTTCTTTTTAGAAGTGGAAAAGCAAATTGCACTGGGGCAAAAAATATTGAAGATGTTAGGGCTACCATAAATATAATCACTGAAAAGCTAAAAAAATTAGGAGTAGAGGTCTATAAAGATCCTGAAATTGTAATACAAAATATCGTAGCAATATCTGATCTAGGTGGAGAGCTTAATCTTAATGAAGTTGCTATGGCTCTTGGTTTAGAAAATGTAGAATATGAACCGGAGCAGTTTCCCGGACTAGTATACAGAATAAGAGATCCACGAGTTGCTATGCTCCTCTTTGGTTCGGGTAAAATCGTTTGTACAGGGGCAAGAAAGATATCTGATGTATCCCTTGCTGTTGATAAATTATCACAAGAACTGACTTCACTTGGACTTATACACTAAAAAATCTCTTTATCTTTTGAATATGTTGGGACGTTCTAGTAGATACCTTACTTTCGTGAATTCGGAAAAGCCATATCCATGTAGCTCTACTGTATGACCAGACCATGAGAAAGTTCCTTTCGCATAACAAGGTCCTTCAAACATACCTGTCCGTGCTTTTTTCCATACAATTTCACAAGTATTATAGACCTCGATATCAAGTTCTAATTTCATATCTTTTCGTGAAGCTTCAATACGAATTTTCTTTGGATAAAGCATTGAGGGTAATTCCTTTGGACTAGCAGATTCTACAGATCTTAAATTGAATTTCCAAAATTCTACTAAGTTTCTATTGTTTGGAGATATTGTAAGGGAACCTGAATAAGCATCCCGCAATGTACGGAGATTGAATTTTGATATATACATTTCCCATCCATTATCAAAATGAAGATTAAACCAATCCCATCCTCTTGAGACCCACCGAGGAATATTTGTCTCCCAAACATGATCATGATAACCTATTCCTTTAACCTGATATTCATTTCCTTCCCACAAAATCTTTCCATTTACCTTGCATCGAGGAATATAATAATCACCAGCGACATATCCACCTATTAATAGATTTGAGCTTCTTCCTTCAATCCAAACTGGTAAGAAATCTGCAATAAAATCAAGATCTGCAATAAAATCACCTGAATTACCTACCGCATGCACATGCCAATTTGGATATAGTCCCTTTGCCCAACTATCTTCAAACTCAAGATTAACCCCAGGGCCCTCTGCTTTAAAGGTTCCTCGTTGTTTATCTAATGTACTTAATTCGTAACAGTTACCAGTATCATCATACAATATAAGGAAAAGATTATCTCGATTTAAAAATCTAATATCAAAACGAGCCATCTTGTTAAAGGTTACTATCATCGACCAATTTTTGAGATCACTCTCCTTATCATTAAAAAAGACATTAAAGTACCACCATTCTCTAACACTTACTTTATGGGGACTCTCATCTTCAACCTCAAGAACATGTCGACCAAGATCAATTGTTCTTTCATTACCTGGCGGTGTAGGGGGAATTTCTTCAATAAATGGAATTTCATCATCCAACATGTTCTGTTCTTTTTCTTTTTGATTAATAGAATTTATAACAACATAACTGATGGAAGAAGATAATAACGCTATACAAATCAAGATAATTATATACCTTTTCATTTACCTACCTCTCGAAATCCTTGTATCTCTTCCAATAATAGCTTCTTCCACCGTATCTCCATAAAAAACCAATACCAAAAAATATTAGAGGAACACAAATTGTTATCGGGAGATAGGTAAGCTGAGCATCTAACGTCTTTACCTCAGCAATATGATTTGCCCGTGATTCTTCTGTAGTTTCATAGATAAGTTCAGCTGCCTCTCCAATTGGATTATATGATTTTAGAAACCTACTTACAAATCTATACTGTTCGATATCTGGATGGTATAAGTCGATGAATTGTGAAGGATGAGCAGAGAGGACTAGATGCCTATAGACATGGATTACGTACCCAGTTCTTGGTTCAACAATTAAACGTAATGTCTCATCGCAGATATATTGCTCTCCATGCCAAGATATTGGCTTGTTGTAAATATTTGATTCCCATACACAAAATTTAATTCCATCAATAAAGCCAGTCCTGATTTTCTCCATATTTCGAATGAGTACTATGTTTTCTCTTCCATATTTTTCACCGTTTGATTCAACCCATCCAACTCGTATACTAATAAGTCCCCTAGAATTTGATGGAATTCCCATACGTCCCGCATCAACATTAAAATATTCAAGACTTGACAAGCGCGTATCTATTCCATACCATTCACTTACTTTTTCTCGTTCGTTTATAACAGTAAATACCTCACCTTTATCATCATAAATGACATCGTTTATAATTGCTTTTTTCGCGTCTTTATCATATTCCGTCACATAAATTACTTCTCTTCCCTTGAATTTCTTCTCGATTGGATTTCTTTTTGTAATTAATCGATCTATCCTATACGGTAAAGTGAATCGATTTTCATCAATTGATAAAACACTGTTTTTTTCCCAATAATAAATATCACCTTCATCTTCCCAGATATAATCAGCTGGAATTGTAGTCTCATCAACTATCTCATTAGGGATTATATAAAAGTAAGTAACAACTGACAATAAAATTAAAAAAACTCCTATGACTATACCAAGTTCTTCAAATTTTCTCAATTTTATTAGGAAAATTGTAAGTATACTTGGGACTAGAATTGATATCCCAATTACGACACCAATTGTGTTTAATGGTAGTGCATTAACTGGTATCATTTATGCTCCTCTGAATTTTCTTTGTTTTTCTACTTATAAAGCACTTGTTGTACAATTATTATCCAATCTACCAAAAATGAATTAGAAATCAGGAAACAAATCCAATAGTTACTAAACCTAATAAAAGGAGTAACCAATTATTACTAATAAAGAAACTAAACCTTTTTATATCCTTAACCTAATTTTTAATTGCCAAAGGATACACCATACTCTTTTGGTAAACCAAGAGTGCAGGGTCTATGGAGGAGTAATCCTCTATCTCTCACTTTTGGCATAAAAAAATTTGAGCATAAAATTATTTTTTTTATGAAACTTTTCTATCTATTAAATATTCAATTCTGTTTAAAATTTCATCAATATATCCAAGTGGCTCGTGATATCTGGGACAATAATCTCCTGGGTGAGCACATTCATTTCTTTTTGAGAGTAATCCATGAATTGTTTTCGTTTCATTTTTTGTTAAAAAACCAATTTTTTTCCCCGCTTCAATTAATTGATAATCACTAATCCAATCCTTTAGTTCACCAATTGTCTTATATTTTTTCCATTTAGGATAAGCTTTATGTATAGTTTTTAATCCATCTTCACTTATTTTTTCTTCTAAAAAATCCATAAATGCAGTCCATGCTAAAACAATAGATGCTCTAGGTACATCTCTTTCAATACATTTCAGAGCATCCCTTAACAATTCTTCTTGTCTAAGAGATAAAGCATCTAATCTTTCACGGGAAATTTCCAAAGTTATTATTGCAGATTTTGCTCCCTCAACAGTAGAAAAAATATTATGTGCTTCTGTTTTAAATCTATTAGCACATTTTATTATATCTTGGATATTCATTTTAACTCATCGATGAGGTGTTTTTTTAATGCTTCAAAAAATTTATCATAAACCTCAGGTTTTGTCGTTTCAGGGATTGTTAATTGAATGTTTATATTGATTGTATACAATCCTTTTCTAATAACCTTCCCACCAATACCTTTTATGTCTCCAGCAGGTGGTTCCTCGGGTTCTTCCGGCTCCTCAGGTTCTTCGGGTTCTTCTCCAAATTCCGCCAAATCTGCCAATTCTTTAAAAGTTTTGACAATTTTATTTACCGTTTGTTCAGCTCCACCTGTCTTTTCAGCAAAAAAATTATATAATTCTTCATCTGTTCTTTTATAAGCATCAAAATATAATTCAAACAACTCAGAGTATCCTTTTTTTAATGCTTTACTCATTATCATTTTAGATTTTTGCTTATTTTTGTATTGTTTCCAAATATCAGTAGGTTTGTTTGAAGAATCAATAAATCCAATTTGTTTTAATACGCCAAGTATATAGAAATCATTACTTGATTTTAACCCTATACTTTTAAGCCATTCTCTATTTACTGTACCTATCGGAACACCCATTCCAATACTCTTCAACTCTTGAAATCTGACCAAAGAATGAACCATCCCATTGTTTCACACCATTTGAACCATTAGTCCAAATCCAACCTTTAGAAGGGTAAAATTCACCACCGAGCTCGAAATGCCAATTTTGGTGTCCAAACGATATTGATTTACCGATACTCAATTCAATAGGCCAAAAAATTCGTATAATCATCGAAAACAGTAACAAAAATGCAATGAGACCCCTATTATTTATAACCGCATGTATAAACATATCCAATAACGCCTCAAATGAAAAACCACCCTCAAAACGAGTTAAACTTGTTTTTCCTGCGATTAAACAATCAAAGTTTTCGTCACCACCTCTTTGATTTCTATCATAGAACTTATTCATCAGTTTCACAATTCTTAAATTCTGATACCCACCATTCACCAACTTCTGTGCCTGTTTAATAGATAATCCACCAAGCAATCCATATTTATCTAGTTCCACAACTGCCTCGTTGAATATCTCGACTGCTTCCTCTTTTGAAGTGGATTCATTTAACTGTAGTCGCATATTCTCAAATAATCTGTCTACTTCCTCTGCATCTTCCTTGGTTAATTGAGCCGTATGCTTTCCACCACCAAGTCCACATATCTCGGTGGTAATCTCAACCAGTTCACTTTCTTTGCTTATATTGGCATTGATAGATGGTGCACAAGCAAGTCCGAGGAAAAGAACGATTACTCCAACAACATGTAGTTTCTTCATATACTCCATCTTTCCATAATTCGTATGATGAATTGATTCAATAATGGAAATCTCTCTAACCACCTAGAGAAGAATACATTACGGTTCTTTGGCATCGTAACCTCAAATGTTGCCCATGGACCATAGGTATAAGTAGGGTCTCTAGCGCATGCTCTTATTGTATAATTACCAACCTTAGACCATTGGTAAGGAACATCTATTTCCCAACCTGATTTAATAGGACCCCAGTCATCATAATAGTTCCCATCTCCCCATTCAATTGTATAATATATATCGTCTCCATCTGGGTCAGTTGCATTTAATGTATAATAATACATTTTTCCAGTTCTCCCCAATTTTCGACCAGTTATATTTGGTGCGTATGGAGGACCTGTTCCAACACTTATTATTATTCTATCGGTGTCACTATGACTTGCATTATCTATTGCGGTAAAAAACACCATATAGATGCCAGATTTAGCATAAGAATGAGATGTATCTTTTTCATCTGAGGTATTGCCATCACCAAAGTCCCAAAACCATGAATATGGTGGGACGCCCCCCTTCTTTCTAACGTTAAAATCTATAGAATTATTAACCAATACATATATCCTTTTTTTATAAATTGGTCCTAATCCATATCCATCGGCAACAAATACATCATTCCACCTTGTTGGACTTGGGTGATAGTCAACATCTACACTCCATCCTGGAAGAATATAAGTGTCTGGATACCCTGGATTGGCATCCCAATCATCCCAATAGTTACCCTCAGAGCCATCATCCCATGTATTATTAAAACGACCATTATCAACAAAAGCATTACGATAGTTAAAGAATAAATCGTTATGATGAAAGACACTGAAATCATCAGTTTTTAATATGCCGACACTCCACTGACCCAAACTTTCTCGCCCATTATCAGCAATTGTATTCCAAATTACGGTGTTAGCACTATGATGGTCGTATAAACCTTGAACTGTATTATGAAGTAAAGCGTTACCAACGATAAGATTATTGTTATCTTCTGGATGAATATAAATACCAACATAATTGAATCTTATAGTGTTATTTGCAATGATATTTCTATTTCCGTTAACAAGTACACCAGTTTCAATATTATCGGTTGGCCAATTAACGAGCCTACGGCTTTCTATAGTATTGTTAATTATATTGTTGTAGTTAGCTCCATTTAAGTAAATTTGTGAAGAAGTATTTATGATAATATTTTCAAAAATGTTATTGTAATCAGATTTAACTTCAATTCCTGCATCATGTATACCAATATCGATAATATATCCACCATTTTGAATCTTAAAGGAACTCATATTAACGTTATCGGCAGAAATCAACACTACATCTCCAATATCACTTCCATCAATTACTGTTGTATTCTTATCCTCACCGATTAGATTAATTCTCTTATTTACAGTCACATGTTCATAATATGGTGACGAATCATCATACACAAACACCGTATCCCCATCACTCGCATCATCTATAGCATACTGTATCTTCGTGTAATTATTCGGTCCAGAACCACCGACATAGAGTGTTTTGCCATTAGAAGTTGTAGTTATAGGTTGCTCTATTGTATTAAACCCAGTAGATGACGATATACTCATCCCTATGAACAGAAGGATGATGCCTATTGCAAGGATTCGTTTCATTCTTCCCCCATATAATCCAATGAGGTTCTGATATATAGAGTTTACCCAGATATATGTAGTGTAAAACCATTAGACCTAGACTAAACATTTATACACAAATTTGGAGGTTGAGGGTAGGAGAATATCAGTAAAAACCTACCCTCTCCTTTTGCGAAAAGTCCCATGAAGACAATGCAGGACAAAAGGAGCATCAAATAATTCTTTTCCCTATAAACTTAGGTCTAAAGTTCTCATAAGGCAAACCCATACTTACTCTATCTTGGTAAGGACTTCGTAAAAGATTGATTTGTAAGATTTTTCCAGTTGGCTTATAAGCAACCATTCCTGGGAACGGAGCATCTCTAGGCGTTTCTGCTGGATGAAGCAACCCACCTCTTTTTCTCCTCCTAAGATAATCTGGCGAAGTTGGAGTTGGAACAACCATTCTAGGAATTCCAGTTGGACCTTTGATAAATTTATCAACTGCCTTTTTACCATATTTTGTTAAAGGTTTTCTTTTCAATCCTGCTCTAACATTTTCCTTGATTTGTTGAATTTCTCGTTCCGTTAATTGCTCCCCAGTTTTAATATCCTCTCCACCAGTAGTTTGTAAAGAACGAACCTGTTTTAGGATATCATTACCTTTCACGGTTAGTTCTTCGCCTTCTCTAACCAATTGTTGACCTTGTAAAACTAAAGATTCTCCATATTTTTGCATTTCTATTGCCTTATTATAATTCTTCTCATCTAAAGGACCCGATTTGAAGATATTATTAGCGTAATTGATATATTCTTGACCTTGTGCTATTAATTGCTTTCCCTGTTCAATCTTTTTACCGCCTTCGGCTAAGTAAAATTGAGCGGTTGTTTGAGTATCAACCGCCTTTTGCTCTTTTCTTCTACCTCTGGTTTGGGCATAACGTCCAATTGCCAAATGAAAAATTCCCTGTTTCTTGGGATTATAGGGTTGGCAGTCGCGATAGTCAGGCACACCATCCTTATCACTGTCTTTTCGTAAGTTGATTGGTCTCATTTTTAATGGTTTTACAAGTAAAGGACCTGTTCGTAAAGGTTGGAATTTAAGTGGTTTAATTCTTATCATTCCCTTCATAAATTGATTATTTTTTAGCATTTTACCGCCTTGGAATACAACAATTTCGTTACTTCACTTTTATTTCTTGAATCAATATCAAATTTATCTCTAAAATAAATAATAGTTTCAGTAGTAACATTACATTTCTCAGCTATTTCTTTCCATGTAAGTTTCTTATTCCAATATTGCTCCTTTAACCAATTGGGGTCTTTGTAAGGTGCATAATGCTTTTCCCTAGGAAATAGGACTATAGCATATTGAGGGTCTCGGTATTTTTGAATGAGAAGAAGCATATACTCCATTTTCTTTAAGTATATTTTTACATCTTGAACGTGATATCTTAAATACTGCATCAAAAACAATATCGTAGACATCACCACTTTTAGTAAAATCCTGCTTTGTATAATCAATTACTTTATCAGCACCAATAGATTTTACAAGTTCTAAATTAGATGTACTGCAAACACCAGTTACTTCTCCACCATAATACTTTGCAATTTGTACAGCGTAAGTCCCAACGCTACCAGATGCTCCATATATAAGAATTTTTTTTCCTTTTTGAACATTTACTTTTTGCATATGAAGTAGAGCAGTCAATGAACCTGCGGGAACAGCTGCTGCTTCTTCAAATTTAATATTTGATGGTTTTAAAACTACCATTCCGTTTTTTTCATCACCATCGATTGCTCGTACACTTAAGTATTCTGCATATCCACCACCACCAAAACCAGTTAATGAAAAGACCTCATCATCTTTTTTGAATTCTTTAACGTCTTTACCTATTGATTCAATTACTCCAGATACTTCCATGCCTAATATTTTTCTCTTTGGTTTTCTAATACCTAGAAACAAACGCATAGGTATCCAATGTTTTTTTGGAACTCTGAAACCTCGCATCCTTGTATCTCCAATATGTACTGTAGTCGCATAATTTTTTATTAGTACTTCATTATCTTTAGATATAGGCTTTTCAACTTCTTTAAGTTGAAGAACTTCTGGTGGTCCATATTTTTCATATACAACTGCTTTCATGAGTATTCCTCTAAATTTACTTTAATTTGGTCATTTTATCTTGTTTATTTACGTATTGTAGACGGGGAAGCTACTGCAGATGGATTGAATCCTTTTATTATAAGCCATGCTGCTAGAATCATTTCTTGTGCGGCTATCGGAAGAGCGAAAATCTCTATCATTGGAGGACTAAGACCAAACATACGTACCGGGACTGTTGCGAACCACAATACACCCCCAATAAGACCTAAGGTTGATAACCATCGAGGAATGAGTTTTGATGTATACAACAAATAATTAAAAACTAGAGCACCCAACAAAAAAGGGAAGTCCAACAGAATAGAACCCCAATCAATTGCTGCTAACAGTAGAGCGCCCGAGGTTTGAAAATAGGAATCAACCGGCGCTCCTGCAGTTACAAATTCTCGACTTAATGACAATAGTAATAGTAAGCTGATTACATTAAGTGCATCGAAGAAACCCTCAAAAATCCGAGCACCAACATACCCAAGAGCTAACCTTAAATTATGCTTTTTTAAGATTGGAAACATCATAATTGGGATTATGACAACTGAAGCGGTCATAGCTAACCAAAGGAGCGCTCCTATCAATATTTGGTTTTCATTTGCAGAAACAGCAGTAAGATAATCTGGATTACCTTCAGATCCCAAAAAACCAAGCGGAACAACACTAAGCGGAACAACACTAATAATTGGTGCTGCTGTCGCGATTATAAATAATACTCCCACAATTATTGCGGTCTTTCTATATGAATCCATTTGTTTCTTCCCCTTTTTACAATATTTTCATATTCGAAATTAATCTAATGTTATTAAACTATCTGGTTAGAATATAATATGGTATCTTTTGGAATAAATAACATATATACCGTCTAAAAGGAAAGAAATTTTTCAAGAGTTTGGCGATTTCTACTCTATTGGTTTTTTTAAGTTTTTGAAATAGTTATATAGACCTTACTCCACCAAATTGTTGTGAGTGGATAAACGATAAGAAATGTTACAATTAATGATAATATTCCACCTATAATTGGAATTAATCCAATAAGTCCAAATAAAATACCTATAACAAATACTATAAGCCATATTAGTAACACACTTATTCTATTATGCCAAAAAACTCTAAAACCTTTTTTAAAACCTTCAATTGCTGATAAATCATCTATGACGACAGCATAACTCACAAGAGCAAACATTATTGACATTATTATCATATATAGGACTATAATTAGAATACCAATTATCAATGGAAAAAATGCATTAAAATTGAGACTGGAAAAATTAAATCCCGAACTACCAAATTCTGATGATACATTTAGAAATCCTGGAATTATAAATAGAACACCTATTAGCATTATCAATCCAACTAAAATACTTGCAAAGAAAAAACTTAGATATTTTCTTTTTCCATAATCCATCATATGCGATAGATTTGTTTTTCCGGTCAATAAAGCCTCTTTGGCCATTCCAATTCCACCTGAATAAAAGAAGGAAAAGATTAATCCTACTATTATTGCGACTATGATAAACACTGCAATAATACTAATAAGATTTGATGTAATAATTGAATACAATTGAGAAAATAATTCAGAAGAAGATATTGATGATGGATTTGAAAAAACCGTTTCTACTAAAGGCCAAAACAGAGATAAGAAAGTTGGTACCAATATAATTATTGCCACTATAGCAGAAATTAATGCTCCAAGAATAAATGGGATACAAAGTATTAAATTATTCTTCCAAGTATTATAACCGCCTTTTATTGTTTCTCCAAAATCAACCTTTGACATGATAGATTGGATATATTATAATTATAAAAAACTTCTGAGTAAATAAGATTATTAATTTTAAAAAGAAGCTGAACTAATGCATTATAATATTCTTTTCAGATAAGGTTTGAATACACTTTTGCTAACTCGGAAATTATATCTTTTTTTCATTATATTTTCAAATCGTGTTTTACTTATAGGATGATGACTGATAACTTCACCATTATAAATAATACAAAAAGTTCCAAAAGCACAAGGAGATTGTTGAGCATCTTTTGAATATATTAAATCAATTAAATTTGCGTTAATATTCAATTTTTTAGCAGTTTTTAAAATCGCATCTACATTTTTTACTGAATATGGACATTGTGCTGAACGGATTATGGTTAATCCTTTCGCATATTTTTCTAATGACATTACCTTAAATTTTGGGTTGGCTACTTTTTGATCAAATTTTAATACTAATAATTCAAAGTCAGGTTTAGCTTCATCAACCTGGACGAATCCTTTTTTAAGGAAAATATCCTTTTTTGCCATAAAGGATCCTTTTCTTGTCACTACTGCAACGCCATGCATCTGCGCATTTTTCGCTTCCTTTATACATTCATCAATTAATGATGAAGCATAACCTTTCCCTTTGAATTCATTTTTAAATCCAACAAAAACACAATGAATAAACATATACCCTTCTGCATCAACAGGACGATGTGCATATGTTCCAGGAATATACTCAAGCATTCCTTGGTAACCACCCTTTTTTGAAAATAGCACTTTTATTCGTAATCCTTTAGGATAGTATTGTTTAAACCACTCTATTTTTCTTCGTAACTCCAGGTGTTTTTTTACATCTTTGTATCCACACACACCGTAATCTGCAATATTTTCTGGTGTAAGGTTAAAAATTTCTATATCATTTATAGGGTGTGATGTCATTATGGTACCTCTTAATTATCAATTTAACATAAATTAATGTTTATAGTTTTCTAATTTTTATTTTATACAGAAGTAACTGTTACAAATATTTATATACCAAAGGCTCAATTAATAAAAGATGGGAGGAAATGCCAGTTATTAAACATACAACTAGTACATGCCCAAAGTGCAAAACACTATTACCTTCTACAGTTATCGAAGATAAAACGAAGGTTTATTTAAATCGGTTTTGTAAAACTCACGGTGAAATAAAGACAGTAGTTTGGGGAAACGCAGAGCAATACATAAGATTTAATAAAATGGAAAATAAGGATTTTAACGATAAGAAAAATCTACTCTTTTTAGAAATTACTCGCAAATGCCCTCTGAATTGTCAAACGTGTTTTAACAAGTCAAATATGGATTCCCCTGTAAAGGATATGACGCTTTCTGAAATTTCAAATATTTTACAGACTTATGTAAATATCTCAGAACGAGAACCTGTTGGTGTGATGTTATGCGGAGGTGAGCCAACATTACGGGATGATCTTCCTGATATAATCAAGATGGCTAGGAATGAAGGCATACAACAAATTTTTTTGAATACAAATGGTATTAGAATTGTACAAGATATAGATTTTTTTAAAAAAATCTGTGAGGCAGGATTAAATACTATTTATCTTCAGTTCAATGACATAAATACCGATAAACAACTTCCATCTGGGGAAACAATTAAGAATTTTCAGAATAAAATCATCACAAATTTAAGATCAGTAAAAATTAATGGCACATTCCTTGTTCCTACTGTTGTAAAGGGAATAAATGATAATATTGTGTACGATATAGTCAAGTTTGGTCTTAATAGACGAGATATTATCACAGGAATATCGTTTCATTGTGCTATGCATACCGGTGAGTGGTATGATAAATATAATCAGAATAGAATTACCCCTTATGAAATTATGAAAAAGATCGATATTGATAGCAATGGTGATATCTCTATAAACGATTTTTTTCCTTTTAATTACACCTATCCTTTATTTAAAATTCTAACATCTTTAACGGGATTAAACTTACCACGCTTCTTCTATTCATTTGAATGTGGAGTTTGCACAATTCTTCTAATTAAACCAGATGGTAGCTTTTTACCAATTTCCAGAATTTTAAATATTGAATTATTAGAAAAAAAATTCCGTGAAATATATAATCATATTGCTCATGATAATATTAATAAACTATATTCAAAAGCCTATATAACCAAGGAGATTGTTAAACTCCTCTTTGATAAAAAAGTGGTGAAGGGGGAAAAAGGAAAGATGATGTTCAGTACATTCCTTTCAGCCCTAAATATTAACAAAAATCGGACTAGAACGCGGTTTTTCATTATTTTAATCTCTCAATTCTTAGATTCCTATAACTTTGATATGGACTGCAATAAGCGTTGTACAGATGATATTTGTGTAATAAAAGACGGAAAAGCCTATAAATTTCCATTTTGCTATTATAATGTATTTAAAAGAGATGAATTTGAAAAAACCTAAAAAAAGTATAAGTAGAGATATAAAAAATACTACTTCAAATAAGAATACTTCCTCGCCAGAATATGACAATATTTCAAGATATTATGATCTTCTTTTTAACTTAATTTCTTTAGGAAAAATTCCAAGAGTAAAGAAATGGATTCTAAAAAAAATTAATGCTGGTGATAGTGTATTGGAGATAGGTTGTGGGAGTGGTTGGTTAACTTGTCAATGTGCGATGAAAGGAGCATCAGTAGTTACTATTGATACATCGGATAAAATGCTTGATTTAGCTAAAAAAAGAGCAAAGAAAAAATCGGTATACAAAAATATTCAGTTTATAAAAATGGATTTTTTGAACCAATTTAATCCAAAGATAATAAAAACGACATTTGATAAGATTATTTTCTGTTTTTTTCTTGATATATTCCCTCATGATTCAATGGTTTATCAGTTGATTAAAAATGCACAGTATTTGTTGAAGGAAAATGGACAGCTCATCATTGCAGATGAACTGCAAATTGAAAATCCAGTTGCAAAGAAAGTGATTACATACATTCGATTTCCTGTTTTCAAATTTCTTGAATTATCAACAAATACCATCTATCCCAAAATGCATGATTATATCAAATTATTAAGAAAATCTGGATTTGAAGAGATTGATATTAAAAAATCACTTTTTGGATATCTTGGGGTATTAACTGCTAATTAAAAATGAATTTTAACAATTCTATTACGAAAATTTATATAGCATAACGTCCATGAGAATGTGTTGGGAGGTAAAATATGAAAAAGAAACTAATTGCCATTATTGTAATGCTTTTATTAGTTGGAATGAGTATTATTTCATCTGCGAGTAACTTGGTAGAAAGATCAATTGTTAAACCTCTGTATACGCCGCATGATCCAATTTATATAATTGGAAACGATGATTTTACCAGTGAAAATGGTGTTACGGGCGGCTCGGGTACATCTTCCAATCCCTATATTATTGAAGGCTGGGAAATAGATGCCTCTTCTCAAGATGGAATCACCATTAGAAACGTGAGTGTATGTTTTACCATAAGCAACTGCTATATTTATGATGGTGGGATAAATAACGATGGTATTGTATTTATCAATGTGACAAACGGTAAGATTCAAGGGACCATTATAACTGAGAACCGTAATGGTATAATGTTTAGGACTCAATATCCTGGGAAAGAAAATAGTGAGAATAATAGTATCAATAATAATATTATAACTAACAACCAAATGGATGGTATACTTTTCGAACATACGGGGTGGGGACATCATAGCAATAATCTAATTTATCATAACAATATCACAGGAAATACCCAAGGAATCTATATGATTATGTCTGCTTATAATTACATATTTTTCAATAACATCATATCAAATAGCGAATGGGGTATCAATTTATCCATGTGTATTGGAGGAGGAACCAATAATAAGGTATATCATAATAATTTCATGAACAATGGAAATGAAGACGGACAAGCCTGTGTAGTGGGAGGAACACTTGATAATGATTGGGACGATGGATACCCTTCTGGTGGAAACTTCTGGTCAGATTACGAGGGTGTGGACAATTTTTCAGGTCCAAATCAAAATATACCAGGAAGTGACGGTATAGGGGACACACCATATAATATTACTTCAGTTTATTATTGGGAAGATGATTATGATTATTATCCTTTGATGGAACCATGGAACTTAACAAATAATCCACCAGATGCACCAGTTATTGATGGTCCAGTAAATGGTAGAATCTGGATTTGGTATAATTATAACTTCTCATTATCTGATCCTGATAATGATTCTATAAGTTTACGTGTTGATTGGGGAATTGGAGGTCCTGGAAAATTACATGGACCATTTTCTTCAGGGTCAATAGTAACTCTAAATTATTCTTGGCGGAAAAAAGATAGCTATACTATTAGAGCACAAGCTATTGATACATATGGTGCCGAAAGCGACTGGGGCACATTAGAAGTTACTATGCCGAAAACAAAACCATCAATCTTCAATTTTCCTATTCTTAATCAGATATTTGAACGATTCCCAAATATATTTCCGATACTGAGATACCTTTTAGCAGTAGTGTAGAATGGAAAATCACCATATTAGATGAAAAAACCTTTTTGAAATCAGATTTTTAGGGTTCAAATCCATAAATCATTTTTAAGAAAAATGATTTTTTTACAGAAAAAAAGATTTGCCGCCGAAGGGCTTTATACTAAAGGTATAGGTTAATATCATAAAATGATACGTCAGACAAGACAAGATTTGAACACGGTTTTACCGAAAAAAACAAATGGTTTTTCCTGTTGGTTAAAAACTAATGGTTTTATTAATCATTGATTGTTTTCTATATGTTAAAAAAGGAGGTATCTATGATGACTGATAAAAATGACAGTAAATATGGTTGGGGCTCACCTTTTGGACTTGGAATTTTCTTTGCAGGTGTAGGCATATTACTATATGGATTAAGTGTTTTTCTCGGTTTATTTATTTGAGATTTTTAACCACTTTTAGAATTTAAATCTGGAGTGGGCCACTTCCATGCAGTCCAGACAATTAGTATGATAAACACTGCTTCAAAAATCATGTATAATGCATAATAAGCCCAAATACCCCCACCTACAAATAATGTACTGACCAAAACAATAATATGGAATATACCTACTATGATATTTACTAAGCGATTTACTTTCGCCTTCAATGTCAGAGATAAAACAATCATAATACTAGGTAATGCCATTAACAGTGCAGCCCCAAACAATACTTCCTGAGTAAATACGATACCTTCTAGAGATCCCCCTACTAATTCCTCGACAGTTCCTGGTTTAAACATTGATAAAAGATCGTTATATATATAGAAAAACATCAACGCTACCCACAATAATGCAAGCTTTACCTTCACATTTACTTTCACATCTTCTAAAACCATTCTTATCTCTCCTTAAATTTAAAAAATGTAATAATTAGCTGCTAATAAAGATGCTCTTATCTCAAAAAATTTAGTGTTAAAATGAAGTGAAAAATATACGTGCTCTCATCGAGAATATATGTTTATTCCATAGTTTCCCACTTAAATTTTATGATAAATGCAGGGGAAGGGATTTGAATACACTTTTACTGGTAAAAAGAGGATGAAATCCCTTTTTAAAAAGAACCATTATTAATTTGGTAACACCTTTTTTATCCCCTACCAAACATTTAAGTTAAATTAGTAGATGACAATTTCGATTTAACTTTTCGGGAGGTGGAAAAATGGAAAGAGGAATTTTTTTTAGTTTTATTTGATAATTTATTGTTTAAAATCAGGTTTTTGAACAAATAATAAAATTTATGTGAATTGTTTATCTTTATGTTCAAATAACTAGAAAATAGTTATTTAATTCTTTTCAACTTTTTAGTTACATAGGATAAGAGATGATAAATATGGTAAAATTAAAAAATAGAGTTTTTAAAGCAGGTGTTATTATATGTATCGTTCTCGTTGTTTTTGTATCATATGCGCAAACAATATATTCTGAAAATTTGTATGTTTTTACAAATGTTGAAGAGAAGGAGAATTTTTTAGGAGAACCGCCTGAAGCGGATTGGAATGAAACATTCGGAGGATCAAATTTTGATGAAGGTCGTTCTGTGCAGCAAACCGCTGATGGTGGATACATCATAACAGGGTATACAACGTCATTTGGTGCTGGTGGTTATGATATTTGGTTGATAAAGACGGATTCCAATGGTGTTGAGGAGTGGAACCAGACATTTGGAGGGGAAAATGACGATAAAGGTTATTCTGTTCAGCAGACCACTGATGGAGGGTACATTATAACAGGGTTCACACATTCGTTTGGCGCCGGGGGCTATGATATTTGGCTGATAAAGACCGATTCCAATGGCAGCAACGAGTGGAATGAAACATTCGGAGGATCAAATTTTGATGAAGGTTATTCTGTTCAGCAGACCACTGATGGAGGGTACATTATAACAGGGCGCACATCTTCATATGGCGCTGGGGGTCATGATCTCTGGCTGATAAAGACGGATTCCAATGGTAGTGAGGAGTGGAACCAGACATTCGGAGGACAACTGTATGATTATGGCTATTCTGTTCAGCAGACCACCGACGGAGGATACATAATAGCAGGATTTTCTGGCGGTGGCCACTTTGATGTTTGGCTGATAAAAACCAATCACTTTGGCTTCAAAGAGTGGGATAAAATATTTGGAGGAATAGCTTCTGATGGTGGCTATTCTGTTCAGCAGACCACCGACGGAGGATATATCGTTATAGGAATCACATCTTCCTATGGTGCCGGGGGGAGTGATGCGTGGCTGATTAAAACAGACTCCAATGGCAGCAAAGAGTGGGATGAATTTTTTGGAGGAACAGATCTAGATATTGGGTTTTCTGTTCAGCAGACTGGCGATGGGGGATATTTTATTACAGGTTACAATCTTACGTATGCCACTGGGAATTATGATGCTTGGGTGATTAAAACAGACTTAAATGGCAGCAAAGAGTGGGATGAAACATTCGGAGATACAGATATAGACGCTGGTAATTGTGGTCAACAGACCTCTGATGGAGGATATATCGTAGCAGGGCGCACAGGATCATATAGTACGGGGGATCATGATGTTTGGTTAATTAGAATAGAGACTGAGAATAGCCCCCCGTATGAACCAAGTGAACCAATTCCAGAAAATACCTCTATAAATGTTACTATTGATACTAATATCAGTTGGACTGGGGGAGATCCAGATGAAGATACAGTAACCTATGACATATATTGCGGTACAACAAATCCACCATCAAAGATCGCAAGCAACCATACCGAACCTACATTTGAATTAGATGTACTGGATTATAATACAACATATTATTGGCAGATTGTTGCATGGGACTATTATGTACCGTGTACAAAAGGGCCAATCTGGAGTTTTACTACAGAAAATACTCCCTTGCCCGATTTAGAATGTGAAGGATCACTCAGTTGGACTGATGTACAATCGGGTGATACAATCACTGGTAGTTTCACTGTGGAAAATGTAGGAGATAATGGTACGTTTCTTAACTGGGGGATAGTAAAAAGACCAAGTTGGGGGGAATGGTCATTTGATCCAGATAATGGAGATGATCTTGAAACTGGAGTTATACAAACAGTTATGGTAACAGTTATAGCACCAAGTAAAAAAAATGAAGAATTTATTGGTGAAGTAATGATAATTAATGTGGATAAACCTAGCGATTCCTGTACGATAGATGTATATCTCACCACACCAAAAAACAAACCATTTTATTTCAACTTTCATTTTCTTAGTTGGTTGTTTGAACGATGTCCAAATGCTTTTCCAATACTCAGATCTATAATCTTATTATTAAACAATTAAGAAAGTATTTTTTACCGGTAAAACCGTGTTTAAATCTTGCTTCAGAATGACTCATATTCCATAAGTTAAAAATTTTATTTTTTTATTCCTTTTACAACCATCCCTTTTGGCACAACATATCCTTTTATCGGAATCCAAAATGCTTTGTAATAATCTATTACTATATCATTGAACCCAGCCTTTTTTAACAAAATTTTCATTTCTTCTCCACTATATAACTTTAAGCTCATTTTTTTAATATACCTCTTATGATCCACTCCATCATCCTTATTAAAAGCCATCTCTATAATTAATCTTCCCCCAGGTTTCAATATTCTAAATATCTCTTTAAGTGTTTTTTCTGTTTCATCTAAGAAAAAAAATACCTCAATTGCTGCAACAACGGTAAATTCATTATCAGCCCATGGTAATGACGAGGCATTACCTAGCTTAAATTCAGCTTTTCCTGATTCAACAAGCTTTCTATTAATATCAGATGATAATTTAACCATATCCTCTGAATAATCTATACCAGCAATTTTTGAAACATGAGACATATATTTTTTTATAAAAATCCCTGACCCAAATCCAATTTCAAGGTATTTATCATCCTTTTTTGGATTAATTGCCTTTAAGGCATTTTTATAGAATTCTTTATGACCACGAGCCATACCTTTTGCTAGTATTTTTCCAAAAAAACCTGTGGGTTTTGCAAATTGTGACATTTTTAAATTTCCTTATAAAATGACTATAAATAACCAATATATTTTTATTTTTTCTTAAACCTAGAAAAAAGAAAAAAGAGTCAAGATTGTTGTCTAAGGACCCTATACTAAAGGTATAGGTTATTACCTAAATATTACTCCTACGATTTTCTAGATATGAGCGCCTAAGAAACGTCATATTAATAGGTTTTCTATCTATTGAATACGTTGAATTTAAATTACAAAATATTATTTGATGGATTCACCTAAATTATATAATAAGTGAACTTCCTTGGTACTCAGAGGTCGATCATAGATTCTCACATCATCAATAATACCGTCAAAATATAAGACTTCTTTATTCCAAAATCCTTTCCCAAGAAATAATGATTCGTGCATTGCAGCATCTTGGAAAAATTCCGCTTTAAAAACATTTCCAAAATTATAGCGTCGATTAATTATTTCTTTTCCATTGAGATAACCTGTGTTATATCCAATATTTTTACAATAGCCAACAACTCCTACAAAATGATACCATATTCCTTCATGTAAATGCTTATTAGAATCAAAACATAAAGTTGGATGTAATTCACAGCCATTCGAAAAAAAAGTAAAATATAGTCTTTTAGATTGATTATGTAACGGGTCATGACCAAGCTCGATTACTAATCCACCATTTGCATTATTAATAACATTACATGGATCTTTTGAGCCATATTGAAATAATGGTGCAACCGCATTATTAATTGGTATATAATCACTTTTAAACCAAAATGAAATTGAACCTTGTTCCATGTTTTTAAAATGATCTGGTGGAGTTGATTCATTATCTGGAATCTGTACAAAATCGTCTATGCCATCAAAATCAAGGGCACCATTAATCACCCCTTTTGTTCTTGTAGCTCCATAAACAGTTCCATTATTACTATAATTTGAAAAATCCTTTACAATATTTCCACTTTCTTCATCAAATGCCCAATGAGCAACTAAACCTTTTGTTATTTCAGGCTCTCCAGAATTTATATCATTTAAACATCCTGAAATCATCAATGCGGTAATCAACATTAATGATGCTAATATAAACAATAAATTCTTATTGGTTTTCAAATAATATTTCCCCTTTGTAACAATATATCATCTATATTTCAATTTATATATCTTTTTCCCAATTTATTAACAAATAATGGCAAAATGGAGAATTTTTACAATATCTTTATGCCAATAAATATTTATATAACTTGCCAATTGGTAATTATTTATACAATACATAAGGGGGTAATCAATATGAAGAAAAATAACCTAATTGTAAAAGGATTAACTATTGCGATATTAATCCTTTTTTTTGAAGCTAGTGTAGTAACAGGATTTAATAAAGTAACAGATAATGAAGTCTCGATACCAAAGTTTAATCAAGGATATGACCGAGGGGATGACTTTGATTGGGAAGTATCAGGAGATGACATCTTCACAGTTCATGGAGGAAGTTATCCATCAGGTAAGGTTGGTATTGGGACATCAAGTCCATCTTACAAATTAGATATCAGAGGTTCTGATTCATCTCCGTTACTCAATATACAAAAAAGCGGTTCTGGGCGGGGAGTTAGAGTATATACATCAAGTGCCTGTGCTTTTTGGGTTGCTAATTCTGGTAATCATGGTTTGAGAGTAACTCATGCTGATGGAGATGGAATCCATGTGGAAGAAGCAGACGGTTGGGCCGGATATTTCAATGGAAAAGGTTACTTTGCTGACAATGTAGGTATAGGAACCCAAAGTCCAGACAGCCCCTTAGAAGTTCGTGGAATAATTGAATCTTCATCTGGCGGATTCAAATTCCCAGATGGATCAATACAGATAACTACAATAAATAGTAGTGATTATGGAAATACTCTTGATCAAGCTTATGATCAAGGGGGAGCTGGTACTGGTAAAACTATTATTGCAGATTCAGGTGCAGTTAATATTGATGGACCAGATGGATTGATTATAAATGGAAGTGTTGGAATTAATACTAAGAATCCTGATTATTTATTGGATGTATTTGGTGCAATGGATATTGTTGCACGATTTTCAGGTCGTGTGAAAGATGTGGATGCAGTAGAAGATGATGAATATGTAACGAAAAAACAAGTAGAAAGCATAAGTAATTTTTACTATTCTCCATCCTATTATACACCTACTAGTACAGATGATCCAAATGGAAATGAAGGAGATACTTCTTGGGATAGTAATTATTTCTATATAAAAACAAGCGATGGTTGGAAAAGGGCGAAATTAGAAACATGGTCTTCAACATCATCCTTAGTAAGATAATTTGTTAATTTCATCTCTATTTTTTCACAATATTCTTCAATGAAAAAGTAATAATGGTATTATGAATTTAAAACTTCATAAAAGAGCTCTTTTCCTATCGTATTTTACAGTTGGATATAATATAATTGAGGGAATTATTTCAATTATTGTAGGATTATTTGCTGGAAGTCCGGCACTTGTAGGATTTGGTTCAGATAGCTTTGTTGAATCATTATCTGGTAGTATAATGATTTGGAGATTTCTGAAACACGGTAAAATCTCAGAAATAGAAGAAGAACGAGTTGAGAAAAAAGCTACAAAATTAATTGCTTATACTTTCTTCATATTAGGGGCATATGTTTGTTATGAATCAGTAAAGAAACTATATTTTCATGAAAAACCTGATCCTAGTCTTTTTGGAATATTAATTGCAATTGCTTCAATCATAGTAATGCCTATTTTATTTTATATGAAAAATTTGACTGGAAAAAAAATAGAAAGTCAAAGTTTAGTAGCAGATTCAAAACAAACACTTGCCTGCATGTTCATGTCAGTTTCATTACTAGTTGGATTAAGTTTAAATTATTACTATGGATTCTGGCAATCAGATCCTCTTGTTGGTTTGTTGATTGTTATTTTTCTTTTCAAAGAAGGTTATTCAATTTTGAAAGAAGAATAACTTTATCCCACATTTCGATTAGTTTCACATTAATTAACAATTGTTAAATTTATATATAATAGAGGTTGTATAATTTGTTAAATGCATTTGATTCTAAAAGCTGCTATAGCAATATCATTAGCAGCTCTGGTTACCACCTCAGCATATTCAATAATTTTCACTGAAGAAGAAAACAACAATAATAAATTAAATAACAATGAAAACACAGAAATTTCAGAAGATACAAATGATAATAGTGATGAAAATAACAGTAATGTAGATAATGAATCAAAAAAGGAGATAGACTTTACTCATTATGTTTTCGTTGAAGCCGGCACAACTGTTTGTTGTAAAGCATGTGCACAAGTTCATATTGATTTAGATGAATACTTTGAATCTAAAAGATATCCCTTTTACTACGTCAGCTTCCCTATTGAAAATCAAAAAGCCGAAGATTATCTATCAAATTATAACATTTTAGGATACCCAACTGTTTATTTTGATGGAGGTTATGAAATTATTTATGGAGTTGTAGATTGGAAATCTAAATTTGAAAATAAAATAAAATCAGCAATGAATAGGAAAGTACCGAAAGTTCTTGTAAATGTTTCTGCTGAATGGATTGAAAATAACGAAGAAATAGAAATAAATATTATTCTAGAAAATTATGAAACAACCACTTATGAAGGCCAATTGAAAGTGTATATAACAGAAATTGTATCAACAAAATGGCAGGGTGACCAACCATATGGTTATGCATTTATTGATTTTGCAGTTAATAAGAACATTGAGATTTCATCAAATGATAATATCACAGTTACAAATACAATTGATTCATCAGATCTAGATCCAGAAAACCTAATGATATTTGCAGTTATCTTTAATTCGGAAAAGCATGTTGGATATTCACTTCCTACAGATAAAAATTCATTTGATGCATATTATGCTGATGCTGTCGATACTACTCAAGTTATTAAAGGGGGAAATCTCCCTCCAAAAACTGGTATTTCATCTCCAACATTAGGATATATCCATCGCTTTGGAAATGCAAAAAGAATATCAAATCTTGGAAGAACTATACTACTTGGAAGAGCAAAAATTGTTGCTGATGTATCAGACGATTCATCTATTGAAAAAGTTGAGTTTTACATAAACGATAAACTAATAGAAACGATTACAGAAGAACCATACGAATGGAAATGGCATAAATTTGCAATTGGAAAAAAGACAATAACTGTAAAAGCTTATGATGATGAGGGAAAAACATCAACTGCAAAAATGGATGTTTTAGCATTAATAAAATGGCGGAATCCCTTCTTGTAAGAAGGATTAAGCAAAATTAATTTTTGATTTTACCATCTTGAAGACATATTATTCTATCTGCATCCTTTGCAAGCAAGGGATCATGTGTTGCCATAATAATGGTATTTCCTTCTTGATTTAATTTCCGAATATACTTCATAATGTCCTTACTCGTCTTAGTATCGAGATTACCCGTAGGCTCATCCATAAGAATGAGAGTAGAATTATTAGCAAGAGCTCTCGCAATAGCAACTCGTTGTTGTTCTCCACCACTCAGTTCATTAGGTTTAGAGTTTACTTTATCTTTAAGTCCAACTATATCTAATAATTGTTTAGCTCTTTTGTGCTGTTCATCCTCAGATTTTTTTGCAATCATCATGGCTATCTCAATATTTTCAGTAGCTGTAAAAGTTGGTATGAGATTAAAAAATTGAAAAACAAATCCAATTTTTTCCCTTCTAATTTTAGCTAATTGCTGATCTGATAAAGAAGTAATATCAACTCCATCTAATATTATATTTCCAGTTGTAGGATTATCTAAACCAGCTATTAAGTTTAAAAGAGTTGTTTTCCCGCATCCAGATTCTCCCGTTAAAGCAATAAATTCTCCATTTTTCACCTTTAAAGCAATACCTGCTAAAGCTTTTGTTTTTATCTGTTTTCCATATATCTTTGTTACTTTAGAAATAATTAACACATCAGACAAATCGCATCGCCTCCACGGGTGCTAGTCTTGATGCTCGCCAAGCAGGATACAATCCAGCAACAACAGAAACAACTAGAGAAAATAGAATACAAAAAATAAAGATATTAAGATCAAATGAAATTATTAATGGACCCACTGATGATTGAAATGATTGATACTGTGCTGGGAACATCAGTGGAAGTACCGTGATAGATGCTATGAATCCAATAATATATCCTATTACTCCCCCTAGAATACCAATAATCATCGTTTCAATGAGAAATTGTTTAAAAATAAGAGATTTCGTTGCTCCTAATGATTTTAAAATTCCAATTTCACGTTTTCTTTCATTTACAGCAGTTGCCATGGTATTTACAATACCAAAAAAACCAGCTATGATTGCAATAATAACTATTAGTAAGGAAGCATTTTGTACTGTTTTAATCACATCCAATGATTCCTCAATTATTTGATTATTTGTTATTACATTGACATTGGCAACATTTTGTATACTTAGGATATATTCGTCCATTTTTGATATGTCATCGACTCTTATGAAAACAAATGAAACCATATTTTTTGTATTGTAGATATTTGCAGCTATTTCAAACGGTATAAAAATAGAAATATCATCATTGGTGTTGGTTTGTTCTAGAACCCCTGTAATATTAAATTGAGTTTCTCTTATAATTAACGTGTCTCCAATTGTGAGGTTAAATTTTTCAGCAATACTTGAACCTAGATTTGCAGAAAATGTATCATTGTCATTTAGATATGTACCGTTTTGTATAATCCAATTTCGAAGGGTCATCATCTTAGTTGGATTTATGCCAGTTACAGTAACTGGCTTTCCTTCAATACCCGTGCTTTTTACAATAATTGGTGCAGATTCGATTCCTTTTATTTTTGATATATTTTCATAATCAGAAAATGGAATGGCTTCTCCAACCTGCTCACCTTCTAAAACACTCACATATTCATAAGAACACCAATGCAAAGGTGTAACCATAGCATCTGAACCTAAAGCATTTGCACGTTCAACCACTTGATTTTCCATTTCAGCTCCTAAAAAAAGAAGGCCTGCAATTGTCGCTATACCTACAGTTATACCAAGAAGGGTTAAAAGAAACCTAGTTTTTCTTCTCATTATATTTTTGATAACAAGTTTCAACATATTCATTGGAAGAAACCCCTAGACTTTTCCTTTATCATTGATTTTTTGTGCAACTAAAACATAAGTGTCATCAGGATTTTTTTTTTAATGTGTCCAGTAACGATTATATCGTGTTCAATTGCTGGAATCGTTTTTTCCGATAAATATGTCTTGCAATCTACCAGAAGATGTGTGTATTCCTCTCCACAATATGCATTTCTTCCACATTGAATATATATATCTATTGGCATCATTAGAAATGAAGAATTTTCTAATTCTTTAGTTATAACAACTCCTTCGACTTTGATTTCATTGCCGATATATGCGGCAGGATCTGCTGTTACCTCCAAAGAAGTTAGAATAATTTCATTGTTATCAGTACTCTTGTTATTATTTATAAAAAATAGCCAATATGATGCAAGAATAACAATGATTACAATAAAAACAATTCCTCCGATTATATTTTGCTTTCGTTCGTCCATTTACTTATGCCCCAACTAATGTTATTTTATTTAACAATTGTTAACCTTGTATTCGTTATTATATTATAAATACCTTATGATAGTAAATGTAAATTTTTAGATTTTAGGAAACAAACTTCAATATGATAGCTGAGTATAGGCATCAAACTTGAAGTTCGAGTCCGTCAAATAAAAAAAATGTTTTCAACAGGAGAAAAATAACAAGATTAACCTCCGAGGGGATTAGGTTATGAATATTCAAACCCCTCCCTAAATTTTTGCAACAAATGTATCATTTACTCGAAGAAAAAAATAGTTATGATAGCCGCCGAAGGGATTCGAACCCCTGACCTGCTGATTACGAATCAGCTGCTCCACCAGCTAAGCTACGACGGCATCTACGAGCTGAATACTCATACAATAATAAAAAATTGACTATCATTTTACCTTTCCGCAACATCTTTTTACTTTTTTATGTTACAATATTTGAATGATTTGTGGTGTTGATGAGGCTGGTCGCGGACCAGTTATTGGTCCCCTAGTAATTGCTGGAGTTACATATAAAGACAATTCGTTACTTATTGAGTATAATATAAGAGATTCAAAGAAAATAACCCCAAAAATAAGAGAGATGTTAGCCAATAAAATAAAAAAATCCGCAATTAAATATGAAATTCTAACCATCAATGCATCTGATATTGATGATATGAGAAAGGTTATGACTTTAAACGAACTAGAAGTAAATGCTTTTTCTCAAGTAATAAAAAAATTAGAACCAGAATTTTGTTATGTGGATGCTGCTGATGTTAACGAAAAACGTTTTGGTAAAGAGATATTATCGAGACTGACCTATAAACCAAAGATTATATCAAAACATAAGGCTGATGAAATATATCCCATAGTTGGAGCTGCTTCGATTCTTGCTAAAACAATAAGAGATGAACATGTACAAAAAATTGCAAGAAATTTACAAAAGAATTTACATCTCCCTCTTGGTAGTGGTTATCCTGCTGATCCAGTTACGAAGAAATTCCTGATAACATGGTTAGAAACCTATGGAGAATTACCATCCCATGTTCGACATTCATGGAAAACAGCTCAAAAATTGATAAAAGATAGTAAAAGGAGTAAATTAGATAATTTTTACTGATTTTCCTCTTGGAATTCTTTCATAAAGTCAGCTAATGCTTGTACACCTTCTAGTGGCATTGCATTGTATATTGAAGCTCTCATGCCACCAACAGATCTATGGCCTTTGAGACCGACCATTCCTCTTGACAATCCCTCTGCAATACACTTTTCTTCCAATTCAGGAGTTGCTAGATTAAAAGTAACATTCATCAGGGATCTAGAATCAGTTTTGGCATGACCTTTGTAAAAACCATTGGATTTATCAATAATATCATAGAGTATCTTAGCTTTTTTTCTATTTATCTTTTCAATTGCTGGAACTCCACCTAAACTCTTCAAATATTCTAAAGAAAGCTTACAAATGTATATTGCCCAACATGGACCTGTATTGAATAAAGAATCTTTTTCTGCATGGGTGTTCCATTTTTGCAATGTTGGAGTATTTTCTGGCACTCTATCAAGAAGGTCCTCACGCACAATAACAAGTGTAACACCTGCTGGTCCCATATTCTTCTGTGCACCTGCATACATAACTCCAAATTTCTTTGGATCAACAATTTTATCCATAATGTGGGATGACATATCACAAGCCAAAGGAACATTACTTGATACTTTCGGCCAATCATGGTATTCGGTTCCATAGATCGTATTATTTCCTGTAATATGGGCGAATGCTGCATTATCACTAAATTCGATACCCTTTGGTATGTAAGAGAAGTTTTTATCTTCAGAACTAGCAACCACTTTAACATCACCATAAAATTTTCCTTCCTTGATGGCCTTCTTGGACCAGACACCAGTATTGACGTATTCCATTGATTTCCGATTTTTTTGGAGATTCAAAGGAACCATATAAAACTGTGAAGAAGCTCCACCCTGTAACCACATAATCTTGTAATCATCTGGAAGGTTCATAAGGTCCTTTACTAATCCTGATGCCTCAGAATGCATCTTTGCATACTCTTTTGATCGATGAGAAATTTCCATAAGTGACATTCCTGTTCCCTGGAAATCAAGTAACTCTTCCTGGGCCTTTTTAAGAGCGGGTAGGGGTAAGGTTGCAGGACCAGCATAAAAATTGTAAACGCGCTTTGTCATTTTTATCACTACTCTGTTGAAGCACTGTATATTCAAAAGGGATTTAAAGGATTCGGAGTAAATATTTGTAATTCTTATCTATAAAGATTTATTTTTCTTTGACAACAGGATAATCTTCACCTTTCATCAATTCTATATCCAAACTATCATAAGTAAAAACTGGAAACATATCCATTAACCTGGTTGAAACAACTTGAGAGAGAGGAAATTGAATGATTTTCTTTTTTCTTTTTATCCCTGTAATAATTATTTCTGCTGCTTCTTCTGCTGGAATTGCACCTCTTCTGTAGTAATCTTTAATCATTGGAGTTTGAACAGAACCTGGTTTTATAGTTATGAATTGTATATTGTATTTTTGTTTTGCCTCCGCTCTGAGACTTTCCATGAGCCAACTTACTGCTGCTTTACTAGATCCATACGCCCCCCATCCTGGAACGCCTCGTCTATCGGGTAATGTAGATGTTGCTACTATAACTCCAGATTTTTGAGATTTCATAACGGAAAGAAGGCTCTCAATAAAGTAAACATAACCAAGAAAATTAATTTCCATTGAATCCTTTATTATATTGCTATCAAAAGTTTCAATTGGATTTGGTACAAGAACCCCTTGAGTTAATATTGCAACGTCAATTCTACCATATTCTTTTTTAGTATAGTCAACAGCTTTTTGAATATCATATTTATTTTTTACATCGCATTTTTTATAGATGCATTTTGTAACTTGATTTTCTACATTTTTGCAAATACCCTCTAATTTTTTTTCCCGTCTAGAAAATAACGCCAACTTACAATTCTCTTTCGAGAGTTGATATGCAATTGCTTTACCCATGCCCCCAGTTGCACCTGATATTAAAATAACTTTATCTTTAAATTCCATTTAATCAATTGTTATATAATCGAATCAATTATTATTCTATCGTTCTAGAATAAACTAAGGTTTTTTATCATACAAAAAATTTAAGTTAAACTATAATATACGGGATATTCACCTATATTCTTAAGAATAAAGGATGAAAATATAACCATGCATAGAAATAAGTTATTCGGGGAGCTAATTGTTTTTAGTATTATATGCCTACTAATTGGGATAGCTATATTTTCTATTACAGTTAGTTCTAGTACTATAATTGATTCTAAAACAAATTTAGCTGAACCACCAAATTCAATAAATAAAACAGATTTTCCGGCAACAGGATTTTTTTATGTAGAAAAAAAAGATGATATTTGGTGGCTTGTAAGTCCTGAAGGTGAAAAATTTTACTCTATTGGAATTGCCTATGTTGAACCTAGCGATTTTTATTATGGTAATATTTCAGAATGGGTCAACAACACTCAAACAAACCTCGAGAAATGGGGTTTTAATACTCTAAACGGCGGAACCCCCCATCTTTTTTCAAATATGCCCTATATTTGTAAACTGAGTTTAAAACAGATAATAGTAGAGGAGGGTTGGACGCACCGACGGATTCCTGATGTTTTCGATCAGGGATGGAGAAATCAAGTCAGAAATATAATTAATGAAACAGCAAAGAAATTGAGAAATGATCCATATCTTATTGGTTATCAAACGGACAATGAAATGAAATGGGGACCAGATGTAGATTTAACGACCCTTATTGAGGTATATTTAGCAGCAAATAAAACAACTGCAGGAAAAAATAAAGTTGTTGAATTTCTAAAGAACAGATACGAAAATAATGTAAATGATTTCAATAGTGTTTGGAAGATGAATATTAACAGTTTTAACGATCTTTATAATCATACGTAGTTTGGTTTTAAAGGATGGACAACACGAGATATCAGAGCTAAAGAAGATATCGATATATTCTCAAGACTTATTGCAGAAACATATTTTAATTTTACAAATTCGGTATTAAAAAATGCAGATCCAAATCATTTGAATTTAGGGGTTCGATTTTTTGTACAGGGTGTACCAAAATCAGTTCTTGAAGAATGTGGTAAATATGTTGATGTTATAAGTATCAATTATTATCGGTCAAATGTCATAACTTATGATCCATTTACATATTTGATTTCTAAGGTATTTAATTGTGTCACTCTTGATAATTGGATGTATAATTATCATGCAATAACGGATAAACCGTTACTCTCGAGTGAATATTCTTTTCCCGCAAGGGACATTTTTTGGCCAATTTTTTCTAGGAATTATATGCTTCATCGAGATATAATGATAAATGCAAGATACTCTTTTACCCAAAGAGGTAGAGCAGACCTTTTTGAATGGTATACAAAGAATTGTTTAAAATCACCATATGTGATTGGTCATACATGGTTTAGATATAGAGATCATTTGAACGTTGTAAATTGGGGATTGGTTAATCTCTGGGATGAACCATATAAAACTCTTGTTAATCGTATGGAGAAAATAAATAATGAAGCAGTTGAAATTCATGAGAACGCTTCAATATTAACAATAAGAAAAAAGCCAAGTAATATACATTTTCAATTACCATTACATCCAGAGCAATTAAGTTTTTATATAAAAGAACAAAGTTGTGAATCTATCAAAGATTTCAATTTTACGAATACTAATTTTAAAATTAGAAATCCTCAATTACCCTCAGAACAAAAAATTAGCAATTATAATGCTAATAATATCATATATGTTGGTGGATCAGGGCCTGGAAATTTTACATTTATTCAAAATGCTATTGACAACGCAAGCGACGGTGACCTAGTTTTTGTATATAATGGTTCTTATCATGAGTTTTTAACAATTAATAAATCAATTACACTTCTCGGAGAGAATCGAAATAGAACAATAATTATCGGGAACTATGATGTCGTAGATGTTGATTACGAAGATGTAATAATAACGATATCCGCTAATAATGTGAAAATTCTGCAATTTACAATTACTAGTGAAGGAGGATATTATGGAGATTATATTCTCCGTGCTTGCTCGGGCATCTCCGTAGATAATTATGATAATTGTACTATTGAAGGAAATATTTTGAAAAATCTAGGAACTTTTGGGATCCGTGTACGACTAAGTAATAATAATACAATATTCGGAAACATAATTTTTAATGTGCTTAATAAGAAAGGTTGTGACATATTTATTGATAGATCAAATTATAGTAATATTGAATCTAATACCTTATTTCTATCTACAATTTGTTGCATTTGGCTTTCTAGATGTACAAATATAAATATTCAAAATAATGTAATTGCAGAGAGTTATTATTGTGGAATTATCCTTGAAACTTCGGATAGCATAAATATTAGTGGGAATTCCATAAATGGAAATAAACATACAGGACTTTTACTAAGAAACTCCAACAATAATATAATTAAATTTAACAATTTCAAAAAAGAAATTTACAGCCGACAAGCATTTTTCATTAATTCAATTAATAATAATTGGGAAAGTAACTATTGGGGTCATTATCAATTACTTCCAAAATGTATTTTTGGAAAAAACGGGAACAATGGATTCATTCCAGCTTTTAATTTTGACAATAATCCAGCACAAAAGCCATATAATATTTAGACATAACAAAACATTATTTTTTAGATTAAATCATTGATTGTTAAATAACACGAAAACTTCAAAACTATAATCATGTATTAATTAGGTTAAGAATCATTCAAATTACTTGATCAAGAAATCATGAGGTACATAAATAATGGAAAAAACAGTTCTGCTAGGAATAGACGGAGCGACACCTGATCTTATGGAAAAATGGATGGATCAGGGAAAACTCCCCAATTTCCAAAAAATAAAAAAGAATGGTGCTTGGGGAAAACTAAAATCTACAACTCCACCGTTTAGCGCTCCAGCCTGGACTTCAATAGTAACTGGTTGTAATCCAGGAAAACACAGTATTTATGGTTTTGAAAGAACGGAAACTCTTGATCAACATCTGATAAGTTCTAGCTATCGAAGAGTTCCGGCTATTTGGAATTATTTAACAGATATCGGCTTGAAAAGTATTATAATTAATGTACTTGGTACGTATCCTCCTGAAAAAATCAATGGTACAATTATTACTGGGTTACTTACACCATCCCATGATTCTAATTTTACGTATCCAGAAAAAATCAAAGAACGATTGACCGAAAATGATCTAGGTGAATATGATTTAGAACAATTATGGCTTGATGATTTTTCACGTTCACGAATGAAAAAACGAAATCCCCAAAAATTTATAAATAATATTAACAACCAAATGACGTCTCGTTTTAAAGTAGGATTAAATCTAATGAAAGAAACCGACTTTGATTTTACTATGATAGTTTTTCGCGGAACTGATACTGCACAACATTTTTTATTCGATGATGAACATCTATTACTATTATGCTATCAGAAAGTTGACCAGCTAGTTGGAAAAATTATTGACAATTTTCCAAATGCAACTTTTTTAATAGTTTCTGATCATGGTTTTGGGAAAATCAAAAAAATATTTTTTCCAGATAATGGACTATATAATGCTAAATTTTTAACTCCATCTCAAGATCCTTATAAAAGCGTTATCTCTCAATTATATAATTTTATTAATCGGGTCATTAGCTATGCTATCAAGTTTTTACCCCAAGAATTTTTTAGAGAATCAAAGGTAATTAAAAAGATAATTTTCTCAGGAATTTCTAAAACTAAATTAATTGATTTTTCAAAGACCTTGGCTTTTTCAACAGCAGAAGGTCGTTGCATTCAAATATGTAGAAAAGATAAATATAAAGAAGGAATTGTGGAAGAAAAAGATTACAATAACTTATGCGATGAGATAAGTAAGTTTCTATTAGAGTTAAAAGATCCAGAAGATGGCAGTCAAATTATTGAAAAAGTATATCGTTGGAACGAAATCTATGGGCAAAATGCAATTAATCCCCCAGATATCACGTTTGCTCCAAAGAAAGGAATATCCACAAACGAATGGATGCGTTTTCCAAATAAAATCAATGAAATAATTCATTCAAAAAAACATAATATTCCTTATATTTTTTATCAAGATCTCGCCGGACGATCAGGTGACCATACTCCATACGGTATAATTTGTGCCTACGGGAAAAATATTACGAAAGGACATATAATAAAAAAAGCATCTGTGGAAGATGTTCTTCCCACGATTTTTAATGCAATAGGCATATCATCACCTCCAATTATCGATGGAGAAATCCTTGTAGATATCTTTACTAAAAAATTTAAAGTGAAAACAATAGATTGGAAATCTTATCCTGCTTCAAAACAACCATTATCCAAAGCAGAGATGAAGAAAATTAAAAAACTAAAAAATAAGCTTAAAACATAATTAACTCACTTGGTAATGATTTATATTCATAATCTCCAGACTAATAGATAAACATTATAAAAATGAAATTTGTTATAAAGGTTGAATATTAAACAATAGATACACGTGCGAAATATGTCATCTACTCATTCAGAACTTACAATAGGGATACCAACCTGTGCTCGGGAAGAATCAATTTTATTGTGTATAAATTCGGTTTTAAAAAATGTAAGTATTCCATTTGATCTTATAGTTGTTGATAATACAAAGGCGTATTATCAACCAAAAATAAATCTATCTGAAATATTTGATATCTACAAATATGTTGAGATCGAGAAACCTATTGGACCAAGCGCTTCAAGAAAAATAATTGCAGAAAATACTTCTACTGAATTCCTCTTATATCTGGATGATGATAATCTTGTTAGAAAAAATACAGTTGAAACAATGATGCAACATCTAAAAAATAATCCTAATGTTTCCATTGTTTCTGGAGCTTGGTATGAAAAAAGAAATTACAAATTTGGACAAAATTTTAATTTTGGTACAAAAAATGGAAAAAATATAGTATTCAAGACATTTGTCAGTTATGATAAGGTTAAAAAAATGGGACTTTCTTCTGTTAGATTTGATTCAGTTTTCGCCTCGATGCTTTGTAGAACTAACATTTTTAAGAAGGTTATGTTTGATGAACACTATAGGTGGTTCTATGAACTGTTTGATTTTTTTTTGCAATGTTACCATGAAAACATAATTATTGAATCTTTAACTGATGTTGTAATTGATCATAGACCTTACAAGTATTCAGGAAAAACTATGAAACATGATAAACGAAGAATGGAAGGTAAAGAGATATTCATAAAAAAATGGGGAATAACACCAATTGGACAACTCGGTCAAGATTTTGGTATAATTTCGAAATTATACAGTAAGATATTTTCTATGACCAACAAGTGAATAAAATGATTACATTATCGAAAATGTTTTGGAAAATTATAACTTTTATATATTTTGGTGACAAACCGGAATCTCCAATCAGTAGTTTAAAATATATCAGAATTATCGATTCATTAATTTACAGGTTTTCGAGAGGAACAGCAAATTTTGAAACACTCCTTTATAAATATGTTTTATTAACTAAAAAATTAAGATATGTTTCGAATTTCAATCCAATAGTCATTGGAGGTTGTCCGAGAAGTGGTACAACATTAGCACGAGCATTAATCGGTATACATCCAAAAATTGCAAGTCCCCAACTAGAATGTAATATTTTACCAATGCCCAGAGATATGAATTTTTTAAAAAACGTTTTTGAATTCTCGTCTAAAGAAATCAATGAATTAAATACATCATATAAAGATCCAGTTTCTTTCACAGAAAAAACCTTGAAATTGTATACCCAAAAGGAAAAAAAACAATTCGTTGCTTTGAAAAATCCTTTTCATATTGTTATTGTCAAACAACTTTTCCATTATTTTCCAAATATGAAATTTATTCATGTTATTAGAGATGGTAGAGACACTGCTTGTTCATTAAGAACCTTTCCTAAGAGAAAAATAGTAAATGGTCAAATTGTCCCAAATATTATAAGAAATCCTTTTCATTGGTGTATAAGACGCTGGGTATTATGTGTTAAGCGAGGAAGAAAAAAAGGGATTATGAATGATAGATATTTCGAAGTAAAATACGAAAATTTAGTTTTCAATACAGAAATTACCTTGCAAAAAATATTTGAATTCATTGGTGTAGAAATGATAATTTTAGATGATCTTCTCAATTTTTATAAATATGAAAAAGAAGACAAACATTTACAGCAAACTGTAGGAGTAAAGAAACCAATATATCAAAAATCAATTGAAAGATGGAAAAATGATATGGACGAGAATGAAAAAGAAAAATTCAAACATATGGGCGGGAAATTGTTGATAGATTTGGAATATGAAACAGATTTAAATTGGTGATCATAATCTAATTTTCTATTCTGTTAGATAAAGTTATTATTAGAGTAACTACTATTTTTAACAACTATAAAATTCTGAATTTACTAAATAATTGTTAAGATTATTTTTTTTGCAACCAACCCAAAACGTTTTTTTCAAAATAATCTTGTAAATTTTCTAGAGAAAATTTTTGTGCATTTTTCAATGCTTCACCTTTTAAAATCTCTAATTTTTCTGTATTCAAGATTAGTTCGTCAATCATTGCTTCAAGATCTTTTGAATTTTTATATTTTAAGGATGAACTGTCTAGCTCTCTTAACATATTAAACTCGTTTGGTGCAATGATTGGCTTAGCATATTGAATTGCGTTATATATAATCCCACTTCCCACAGTTTTTCCATATTCTTCCTCGATTTCATTATCTGCTCTGGTTTTAATTCTCATCGGAGTTAAAATTATGTCACTCTCTTTTAGCTCCTTATCAAAAATATCGTCTTTTACAAAACTATCAAATAAGATCACTTCATAGTTTTCCTTTTTCATTTCTTTAAATTTATTAAGAACACGTTCCCCATATCTCCCGACAGGCATCCCTAGAACACAAAGTCTTAGTTTTTCCCGATGGCGGTTAAACAATTTTTCAAAAACCGGAAAAATAGTTGCAAAATCCTTACGATGCTCTTGAATTAAACCAGGAATTACAACTCGTAATGTACTATTGTTTTTCTCCTTATTTATTATAATTTTATCTTCAAAAATTGAAGTCGGTATTGTAAAAATCTCTTTATCAAATCCTATATTTGTAATTATATGATCTTTAACTGGACTGTAAATAACATTAATAGCATCAAATTTTGGAAATATAAATTTCTTAATTAAAACTGAACTAAAATTTGTGTCTATCGTTCGTATTATATGTTTGATATTAAGCACAAGCGTAGGTCTTAACCAAGCATTTACATGATGAACAACAAGTATAGTTTTTGATTTAATATCAAATGAAAGATATTCTATAAGATCAAAAATTGTTTCATGAATTGTATTAATAAAGAGTAAGTCAATTTTTTCATTACAGATGCTTTTTACTCGTTTTAAAAAGTGATGGATACTTTCATTTTTCTCTTTAATTACAAAATTAAAATTATTTTTATCTTTCAAATAAGTTTCTAATCGTGAAAATAAATCTGCTGTTGTGAATATAGTCACATTTGTATTCTTTGTTTTACAAACCTTGCCAAAGGTGTACAGTACTGGTACATGACGACGTACTTCAAGGATTCCAATTTCTATTGGACTTTCGGATTTTAGATTGTTTACAACAGTCATTCATTTTTCTCCTTTTTAATCCATATTTGATTAATTTTATGTTATCCGTAAATGATGTATATTTCAACATCACTATCTCACAAAGATGTCGTTTATATGAAATCGATATATTTAGGTTAATCCTTCTTGTTTAATAATCTCTAGAAGTAATTTAACTGCGTTTTTATCTCCTCTAGGTTTAGGTAAGATTTCAGCTAATTTTTGAGCATTTTTTAAATATTTATCGTAATTATGAAAAATTTCATCAATTACCTGTAACAATTTTTCTTTCTTGAAATGTTTTCTCGATAAAATTACTCCCATCCCATATCTTACCAACATTTCAAGATTAAGATGTTGCTCAAATTGCATTGGAAATCCAATTACTGGTTTTCCAGAATAGGCAGCTGTATAAACAGTACCTTGTCCACCATGAATAATTGCTAAATCTACAGATTGATTTATTATTTTCATAGAAGGGACAAATTTTTTGAGGAGAATATTATCATTTAACTTCGGTATTTCATCATCCTTGAAAATTGAAGTATAGACAGCGATAACATTGTAATCTGTTTCGTTCAATGTTTCTAAAATATCGAGAAATAATTCTTTTGTACCTGAGCTACCTAATGATAATAGAATTGATTTACCTGGTCGTTGAAGATGCCTATTTATATCATTTTTTTCATTCGTTGAATTTTTTTCAGAAAATGATTTAGTAAAAAGTTCATCTAAAAATATAGGACCTATATAATATTCATTATTAGGAACATCCGACTTTTCTAAGGGTAAAACCTCTAAAAAATCTGTGTATAAAGTATAATCACCTTTATTGAGGTCGCTTGTTAGACTGAGGTGTTTTGCATGTGGATATTTTTTTGCAATTTGATTAAATGGCCGAATCCACATTTTCATTCGAGGGCCGTACCAGTTTATAATTTTAAGCTTTAAAGAATTTGGAATTATACGCGTAAAAAAAAATTCCGCATCATCAGGATATTTAGTAAAATCCCCATAAACTCTTGGGGTTATCGATATAAGAGGAATTCTATTCGCTCTAGCAGATATACTACAAGGGAAGTTGTTAGTTGTTAATATCAGTTTAACACCTGTATTGTTGAATGCATCTATCTCTGCTTCTACATGTTCTAATACTTCTTTTTTTGAAAAAGGTACACTAAAATCCTCCATTCGCGAACATTTCCATAAATGATCAATAAATTGATCAGTGTAAATAGGGTTGACTTGGACGACTTTACATCCTATTTCTTTAGCAAGGTATTCATATTTTCCACCATGGCTAAAAAAAATAGCTTGACCACCAAGTTCAATATACCGTTTAGCTATGAGTACAGCACGACCAGTTTCAGCAAGATTATAAAAAAGAGGGAAGAATCCTACAAGTGGTTTTTTACTAGATGATATTGTTTTACTCATAGTACTATCTTTTATCTATAATATCTTTTTTAAGTGTATCTTCTATCTTTAATAAAGATATTCTTTTTTTATCACTTCTTGCTTCAAAAATAGATATTATAAATCCATAGAAACCAGTTAGAACATCGGTTATTAGATGACCAGCAATTGAAAGAACTAATGCCTTTTCTGGGGAAACTCCATAAAATGAGAAAAGAAAAATCAGCGTTGCCTCCCGCGTTCCAAGCCCTGCTGATGTTATGGGTATGAACGCTACCACATTCGCTATTGGATATAACATAAGGAATTCAAAATACGGCACCTCGATATCCAATGACAATCCTAAAATGTAGATCTGTGAATATATAATAATCCAGGAGGAAATGACGATTATAAATGGGCATATTAAACTTTTAATACTCGGAAAATCCTTGTAAAAACTGTCAACAAATCTAGTTAGGTAAGGTTTAAACTTTTTTGGTATTAATAATTTTATAAGAATATGGAATGTTTTTTCTCCCCTTTCTTTTTTAATAAAGAAACCGTAAATAGCTAAAGTAGCTAGCAGGAAAATAATAGTAATCAGAAAAACTTCAGGAACTCTATTTATAATTATAAAAGCACCGATAATCATCATTATATAAAGAGATAAGGTATGAACTCCCTCTTCGACAATTAAATTTACAAATAATTTACCGGTAGGTTCACCTGTTTTCTCTTTTAAATGAGGTATTCTCATTAATTGACCAACATATCCGGGTGTTATAGAACCATAAAAGTAACCTATTAAAAATATCTTTAATGAGGTGATGAAACTAACATTTATCTTTTGTTTTTTGAGGATGATTTGCCAGACATAGTTTCTTATAAACATCCTTGGAATTGTTAGAGATGCAGAAATTATAATTAAGTAGGGAGATATTTTCAAAAAGGTAGATGCTATCTCATCAGTACCAATATCAATAATAAGATAGATGAGTAAAAAGATACCAATAAGTGGCATAAATCTCTTAATATATTTTAAAATATTCTCTCTATTAAGAAATCTATTTTTCTTCCTTTCTTTTAATATTTTTTTAAAGTTGAAAAATGCAAAAATTAAAACAATGATAGCAGCAACTAAACAAAAATAAAACCCTATGCTTGGTCCCCAATTGCTAGATACTGTTGTACGTATGCCCTCTCCAATTAAACTAATATCTAAATCTCCTCCTCCAAAAAAACCTCCAACTCCAATTTTGCATAATTCGGACATTGCATAATAAAATACAACAATAGAGAAGGTTAGTGCGAGAGCTCCAAAAGATATTGATAAGAATAAAAGCCTATTTTTATTAAATTTATCTAAAAAAATGTTTATAATTATTAAAATACATCCTATTACAATTGAAATAAACAATAAAATCATTGCATTTGTAAATATTTCTGGTAAAGATACTATTTCCCCAGCAAGAAGATTTGGAGAGGTTACTGATGTAACCATCGTTGGAGGGATCAAAAACATTTTTGATGAAGTTTCTATTTGAGAAACAGCACCATCTATGCTCCACCATGGACTAATAATTGAAATAATTGCTAAGGTTACTGCTAATATTTTTAGGAATAATCTAATATCTTTTTTTCTATAGCTAAGAAATAAACCAATGAATAAAAACAAAATAGAAGAAAGTGTTACTATTAATGGAAAAACGGGTTTCTCATTTGTTATTAAATCATATGTTCTTTCATTATTAACATTGATTTTTCTTTCTCCTATTAGATTATCATTCCTATATGTTTTTATTTTATAATTACCTGGAGGTAAGGATATCTGAACAAATCCTTTTTCTTCAGAATTTATTTCTGTTTTTTTACCCGATCTTGTTATTTCAGTTAGCACATTATTTAACAGAATTCCCCGAGAATCGAAAACTTTCATTTTTACATTAAATTCTGCAGGAAATACAAGAGATCTCTCCGTTTCGTCGGGAACTTCGATATTTTCTTTTACAAAGAATAACTTATATTGTAAATAAAGAAGATAATTGGTAGGAATAAGATTCGTAAAATGATAATTATTTTTTTGAATTTCATCTGGATATAACTCTGTTGGTTCATCCATTTCATTGCTAATTAAAAATGGATCAAGAGTGATTTCTGGAGCTAAATCCCAGGTATCTAAAATTTCTAAGTCAAAATCGTATCTTTTAATATCTATTGATTTTTTTATTGGAAAAATATTTCTGTAATATCTTAACCTAAAAGAATCATTATAGACAGCAAATCCATTATATAGAATCTTTAGTTCATATTTGTACAAATTATTACATGGAATTTTTATTAATGATTTGCCTTCTCCATCAGTTATGGATTCCGATATTGAAACGTTATCTTTTGCAATAATCAACTTAGCGTCATTTATTGCATTATTATTTTGATCTACTAGAGAAACTTGTACGGAGCCTTCTGGTCTACAAAATACATGGATCTTTGTGCTTTCCTTTATGTCTACAATCTTAAATCCTATAAATTTCCTTTCTTTTCCAAAAAAAGGATTCTCGATAAAGATCTTGACAAGGTATCTTCCCGGTTTGAGATTTTGAAAATTTATCTTTTTAAAGAAAGTTAGATTTTTCCAGTCAAAAATACCCAATGCTAATTTAATTTTCTCAATAATCTTTGTATCCTCAAAACTAGGAATCGGATTTGTTAATAATCGTCCTCCTATTCCTGTTGAAATAAGCTCATTATTGTAGTATAATTCTGCACCGATATAGGATAGATTTTTACCGGTTAATATAGATAGAGCAGATCCCATAGGTGTTGATGGTTTCAAATGAACAAAAACTGTTAGAGAACTGCCCCCTACTTCTTCCTCCTCTTCTATAATTTCTTCTTTATGTGAAGGACTTATTTTTATTATTGATTGAAAAAGCTCCGCTTCTTTTTCAACACCTCTATATCCCCCTACATCAGTTGAAAAGAATTCAGCATCATATTCTACGATAAGATCATTAGGTACATCTAGATCATGAAGTAAATCCATTTCATATGAATTTCTACTAAACTCTACAAAAATCATATTGGCTTCAAGTCCTGGTAGATCGGAGGAATCCTGTTCACGTCCTTTTATCTGAATACCATCTCTTTCCTCTGTTCCTGACTTTATTACATTATTTGAATTTAATATAATTGCATGAGCGGTACCTGTTTCACCTTCATCAAAAGAAATCCATGCTCTTTCTCCTAGATCGAGGTCTTCTTCTGTGTTTATAAACAACGTGCTTTTCCAGGTACCGGGACCAGGGAAAACATCAGGATCTGGATTTAACTTATATTCTGCTATTGTCCCCTGTTCAGTATATACGTGAAAATATGGATATATCCTCCCAAAATTCAGTTCTTTTATTGAATTACTCTCTAATCCACCACATTGAAAGCTTGCATAAGTTCCTTCGACTTCAGGTTCTATTGCGACTGAAAATTCTTTTAAAATTTCATGTTTAACATGGGCAATAATTCTTTTATGTTCTGTTGGACAATAATAGTATTTATAGGTCACTGTACTTTTTATATCTTTTTTATCTGAACCGCTTACAATTCCAAATTTCACCATTAAATTTCCATCAACAAATATATTTTTAGAAATCAGATTTTCAACCGATCCCGAATAATCTTCCAAACCGGGACCATAATAATACATAAAATCAAATGACGCAAAGAGTTCTCCATTTTTGAGCGTTACATCAGTTGCTCCTGGTTTTAACTTGGTGACTTGTTGAGCAGTACCCCCACCCATAAACTTTCCACCTTGGGCAACTGCATAAATTATTGATTCTTCTTCAGTGATTTTATAATAGTGTGATTCAAAAGGATATCCGGGAATTGGCTCATATTTATAATATGATTCTTCAATCTTAACATGATCTGGATAATTTGGATCGGGTCTTTCCTGGTTATCATAATACACAAAGTAACGTTCATCTCCTGTGGCATCTTCAGGAATTAAAAAAACAAGACTACAAGATTTGATATAGTTCTCATCTGAATAATTGAGATCGTATATCTGAGATTCAATATCATAATGATTCTCATTTTCATGGTAAACAACTCGGACTGAGTGCTCTTTTTCATTTTTTGCCCAACAAGGATTATTAAATTCAATATAGGTGTCAATTGGCTGAAATTTAGCTTGATCATCACTCGTATTTATTGGTATAAATAATTCCTGTCTGAAAGACCAATCTTTATACCAAAAATTTGAATCATCTTTGGATATGCATACCGGAGTAAAAGATAGAAGAATAAAATCTGCTACTAGTATTAAGAGTATAAGCCTATTTACCATCTGCTTTCACAGGTCCACGTCCCAAATTTTTATATTTATAATGTAGATTAATATTAATAAATCTCCGGTTATTTTTATTAATATATAAATGAATATTATTTTTATTAAAAAGATGGGAAAATCTTAAGTATAAAACCCTTCTTCAATTATTCGAATAACAGATGAATAAATACATTTCTTTATGTGGAATTATCATCATTATTTGTATTTTAAACATTGCATCCTTTTCCTCAGTAATTGGATATTATGCCCCTCAAAAAAATTTTAGATTCAATGCCCCTCAAATATATAATAATAATGAGCAGAATAATAATGATGAATTACAACAAAAGGTAAGTCTGGATATTCAATTCATTTTCAATCTTACCGCAAACCTAAGTAATATTATTTTTAATGTATATGATGAAGAAAATGGTGAGATTGCTAAAGGGAGAGCTTTTGGGACAAAAGGAGAACATCGCGCTGCAGAAATCATTTATGAAAACATGACGTTATTAGGACTAAATAAAACACTTGAGAAATTAGAAAAATGCCCTAGTAATAGTAATATTATAAGCAAACTTGAAGTATTAGACTATGAAGCTAGGATAAATAACAAATTAATAGACTGCTATATTGCACCCTCATGGAAAGGCCCTCGAGATCACAAACAACAGCTGGATTATAATTTTTCATATAATGGATTAAAAATTAAACCTATACCAAAATTTCCATGTAAATATAGTAAAAAATTAGCAAAGGAAAAAGAAGATTTTGTTTTTATCGCTAAAGATCAATGTAATGATCCTAATGGTACTTTACCAGTTGTAGATTTGTTTAAACCGATTCTTACCCCTCTCAAGTTCTACATGTTATTTTATGTTACAAGCACTATAAACATTATGCGTCAAACCGCAGCATGGTATAGATTCTATCCACATTGCAAGGGATTAATACTTTACGATTTTAACAATGATTGTCATGATATGATATACTATATCAAAGAGATTGGAAATTCACTTCCTATCTTGTTTATTAACGGAGCGATGGGAAAAAAGATATTAGAAAATGTTGAGAATTATACAATCGATTTTAATCTTTCTCAACGATACAATACATCGGTAATAAGTTATAACATTATAGGCGAGCTCGAAGGGTCAAATAAAGATGAAATAATTATCATTAGTTGCCTTTATGATTCGTGGTGGTGCCAAGGAACTGCAGATTCTGCTATTGGTATGGGGATTGTACTTGCTATAGCCAAATATTTTAATGAATTAAAAATTAAGCCAAAATACACAATAAAATTTATTGCTTTTAGTGGAGAAGAATATGGCTTTCGAGGATCAGAATATTATGAAGACATTCATAAAAATGAAAATATTGTTGCTGTTATTGACTTGAATCAAGTTGGTTTCACTCAAGAAAAACCACGATTAACTCTCAATATAGTTTCAAATAGATTATCTTTTTTAAATAAAATATGGAAGGTTGTTGAAAGGAGCAATTATGTTAAGAGAACAGGAAATGTTACGGATATCAATAAGGTTTGGTGGCCTTCAGGCACAATTCCAGGTAATGCTATCTCTTTTGCAACGAATCGACCATTATGTAATGTCATTGGAATCTTTAAGGATGGTGGGTGGACACTTCATCATAGAGACGGTATGAATCATACTGAGGGGGATGTATTAAAATATTTTAATTGGACAGATGTAAGAATTACTAGTGAAATCATTTTAAATATTACAAAAGATCTTACCGTTGATTCTCAGAATTATTTTCCTAACTATCAACTCCTTTCCATATAAAATAAAAATTGTATTGATGAGAATTGAAAATTAATAGCCGTTAATTTATTATAAATATCATAATTATATCATATCCTTTAGAACTATGATCTTAAATTATCCTAACAAAAAATAAAATACCAATATTTTTTATTATAAAAAATTTAAAATAAATATAATAAACCTAGATATTTTTTAACTCCAATAAATCAAATTAGAAAAAATTATATATAAGGGTGTTAATTACATAACTAACTAAATATTTATCAATCACAACGAGTTACCATTGGAAAATTTATTGGGGATTAAATATGAAAAAAACGATTGAAAGAAGGCTGTTAGGATTATGTTTAATAACAATTTTTTTACTGCTCACAACCTCAGTTAACGCTAAAAACGCTCAAAATCAATCTCTATTAACAAGTGTAGAAACAACCAATTTAGATCCATTAGTAGATGTAGCTGTAACTTTTGAATTAAAACAAATACGTTCTCTTGAAAAAAGGGATATTAGTAAAATAATAATAGATAAAATTGATAAATTCAGTGATCCAGATTTTTTCGTTAAAGTTATAATCAATAGTCATGAATTTGTTAGTCCAGTGTGGGAAAATACTAAAGTTGTTACTAATCCAGAATGGTCGGTAACACTGAATGTACCAAATGAAGAAGAATTCGTTGACATAAAAATTCAACTATGGGATTGGAATCCTGGTGTTAACAAAATCTGTGATATTAGTGGTGATTCAGAAGGATATTTAGATAGTTTTGATGTAGAACTAATTTATAGTATAAAAACTGGCCATTGGTGGGGTGATGATTATTCCTATTGGGAACCAGCAATGTTTGATCCAAGTGGTTATGGACGATTAAATGGATGTGATGATAATAGTATTTATGAAAACGATCGAGATTGCGAACTCTGGTTTTCCATTTATCAAAATGATTATGATGGAGATGGTATCCCCTATTGGGCAGAAGTAAACGTCTATGGAACGGATCCTGAAGTAGATAATACCGGAGAAGATGCAGATAATGATAGTGTTCCAATTGAGTGGGAGCACAGATGGGGTCATTACTATAGTAGGTGGTGGGATGAGCATTATTGGAAATATGATCCTTTTATTTCTGAAGATCATATTCATATTGATCTAGATCGTGATGGGTTGGACAATGTTGAAGAATATCTTATGTCTCAGTGGGATTCTGATCCTTTTAGAAAGGATATCTATCTGGAAATAGATCAAATGGAAATTGGACCCAATGGTGAAGGAGCAAGCCTTCCAGAATTAACAAATGAGTTGTTAATCACAGCATTCTCAAAACAGAATATTGTATTATTCATTGATGATACTGGTGAAAAAATACCATTTGACGACTCGACATCAGATGAAGAGCTGCAAAATATATACTTCAATTATTTCCTTGATGGTAATCCTAATAATTGGAAAAGAGGAACAATACACTATGGTGTTGTTGCATATCACGCTGAAAGGTATCCTGGTTTTGTTTTTGGAACGACTTTAGATGAAGATAATTTTATGTTGGATAGTTTACAAATATCAACTTTATATCATGAGGTTTACCCAATGAAATTTCCTTTGTTGAACTCCCTCAGACGTAATGGCTTAAATTTAGAATACCAACGAGCAGTTGTCTATGCGAGTGCAATAATGCATGAAACAGGCCATGTCCTTGGTACATTTGGGGGAAATACTCCTGGATGTGATAACCTAAACAGTGTATTTCCACGAAAAGACTGGTGGAAATTTCGTAATTATCGGAGTTGTATGAATTATCATTACACGTATTCTATGGTTGATTTCTCTGATGGTTCACGTGGAAAGAATGATTTTGATGATTGGAATCGAATAGATCTAACATTCTTCCAACGAGAAGTATGGTAATATTTGTTCTATATTTGTAGAATTTTTCTAGCAAATATAAGATAACCTGTATGGCCAAGCATATTAAAACTAGGTCTAGTACCATAAATAGAAACAACCATCTCTCTCTGAATATTCTCAAATGTTTTTATCTCGATGAAGCTATGTTTTTTGAGCTCTGTAACTGTTTTTTCAACCTGTGAAACAAGCGGTGAGTATGAACAGAAATATCCCCCTATTTTTAATGCGTTCCACCCATTTTCTATTGCATCCCAAGGATTTGGTATATCTAGAATTATTGCATCCAAATCTTTTTCTTTTATTTCTTCTGTAACATCTTTCAATTTAGTGACAACGTATTTTTCTAATCCAGATTTTCTTATATTTTTTAAGGCATGTTCAATAAAATCTGGTCTGATATCATATGAAATCACTTTCCCATTCGGTGTTACAGCGTTAGCAAGAGCAATTGTCAGTGAACCTGATCCAATACCCGCTTCAAGAATTTGTTGTCCTGATTCTATAGAGCAATTAATTAGTATATGACCTGCATCCCGAGGTAATATAATCTGAGCACGACGATGTACACTTTGTAATTTGTCAAGTAGAGATGGATATAACACCCAAAATTGTTTATTTCCAATTTCTAACTTTTTACCGTATTCCTTTCCAATCAGACTACTTGGATCTAACACACCAACTCCTTTAATTTTATCTGTTTTACTACTTATATCGATAATATATTTTCTCAAATTTGAATCGATTAAAACAATTACGTCATTCTTTTGTACATATTTTTTCATTGATATCTACCAGAAAAATCAACTATGGAACCAAAAGTTAGATCTTCTATATCAAGTTGATCGAGCCATTTTTCCTTACAATTGCAATACAGATTTTCAAAAACTTTTACATCTTGCGTAAGAGAAAAATCTGCAATAGCATCTAGAAATTTACGATCACATGTGGTGCAGTTATGCGCTCCTCTTATACTACCACCACCAGCAATATCACACTGGATTCTTTTTTTACCAACTACTTTTTTACCTGTTTTCAATATTTCAATAACACTCCATAACCATGCTGGTCTAAATTGTTTCCGTTTCCAAAAATATTCAACTACAGTATTTCGTTGCACATTTACTGGATTAAATGATATCGTATCCGTGTATGTTTTAATCTTATCTAGAGTATTTTTACAATCATCGATAGAATCTTTTTCTGTTAAAAATAATGGTTTTATGAGAACATATGTTTTTAGTTTGAAGTTATTCCTCTTGATAATGTTCGCAGCCTTTTTATAATCATTAAAGGTAAATCCCTTATTTATTGCATGTTCTCTTACAAAATCATTTGCTGTTTCCAATCCACACCCTACTTCGAATGTTTTATCTTGAAATATCTCTTTTATAGATGATAAATTCTCATTTGTAATGTATTCCGGTCTAGATTCAACTGATATCTTATCTACTTTTTTTACAAGGTCATTTACTATTTCATTTCTAACGTTAGGATTAATTTCATTATCGTCTAGGAAGCTACCAGAATTGAAAATTTTAACAAATTTTTCTCCAGAATAGTTCTCCATAGCATTAAAAAATTGTTTTAATAAATGTTGATCAGGCATCTTTTTCCACATGCTGTCATTAAAATACCCACACATTGTACATCCAGATTTAAGAGACCAAGAACAACCTCTTGTTCTAAGAATAATGACGAAAGCATCTATAATTTTTCCATCTAGAATGTCTTTTTCGGACCAATATCGAACTGGTTTTGTTGGATCAGCTGTTTTGGGTGTAAAATCCTTTTTCAAGAGTTTACAGAGTTGTGTTAATTCTTTCATTTCTTTTGTTCTTTTTTCCGATATTTGATTATTAATAATGCAACAACTAGTGATATAATAAATGCTAATGTTTCAAAACCGGGTGTAGCAGCTATTGCTCTGGGTTGAGCAAGATAATAATTAAAAATATTTTCAGGTTGCTCTTTAGCATTTAATTTGTATCTAGGATCTGGAGGAATTAGATCCTCCTCTAAACCTATATTATCGTCATCTGATGTTTCAAATGAATATGTTGTGGTATCTTTGATAATATTACTGAATTCTTGGGGCTTATTAACAAAATAGTAAGTAACCTCGACTAAAGCAGTTAGACTCACATTTTTATTTTTTTGCCATCCTTTAAAATCAGCTGAAGATCGATAAAGTTCTCGGTTATTTAAATCGAGTCTACTTACGTTGATATCTGAACCATTATCGATTTGATAATAAACTCTCATGTCCATTGTGTATTTTTTATTACCTATAAAAAATGGAATAGGATCATATACCTCAGGATCTATTTTGAATTCGATAGGTGTATATGAATTAAGTTTACTACCACTTGCTGGTGTAGTGAGAACAATTACGTTATTACTGTATTTAATAATACCACTCTCTTCCGTTGTATGCCCATTTACATCGGTTGATTGAATTTTGAACGAATGATCACCAAGCATATTTTCGGGATTTTCGTATGTATATTCAAATATATTATCTGTAAAAGTAAAATATGGTGAATAAGTAATTCCATTAGGAGTTACTATTGTTAAGTTGATTCCATTTTTTTCAACTCCAACATTGTCAAGTATATGGGCAACAATATTTACTGTTCCACCTAGTTCTTGAATTTCAGGTAGTAGAACAACTTCAATGTGAGGAGATTCATCATCATAAAATGGTGGATTAACAAGTACAATAAGTATTACAAGCCACGTAAAGAAATATATTGCGTATGAACCAAACCATCCTCTTCTTCCAAAATCTGTAAGATCGATATCCAGTCTTAAAAACAGGTATCTTAACCATGGAGAACAAAAAACTCCTAATAATAAAATTAGCTCCCAACGAAAAATACTTCCACTTAAAAGACTCCAAAATCCAAATGATATAAGTGCAACCACAAAACCAACAATAAACGAAATAAATAATGTTTTGACATTTCTCCGTTCTTTTTTTAAGAATTTCTCCTCATCAAATTTCGGTAATTTAAATTCAGGTTCTTCTTCGGTTTTTTCTTTACGTCTTTTCGCCATATGCCATGTGGATAATAAATTCTATTTAAAGGCTTTTTCTATAGTTTATTTACTTTTTTTCTTTTCTTTAAGTTTAGCCTTTGCTTTTTTCTTCTCTAATTTTATTTTTTCTTTTTCAACATCAGCTTTTATTTTTTCTTTCTCAATTTCTGTTGAAGGTTCAATTTGTACAAATTTTTCTTCAGCAGCAAGACCTGTACTATATCTATACGTGAAGATTAAAGCAACAATTACGTAAATAATCAAGATGAAAATTATTGGTGTTAATATCTGAGAAAATTTTGGAAAAATGACTAATAATGCCATAAACACGGTAATAAATCCAAGACCCGCCCAAGCGTGGTGTCTAAATGATTGGTATTTTCTCTTATATGCTGATAAATCCTTTTTTGTCATACTATCATAAAAAGTTAATTTCTTTAGGTAATTTTTTTAAATATTTTCTAAATTCAGTAGGCCATTTATTAGGATCTATTCCTTTTTGCGCTAAAAATGCAGTTGCCCATCGTTCCAGTCCAATACCTGAACATCCACTCCAAAGCTCACTTTTTTGGGCTTTTATATTGAATGCTTTAATATACTTATCTCCAAGGATACTTAAGTTTAGAAATTCAAGCCATTCCGATTTTTCTCGACTACCTCGATAGGGCATATACGATTCAAAATCAATAGTACCAGTATCTTGGTGTATTTCTGTATCATCAATTTTTCCTGCTTGTTGCATATACCACGGAGTTACCCATGCCATGCGCCATTCAAGATCGAAAATATTGTTAAAAACATGTTTATACCGGTCCAATAACTTCTCCCGAAGAGTGAGAAGTTGCTCTCTTGTTCCAATATAGATGGGTTCAATTCTATGAAATTCATCAACGCGCTCTATGCCATGTCTTCCTCCAGATTCATATCTAGCAGAAATAGCAGTTTTATCATAAACTAATATTGGGAGTGCCTCTTCCGATATTGTTTTACTTTTGAAAGCCCAGTAAATAACAGGACATTGAGCATAGCAAATCCCTGCATGTGGGATGCTTAAATTCTTATTTAACTCATCATATGATATTTCTTTAGTAATTTTTGTAAGATCAATAAATTTCTGCCATTTCTCAACATCACGAGTGGTTGGTTCCGCAATATAATAAAACTCACTAGGCATACCTTCCATATGACCTGTTTTTAACCAGATTTCAAAAGGAACAACATGCGATTCTATAATTTCTTGAAAACCAAGAGGTTTTAATACTTCATTTATCGCTATATTCTCCATGGCTCTTAATATTGCCGTTATTTGAGAATGGTAAAACCATTTTCCCTTGGTTGGACCTTGTTTTAACCAACCAAGTTTCACCATTTCTTCCGTTGGATCTTTAGACCAAATTGGTTTCTTTTTTTCAGATTCCTCTATTAACTTCCAATACTCCCCTTTTCCCTCATAATACTGGTTTTCAACCTTCTCTTTTACAAGCTTAATCATTCTGTCGATATAATTTTTTCTTAAAAATTCCTCTGATACATCTTTTAGATTAATACTTACATTCTTACCTGTACATTCTACTTCAGCATGGGGAATTGAAATTTCTTTCAATGGTTTTTTTTCTAATTCAAATTCAATTTTATATTTGGTGATTTCTATTTCTCTTATTCCTATTTTATGTTTTTTACCTAATTCTTTACTAATAGAATTTTTTATCTGAAGTAATGCGTTATGCGGTCGAAAACTTCCATAAGAAATAATGTTGAGAAATAACGATTTTTTCCCAATCCTAAAATTTCCAATACTTGCAATTTTTTTATGATATTTTTTAACTATATTATCGTTAGCTTCGGAAATAAATTTCTCAATATCTTTATTTATTTTCGATACGTCTTGGCCAAACGTAAAATTGGCCTCTAAATTAAATTTCATGCTTAGGTTGTTATATTTTTAGAATACTTAATTCTTATCGATAATCTTTTCAGCAACTGATAAGCAAGCTAGATAGTCATCTAGTGTATGGATAAGTGATGAAACAGACTTACTCTCAATAAATACTTCAAGTTTCTCACCATGTAATCTCGACTCAACAAAATCTAAGTCATCGACTTTTATAGAACGAAGAACTTTTTCTGCTTTCTCAGAGTTTTCATATTCGAATATTAAATTACATGATACTTTCATACTATCCCTTCAATTGTTGATTTAGAATTTTGTTAACATTTTCTAAAAAATCATTTTCTTTATCTATATCTATTGTTGCCCCAGCAGCAATCTTATGTCCACCACCATATCCTCCCAATTTTGAAGTGACAGTTTTCATTGCATTCCCAAGATCTAATCCTTTCCTTACAAGATTCTGATCACCTCTACATGAAACATGGATTTCATCGTCTTTTCTGGCGATTGAAAATAATGGTTTTTTCCCATCAAGAATATAGTTCATAGCAATACCTGCAACAACACCTCCAAGGGAAGAACTATCACTATAGAAATATCTCATTCCTTCTTTTTCTTTCATTCCGTTTTGTTCTAATTCTATAAGATAATCGAGGATTTTTTGTTTATAATCTTTCTCAACGTCAACTCCCTCCATAAAAGCATCATTATCACCAAAACAGATTGATAGACCTAGACCACGATGCTTATTCTTACCACATGCATCGAGTAGATCTGCAAATCGTTCTAGTTCACAACCTAAGAATTCAGAAAAATATCTTCTTCTTATAGCGATGTCTAAAATTGTTGTTTGGCAACCCGCTTTTATAAGTTTAAATAATAAATAAGATTGCAATCTAATCAGGTTATCCTGCTCAATATCAACGATTTTTACATTTTTATCAATATTCATTTGCTCAAGAATGCTTTCAATTTCATCTTTATTTCCAGATAGTTCTTTGTAATAGGGATCGATGGAAAAAAAGATAGCATCAAATATTGAATCTCCATAAAGTTTTATACCCGTACGTTCATCCAGAAATCCTTCTTCTAATGCCTCTTCTAATATAACTTTATTAAAACCTCTAATACCACCAATATGTTGTTTATCGCCAATCGCACCAGCTAATGCCATTGGGGATAAATCCTTATTTTCAATGTTCAATTCCTTTGCACAGAAAAAACTTAGAGTAGCACCAGATGCTTCATAGTTACCATCAATTCCACACAAGTTGGCATTTATTTGTAAAACATTTTTTCCAACTTCCGATTTAAGGTACTGATGATGATCAAAAATAATAACTTTGCATCCAAGATTTTCTAATGTTTCAATCTGTCCACTCCCCATATCAGAAAAAATGATGAGTTCATTTTCCTCTTTCGCTAATTTTTCTAGACCTTTGTTAAAAGGATTTCTCATAAGTGTTGCATGGAAATCATAACCTTCACGATAAAGAGCATTACATAATATTCCCGCAGCAGATATTCCATCAGCATCATAATGAGAAACAACTCGTATCCGACTAGATTTAGGTGTGGATAATATAATATTTGCTGCTTTTTTACTTAATTTTGAAATATCATCTGACATGTGTAAAAGTAAAAACTACCACTACCTAAAAAAGATAGTGCTTATTCGAACAGAAGTTTTGCCTGTTCAGGGGTGTATTTCCAACCTTTTGGTAATCTTTTTTCTGCATGATAATAATTTGTGAGTCGCCTTATTTTTGATTCAGTAAGCTGTAAGTTTCTTTTATTTTTCAAATCTTTTTTATTTACATCAAGATGTTTTTTTAGCTTAAGTGCAGTTTTTATAAGATTTCTCAAATCTTCAGGTATCTCAGATTTGATATCATTTTTTTCAAGTATCTGAGTAATCTTTTTACCTGTTGCAATTTTCACATCAGGAACAGCATATTGATCTCGTAAAATCATCCCTATCTCACTTGTGGATTTCTCATTTTTAGCAAGTTCGATAATTCTTGCCTCGATTTCTCTAGGATTAAGTGAACTCCATTCAGGATGCTTCTTTCTAATTGGATGGGTAGATCCTGATTTTCCTTTTCTTCTGGCATGGATTCGAGCCATTATAGTTTACCTCAAGTTATTTGTAAAGTAAGTCCTGAATAAAGTTGTGATATTTAGCATTTACCCTTATCCTATTAAATACTATTTTCTTTTTTAACTTCTTAATCTCAATTTAAAAATAAATGATTAGTAATCAATTTTATAATCAATATTTTTATATGATTCTCTTTAAATATTTTTTATTATTGTATCGTTTTTTCAACAATTCAGACATTTTGTTAAGGGCTAACAGTAGATGAAGAAGGAAATATTCAAAAACATAGTGACTGGGAGAGGAAAAATCCATACTCTACTGAACCAGGTTTTACAAACCTAACTCTTTGTCCAAATTTTATATTGACAGAAGCTGTTGTTAAACTTCATCCCGTTTGGGATGATGAACAAGCTGTTCTAGTACCCTTTGATAATATAAGAGATGCATATAGAATTTTAATAAAACTTGGTAAACGTGATGTGGGATTATCACTTGCAGTTCTTTCACGAAAATATCTGGCAGAATTTCTTAGTCCAACTCTGCAAATCTCAAAAGATTTTGATTTTGTATGTAAAAATTATCTGAAACTTAACTATGTAGTAGCCGTTATTTGTAATAAAGATGATAAAAAAATAGTCGAAGATATGGTAGATTATACAATTGATCAATCCTTAATGAAAAGTTTGATATTGGGTGCACCTAGATTTACAAATCTTAGAGATAGTGAATTTATGAAAATACTCTCTGAAGAAGACGATCCACTTAAAGCGATATTTGCAGGACCAATGAAAAAACATCTAGAAAAAGCATTAGATCCTTCACCTGAAAATGTCGCTAAAGTTTTTGATGAGGATCTCCAAGAGTTTTTCACAAAAGTATATTCTAAACCAGAAATGACTGATATCGTTTGGTTACATGCATTCCGAATACTTCCAACAAGAATGATGAGACAGCAAATGTTCATGGGTCCAGGAGCAGCTATGTGGACTGGTGATGAAGATCATTATATTAACTGGATTAAGATGTTTGATGAAATGGGAGAAAAATATAATTTAGAAAATTCTCTTGGTTTTATTAGTCCACTTGATCATGGAAAGTTTGCTTATATGGAATATGATTATTATTATGATCATAACGATCCAGATGAATGTGAAAGAATAAGTAAGTCTCTTATAGAATCAATGAAAAAAACGTTGGTAATGGGTAAGGGACTAACGATTCTAAACTATCTTTTTAAGGGAATATATCGAAAAGAACATGTCATGTATCCAATACCTGAGGGAATTTCCGAGGAAGAAGAAGAACTGTTTGATGATTTAATTGAGACAGTTTTAGGAGGGTAGCTTTAATGGTAAAATTTCTTTCTGATGAATGGATTGAAATTGGTAAAAAATATATACTGGAAAAACTCGATCCAGAAAAAGATTTGAAAAATATTACTACTTCATTACTTGGGGTCGTAGAGCATATTCCGCCAGATGGTACAACAATGAATTTCTACCTAGAATTTGAGAATGGAAATTTAATGGATTTTATAGTAAATACTGGAAATACCTTTGAAGAAAAAGAAGCCGTATATGAGGTAAGAGGTAACTATGGAACTTATAAAAGTGTCCTTAAGGGAGAGATGAGCCTGGGGATCGCTGTTTTAAAAAATAGATTAAAAGTCAAGGGTAGTAAACTGCAGGCACTTAAATTGATAAAACCACTTGATGGAGTAATTGTATCACTGACAGAAATTACAGATGAATTTGAAGATTAAAAAGTGATTTAAAATGATACCTAAAGCAGAATTAGAATTTGAAAGAAGAATAGGAAAATTCATTCCTCCAAAAGAAAACTGGACACCAATTGACAAGGCTCTTTTCACACAAAAAATCTTTTTTAAAGATTATCAAAAAACTGCAGACTTAACCTTTCATGCCATAAAATATAACTTTGAACATCATTATGAAAAAAATTCATTATATCGTCGGTTATGTGAAGTAAATAAAATTACTCCAACGACTATTAAATCTAAGGAAGATTTGTATAAAATCCCCCTTCTACCAGATTCTTTCTTTAAGGACTATCCTGAAGACAAAGGTTTTTTAAACTGGTTAGACAACATCTATACTGGTACAACTCCCATGCCTGAATTTAGAACAGAGACTCCAGATCACGACGATGTTATTGAAGAGTTTAACAAAAAAGGTGTCAGTATTATGTTTACCAGTGGAACGAGTGGTCGCTTCAGTTTCATTCCACGTGATAATGGATCATGGGATCGCTTAAAATATAACGCTATGAGATCCGTAGTCGAGTTAATGGATTATGATCCAAATGACACGGTTATTTTGCTTATCCCGGACCCTCGATTAACAAATCTTACAATAGCTAGTCTTTTTGGCATTGCCTATGATTTGTATGATCCACAAAATATCCATGTTGCACTTGAAGACATGAAAATAACGACCTCGTTTTTACGAATGCAACGGAATGAAGCCATCGGTCTTAAGGAGAAAATCAAAGCAAAAGCTATGTCAAAGATTAGTCCTATTGTTCAGAAAAAATCTGATGGTAAAATTATTTCTCTTCTAGAAAATTTAGAAAAAGAAGGAAAACGAGTAAATATTGCTGGTCCACCATTTTGGCTTAATCGAATCATAGAAAGAATGATAAAAGAGGGACGAAAAGTAAAATTGCCAGGTAGTCAAGTACTTACAGGAGGAGGTTGGAAAGCTGAAGAAGACAAACGGGCACCTGAAGAAATCTTCAGAGAAAAGGTTGAAAATGTTCTCGGAATTCCACAAAATCGATACCACGATGTTTATGCGATGTCTGAGTGCAGCTCAATTTTTCTGAGCTGCGAAGGTCATTATAAACATGTTCCTCCAACAGTAATCCCAATCGTTTTGGATGAGGAACTCAATTCAATTGGATATAATGAGCTTGGTCGTTTTGCTTTTATAGATCCCCTTCCTGAAAGCTATCCTGGATTTATTATCACTGGTGACAGGGTAAAACTATTGAAAAAATGTCCAGTGTGCAATCGTGAAGGACCAGTACTTGATATTGAAGTTTCCCGATTACCAGGTGTTGAAGGACGAGGTTGTGCGGCAGTAATGGCAGAATTGATGCAGGAGGAGGAATATAACTAATGGTGCGTTTTCCATCTGATGAATGGATTAAAACTTTCAAAGAAGAGCTCAATAAGAATAAAATGTATGAAGATGTGGCAAAAGAGTGGGAGGGTGATTTCCTTTTTGTCATTGAACCTGATGAGGAATTAAAAAAAGAAGTTGTATTTTACGTTGATTTATGGCATGGAAAATGCAGGGATGCACATATTGTAGATGGTAATAAGAAAGCTGCCTTTGTTTTTAAAGGTCCGTACTCTAATTGGAAGAAAGTTATCAACAAGGAGCTTGATCCCATTCGAGGCCTTATCCAAGGAATGTTTACTGTTGATGGAGATTCAAAAGTAATCCTTGATCAAGCAAAAGCTGCACAAGAGTTAGTGAATACTGCAAGTAAGATTCCTGTTGAATTTGTAGGTTAACATTATGACCAAAACTATTGATTGTTTTTTTTGGAATCCTAAACTTGGACTGAAAAATAAATTGGAATTTGTACACGAAGATATAGGTAATGGTATTGTTCTTAGGAAACCAATCTTTACTATTGAAATACTGGATAAAATTATAAAAAGTATCAAACAAGCACGAATAGAGTATCTTCTGAAAATAGATATTCCAACCGTTTTTGATACAATTGGAAAAGTTACTGACCTATGGATGAATCCAGAGTACAAAGGGAGAAGGATTGCTAGAGAAGTATTACCCACTGTTACCGGTTTTTCACTCGAGATGCTTGAATCGTGGGGTTTTGATCATTTTATGAGCATTTTGAAAAAAGAAAATCTTCCGTTATTTGGAAAACTAAAACCTGAAAATTACAAAGAATTTTCTAATCTTAGTGATGGACTGGTTAAGGCTTTTGGAAAACCGAATATAATTCATTCTAATCATAGCCCCAAAGTTATTGGTCATATATGTGCTGGAAACATTCTCGGAATTGCTGCTTTTGAAATGATTTTAGATAAACTTATTGATGCTGCTAGTTGGATTAAGGTCCCATCTGAAGAACCTGTATTTGGAGCTCTTTATGCAAAATCTATTGAAGAGGTCGATCCAAAATTAGCTTATACAATAGCGGTTTTACCGTTTGAAAGCAATAATAAAAAGGTAAATGAGTTTCTCTTTTCGAAATCAGACATAGTTCGAGCAACAGGTGGGGAACTAGCGCGAAAAAATCTAACAGAGCTTGCGTTAAAACATAATATACCTATAGCTGGTCACTGGCATAAATTTAGCTTTATCACCATAGCAAGGGAATATTTGGATGAGAGAGCTCGAGCAATCGCTGAGTTAGTATCCCTTGATGTTACCGCATGGGATCAGCAGGGATGTTTTTCACCACAAGAAATATTTGTTGAAAATAACGAAGATGTCACTCCTGAAGAATTTGCCGAAACACTTGCTGAGGAAATGGAGATTACTTCCATGGCACTTCCAAAAGGTACAAATTCTGGAAAAATGCAAGTTTTAGATGGCTATCATCAATATTTTAAAAAGGAAATGATGGGTGAACCGGTAAAAATATTCCCATCACCAACGCATAAATGGCTTATAATTTATGATGGAAGTACCGCTCGTTTCGAACCATCTCCCTTGTTTCGAGTTATTCGGGTAAAACCTGTTGATGATATAAAGGATATACCTACTCTTGTTAAACCGATCGGGAGTTTTTTACAAACAGTTGGAGTTGCAATACCTAATGACCGTTTGATTCCTTTTGCGAATGCTATTGGAGAAGTAGGTGCTACAAACATACGTGCGATTAGCAGTATGACACTTCAAAAACCATGGGAACCATGGGATGGGCGATTTCCGTTACATGAACTTTTTGAACATGATAATGTGCGCTGGGTTAGTATAAGTACGAGAAATATTGACCAGGAAATAAGAACTGCGTTAGAAAGAAAACGTCTCATTGTTGATCAGAATTTACCGCCCGATAGTATACGACCAAACCGCACTACCCTACAATTAGACTAATCAAGAAGAACAACCGACTCAGATACATTCCCTATTTCATTGAACCTTGATCCTAATTTCTTCATAACCTTTGGCAATGTAGTATACTCCATATCAGCCATTGGTAATCGGTGCGGTTCAAATGGTCCGTGTCTTCTCATATAATCGGTTATATGTTGAGCTTCAACTCGTGTACGATCAAATGCAGGATCATCAAACAAATCAACTGGTTCAGTCAATTTACCATTTTTCAACTGGAAACCAAGAGATGTTACCCGTGGTGGACCATCAAATCTAGTACATCGTGCCTGTTTAACAGAAACCGGCATTAATGGACCGTTATGAGAACCACGCATCCATCCTGAAACTAAATGACCAAGTGCAAAACCTTCTAAAACTTCACCCAGAGCAGGAAGACCCGACTGTGATCGGACGAGTCCAGCTGGATCATCTTTCCCTACATATTCTCCAGCCACCTGATATAATTTTTCGGTTGAAATGACAGAAACTGGTTCATTAGGAGGGAGCTTTGAAGTCTTTTTAGGAAAAACACGTTTGATAACAAACCGTGATTTGGCTCCTATCAAGGCGAGAAGATCGTACATCTCTTCCGGTGCTTTCATGAAGACATGTTTGTGTTCCTGTATATCCCATACCTCAAAAATAAAACCGTCATGAACTGAAGGGTCAATGATTAAACCAGCAGTATTGAACGGATCTGCAAAAACTTTAAAGATCGGCAGATTAAAAGCGCCTGGCTCTGTTTTATCCATCATAAATGCAACTATGGGTTCAGCCTTTCTCTCAGTAAATTCCATTTCAGCTATCCCAGGTCCCATACCTTTAATGTTTCCAGAGAATGCGTCACTGAGTAAATCTTGTCCTGCCCCATAAAGTCCTAGTTCTTTTGCTTTCTCTGTTGTTTCCCTAAATACATCCCATGCAAGTCCGTGAACCTCTTTGCTATCCTCACCGTTCATATGTGTCATAATAAGTTCAAGATCATCTCCACAATTAGTTACATGAAAATCTGTTAATAAACCAGAATTTTTTGCATCTCCAAGTCTTTTATTCGCAATTTCTTTTAGGTCGGGATGCACTGATGCATGTCCAGGCCAACCTCCTACATCTGCCTTAATTAAACTAAACGTAGTTTTCATAATAACTCTCCTTTCTTTGGTATCACTAAAGGTTATATAAAGAATTTGGAAACACATTTCGTAAAGTATATATTTCTCCTCTTATTAGCGATAAAAATAGGTACAAATTTCATGACGTTAAGACTCTACAATTCACTATCTAGAAAAAAAGAACCATTTAAACCTGTTGAAGATGGAAAAGTAAAGATGTATGTGTGCGGTATGACTGTTTATAGTGATGTTCATATAGGTCACGCCCGCACATATTTGGCATTTGACGTAATTCGGAGATATTTTGAACATTCTGGATACGATGTTTTGTATGTTCAAAATATCACAGATGTAGATGATAAGATAATTGCAGCAGCTAATAAAGAAGGTATAGATCCCATCAAATATTCAGAACGTTTTGCTGATAGATGTCTCAAAGATTTGGATGATCTTGGAATTCGGAGAGCTGACTCATATCCCAAAGCTTCTGAGACCATTCCTGACATGATTGTGATGATACAAAAGATTCTGGAAAAAGGATATGGATATGTATCTGATGGTGATGTTTATTTCTCTGTTGAAAATTTCAAAGATTACGGAAAACTCTCTGGTCAAAGAATTGATGAGATGATGAGTGGTGCTCGAGTTGAACCAGGAGATAAAAAACAAAAATCGTTTGATTTTGCTCTCTGGAAACAAGCAAAACCAGGGGAACCATTTTGGGAGTCTCCTTGGGGAAAGGGGCGACCAGGTTGGCATATTGAATGCTCCACTATGAGTGGTAAATATCTTGGAATGCCCTTTGACATCCATGGTGGTGGCATGGATCTTCGCTTTCCACATCATGAAAATGAAATTGCACAAGCTGAGGCTGCAACGGGGAAAGAGTTTGCTAAATATTGGATGCATATAGGCCTACTCACCGTTGATGGAGAAAAAATGTCAAAATCTCTTGGGAATATAGTCAACGTTAAGGACCTAATGAACAAGTGGGATTCCGAAGTTATTCGTATGTTTTTCGCTCAAGCTCATTATCGAAGTCCACCCGATTTTAGCCAAACAGCACTAGAAAACACTCGGAAGGGTTTAGAAAGAATATACCGATTAAAAGAGAGATTAGAGGAACTTTCTACAAAAAATAGTGTATTGGATGAAAACAAATTAACAGAAAAAGAAAAACAATATCTTGCAAGTATAAATGAATTTAAACAAAAATTTGAACAGGCCATGGATGACGATTTTAACACACCAGAAGCCTTTGCACAACTATTTGATTATATCAATACGAGCAACAGTTTTTTAGAACGCAATGAACATGTTGATGCTGCACTATGCAAATATGGTCTTGAACAACTGTTGAAATTGGGAAACATTCTTACTCTTTTCCAACCTAAAAAAACCCATCCAGATGAAACTGTACTTTTTGAAAAATTACAAAAACTCATCCAGAAATACAAAGAAGTGGAAACAGAAGGCATCGAAGTAATTATAAAAACATTGATTGATATCAGAGAAGAGGAAAGGAAAAAGAAAAACTGGCAAATGGCAGATCGAATTAGAAAAGAACTCGAAGACATTGGGATAGAAATACAGGATACAAATAAAGGTCCTGTTTGGAAGAAAAGATTATGAAAAGAATCTTAGTAGGATTTGATGGTTCTGAAGGTTCTGAAAATGCACTAAACAAAGCAATGATGCTTATTGATGAAAATGGTGAGCTTATTTTACTTGCTGTAATTCCAGTCCCTTCTGATAACAACCTTGTAGATCAAACAGCCTATGAACTTTTAAAGAAGAGAGCACAAAACCTTATACAAGGTGCAGTTGATGATATAGGATCTCATGAGTTCGAAGTCACAGGACTGGTTGAGGAAGGAGATATTGCAGCAAAAATTATTGATGTTGCCAATGAACTGAATTGTGATTTAATCGTCCTTGGTGGAAAAGGTGCAAGCGAACTTGGTTCGTTTCCCATTGGAAGTGTTTCAAATAAGGTAGTACAATATGCTCATAAACCCGTCATGGTTGTGAGATAAAACTTATTTTCTATGTCTTATCTTTCTAAAATATTCTTCAATAGTTTGCCCCATTCGCCATCCAAAATATCCAAGAAAAAAAGCCCAGAAACCACCAACACTAATAGTAGCAACATTTGTTAAAAAATCAGCACCTGCAGTGATAAAAGTCCAAATACTTACAACAATCGTATAGATAATAATAATGATGAAAATTATTATCAAAAAATGTTTATAAAATCTAATAGTTTCAGAGGTAGCTTTTTTAATCACTTTCTTTGCTTTGGTTTTAGAATCTTTTATTGGCATAAAAACCAACTAATATCGGTCAAACATCATTTTATTTTTATTAATATTTTCGGAGGAATTAATAAAAAACACCCGATTATTTAGTTAAAATTCTTCCTCACCAAACTTCCGATCACCACATCTTCTTATTAATATGATAATAACAACCAGATATACAGAATATAGAATAACACTTACTACAGCCCCAAGACTTGGATTGAGTAAGAAATTAAAAATTGGTAAAAAAAACACAATGGATATTAATAAAAGTAAACATTTCAAAGTATTACTCCACGTATTCAATTTTTTCTTAGGATTTATCACCATTAAATCAAAACAATCTCATATTGTATATTAACATTTTTGGAGACTCTATTTAGTTGAATCTGAAAAATAATAGGTAAAATTATTAAGGAGAAAATCCTAAATTAAACTTATTTACCTCTGCTCTGATGTGCACGGATACTTGGTCTTATTTTCTCAGCACCTTTCCCTTTATACATCATCCCCCTACCTTTCTGTCCTGCGCTTGTTTTACCTCGTAGCACTCTTCTCCGATTCGATGGACCAGCAATCCATTTTATTTTCGGATCTTTCACGATGCTAGGGTGTGAATAATCAACTAATATAACCTCATAATAGTGGTACTTTCCATCTTCTCCAACCCAGTAGGAATTTAACACTTCCATGTTTTGATATCTCTTTGCTGTACGTTCTTCTGCAATTCTTTGAGTACTTTTTGCAGCTGTGATTTTTTTTATTCCTTTTGCTGAGGGTTTTCTACCACCCTTTATTTTATGTTTCCTAAGTCCTCCCCTTCGAACACGTGCTCGAACAATAATATAACCCTGTTTTGCTTTGTATCCAAGTGATCGTGCTCTATCTATCCTTAAAGGTTTTTCAACTCGGGTAAAACTCCCCTCTTTTCTCCACTGGACAATACGGTTTTTAAGAGGTGATTTATAGGAGGTATCAGGTTTTTTCCACTGTTCTCTTAAGTGGCCATACATGCTTTTAACCATTTAACACACCTGTTCTTGTTACTGGTAGAGGCTAAGGAAAGGAAATCTTTATTTAAAACTTTTGTCGCTTTAATTTTTAAATAAGTAAAATTATCGTCCCCAAACTTAATAATAGTAATTCTATTTTGTGCTGGTAATCTTATATAGTATTATACGAATGGAAAGAATGCCATGAAAAAACTCTTAGAAAGAAAAGGACCACTTGCTGAAAACGAGGTAAAAGACCTGTTAAAATCGTACAGTATTAAGACTACGAATTACAAAATTGTAAACAAATTAGAGGATTTAGAAAAACTTGGCTTAAAATTTCCAGTTGCTTTGAAGGTTCGCTCCCATAAAATATTACATAAAACTGATGTCGGTGGTGTCAAACTTGGGATACAAAATATGGTTGAACTGAAAAAAACATTTAAAGAATTTAGGAAGAAATTTGCGAAAGAAAACTTCCTTGTCGACCAAATGGTTGAAAAAGGAATTGAAATCATCGTCGGTCTGGTACAAGATCCAACATTTGGTCTTTCTATCATGTGTGGAATAGGTGGTATTTTCACCGAACTGTATAAGGATGTATCGTTTCGTGTCGTACCGATAGATAAGTATGATGCTGAACAAATGATTGAAGAAATTCAAGGAAAAAAATTGCTTGAGGGATTTAGAAACATACCAGCAAATAAAGAATTGGTTGTAAACCTCCTTCTAAAAGTTTCAAAAATTGGTCAAGAACTTGATAAACATATTGACCAGTTGGATTTAAATCCTGTTTTTGTATACGGGAATGATTTATGTGTTGTTGATGCTAAACTTATATTGAAATAAAAAGGAGTTGAAATATTTGGTAGTAAAAACAAACAATTATGCAATACGGGACCCAAAACTTGTTGATGAAGGTAAAAATCTGATTCATTGGGCAGAAGATCATATGCCCGTTTTAATGAGAATAAAAAAGGAGTTTGAAAAGAAGAAACCACTAAAGGGTCTAACACTTGGTTGCTGCCTTCATGTTACAAAAGAAACCGCTGTTTTAATGAGAACATTACAAGCTGGCGGAGCAAAGGTTGCACTCTGTGGATCAAATCCATTAAGCACCAATGATGCAGTTGCTGCAGCACTTGCTAAGGAAGGAATTTTTGTCTATGCTTGGCGGGGTGTAAATACCAAAGAATATTACTGGTGTGTAGACAGAGTGCTTGATCACAAGCCAAATATCAGTATGGATGATGGGAGTGATTTGGTTACACGACTCCATACAACTCGAAAAGAAGGATTAAAATTCATTATCGCAGGTACTGAAGAAACGACAACTGGGGTGAACCGACAACGAATTATGGCCGAAAAAGGAGATTTGAAATATCCAATAATTGCAGTAAATGATGCAATGACAAAGCATTTCTTTGACAACCGATATGGGACAGGACAATCAACAATTGATGGAATTCTTCGTGCAACCTCAGTTTTAATATCCGGTAAAACCTTGGTTGTTTCAGGCTATGGATGGTGCGGTAAAGGGGTATCTATGCGTGCTCGCGGTATGGGTGCAAATGTAATTATTACTGAGGTTGATCCCGTTCGAGCATTAGAAGCAGTGATGGATGGTTTCAGAGTAATGCCTATTGAAAAGGCTGCAAAAATTGGAGATATCTTTGTAACCGTTACTGGAAATAAACACGTGATTGATAAAACCACGATAGATATATTAAAAGATGGTGCAATTATTGCAAATAGCGGTCATTTTGATAACGAAATCAATGTCACGTATTTAGATGCGAACGCAAAAGATTGGATGGAGATCCGTCCAAACGTACGCGAATATCATATGAAGGATGGTCGCACTATTTATCTTCTTGCCGAGGGCCGGTTAGTTAATCTCTCTGCTGCTGAGGGTCATCCCAGTGAGGTGATGGATATGAGTTTTGCAAACCAAGCACTAACTGCAGAGTGGTTAATCAATAAAAAGAATCTAGCAAAACTAGAGAATAAAGTGTATTCGGTACCAAGTGAGATTGACCAAGACATTGCACAGCATAAGCTACAAAGCATGAACGTACACGTTGATAAGCTTACAAAAACGCAAAAAGAGTATATGGATAACTGGCAAGAGGGGACATAACGAGCTTATTTAGATTAATAGTTAGGGACATTCTTTTAATAGGTACGAAGGATTGGGTAACAGTATGATTGTCTTGATTGGTACAGGGCATGTATTTGACTTGTCTGCTTCACTATTAAAAATATTTAATGAAAAAAATCCTGATGTCATCTGTGTTGAGTTAGATAAGCAACGGTTTAATGCGATTATGGTAAAACGCACAAAACCAGATACATATAAAGAAGCCCGAAAGAATTTGCCTGTTGTGTATAAACTACTTGCTCGTTTTCAGGAGAATCTCGCTAGCGAATATGGAGTAAGTGCTGGAGATGAAATGCTGACAGCGATTAATTATGCTCAGTCTCATCATTTACCAGTAGAATTTATTGATATGAATGCACAACATCTGTTTCGAGAGATGTGGAAATCGATGCCCTTTTCTGAAAAGTTCAGACTTTTACTAACGGGCTTTGGTGGTTTATTTGTAAGTAAAAAAAGGGTAGAAGAGGAACTGAAGAATTTTCAGAAGGATTTTGATACTTATATTGAAAGAATAGGGAAAAAATTCCCAACGATCAAGAAAACACTCATCGATAAACGGGATGCCCATATGGTAAAAAAACTAGTGGAACTAAATGAACAATATAAGACTGTCATTGCGACAATAGGTGATGGGCATGTTCCGGGGATGTTAAAGTTATTAAAAGCAAAGGATATCGAAATTGAAACAATCAGACTTTCTGAACTAAGAGATAAGAAAGATATAGATTCGTCATCTGGCCAGTTCTCAGTCAATTACAAACCTATCTAGAGTTTTATAATAATTTAAAAGATATAAGATAAGATAATGAATTAGTAGGGAAAGTCTCTTAATCATCTATCTAATAATCAAGATAATAGGGCCTGTAGCCTAGACTGGATAGGGCGACAGCCTCCTAATCAAGTAAATCACTCCTGTAGAAATGAATTTAAGTTTGACATAGACAAGCTAAATAAATATATCAATTTCTTAGAAGTTAGAAGTATTTCTGATAGATGGAGACGTGAGGTTAAACGAGTAATAACTCTCTATCTGGAAAAGCTTAACTGGAGTGTCAGTGAGGATAAAACTCTAAGATATTTGATGAACCTTCGACAATCCATTGAAAGGAATTATTACAGAAAGCAAGGTTTACAAATTAGAAAGTTCTTATGCTTTTATAACCTAGATTGGGCTAATAAACTTACATTTCCTAATGAAGTACATCCAATTCCTAAAAGAGTTACAAATGATGATATTGAAAAGACATTAGACTACTTTAGTCATCTAAATGAAGAAATAAGATTACAATGTACAGCAGTTATTCATTTAGTTTCTAGTACAGGGATACGAGCTTCAGAACTATATCATCTTAAAGAAGAGGATATTAACCTGAATAATAGAATTATGCATATTCATACTTCTAAAACAGGAAATGGTAGAATTGTAATATTCAATAATCAAGCTAAAGAATCAATAATGGAATATTTAGAATACTTCCACAATGGTTGCACCCTAACATATCTATTTTCTGAAAAGACAGTTGAAAGAAGATTTAAAGATGCTCCTGTACAGGTCAAACATCTTCGTAAGTTCTTCTCCCAGGAATGGGACAGACGTGGTGGTCCAACATCTATCAAAAAGATACTCATGGGACACTCATTAAAAGGGGATGTAGACCTGATGCATTACAATGCTCAATCACCAGATGATTTGAAGAAGATATATGATAGGGTTATGGATGATATTCAATAAAACGATTTTAAACCATTCTGAGAAATTAATTTGAGAATATCCGAGACATTAGCCAAAAACAGGGTATTTTCTGTAGCGTCCATTTAAAGGGGGTAAAGAGCAACGCTGAGGGACTTAAATTCCAAAAATTAAGGGATGGCTATGTTACCCCTCGATAAACCTACCCAATAGATGTCATTTAGCAGACAGAGAAAAAGTGAACGGATTATAAGGAGAAAAGTACCAAAATAATGAACGGGTTGAATCTCTCTCGGAGGGAATATCTAGTTTTCGTATTATATATATTATACTCTCAGCAGGCAGATTCCACTAGGGGGGGCAGTCAAAATTGGTGCGGTCA
>CAYGAC010000012.1:0-1626 GCA_964347865.1 uncultured Thermoplasmatales archaeon
TCTTTTACTGTTATCGCTTCTGATGGAGAATTAAACGATACATTAGAAGTATTTATAACAGTAATTCCAGTGAATGATCCACCTCAGATAATTTCTCCAAACACCATGAATGCGTACGAAGATTCACTATTCACTTATACAGCCAAAGTAATTGATCCTGAAGATGATAAAATCACATATACATTTCAAAATTACCCGCATTGGATGACACCTTCCGATTCTACAATTTCAGGGGTGGCAAGAGAAGGAACCGAAGATACCTCTTTTGTAATCATTGCTTCTGATGGTGAGTTATCAGATTCCATGCAAGTTATGATAACTGTTATACCTGTAAACGATCCACCAAAACTCATTTCCTCTGCAATAGATACCGCTTATGAGGACTCAATGTTTAATTATATTGCCATAGCGATTGATCCAGAGCATGCTGAAATTAAATATACTTTTATCAATTATCCCACCTGGCTAACACCAAGTGACTCTATGATTTGTGGCATTCCGACTGAAGGGACAAAAGATACATCTTTTCTAGTTATCGCTTCAGATGGTGAATTAGAAGATTCATTAAAAGTATTCCTTGCAGTTGTCCCAGTAAACGATCCACCAAAGATTGTCAATATCTCAGATTTTACTTTTGAAAATAATAAGACATATATAATTGATCTTGATTCATGTGTTACCGATGATGATAATTTGCCTGAGTCGATGTCTTGGGAAATTACTCCAACCGATTCAAACCTAAAAGTAAATATTGATAATCTTATTGCAAATTTTACGGCACCAAATTGGCATGGTATCTCAGATGTGAAAATATTGGTAAAAGACCCCGAAGGAGCATCTGATAGTACGACAATAAAAGTGACAGTGACTTTGCCTTCTTCTATTAATAGGTGGGAAGATACAATTCCAAAGGATTTCTTTCTTAAACAAAACTTCCCCAATCCGTTCAATCCTCAGACCACGATTCATTTTGGAATTCCTATAACTTCTGAAGTGTTTATAACAATCTATAATTTGAAAGGTGAAATCGTAAAAGAGCTATTTAGAGGCAGAAAACAAGCTGGAAATCATTTTTTAGTTTGGGATGCCAGGGATTATCCATCAGGGATATACTTAATAAAAGTTCAGGTTGATGATTTTATTCAGATTAAAAAATGTTTGCTTGTCAAATAGCGAATTCTGTTAATATGAATGACCAGTTGAATTTGATGCGCAGCTATTGTTATTGAAATTAAAGTGTAGTGGACGCATATCTGCGTCCGCTGCAATATAAATAAATATAAATGACTTTAACTTTTAACTCAACGTGATCGAAAAAGGTGTAATCAAGATGAATTACTAATTTTTTACTATTTCGCCTCTTTTTTTCTTGACTCCATTGAAATAATTTAATATATTTTATATTATAAATGTTACACAACCTTTCTCCATGGGTTTTTCACACATTTTTTTATAATACATTTTCCTCAGCTTTGATGATCGTTTGATAGCTTTTTTTATTTCCGTGCCAGGGGCAATCCTTTTAGTCGTATTCTTTTAAGGGAGTGAGATAAAATAAAATACGCAATATAGTTTTATTAGTCTCTATTTTTTCATGATCGACAAAATACAAATGGGACAGTTATT
>CAYGAC010000013.1:0-48792 GCA_964347865.1 uncultured Thermoplasmatales archaeon
AATATTTCAAATATAGAATAACCGATTAAACCATAAGCCCAAAATATATCGTTCAATTTCTCAAAAAATAATGCTCCTATTCCTTCAAAATGTGTATCAGAGGTCATTCCTGCGATTAACCAAAATTTGTTTTCGTTTTTATCTAAGGTTCTTGAAATCATACGGTTGAAAAATCTTTGAGTTTGAAATATTCCTGTAATTAGCCTTTGAGCCTGTTTTATACTCAATTCACCAAGCAACCCATACCTATCCAGTTCAACAATTGCCTCATTGAATATCTCCACTGTTTCCTCTCTTGAAGTTGATTCATTCAACCTTTTTTGGATATTCTCGAATAATCTATCTACTTCCTCTGCTTCTTCTTTCGTTAATTGAGCTGTATGCTTCCCACCACCAAGTCCACATATCTCTGTCGTAATCTCAACCAGTTCACTCTCTTTGCTTACATTGGCATTGATAGATGGTGCACAAGCAAGTCCAAGGAAAAGAACGATTACTCCAACAACAAGTAGTTTCTTCAATTTCACACCTCTATATTATATGGTCGTTTGGCTGGAAGGAAATCGAATTTCAAAGTACGTCCAAGCCATAACAAATCTCCTAATATTATTTTGGGTAAGAATCTTGGTCTCCCCCAATAATTTCTAATCCAAATACCACCTATTGATACAGAATGTGAACCGTGAATCAAATTAGATTGTAAGTTGTTGGCATAAACAAGATATTTGTCAGAAAATCCTAACCATATTCCATAATCATTATCTTTGATGATATTTAGTGAAATTACAGTAAAATCATCGTTAACAGTATTAATTCCAATATAGCATTTAGAAATGATATTATAATTAATTTTATTCTTGTTGGAATAGTAAATAAAAATACCATTTTCAACTGCTGATTCTATAGTATTATTATGAATTTTATTATTTGATGAATAACTTACAGCTATTGCAGTATCACCTGATTTAATTGTATTTTCATAGATTTTATTGTTTTTAGTTTCAAATAAAGAAATACATACATTAGTACTATAGATATCATTTGAGAAGACTTCGTTATTTGGGGAATACCATACAGCTATTCCAACTGTGTAATGGTTGCAAATAATGTTGTTATATATTTTATTAAAACTTGATTTAATCTTGATTCCTGCATATGAATTTCCTGACTTTTTACTTGAACGTTTTATTGTAAATCCAGTTACATTAACCCTGTCAACATTTATTTGTATAACAGTTCCATTATTTTTACCGTCAACAATCGTTGTATCTTTATCTTCCCCAATGAGAGTTATAGATTTTTCTACTATTAACTTTTCATAATATGGCGAACTATCATCAAAAACATAGACAGTATCCCCATCACTCGCATTATCTATCGCATCCTGTATCCTCGTATAGTTACCAGGTTCTGAACCACCGACATAGAGTGTTTTACCGTTAGATGTTGCAGTATTGGATTGTTCTACATTAAATCCAGTAGACGATGATAGACTCATCCCTATGAACAAAATAATAATACCTATAGAGAGTAGTCGTTTCATTTTTTCCACCAATATAAAATTTATTTAAGACTCTCCAATTTTTACGTGCAATGCAGAACCAATGAGTAAAGTTCTAGATTCATTTGCATATTTATCTAAACCATTGAATATTTTTAGACCAGTAAAACCAGAAATTCCATAAGATTCGTAATATGTTCCCGACATTAAATCTGAGAAATTACCTTTCCATGTCTTAAGACCGTTTAGACCTAAAGTAACAATTATTCCATTAGCATATTCATCGAAATGAATAAATCTACCAATACAAAATGGATTAACTAAATCAAACAATCCCATTAACATTACGATAATACCTATTGCCATTGAAAGAAAGTAGGATGGGTCCTCAAATGAATTATAGAAATTTAACAGTGTAGTAGCAATTGCATTAAACCAAATACTGGAAAAAAAGAGAAAACCGCCACATAATCCTAATATCAAACATAAATAGTTCTCATCATCACCAAATGGTAGATTCCATTTATTATTAATATTCTCATAGATTTTCATCATTATATTATTTTTGAAACCACCAGTAACCAACTTCTGTGCTTGTTTAACAGATAATCCACCAAGCAATCCATATTTATCCAGTTCTACTAATGCATCGTTGAATATCTCTATTGTTTTTTCCCTTGTTTCTACCTTACCTACTCTTTTTTCAATGTCATTAAATAACTGATCAACTTCCTTAGCCTCTCCCCTTGATAATTGAACTGTATGTTTCCCACCTTCAAGTCCACATATTTCTATAGTGAATTCAACCAGTTCATTATCTTTGGTTATGTTTGCATTCATAGAAGGTGCAACAGCAAGTCCAAGAAATAACAGCATAATTCCAAGGACAATTATCTTTTTCATTGTCTTCCCCCATCAATTATAATGCAGAACTGATATATTTGTTTAACTGTTACGAAAATTTATATAGTAAAATACGTATGGGAATATGGTATAGGGAGGATTAAAATGAAAAAAATCTTACTTATAGGAATTACAATGGGTATTGTAGTACTGATTACTACACCCATAAATTATGTGTCATCTTCTACAAATATTGAAGATGATAGGGTTATCAATTCTCCTATAATCACGAATTCATATTATACCAACATCTCGGGACAAAAATATTGGGTATCATTCAAGATTACTTTTTTGGAACCGACTAATGTTACACTGGAATATAATAGACACATTTTACAAGACCATGAGACAAGGGATTATTTTATGAATTATCGCCATTCAGAGTATTCTCATGGATATAGTCTACGGATTTCTAATTTTTTATCTATAGACACTAAATATTATTACCAGATAAATCTAGGAAATATCAACAAGAGCTTTTATTATACCAAACAAAAACCTCATGAAAATGAAGAAAGGGAACATAGAAAATACGGTCCTTATAGTGATAAACTGGGAATTCATCGTTATTTTACCTTTATTTCATACAGTGATTGTAAGGAGGAAACAATGGAAATTTGGATTAACTCGTCGCATAATGTTTCGATTTCAAAAACTCAAGGAACAGAAGTTTTTGCATTTGAAAGGGAAGACTTTTTTGGCAACATAAATTTCGGATGTAAAAGAGGTACAATGATTCTAAATGGCGTCAAGAAGATTAATATTAACAATACGTTATTTGCTTATTTTGATACTGATTTTGTATCGACTGGATTTAATTTATTAAAATATATATCTCCATCAGGTCATCATAAGCAAATAAGGCAATTTACTTTACGAGGAATCCCCATTTTATCTAGACATAGAAAAGTAGAAGATTTTGAGGAAGGTCTTAGGTGGGCAGAAAATGGGACATGGACATTTAAGACAACACTAGTAAAAATGAGAATAGGTTTCCGGAAATCTTTTCCCATGCCCTTTCTTTTTGGAGCAGATATTAAACTTCCTGAATAATTTATTTCTATAAATTTTATCTCGCAGACACTCTTCTTAAAATACACAATTCTCTCTTTTAGAAAAAGAAAGCCGATAACGAAGATTTATATATCAAAACGTCTATGAGAATTTGTAGGGAGGTTATAGATGATAAGGAAAGGCATCGCCCTGATTGTCATGCTGTTGTTTGTTGGTATTAGTATTTCCTCATCAACTGGAAGTATAATTTATCCAAATAAAACAAAACCATTAGGAGTTACAATTTCATTTGACCCTCCAGAACCAGATGGAGATAACGGTTGGTATAAAACATGTGTTGATGTATATTTTATGGGGGATAATGGAACAATTATTGACTATATTATGATAAGAATAGATGGTGGTAGTTGGCAAACTGTTCCAGGAGCATCTGTGTACCTTTGTTTGGAAGGTATCACATCTTATGATTTTATTGCCGTTGATACAGATGGCGGTCAATGGTATTTCGGTCCATATGAGTTTAAAATAGATACAAATCCTCCTGTAGCAGATTATATTGGTTGGCAAGCATACAAAGAGGGAGAATTCTGGTATGTTGACTTAACTGCATCTGCGGTAGATGCGATATCTGGTATGGACCGAGTTGAGTGCTTTATAGAGGATGAGCATTGTGAAACTATTGAAGGTAGTGGGCCAGACTATGTATTTACTTTCCAATGGTCCAAAAAGATATTTGGGAAATGGTTATTTTTCAAACATTACGATAGAGCAGGAAATCTAATCAAATTAGATTATTATATTCCTGACCCAAAATGTTCAATAACTGGTTTAATATTTAATCCAATTATTACCAATCAAAGCGTTGAATTCTTTATAATATTCGCACTTTACACTTATCTATGTGGTTGTGGTTTTCAAGGGCAAGAAATAATTATATTACAGCGTTTCACTATTCCAAATGATTATGAAGGATATATAGGGCGATTCTTCATATCAGCTACATTTTATGAATAGGAAATCAAAACGTTTAGATGATACATGACTCGATACTGTTCTATCTGTGGTGATGAATTACAGCCAGATGAGATGGACATCTGTGATACCTGTAAAGTGAGTATTATGTGGAATGATTTCTATACATGTTAATAATTCTATCCACCACCATCTCCAATTTTCCATTTCCTGCTCTCTCGCCACAGTCTAGTCCATAGTTTTGCACCCTAACGCTTTTCACGAATGGTATATGTCCAGTCAGAATTTGAAATTCGATTTCCCTGCAATGGAATAGAGAAAAAACGGTATGTTTGGAATTTTGTTTTAACAACAGGATATTATTTATATACTCGAGCATTAATAGATATATGTCCAAAAGGGAGGACTTTATGAAGAAAGTTGAAGTGGTCGGTATCATTGTATTTTTATTTGTTACTGTAATTGATCCGTTGGTTATAGGTCATACCTCAGATATAATTGATGGAAATGAAATAAAAAATTCTTTTAATGATTCTACGAAAACAATAAATTATCAACTGGGGAATTGGTCTAGAGTTGTGGTTGATAACAATTTAGATGGTTCACATAATATTATTGTTGAAAATGTTGATAATGATAATAAACCAGATTTAGTAGTAGATGCCTATAGAGATGAAGTAGTGGTATGGTACAAACAACCTGCTGATCCAATAAATAATCCATGGATTCAATATATAATTGATCCTGATCTCCCAAATGCTCATGATATTCAAATTGGAGATATTGATGGAGATGGTTTACGAGATGTTGTTGGACTAAGTCTTTCAGAGAGTTGGACTAACTATAATTTAGGAAATGGTTCTGTAACCTGGTATAAAAAACCAGATGATCCGATAGATTCATGGAAAAAGACAATAATTGCTGAAAGTAATAACACAGGACTTCTTGGAGCTCGTTCTTCAGGATTAGGAGATATCGATTCTGATGGGGATTTAGATATTTCAGTAGCAGTAGACGTCCATAAATATTCAAATCAGGGAAGACTATTTTGGTATGAAAATCCTGGTGGTAATGATGCTTTAAATCCAGGATTATGGAATGAGTATCTTATAGATGATACAGTAGGAACAGGTGCAGATGCTCAGATTGGGGACATAGATCACGACGGCAATCCAGATATTGTATATTCGGGTAATTATGGAAGTCCAACAGGTACATTTATCTATTTTGCTCCTTCTGATCCAAAGAATATCAGCAGTTGGGTAAGAATTTCAGTTGCTGGTAATTCCTATCATGTTTATCTTGTAGATTTTGATGGGGATGACGATTTAGATATATTGAGAGCAAGTGCATTTGATGACCTATTTAGCTTTCTTGAGAATCCCTATCCTACAAATCCAAGGATTCCAGGAAATTGGAATGAATATATAATTGAGCAAAATCCTACTATTCATATAGCAAATCGAGTGTCAACAGCTGATATAGATGGTGATGGTGATTTGGATATTGGTATGAATGCAGATCCTTCAAAAACTACGGGTATTTTTAAATGGTATCGACGACCAGATGATCCTACCAATGTAGATGCCTATGAAATTTATGTCATAGATGATAATGCCACTTATACTGCCTATGCTCATGATTCTTTTCTTGCAGATATAAACATGGATGGTGCCATAGATATGGTGGGTGTTGGACCGAATGCTATGGGTGGAACAGTTTTATGGTGGATTAATGAAGTAAAACCGAATTTAGAGTGTAGAGGTAAATTAACTTGGATAAAAATAAAACCAGGTGAAGGTGTATCTGGGAGTTTTATTATTGAAAATATTGGTGGTCAGTATTCATTCCTTGATTGGGAGATTTTAAAAAAACCAAGCTGGGGCGATTGGAATATTACTCCTGCCCAAGGAGATGATTTAGCATCAGGAAGTCAAGTTATCGTTAATGTGGAAGTTATCACCCCAGATGAGAAAAATCAAGAATTTACTGGAGAAATAAAGATAGTGAATAAAGAGAACAGCAGTGACTATTGCACAATAGATGTTTATCTTACGACACCGAAGAATAAACTATTCTGTTACCGGTTTCCAATACTAGAATTATCGTTTAACCGTTTCCCTTTAATGTTTCCTGTATTACGACAACTATTAGGATACTAAAGTAGTAGAAGTAACCTTTATTAATCCATTATACTATAATATTACTTAAGAGGGGTCGGTTCTCTTTGTAAGAATAATATCTTTTTCATTCTTACCTCCCTTCAACCGATCTCCCTTTTACACTACTGTACTATTATTCTATACTCCTATAATATGGTAAACATAATACGTATACTTCTACCGTTTATACTATACGAAAATCCAAGTAACCCTTATTGTAGTCATGATACTGTTTACCGTAGTATACCCAGTATCCTATGATACCTGGTTTGAACCATACCTGCGTATGGTTGCTGGTGTAGGGATGATAGGAGTATCCTATACGGTATTGAAGTATAGTAGTATAATAGGATAAAAGAATAAAGTATAGTAGGATATAGGGTTTATGATTAAAGGTAAAAGGGAATAGGGGAACGGTATACTTGTACGTAGAATACTCTATATCTGAAACCTGTTTACCTGATAATAGTATAGGAGTTCTGTTTTATAGATATATGGTTTAAGGAATTAAAAAAAAGAAAGAGAGAAGAGGATTTTTTCGTTTAAGGTGTATAAGTAGTGGATATAAGATCTAATTCCATATGGTAATAAGTTACGTGTTCACTCCCACCGTAGTCTATATGAATTAATTGTTTTACTGAGTTTCCTACTTCTTCACAATAGAATGATCTGAACCAATCCCAATCAGGATATTCCGCCGACACGTTATATGCTGTATATGTTCCTGCTGGTACTGTCACTTGTTCTTCATTACATGTGTAATCTAATCCAGAAAATCCCCACGTATTATTTCCATCACTTAATTTTATTAACCCCCAATACATTTGGGAGCGAAATTCTTCTTCAAAATCAACACTGTTTAGAGTACCATTTTTGCCATCATACAATGGAAAAGGCATAATGCTCCATGGTGGGCTGAACGTGGTTTTTTTAAACGCTTCCAATTGGATAGGAATCGGTAGAGGCAATTTTCCTATATATGGCAGATATAGTCCTTTAGTGAACTGATGCCAAAAAACTAATGCAAGGTCTGATTTTCTGATTTCGAGTTCTGTTCCGGCTTTAAAAAATCTTGTTGGTTTAAATTTAAGATTACCAACAGTTAGAGATAAACTAAAATTAGCTCCTGTTCCTTTTAATTTATAAATATCTCCTGAATCATCAATGACCTCATAAGTTATCTCACCAATTACATCATAATAAAAAGATTCATTCTTGTCGCCACTTTCATGATATAACATTTCATAAGTCCAACTATCACCAACCGTCCAAACAGGTACATCAGCATCTTTTAAGACTGGCTCAGGTTCAATTTCATATTCTTTATTTATTGCGCTAATTGGTATTGCCATAGTGGCAATCAACAGCATACATACAAAAATACCTACTATTTTTTTTTCTCAATTTTACTTTCCCCCTAAAAATTGTAACAAATGTAATATTATAAAGGTTTATAAATTTAATCATTTATTTTCACCCACCACTCTCAACGTTAAAAACCTACAATTTCGTTCCATTGTTGATGCTAACCAGACTGTATCCTCGATGTGGTCAGAACAAAGGAATCAATTACTATATTCGCCTTGGTAGCCCGGATGGAAAACCATTGCATACGATCTGTAAGGATTGCAGGGAAGCACTGTTTCCAGAGAGATAAAGGTTTTTAAATAAGGAGAACGTTACAAAAATGGGAAATGGAGGTTATGATAAATTAAATGACAACTGCTGGTTCAACAGCTGCTTTAATATGGTGGATTATTAGACAAATAGAAAAAATAAAAAGAAAAAAAGATTAGTTTACAATTTGGATGAGGAAAAATGGAATATAATGAAATTTTGGATATTCTAGGACCATGCGGACTTAATTGTAAAAAATGTGTTTTAAACAAAGATGGAGATATTAAACATCATGCAGTGGAATTGAAAAAATTGCTTGGATCATTTGATTTATATGCAGAACGATTCGGAAAACTGATTAGTCCGACTTTTAAAGAATATTCTAAATTTAAAGGATTATTAGAATATTTAACACAAGTAGAATGTAAAGGATGTCGAAAACAGGAATGTTCCATATATCCAAATTGTGGAGTTGTTGATTGCTATAAAGAAAAAAAGATAGATTTCTGTTTTCAATGTAGTGATTTTCCATGTGAAAATACCAATTTTGATCCAGATTTGAACCGCAGATGGATATTAATGAATAAACGAATAAGAGAAATCGGTATTGATGCATATTGTAAAGAAAGTATAAAATATCCACGTTATCGATCTAAAGTTGGGTCTGAATAAAACAATAATTGTAGATTTGGAGGAGGAAATGAAAGAAAACAATGAACCGATCAAAGACTTAAAAGAAAAAAGAATGGAGTTAATAAAAAAGATTTTAGTATGGATTATCGTCTTTTTCATAGTACTAATGGTGATTACACTCAATCCTGATTGGTTGATTTAATTATGATTAATGTTATTTGATTATAGAGACATTGTAGATTTGGAAGAGGAAAAACGAAAGGATTAGTAACTTTGTTTTTATTAATAATGATAATATTCGGATTGGAAATGATTATCGAAGGTTTTTTTATAGATAGAAAAAAGGTTATTCGAACTGGTTGGTTGGCTGGTTTTAGGCGTGTAAGCAGAGAAGATACTCCAGAAGAATATTGGAAATTAATTCGACAAAGTAGAATATTAGCTTTAGTGTTTATTTTAGTATGTATCTTTTTTTAATTATAATTTCAGTGTATTATTAGGATTAAATAGGTTTTTAAAAAAGGAGAATATTATAGAATAACAATTTGATATAGGAAAAAATGATAAAAAAAATTATAATGTTTGGAATAGTTGTTCTGCTAATTTGCATTGGATTGAGTGGTTGTAATGAACAGGATAACAATGAAGACATACAGAAGATTGCAAATAAATTTATAGGAAAATGGTTTGAAGAAGGAAAAAATAATCAATATATGCATTTTTTTAGAAATGGAACAGTTAAAGATACTGAACATGTTGGAACATGGACGCTAACGAAAGATATACTAACTTTGAATATACCAACTGAGAGCGGTAGTGGAGATTTAATGCCAATCCAATTTAATTATAGATTTTCAAATGATGGAGAACGACTTACTTTAAATATTGTCGATAAACCCCTTTATAAATTCCATTATACAAAAGAAGATGCATATGTTCAACCGGATTGATATTAAACATATTTTATCTAATAATTATTATCCGTTATAATCATGGTATCCAGATAGGAAACCACTGCATGCGATCTGTAAGGATTGCAGGGAAACACTGTTTCTAGAGAGATAAAGATTTTTAAAGAAGTAGAATGTTACAAAATTAGATTGGGAGGTTAAATTGAAAAATAATGAAAAGAAAAATAAATTATGTATCGAACAAAGGAAACCACTTACTCCTCATAAACCAAGATATACAGGTAAAACAGAATTCTAAAGATTTTTAAACAACAATAAGGTTACAAGAATACATATCTGAAGGAGGAAAAATGAAATCTGAATTTTTAATATTAAATGAAGAAATGAAGCAGATCGTAAATGACATAAAAGATGATGTAGAAGTAGTCAGTAAGCATTTAAACGAATGTGAAGGCATGGAAGACATGATAGATAAGACATCTGAAATGCTTAAAAAATTAGATAGAGTAAAATGGATAACGAATTACATAGAACGATTGTATAAGGATATAGAAAAATAGGTAATATTGAATTATAGATTTAGAACAGAAAAAATGCCTTGTATAAATAATTATGAAAATTTTCCATGTATCCAGCAACAAAATAATGATTGGTGTATACCTGCTTCAATAGAAAATGTAATGCGATTTTTTAACTTTGTAATTACACAAGAACAAATTATCCAACATTTTTTACAGAAAAATAACTCAAGAGGGATGTGTTTTGCTACAATGGCGGATATTTTAGAGGAACAATATGGTGACCATTTTGAATTTCAAGTGGTAAACCATAGAAATGCAAATACCCTAGTTCAATATGTTGATAAACGAATAACCAGTGATAATTTACCCGTAATAGTCTCAATTGAGATTACTAATAATAGAGCACATATGCTAATCGTTTTATGTATCGATAGCGACACGGTCCAAGTATTTGATACAGGTGGAAGAAACAGATTAATGAGAATAACAAGACAGTTACTCATACAACGATTAGCTCCTTCCTCAGATACTCTTGTGATTAATCCTTTAAAAAAATGAGATTTAGAATAAAACCCTGATTTTTAAATCAAAATTTATATATTATAACATCTATGGGATTATATGATAGGGAGGATTTATATGAAAAACAAATTATTTGGAATTTTTGTTTGTATATTATTAATTATAACTGTTCTACCTGCTTCTGGAACTGTATATATTAAGGAAAGTCAACTTCGAACCAAACTTATTATTGACGGTCCTACCCTTGAAAAAGTAGGAGTTCCATATAATTACACTATATACTTAATAGATCCTGAAAATGATACATTATGGCTTAGGATTAATTATGATGGAGAATGGACACCTTGGATTGGGCCTTATCCCTCTTATGAAAAACTCATAGCATCTATAACTTGGCCTGCATGTGGTGTGTATACAATCCAGGCAGAAGCTAAATGTAATGACTCTTATTATTATGCGTCATTAAAAGTTCGAATAGTTGATGGTAACATCTTATATGTAGGTGGTGATGGTCCTGGAAATTACTCAAGAATACAAGATGCAATTGACAATGCAACTGATGGAGATACCGTTTTTGTATACAATGGAACATATGGTTTAACTCAATATATCGATATATACAAATCTATTAATTTGATTGGTGAGAGTAAAATTAATACGATTATAAATGGTAGTCATATTAGTGTAAATGTTTCTGAAGTATTGATTAGTGGTTTTACACTACAGAATTACTCTGGTATACAAATAAATAACATTGGTAACATTACAATCACTGACAACATTATAAATAATTATTTAACTGGAATCAATATATTATTTTTTTCTAACAATAACACCATTACCAACAATACATTTTTCAATTTTGGACTTACACTATGGGGATATAACAACTTAATTTACAATAACACAGTTAATGGTAAACCATTGGTGTACCTAGAGAGTGCATCAGATAAAATTATTGATTATGCTGGACAGGTTATTTTAATAGATTGTACTAATGTTACTATTGATAATCTTGAACTATCTATAGTAGATATTGGTATACAACTCTATGAGTGTACAAATTGCTATGTTAAAAGCAATGTATTATCATCTAATGCTATAGGAGTATTTTTTATAAACTCAACTAGCAACACAATTTCCAGTAACATTTTCCTAAATAATTGGATAGGTTTATTATTTATCTTTGGAGAAAATAATAATATTTCAGGAAACCATTTTGAAAATGATCTTCTAAATGTAGTATTACAAAGTTCAAATAACAATCTTTTTTCAAAAAACAATTTTATATTCAATCGTACTTATTTATTATATCGTGTACGAAAAAATATTTTTTCAATAGATTCAGATAATAAATGGAAAGGTAATTATTGGAATCGAGCTAGACTGTTACCGGTATTGATTTGGGGAAATAGATTAATCAAAATCATATTTCGAAGTATACCTTGGTTAGATGTTGATTGGAATCCTGCACAAGAACCATATGATATTTAGGTGTGTAACAGAAAATGAAGAAAAAAATAATTGGAATATCAGTCGTGATGTTAATTCTTGCACTAATTTCTTCAACATCACAAGCAATTATAACTTCAACTGAAGGAGAAGGTGGACTCATTTTATTCGGAACTATTATTACAGGAGAAATTGAAAATGATACAATTAAAGCCTTGGCAATTAGATTACGTTATCTTGAATGGACTGAAACTGAACGATGGGGCGGAATTATTATATTAAACAGAATCAACTTTCCAGATGAATTTCATATTATTCCTTTAATTGGTAATCTTAGTTTTATATCTGGTAAAGGACCATATGGATTAGAAGTAGAATAATTACGAATAGTTTGGTTAATAGAAGGGTATAAAATGAAGAAAAAAATAATCACAATTCTTGTATCTATGCTCTTTTTAGCTATGATCCCCTCTACAATAGGAGATGATTGCGAACCTGAACACGAAGATGAGATAATTTTTATGAGAGGTTTAATTTTCCATTTCCATAAGTTACGTAAAGGTAATTTTCCTACTATTTTTGTAGCAATTCACCTTGTTGTTTGGTATAACACCTCTGAAGGAATTATTCGTGAAGTATATTGGTTCGAACCGTTACATTTTAAGTTACCATATTTGGGACGTATATACGAAGTAGGACTGGGTTTATTCACATTCATATATATATTTGGTAACTTTGGAGATGGATTAGAGCCATTAAAATAATATAAAGTCAAAACTGATCTAGCAGACACTCTTCTTAAAATATACAATCTCTCTTTTTGAAAAAGAAAACCAATAACGAAAATTTATATATAATCTGTTAATTAATATTATACCGTAGAAAATAAATTATAATATAGTATATAAATATGTAAATTAGGGGAAACTTATGATAATTAACATTCCAAAAAAAGAAATAATCATTATAATAGCATTACTCTTCATTTTATCAAACTGCTCAACTGTTTTCGGATTAAAGAGTGATTTTAACCAAATACAGACAGATAATCATAATCCAATTGCAGAATCAGATATTAAGTTTCTAACCTTAAAGTTCTTTTTTTCATATCCAGAAATTGTTGTGGATAGAGATGATATTTGGGTATATGTAAATGAATCAGACCTTAACATGATGATACCAGATAAACCAGTATTACCAGTTAATATTACTAAATTAGAATTTGAATTTGGCACAAAGATAAAGGCTGTAGAATATAAGCATTCTACTCCCATAATAATAAATTTGACGGGAAGACTTGTTCACGCGTCAAAATCGATGTATGATAAGGTACCATCAAATAATTTTAATTCATATAACTATGAAAATTCAGAACCGTTTCCTTCTGATTGGATATCATATCATACCAGTGGAGGATTATCTCATAGTTCACATAGAACATTTTTTGTAAACAGAGTCTACCCGGTTCGACATTATCCAGATGAAAACCAACTCCGATTTATTGAAAATATTACCGTAAATATAAGTTATATCGAACCAGTTGAACCTTTGTTAGATGGTATTAAAGTTCATGATATGTTAATAATTGCCCCGTCAAAATACATACGACATCTTAAACCTCTTGTTCGGCATAAAAATAGCATGGGTATCAATACAAGACTGGTAGAATTAAAAGAGGTTTATGATAGGATGTTTTGGCAGGGAAGAGATAAAGCTGAGAAAATTAAATATTATATTAAAAATGCAGTTGAGTATTGGGGAATAACCCATGTTTTACTTGTTGGCGGTATACAAGGTCAAACTTCTCGATGGAATCTCCCCGCTCGATATAGCCATGTTGTTCCTCCAGAAGAACAGGAATATGCAGAACAGTCATTTCTAAGTGATTTATATTTTGCTGATATTTATGATAGCCAAGGCAACTTTTCGAGTTGGGATTCAAATCATGATAATATCTTTGCTGTTTGGAATAGCACCTATAAAGAAGAGATGGATTTATACCCGGATGTGTATCTTGGACGTCTTCCCTGTAGAAACGTTCGAGAAGTTAAAATAATGGTTAACAAAATAAAAAAATATGAAAAGAAAAAATGCGATGATACATGGTTTAAAAAATTAATTCTTGTTGCTGGAGATTCATATAACGATACGAATCATTTTAACGAAGGTGAACTGATATCTGAAAAAGCAATAGAATTAATGCCTGATTTTACTCCAGTAAAAGTTTATGCGTCAGAAGATCAGGATATAAATAGAAGAACTGTGAACAAAGCTATGAATAAAGGTGCTGGTTTTGCTTATTTCTGTGGTCATGGAAGTCCAATAAGTTGGTCAACTCATTTCCCTCCTGATGGTAAAAAATGGACGAAAGGGTATGTTAATATGGATATGAAGTGGTTACGAAATCGGGGGAAGCTCCCCATTGCTGTGGTAGGTGGTTGTCATAATGGTCAGTTTGATGTTACGATGTGGAATATCATTAAAGGTATTTTAGAAGATGGACTTCGTTATTTCAGTACAAATCCGAGTAACTTTGGTGATTTTTGGTATAACGAATGGGTAGCAAATTGTTGGGCATGGAAGCTCACGAGTGTGAAAGGAGGAGGAACGATTGCAACAATCGCAAATACCGGTTTAGGAACACATGGAGACGGGGATTCAGATAATAACTCTATCGCCGATTACTTAGAGGTTTTAGATGGTTGGCTAGAGCTTCGGTTTCTCCAACTGTATGGTGAAGAAAATTATGATATTCTTGGGGAAAATCATGGGGAAACATTAACTGGTTACTTACATAGATTTCTTGGTAATGAAGATAAAATGGATGTAAAAATGGTTCAACAGTGGCAATTATTTGGAGATCCTTCCCTAAAAATCGGTGGATATAAATAAACTTCATATGTTATGATTCTCCTTTAATTTTAAAAAAATCTCCAAAATTTTATATACGGTTTTCCTTTATCCTATATGGGATGTAATAATAGCTCAGATAGGAAGGGATGGAACTGTACCTCAAAGAAGTCCAGATGGAAAATTTTAAATCGTTTGGGAAAAAATTAATTGTGCCCTTTTTCCCCGGTTTTACAGCAGTAACAGGGCCAAATGGTTCGGGAAAAAGTAATATTGTCGATGCAATTTTATTTGTGTTAGGTCCAAAAAGCTCAAAGGTTATGCGTGCAGGAAGGCTTACAGATCTTATTTTCAATGGCGGTAAAAAACATAAAAATCCTGCAAAATATTGTAAGGTATCCCTGGTATTTGATAATTCCCAACGAAAAATGCCAATTAATTCAGATGAAGTGACCCTTACCCGAATGATTAAGAGGGCTCCCTTAAAAAATGACCCGAATAATTATTACAGTTATTTTTACATTAACTCAAAAGCAGCATCTTTTTCTGAATTTGTTGATGTACTTACCCATGCTCGAATATCGGGGGATGGATACAACATTGTCAAACAAGGTGATGTGACAAGTCTTGTAAAAATGGGTTCAGTTGACAGAAGAAAGATAATTGAAGATGTTGCTGGAATAAGTACCTTTGACGAGGATATTAAAAAAGCGGAAAAAGTACGAAGTGATGTCGAAAAAAATCTTGAAAGAATTAAGATTATATTAAATGAAATCTCCAGTCAAACTCGACAATTGAAAAAAGATAGGGATGCAGCTTATCGTTATAAGGAATTAAAAGACAACCTCTATGAAACAAAAGCAAAAATCGCTACCAAGAAAAATCAAGAAGTTGAAAATCAAATTGCAGAAATTAACCATCAGATGGAATCATATAAATCCGAAAAAAACGAGTTGGAAAAAAGAAGAGATGCTCTAAAAAGTCAATATAATGAATTGTTAAACGAATTAGAAGAAATCGAAAAGAAAATCAGTGATTCTGGTGGAAATGAATCGAAAGAAATCAAAGATAAAATTGATAATCTTCGAAGGGAGGAAATAAAAATTGAAGAAAAAATTAACTATTCCAATGATGAAATAATAGATCTGAAAAACGAGAAAAAAGAACTTGAATCAACAATTGAAAGTATTACTATAGAACTTGGAGATCTTCAAAATCAATATACTGAACTAGAAAATCAAATTACAGAACAACAAACTCATTTTGATGAAAAAGAAAGCAAGCTTACTGAGTTGAAAGATCAAATTGCAAAGTCCGATGATACATCCATGGAACTCACAAGAGAACTCGTGAAAATGCGAGAAGAGTACAATGAAAAACAAAGTGAAATCCATGAATTAAAATTAAAACGGGATAGACTTAGTGAAAACATCGATGCTATACAATTACAAATTGCTGAGATGCAAGAAACAAAATCCACCTATGAGTTTGAATTAAAAGATATAGATTGGCAATCATCTGAACTTCAAAAGGATACAAAAGAATCGAGTAAAAAAATAAACGAATTAGAAAATCAATTATTTGAGAAAAAGAAAAAAGAATCTGAACTCAATGAGCAACTAGCAGACCTAGAAAAAGCAATCGTAAAACTTCAACGAGAACAATCAAAACTGCAGGCAGAGCAAGATGCTCTTCAATCCGTTCATGCGAAGTATAATACAGCAGTGAATACGATTCTTGACGCTCGTAATTCGGGAGAGCTGAAAGGAATTTGTGGAACGATTGCGGAACTCGCTCATGTTGATGAACAATATGAAACATCACTTGAAATTGCAGCAGGTCCACGTATGCAATCGATTGTTGTTGAAGATGATGCAGCTGCAGCAGATGCAATTCGATATATAACTACAAAGAAACTAGGAAGAGCTACCTTTTTACCCTTAAATAAAATGATTATAGGGAAGCCACGGGCAAAAGCACTCATGGCAGTGAAAGATGAGCATTCTCATGGTTTTGCGTTTGATTTAGTTCAATTCAATGAGAAATACAAAGGAGCATTTTGGTACGTATTTGGTGATACCGTTATTGTTGATACACTGACTGATGCCCGTCGTTTGATGGGTGGAGTGCGTCTGGTAGACATGAAAGGTAATTTGATTGAAGCATCTGGTGCAATGATTGGGGGAAGTATCCCAAAAACACATCTTTCCTTTGGAATCGCTGATCGAAATAAGCTCGATGAAGTTACTCAAAAACTGCAAGTAGCGATTGAAAATCAAGACGTACTCTCTGAAGAACTTTCTGGAGTAAAAAAAGAGATAATAGATATTGAAAGTAATCTGGGATCGTTAAAATCTGAAGGAGATCAGAACAAACTAGTCCAGGATATTGAGGTACGGAAAAAAGAATATATTGGAAAACTCGAAATTATCACAAAAGACCTTGAGACAAAGATACAAGAACAAGAAGATTTATCATCAAAGAAAAATGAAATTGTGACAACGATCAAAGAACATGAATCAAGATTACAAGAGCTCAATGAATTAAAAGAAGAAAAAGGAAAACATTTATTAAAAACCTCGAAAAAGGAGATAGCTACCGAGGTACGAAAACTGGAAGACGGAACATCAGAGCTACAAGAAAATTTATTGAAACTTTGCTCCGAAAAGAATACTCTCCAAAAGAAAATTGAGCTTATTTCTGAACGAAAAGAAGAGATAGAACAAAAAATTAAGTCCAATACATCTGAAATTAATGAGTTTTTATCATCTATTGAGAGTTTAAAGGAATCAAAGACTCATCATAAAGATGAACTCAAAGCCTTAATGGCTGTTGAAGAACAGATGACCGGAAAAGTTGAGAAATTTGCTGGAAAAAGAGATGAGGTGTACAAAAAAACAGTATCTATAGAAACTGAGCTTGACAAAATCAATACTCGGGCTGAATCCTATCTAGATCTTATCTCTCGGTCCAAATATCGATTACCAACTCTAGAAGATACGGTGAAGGAATTAAATCAAGAAATTGCGCTATATCAGGTTGAAATTACCGACAAGAAACTACCTAATATTGAATCATTAAAGGAATCCATGCGACTTACTGAAGAAACCATGCAAGAATTAGAACCTGTTAATATGAGAGCATTAGAAGAATATGAACATCAAATGGAGCGGAAGAAGAAATTTAATGAGGATGTCAAACACCTCAAGGATCAGGAAAAAAATCTCATTAAACTGGTTACAGAGATTACAACAAACAAAAAAGATCGATTCTTTGAAGTGTTTGATCAAATTAATAATAATTTCAAATCAATCTACGCCCAACTGTCAGAAGGTGGAGAAGCTGAACTATTACTGGAAGATGAGGAGCATATATTTGAAAATGGTCTGACCATAAAAGCTCGTCCCCATGGAAAAAAGATACTACGTTTATCTGCACTTTCTGGTGGTGAAAAAAGTATCGCTTCCCTAGCATTTATCTTTGCAATTCAACAGTATGATCCTTCTCCGTTTTATGTGCTTGATGAAATTGATATGTTTCTAGATGGGGTCAATGCAGAAACGGTTTCGCGGATGATAAAAGATAATGCCCGCCATTCTCAATTTATTAATGTGTCACTTCGAAAAATAGCATTAAAGGAAGCAAACCACATCTATGGGGTAACCATGCATGATTCTGGGATATCGGAAATGATTGGAAATATTGATCCAGAATCGGTAGGCCCAAAAGGTGAGATACTAGTAAAGGGTGGTGTATCTTCATAGAACTCAATGATGAAGTTATCAATCATTTGTTATTTCATAAAGCATTGATAGATGAAGATAACGATGTTTCACGAATCAATGAATATCTTGATATGGTAAAACAAGCGGGTAGCGGAGAACATCTTTCAATAGGTAGTCCCTTTGATCGCTCTATTTATCTTGCCTTTGATCTCGTACTTTCTCAACGATTAAATCCATGGGATATTGATCTCGTCAATTTTTCAACAATGTATCTAAAAAGAGTAAAGGAAGAAAGAATCGATTTGATGACAGCGGGACGTATTATCCATATGGCGTGGAAAGTGCTCAGGATGCAAAGCGATGATCTTGTCATTAACATGGAAGCAAAACAAGAAGAAGAAATAGAAGCGTTTGGATGGGAGGACATTCCAACCGGTGCGTGGCTTGAAAGTGATGATGGATATTCATATACCAATCTTGTTATGAAAATGCCATCTCCCCCAATTGAAGAACCGTTGCGGCGTGATGCAAAGCGAAAGGTATCGCTTATTGAACTGTTAGATGCATTTGATGTCGCAAGAAAAGAAGCTGAAGAGTATCAATTAATTGATAGATTACGCCGTGAAGAAAGAGAGAGGTTAGCCCTAAAAGCTCGAAAAGCTATGAAGGGTACTGCCCATGAGGATCATCTTGAAGAAGATATTTTAGTTGTCTGGAATAAGATTTTATCATCATCGAAAAAATTCACAAGTTTTAGTACGATCTGTAAAACAGAAGATCCAGAAGAACGAATAAAAACGTTTCTTTCAGTTCTATTTCTTGCATATGATAAGAAAATTAGAATCTATCAACGGAAGTTTCCCTATGGAGAAATTTTTATTAAAACCCTAGGATATACCTAGGAGGGTAGATGTATGGGAGTTAGAGAAGATCGATTGGTAGAATCGGTTTTATTTTCTGCAAGTAAACCAATAGGTGTGAGTGAGATAAAGGAAGCAACCGGTCTTTCGAAATCTAAAGTTGAAACCGCAATAGAAAGTCTGATTCAAACATATAACGTAGATAGAAAAAATGAAACATCAATCGAAGTCGTGAAAGCAGGCGATAAATATACAATGCAGGTGAAAAAGAAATATGTCGATAAATCTATAATGATTGCAAAGCCAGAAATCCAGAGTCATCTTTTAAAAACGCTAACTCTTATCGCCTTTCACCAACCGATTAAACAATCGAATCTGAGACGGTTGATAGGACCTCGTGTCTATGATCATGTTGATGAACTGATTGATTTAAAACTAATTAATTCAAAACCACATGGTTCAACCGAGATGCTCACGACATCAAGATTATTTCCTGAATATTTTGGAATTGATTCGACGAAACCTGAAGAAATTAGAGATTTTCTCGTAAAAAAAGTTGTTGGTTCAATTAAAAAATAAAAAAATTAGATCAACGTGCGATCATTGATCTTAACCAATCAGCTACATTTTCAGCATGATCTGCAATATCGTCCACCCAATCAGCGATTTTTAAGAGATGATAAGTATCCATAGGATTTATTTTCTTTTCAAGTTTATAAATACCCTTAGTCATCTCATATTTCTTTTGATCAGCTTCCCATTCATATTTGTGAACTTTACGGATCAATTCTTTTGTCTGTTCTCTTTCACGTTTAACGAAACTTGTTTCCACTAAATCCCGTATATTTTCAACTGCGTTTTCCATGGCACTTACTGTTTTCATAACAAACGTTGCATGCTTAATAAATACGTCTTGCAATTCTTTCGGAATTTTTGTATGACGCATATCTAACATTCGAGCAAGATTTTCAGCGTGATCAAGAATTTTATCCTGTTCACGTAAAGCCCACATAAACTTTCCTTTATCAACAGGCATAAAAAGAGTAGATGGTAGATGATTTCGTAGGTTACGTTTAATAATGTCGGCTTCATGTTCAATATTTGAAACACGTTCAGTCAATTTTGAAAAGCTTTCGTAATCTCCTTTGTAATACTTAAGTAATCCATCACCAAGAATATCAATACATTCTCTAACTTTGCCCATATGATCTAATAACTGACCAAATGGAGATTTTCTTCTATATGTATCTGAAACTGGTGCTCTAAAATGATCCTTACCTTTTTCCATTAGTTTCACCTATCACTTATCCTCCTGTTATTGTTCTCAAACATAAAAAAATTACTACCGATGTACCGGCAGCAACAGGTAATGTTAATAACCATGATAAAATAATTTTTCTAATAATTTTCAAATCAACAGCTTCTAAACCACGTGCAAGACCAACACCAACAACTGCACCAACAACTGTATGAGATGTTGAAATTGGCATTCCAAGTTTCGAAGCTATAAGAACTGTAGTAGCAGCACCAAAATCTATAGAAAAGCCTCGAGTATTCGTTAGGCTAGTTATTCTACTCCCTACAGTTCGCATTACACGGCGACCCCAGGTCATACAACCAAATGCAATCCCAATTCCACCAAGTATTAATAACCAAATAGGAACTTCAACTTGTTCTCCTATACTTATTCCTTGCGCTAATGGTATTATTGATGCAATTGGACCAATTGCATTCGCTACATCATTAGCGCCGTGAGCAAATGCTACATAACATGAAGTTCCGACTTGCAGTTTTCTAAATATACCTTCAACAGTGCTATATTTGGCATGATCCTCTTTTGATTTTGCTTCAATATTACGAAGTAAAACCATTCCAATTAATACAACAATAATAGATACAACTGTTGCAATAATTAATCCATCAAGATCTGAAAATCCATAATTTTTACTTAATGGAGTTTTTAAAAACAATGATGATACTATTAAAAAAGCAGTAAATCCAAAAATAATTGGTCCAACAACCTTAGCTGCAGAAACAGGGTTGTCTTTAGCAAAAATAGTTTTAACAATAATTCTAAAAATAATAAAAGCAAGTATACAACCTGCTAATGGAGAAAGTACCCAACTAGCAACCACCGAACCCACCTTACTCCAAATGACAGTAGATGTACCACCAGCAATTAATCCAAAACCCATAAGTGCTCCAATTATTGAATGAGTTGTAGATATTGGCATTTCCTTCCATGTTGAAATAGTTACCCAGATTGCAGCTGCAAGCAAACTAGCGATAAATCCTAGCAATAGTGCTTGGTTGTCAATTCCTGTAGTACTTACAATTCCTTTTCTAACCGTGTCAGTTACATGGCTTCCAACAAAAACTGCTCCTACAAGATTTAGGATTCCCGCAATTATTACAGCTTGTTTAAAAGTTATTGCTTTAGCTCCAACTGCTGTGGCCATTGAGTTAGCTACATCATTTGACCCAATACTCCAGGCCATATAAAAAGCGATAGCACTGGCTCCACCGATAATCAACCATATGGTATAATCCACCGAATGCCTCCACCTCGAAAGTGTACAAAGTATGAATGTAATTACTATAAATAAATATTACGAAAAATGACTATTAACAAAAATTAAAAGCTATAAAATTCTATATTAATTTCCTGTTAAACACAATTATAATCATTAATAATTCCTTATTAGTAATTATTATATAGTCTTTATAGATTATTTTATAAATGTTTAAATAAAAATAAAATTGTTAAGAATAATAGATAAAAGTGACAAATATGAGGAAACAAAAAATTGTCATTCCACTAATTCTTATAATGAGCTTATGCAGCTCTAACATTGTATTCTCTATAACCAGTTCAGAAATGAGTCCTCACAATGGTATCGATAACTACCCTTTTTCTGTAGTACCAAGTACTATTCAGAATATCATTACTAATACTTCATTAAGTATTTTTTATCCACTATCCACTATTCCAGTGATCGTGGAAAAAGGGGAACAATTCACAATTCAATTTAAAGCAAATAATTTCGATGCTATATATGCATACATCTCGACTGCATTTGAACCAGTGATAGATGAATATTGGTTAACTTTAGATGAAGCATGGATGTCTGATGATATATGGAACATTAATGCAACGGTTCCTTCGAGTGTAACTGATGAATTATACAATATTACGATATTATTAGATCAAGGTAATTTATTATTTTCCGCAACTCAACCAAGAGCAGTGAGTGTAGTTGAAGAATTCTCAGATAATTTTTCATTTATCCATATTGCTGATTTTCACGTTGGAGATCCACGGGGGTTTGCAGAGAGCATACGCGAAACTCTTGGATATAAATCTATAAAGAGATGTATTGATGAGATTAATCTATTACATCCTGACTTCGTCATTATCTCGGGTGATTTGGTTTTTGGACAACTGTACTGGAAAGAATATTCTCGAGAATATCCAAAGTGTTATGAATTTATTCAGCAGTTTGATGTCCCGACCTATCTTTGCCCCGGAAATCATGATGGATATTATCGACCCTTTGAAGATGGATTAGAATTTTGGGAGAAATATTTTGGACCCCATTATTATTCCTTTGACTATGATGATTATCATTTTATAGCAATTAATTCATACGATTGGTCCCCAATATTTAGATTTTCATTATCGTTCTTTGTTGTAAGCTGGGGAGGATCCATTCGTGACGAACAGTTACAATGGATTGAAAATGATCTTGAATCCAATGATTCTGAATTAACGTTTATGTTTATGCATCATAATCCATTGTGGGATACAAAGAATCAGGGATTTTTACGACAAGAATATAAAAATCGTGAGAACCTATTATCATTAATTAATCAACATAGCGTAGACATGGTACTAGCCGGACATGTTCATTACGATAATGTTACGATTGATAATAATACGATATATGTAACAACGACAACACCTGAGAGTAGTATAAGTAGGGAAGATGGTTACTGGGGTTATCGATTAGTACAAATTGAAAATGGTGCAATTACATCATATAATTACAAAGAACCTAAGTATTCAATTCCATCCTACAAAATTAAAGCAACATATAAAAACAATAATAAAGCAATAGTGCAGAACGAATTGGAAATTGATATAATCGCTCACCTTAAATTTATTCTTCCAAGAGCTAATTATGAAGTAAATTACGGAGAGATTGTTCTACAACGTGAAGATGAAACATCGGTTGAATTATATGTTGAAACGATGGTAGCACAAAATAGTTCTCTTACGGTTACGGTATCGAAAAAAATCAACCAATAATCTCTCTCTCACATAATATATTAGATTATTTTTTCTTTTCGAATTTTTGACCGTGTTTTATTCCCCAGGGAGCCCATGACGCTCCAAGTATTCCACCCACGATTAATAACGATACAATGAAAATTGCAATATTTTGATAGACGTCGTAATCTTCTGCTAAGGACCAGAACCAATATATGAGAAAGATGATTAGTAAAAAAACAATAATTATTGACATCCATACTCGCCATTTGAATCCTTTCGTTTTCCACATCTCTATTTCTTGTTTTGTGCGGAATTTCATCCCCCAAAAAGTCCAAGGAATTCCTAATATAATTGCCATGATCAATAAAGATATCATAACAATTGATACATTCCTGTATACAGAATAATCAGAAGCATAGAAGAATAACCATAGGATGAGAAATATCAACCATCCGACACCAACAATTATTGAAAGTGATACACGCCAGCCTAATCCTTCTTTTATTTCTTTTTCTTCGACCATAGATTCCCCCTCAAATGTAAAACCGTTACTGTTGAGGATATTAATAAGAATTATGTTTTTATTAATAATTGATAATGTTAAAAAGAAAAAAGTAGGGGTTTAGAGCTTACCCATGAACTCATCAACCTTTGCTTCCCAACCCTCCTTTAGACCATTTCCAGTATTTGCATCTTTTCCAACCTGGAAGTCCAATCCTGCTACTTTCACCATATTTTTTTTGGAAAGCATTTTCTCCATTTTGGGTAGCCAGTTTCTGTCCATAGCATGCGTGTTGATTATACCATATTTCTTTTGGGCCATTCCTTCAAGCTTTTTCATGAATTTTCTCATATTTTTCTGAATATTAAATGCCTCGGTTGGGGCCGAAAAGATATATAAATCTGATTCTGGCAATGCGGTGGGATCAGTTTCATCGGTTTTAAAAATCTCCGTCTCAATATTTTTATCTTTTAATTTTCCTGCAAGGTAATCAACAATTCTCTTTCCGTTTCCGTATCTTGACCAATAAACAATAGTGTATTTCATCAATTCACCACAAAGGGAATTTAGGATGCTGTATAAAAATATAATCTTCAATTCAATATCATAAATTTTATATATTACATAATCCAAATAAAATAGTTTGACATCTAACAATATTCCATAAAATATTTAAAATAACAAACCATACCAAATAATGAGTGGGGAGGCTGATGGCCTAATAATAGATTGATAGATCCTCTGGACTCTATCGAAATTGATTTCGCCAGTCTTAAAGCGTGTGCTTCTTCGCGAAGCAATTCCTTCTAGACACGACGAATATCGGCCTCATAACTCCCTTGGGGTTATAGGGTACATTAAGGCCACCAAATCCCTACTCATCTAAATGAGTGGGGAGGCTTAAAGGGACAAGGAATGACCCTTGATTCCTCTGGCTTCTAAATTGAATGGTGATTACCAAACATGTAATTACCACTGCTCCATCCTTGTGATGGTATTCATCCATTTCGGTGGATGAACTGAGTGGTAAGACACAGGACTGGTAGTGTAATGGTGCACAAGTAAATCCATCGGAAATCATCATATATGGCTTTGGCTGTATATCGATACTTCCACCGGATTAATCTTGCAACTAGTTACCACACCTTCAGTTTGAAACCAACAGAAATCATCGGAGATTTTCTCGTCACCGTTTCTCCACTCACCCACTCACAAATATGTTTTTTATTGACCTTATTCATAATATCTGAACATAAATTTTATCAAAATGTTAGATGGATTAAGCACTTCCACCCGGTTTGACTCTTATAAAAAATAAAAAAACAAATCCATTTTGCTCTCTACTAACTGATGGTTCATCTTGTATCCACGTTTCTACTGTAACTACTGTTGGTCCAAATCCAAAGATAAAATTAGATGCTATAGATACCTCTCCATCTTCTGGTATAGTTAGATTTGTACCTTCACTTTCAGCACCAATAATTGCACCACCATCAAGGGTAATCTTCCAGTTTACTCCTGTTGCTTCTATTCCTTCGTTTTTAATCGATGTTTTTAATGTAAACACCCCACCCTTTATTGGTGTTATACTTAAGATTGGACCTAAAACGGTTGCGGTAGTTGTATCATATCCCATCAATCCAAGAGTATCTCTAACAGTTAAAATGACGTTAAATTTACCCGCTTCATTATAAGTATAAACAGGATTTTGTTCATTTGAATAGTCTCCATTTCCAAAATCCCAATGCCATGTATATGGCGGTGTTCCCCTAGTTGCATTTCCTGTAAATTCGATCTCTTCTCCCATTTCTCCTTCATATGGTCCATGAGCATCTACTTTTAATGAATCTTCAAAGTATGCAATGTAATCAATACCATCATTTGATGGACCTGAATAACGTTCTGGTGAAAAAATGTCAAATGTCGTATTCCAATGTTCATGAACACCAAGACTTTCTGACAAATATTCTCCATCGTTTTCAGGATCATAAACCCCCTCTGGTGGCTCAGCTGATTGATGGAGATAGTTTTGTGACCCTTCACAAGGATTGGTTCCTTCTGCATGCAGAAAATCATACATTACTGAATCAAGGGCAACTGGATCTTGTGAAAAATAAAGACTATTCGTCCAGTCATTGTTGAATGGATGCATGTTAAATTTACCGATAACTCTATGATCGTATGGAGTAGCATATAAACCATCTCCGATCCATAAAACCACTTTATCTCCAATATGTTCATGAGCAAATAGATCGGTTTGTGGGGCAGGATTACCAAGAGTAAATGAAAGGTAATGATAATCATGAACTGCTGATACATCTTCCATCCAGGTACCAAAAAAATTCTTACCAGCTAGGGTTACCCCCACGTTTATTGGGTGTCTTTTGAGAAGCGGCATATTAATCAAATAATCAGCATCAGTAACACAGGTTGGTAATGTCCTATATACACAACTTCCAGCTGCAAAATATACGCGTTCGGAACTAGCTACTACTTTTTCGCGTCCCATTGCTCCTCCCGCTTTATCTATATAATGAACATCAGGAAATTCTGGGACGGGAGAACTAGCAGGATATTCTTCATAGTACACACGATTGTAAAACCAGTTTCCTATATGGCGTGATGCATCGTAAATCGTAATGTCATCTTGTGAAACATTAACGATGTTGACAAGTTGTCTGAGGAGTGCTTTGATGACTTGAGGACTGACATCTCGATCATTATCTTCTTCAGTATACGAAAAGCAATTATTCAGATTGACTTTTATCGCGATTTTTTCACCGGGCTGATATCCCACTTCACCATGACCGTGTTCAGTGTTAAAATGCTTAAAGATGAGGTCCCATGCTAAAGACTCATCAGTAACACCTGCGAATTTTTTAATACCTTCTGAAACCATCCGATCAATTACGGTTTGATTGTTATTCTCTTTTTGCCACCAATATCCCGTAAGATCTTCTTCTGTTGCATTAACATTCCATACCCATGTGACGCGACTAGGTTTGTATCCCGTAGGAGTTCCAATCGGTTCCTTTGGGATTGGATCCCATCGTCCAGTTGAACTACTAAGGTTGAAGTTGTTTGTTGCAAAAACAGGTCCAGTCATTGTAAAAATAAGGAGCAACACAACTAATAGTGCTGGTAATATAGTCGTAACCTTATATTTTGTCTTTTTTATCCATAAACCAAGTCCAGTTAGTAACACAGTCCAAAAGGCTATATAGCTCATTATAACGGTTATGGACATTTGCTGACACGGATAACGAAAACGATCTGGTTTTGGCAGAACTCTAAAAAGAAACCAGATAATGCAGCCAATACCAACGACATGAAACCATATGCGTCGTCTATGATACAAGCTATACAGAATATGTCTTTTTCGTGTACAATTATGCGATTCTTTTTTTATTTTTAAAAATGTCATAAATAAGATTATATAAGATGATATATTTTAGATTTACCCATAATATAATATCTTACAGATAAAACAGTAATTATTTTCTAAGCGTTATTTGTTCGGAGGTTATATTTATAATGGAAAATGATTCTTTCCCAACTTTGATAATTTTTGCGTCTTTAGGATAATATAGATTGTAGGAATACCCTTGGTATCCACTCCCAGTTTGAATAACAATTGAAAAAACATCTTTTGACGGCATTCCACCATAGATTAAGGTAACAGTATTTACTAAACCAACTTTAATTTTTGTTGTTTCACCTATTGCTAACGTAATGTCATGAGCAATATAACCATAAGTATCTTCGTCCATAGTTATGAGAATAAAAAGTATTAATTAAAAGATTCTCATTTAAAATGATCATAGTTCATACTCGAAATTTATCACGTAATTAACGTGTATGTACATTACATTTTAGCGTTTGGATCTGTTTCCCATAATCCTAGTGGATTATTCTCGGTATCAAGAAATACTGCAAGGTATCCAAAACCCGGAATCGTTGTTTTAGGCATGATGATCTTTCCGCCAAGTTGTTCTACCTTTTTTATATATTCATCTACTGATGAGACTCCAATATAGTTTGTTATCCCGCTTCCTTGTTGTTGGCGTTGTCCCATCCCACCACCAACACCTGCTTCTTGATTTTCATTTTTTGTAGCAATATTATAGTATTCCATTGGCCCTGGAACAGATTCTATTTCCCAATCAAATAAATCTTTATAGAATTTCTTTGCTCTTTCGAGATTATCTGCTGGTATATCAAAATGAACAATAGTTGGCATTCTTTATTCACCCAAAAATGGGAATAACATTGTCTATAAATATCTTCCTAAAAAAATCTCAATTCGTTTAATTAAGTATCAAATCGTTTTTTTATTTTTTAGTTATTATTCTAAATCCCAATATAACAACAATTACTCCAATCGCAAAAATGAAAATACTCCACCATGGAAAATCTCCACTTACAATGCCCATATTCTTTAAAACAAACTCGAATATGACCCATAAACCAATAAGAATAACAATTATGCCCCAAAAAATTGATAAGCCTTTTCCTCCTCCAACACACTCTTCCTCACACCGTCGTTCCATTTCTTTTTCATAATCCTTTTTGATTCCACTCAGAGATGCACCACATTTCTTACAGAATTTTGCAGTATCCTCATTTTTTATTCCACATTGTGAACAATATGCCATTTTAGTTCTCCCCTTTTAATATCATTATGAATCATTTACACTTATAAAAAATCATTGCTACGAATGTATATTTTGAGTTTACCATCAAATTATTTTTTCTCTTTTGTAAACGGAAGAATAACCATCATAAATCCATAACTGAGTATTATAATAACAACGAATATAACAGGAAGATATGTGTCAATAAAAGAGGCTATGGACGAGAGAATAGGAGTATCTATTATAATGAAAATCTGAGCTATAATCCAAATAATGACAATGAAAACAATCGTTGAAATCAAAGGTGAAATCCACCGATATTGTTTCTTATATTTTCTATAAAAATAGGTGTTATAGGAAGAAATCAACATAAGTCCAAAGAGTAACAAGAAGTATTCATAGAGAAAATCACTGATAGTAACAAGTACGGTTAAATCAGTTATAGCCATTACTCCGATAATCAGTCTCAGGATGATTATACCAAGAAAACTCCATATTAACGGTCCAAAAATACCAAATTTTTTATCATACCAACCTTCAAATCCTTTCCCTGCTTTTTCCATCTTTTGCTCAATACGTTTACCCACCCGTTCAGCTGCATCACCAAAATTCTTTGCAGCACGTTCAAATGCAACTCCTGCTTTTTCTACCTGTTTACTAATATCTTCTTCTACTGATTTTTCTCCATCTTTTATTTCTAATTTGGTACCACATTTAGTACAAAAGTCTGCATTATCTTTATTTTTCAATCCACATTTTTTACAATACAACTTTACCAGACATCCTTTAAATTATTATTTGTAATTGTTGTCACTTTAAAAATATGTTTAAATATTAATTTTTGAAAAACCTCTAAAACAATTATTTTTATGTGGATACATATTATAAGATTGTTAAAAAGGAGGAAGAAAAGTTATGATGAAAATTGCAGTTGCTATAGGAGTTATAGGTGGAATTGGACTTGGATTGATATTAGGTAGTGAATTTTATGGAAGAAATATTACCTTATTAGGAGCTCTTTTAATAGTCATTTCACTAATTGCTATGGGTGTTTTATCTTTTAAAGGGAAGAAATAAATACTTAGATTATTTCAACTTATGCATAAACCACCATTGAATAAGCCATTTTAATATTCCAGGTATGAAAAGTCCCGGGATAACAAACTTGTATTGAATAATACCTCTCCAATCACCAAGACTTATTACCATAGGTGATCGGACAGATTTATAAGGAATAAGAGATCGATTTGTAAGCATTCGTTTAATATTATTTACAATTACTTTTGCATGAAGTTCTGCTTTACGGGCTGTTTTTTCTTCTTTTATATTATTTATGTCTCCTCCTACAAATATGTTTGATAAACCTTCTAATTGTAAATAATTATTTACTCTTAGGGCGTCTCTATTTGAAAAACAGTTATCGGGAAATTTTTTCATAAAATCTGGATTACATTTTATTCCAGCACACCAAATACACAAATCTGCGTGTAATTTTCTGTTTTTATTGGTGAAAAAGGATCCGTTGTTATGTGAAATCACTTTTTCTCCAAAAATAAACGTTACATGGTTTTTTTTAAAGTATTTTTGTGAATAATATGATGCATCATAAGGATTTCTTTCAAGTAATTTCTCATGCGGATGAATAATTGTGATAGATTTCTCTGGTAATTTTGTTAAAATTTCCCCTACAAATTCAGTTCCGATAAGCCCCCCACCAACAATCAGAATATGATGAGAATTTCTAATTTTTTTAGCCAGTTGAAGCGCTTCTTCACCATTTTTTAGAACATGTACATTTTCTTTATTTTCAAGAAATATAAGATAGTCGATCCCTGTCGAAATAACAAGGATATCAAAATTAATCTTTTTCTTTGATGTTGAAATCTGTTGAGGAGTTACTTCCATTACCTTACTAATTATTATCTCTGTTTTTTTTAAAAAAGAAGTGTATTCTCTTCTTATTTTATTTAAATAAGTTGGTTTGAAAACAACCTTATGAAGACTGGGTTGATATTCAAAATATGGCTTTTTATCAAAAAGCACTGTTTGAACATCATTTATTTTTTCAAGTTTTTTTGCAACGAGGACTCCACAGAATCCTCCACCAATAATTGCAACTTTCATCTATATACATTATTATATAGTTTTTCCATATAAAACTATTCCATCGAAAAATGATAGAGTAAATATTATAAATCTTGATAATGTTGATAATTGCAGTTCATTCATATTTTTTATGAATGGGAGTATACATAATTAAAATGTTAAAAAATAAAACCTTTCAAATATGGTGGAAAGCAACACGATACCATTTCATACCACCAAGTATTTTTCCCGTTTGTATTGGTGCTCTTGTAAGTTGGGCAGTACAAAATACATTTTCATTATGGTACTTCTTTTTAGTTCTTATTGCAGTTGTACTAAACCACATTGCACTTAATATGACCGATGATTACTTTGATTTCAAGCATTCGGTAGATATTTTAAAACCAGGTGAAAAAAATCCTTATACTGGAGGAAGTGGAACACTTACTAGTGGTTTTATAAAGCCTGATGCAATGTTTAAGATGTTTGTAATACTCTATTTAATAACTATTCTTATAGGAATATACTTGGTAATTGAGAGAGGTTTACCAATTCTTATATTTGGTTTTATTGGTATCTTCTCATCAATATTTTACACTTCACCACCAATTAAATTTTCCCACCGTGGACTGGGTGAGCTTGGATTACTAATTAATTTTGGATTGGTATTAGGTTTAGGATCCTTTTTTGTTCAATCACAAACGATCAGTATCGAAGCAATTTTTGCGACAATTCCATGTGGAGTAATGCTTTTTTCTATGATTGTTATTAATGAAATACCAGATATTGAAGATGATAAAAGAGCTGGAAAATTAACATTAATTACCCGATATGGGAACGAATTTGGAATCAAAATATATATTATCAGTTGGTTGTGTACGTATCTAATAATTTTTCTTGGAATTATATTAGATTATTTGCCAATATTTATGATTATAACGTATATTACAATACCTTTAACATATCGTTCAATAAAAATCCTAAAAAAGTATCACCTTGATTTTAAAAAAATGGCACCTGCGAATCTGGATATGATTCGATCCCATAGCCTTACATGTAGTTTAATAATTCTTGCCTACTTCATTCAAGGTTATATTAATAATTCTAATCTAACAGACCTCCTTGTTTTCACGATAATTTTAATAATATTCTATGCACCGGCTGGTATAGTAATTTTTAAACAACCAAAATAGTGATAGGTAATTGTAAATTATTACTTAGGAAAACATATATAATTAATAATTTTATATATTTATTAAATTAATATATTAAATAACGACTTAGTGATAGAATGAAAATAAATATTGAAGTTTTAATTGTTGTTATTTTAATCATTTTAAATCTTATAGTTGGCGGTTTTTTTCTCTATCTCATTACTATTATTGATGCGCCAGGAATTCATGCTGAACTTGATCTATCTAGTATTACTTCGGATGAAATAGTTTTAGATACAAAACTTGATATTAATAATCCCAATCCCTTTGATATTAAAGTTAAAAAAATCAAAGTTGTCAGCAAAACAATAGACGGGTATACCTTTACCGATTTCTCATTTGATGGAGGTATTATTTCATCTAATAGTCAAAAGATTTTTTCTCAAAAAAAAGGTATTAATTTTTCTGGAGATTTACCAAAAGTTATAACAAATACTATAACTGCTGAAATTGGAGTTATTTTTTTCGGATTTTTTGAAAAAATATTACCTGTTGAAGCAGTTGTTAATGTATCAATAGAAAATTTTCTGAATAATATAACTGTACCAGATATTAATATTAACGCTCGAATTAATGAACTGACTGAAAATGGAATAAAATTTCGAGCTGATATAGAACTAAAAAATCCCAGTGATATTCAATTAGTAATTGATGATGTAATTGTTGAATTGAAAACAGATAATAATTCCCAAGTAGGTTCTATAACTGTTGATAGTGGTATACTTAAGCCTAGAGGAACATTAATTCTCAATGCGTCTGGTGAATTGCTTTATGTAGCACTAAATGCTAAGAAGATTATTATAAATCTTGAAGGACGTGCTACGGGAATAATTGCAGGAATAACTCAATCAATAACATTATCAGCATCATCTATTATTGATGTTCCCAATCTTACTAAACTTCTTTCACTTGAGAATGATTCTTTAGAAGCTATTGTAGAAGGAGAGTTCAAAATTAGATTAAGGGGATTAATTACGATTGTTAGATTAAAGATAGTAAATCCAAGTAATATCCCTTTAGATGGTATTGATCTTAAATGTGCAATATATGGCATGACTGGAGATAAAAAGAAGCTTTTAGCAGAAAAAGAAATGGAACCATGTATGAATGATACATTATATGACATTTGTACGGAATCTGAGCTTACTATTAAATATTTTAAATTGTTAACCTCAGGGGGAGGACGAATTGTTCCTGAGTGGCTTAATATCCATATAGAGGGTAATCTATCTATCAAAGGCACATATCAATCAATTCCCTTAATAATAAATGGGAATCTAGATCCAAGAATATTTAGATAAAATCAGATAAAGATTTTAATTTTCTGTCTGTTATTTTTAATTATAGTTTAACCTATAAAAAATTTTTATCGAACATAATTTAAATCAGATTAGGTATCTTTTATATTATTAATGAAAAAGTACAATGTAATAATCATTGGAGCAGGACCTGCTGGGAGCTATTTAACATATAAATTAAAAAATCAAAAAATTAGTGTATTAATACTGGAAAAAACTAAATTTCCTCGATATAAAGCATGTGCTGGGGGTCTTACAAAGAAAGCATATGATATATTACTATCAGAAAACAAAGATATAAAAAAAATCGTTGAAAAAAAGGTAAAAAAGGGATTATTTGTACGAAATAATAAATTCACCGTTGTTGAATCAGATGATAATTTAATCTATATGACATATCGCTCAAACCTTGATTCATTCTTATTGAATATGGCAGTTGATAATAAAACAGTGTTTTTGGATGAGAATATATCGATACAGAATATCAATCCGAGTAAAAATTCAATTTCCTATAAAAAAAACAATAAGGATTACAAATTAGAGTATGATATATTGGTGGGTGCCTGGGGAAGTAATCTTCGGATGAACAAACTTGTTAATTTAGTACCGTTTGAGCGTTTTTCCATATCATCTTCTTGGGAGGGTAAAATAGGGCCTCGATTTAAAGTCTATTTTGAAGGATGTACGTTGTGTCAGATAATGAAAGGTTACCCAGGTTTTGTTAGCTATATATTTCCTAAATCTCAAAAAATAACAGCAGGACTTTTCACATCAATTTATCATCCTAAACCGATGTTCAAAAAAATGTGGAAGGATTTCACAAAATTCTGGAAATTAGACACAAAAATAAAACCTCAATATGCGTTAATACCAATACGAGATTTTAATAAAGCTATAGCAAATAAAAATATATTACTCGTTGGTGATGCAGGTGGATTAGCTGATCCATTTACCGGAGAAGGAATATACTATGCTTTAGTTAGTAGCTCGATTGCTTCAAAACATATACAAAATTATTTTAACAATAAAAATTACAAATTAGCAGATGAATACAACATAGACATCAATAGAAAATTATTTAACATTCACAAATGGGCAAAATTCTATGAACGTTTATTTCATTATTTTCCAAATCTTATGTTTTGGTTTGGTTCTGAAGTTAAATTAGGAAATGAAATCATTAATTCCTTTATTACTGGAGAAATTAAATATAATGAAATTAAAAAAATTATAAAATTATCTTATCATAAAATTTTAAGAAGAATTTAGATTATTAAATGTGAAGATCCACATTTTACATATATAATATAAGTTAAGAAATTATTGGAGGAATTTACTATTAATTATACCCTATGATAGAATATTTTAAAAATAGAAAATAGTTTATATAGAAGCTAAGGGGCTTATTTAAATGAATAATAACATTTCTAAAATATTTATATTTATCATATCTCTCGTATTTATTACATCGACAGTTGTTGCACATGTTCCTTATATAGAACGTATTGATTATTCAGAAGAAAAACCATTATATGTGTGGAAAATGTTGGAAAAATCAAAAGCATTCTATGCCTGGTTAGAAAACGATGGAATAAATCCATGCAAAGATATAGATGTTTTTAAATTTAAGATACGAAATCGTCCGATTAATATTTACATAGAACTCATAGTTCCAACTGCCGATGGATACTATAAAGAGTTTGTTCCCTGGTTTGCTCTTGTAGGACCAGAATTACCAATACCAAACCTTACTTTGCCATTTTCCCTACCAGATGGATATGGTGCAATTGTTAAGGAAAATGTTGAACCAGGACAGGAACGAGAAACATTTTTCGAACCCTTTGGAGGAAAATGGTATTATAATGGGCCAATTTTTGATGAAATTATAAATAAATCAGGAACATATTATGTGTACTGTTGGGATCCTTATAAAAACGGAGGGGACTATGTTTTAGTTTTAGGAAAAGGAGAATTCTTCGGTCCCGTTGATATTATTCGTTCTTTGATAAATACAATAATAATAAGAAGAGATAGAGAACTTCATATACCAATAATTTAAAATAATAAATGAAATTTTATAGAGGAATTTATATGGCTGAACAAACGATTAGCTGTCCAAAATGTAAAAACAAACTTACAATTCAGGGACAACCAGGAGAAACAATTTATGTTACATGCCCTAAATGTGATACAAAAGGAAAATTTGTATTTCCTTCAGGAAAACCACCTATAGAAAAACCTAGAAAAGCACCAGAATCAGAAATTAAAACCTTTAAAAAATTGAGAATTTTTAATGGAATTATGGGTATAATTCATGCTATACAAGGAATTTTGATGTTACTACTAAGTAATAATTTTTCACTGCCAATAACTTATACCTATCCGCAGTTTAATCCACTAACGGAAACAATTACACCTATTTCCGAACCATTGATAGATGCTCAAATAGGACCTTTGGTTGCGTTATTTTTATTTATGTCGGCAATAGCACACTTTCTAATTGCTACAATACTCAATAAGTGGTATGTTAAAAATCTGAAAAAACATATAAATCCTGCGCGATGGTACGAGTATTCCTTTAGTGCATCTCTGATGATTTTTATAATTGCTATGTTAGTAACTATATATGATCTCGGGACACTCCTTGCATTATTTACTCTTACAGCGGTAATGAATTTAATGGGACTTATGATGGAAGTTCATAATCAAACAACAGAAAAAACAAATTGGACATCTTATATAATCGGATGTATTGCTGGAATTGTTCCGTGGGTAGTAATATTTATTCCATTAATAACAGCTGAATCAGTTCCAGATTTTGTAATTATAATATTTATCTCGATTGCTATTTTCTTTAACTGCTTTGCAATAAACATGTTTCTTCAATATAAAAAAATTGGAAAATGGAAGAATTACCTTCATGGTGAAAGAGTATATATTCTACTGAGCCTAATAGCAAAATCAGCATTAGCTTGGCAAGTATTTGCGGGAACTTTGCGACCGGTATAAAAATAATTTTCTTATTTAACCATCATCAAAAAAAAATAAGTCATCAATTGTAGTTTGTAACGCTTTTGCAATATCATATGCTAGTTTTAGTGAAGGATTGTATTTTCCTTTCTCAATGAATAAAATCGTTTCCCTTCGAACTCCAATTTTTTTGGCAAGATCCTCCTGGGTTAAATCATACCGTGCTCTAAGCTCTTTAATCCTTGTTTTCATACTTAGGTCCCTTTCCAAGCTAAGTAAAGATAGGAGAATATAAATGCTAATCCTCCACACAAGACAACGATGGCTGTGACATGATTTCCTTGGAGTTCATAGTCAAAAAAAATCCCTGATATTAATGGAGCTAAAACAGCACTCCAAATTGATGCAATGAATCCATAATAACATGCTTTATAATTGGTTAATTTTAACCTCTCATCTTGGGCAGGTAATCCTTTTTTAATGTTTTTTATTCTATCCCATAGGATATACATTACTGAAGCTACTAAGATTAATACTATTACTATTGGTAATATTTCATTTAATTCGAGGTTACCTGCATTTAGTACATAAAAGAAAAAGGTCCCTAGTACTGCTGCTACTATTCCAATGCCTACAACAATTCCTAATTTATCTTTCATTTTTTTACCTCCTTTTCTATATTAGTTAGAAATAACTTTTTATTAGTCATCAATAACTCTATGTTTGTTATATCAAACTTTTTATTTATTATTTCTAACATTATGTTATATATATGTAACATTTAGTATTTATACTTTTCTATTCTCCTTTTTAATAGGAGGGAAAATAGGGCATTATTTAATACTAAAAGTCAATTTTACCAATGATTCAATAAAGAAAATAATGATATTATCTATTAAATTCGTGAGGAGGGTATTTTTACCAATTTTGCTTTATTGCATAGGGCCCTGGTCCAGCAAATCTAATATAAATTAACGCTGCAATTGTAACGAGGTGTAAAAGGATAATAACAATGATCATTGCCCCTTCTTCGATATTTGGTCCATGTACTCCAATTGCCGCAACAATTGTTATAATAATAAGAGGGATTGTTGAAAATTTAACATTAAATCTAATGAGAACAGTAGCGCCAAAGACGATTTCTGCAAGCATAGTGAGCATACCGAAATAGGTATCAAATGGTGAAGGAAATCCAAGGTCAGATGTCATATTGATGATACCTGATGGATCAATCAGTTTGGTTATTCCTGCAATAAAAAAAAGTAAACCCAAAGAGATACGTAAAAATGCCAGACCAATTTCCTGATATTCGGGTGTTTTCATAAAAGATTCACTATCTATTTTATTTATATTTTATAATTCTTAATAGAATACCTCATATAAAAATATAGGATATTAATTTTTAATCATTGTAAGCATCATTTTAAATTTCTTTACTGCTTTTACTGCATGAGGCTTGTTTGCAGGCATTATTATCATTTCCCCTGTTTTGAGATAATGTTTTTTACCTGAAATTATAACTTCAACTTCTCCATCAAAAACGATTAGTAAAGCATCAAAAGCAGCTGTATGCTCACTTAGTGTCTGATCCTTATCAAAAGCAAAAATTGTAACCGTTCCTTTTTCTTTATTAATGAGTGTTTTACTTACTATTGTCCCTTCTTGATAATTGATTAATTCATTCAATTTTTCGACATTTGAATAAACAATATTGGTAATTTAAACCACCTATTCCAATTTCAACTAAATATATCTATGTGGTAGGAATACCTGCAACTAATTTGTTCATATCCTGCTCAACCGTTGAATTTGGTGAAATATTGAATTTTTCAACAAGTACATGTAATACATTTGGTGATATGAATGCCGGAATGGTAGGTCCAAGAGTAATATTTTTTACACCAAGGGATAGTAATGCAAGAAGAACCAATACTGCTTTCTGTTCGTACCAAGCGATATTATACACAATGGGTAAATCGTTAATCCCAACGCCAAGGACTTCAGCAAGTTTCTGAGCGATTACAACAAGAGAATATGAATCATTACATTGACCTGCATCAATAACACGAGGTATACCTTCAATATCTCCAAGATCAAGTTTATTGTACTGATATTTAGCACATCCTGCTGTTAATATTACCGTATCATTTGGTAGTTCTTTTGCAAATTCATGATAATAATTCCTCTCTTTATGACGTCCATCACACCCAGCCATAACAACAAATTTCTTTATCTTACCAGCATTAATCATATCAAGTATTTTTTCAGCAGCATCTATAAGAGTGTTATGAGCAAAACCAATTGTTATTTCTCCCTCTTCTAGTTTTTCTGGAGGTTTACATTTTTTTGCATGCTCAATAATCTCAGAGAAATCCTTTAATTTTCCTTTCTTGCGATCAGGAATATGTTTTAATCCCTCAAAACCTACAACACCAGTGGTATACACTCTATCCTTGTAGGATTCTTTTGGCGGAACAAGACAGTTTGATGTTAACAGAATGGGTCCATTAAATTTTTCGAATTCTTCTTTTTGATGCCACCAAGAACGACCATAATTACCAACAAAATGTGTATATTTTTTAAAGGATGGATAAGCATTAGCAGGTAGCATTTCACCATGTGTATAAACATCAATTCCTTTCCCATCTGTTTGTTTTAACAATTCTTCCAAATCTTTTAGATCATGACCAGAAATTAGAATACCAGGATTGTTTCTAACTCCAGTATATACCTTAGTTGGTTCTGGATGTCCATAGGTCGTAGTATTTGCCTTATCAAGAAGAGCAAGAGTTTTAACACCCATTTCTCCACATTTTAACACCATTTGTGTTAACTCATCAGCTAATTTATCTTCAAGGGTTGCAACAAGTACTTCCTGAATAAAAGTGGGTATGGAACTATCCTCTTCCCCAAGAATATATGCATGATGATAATACGCTGACATTCCTTTGAGTCCATATGTTAATAGTTCTCTGAGAGAACGAATATCCTCATTTTTTGTTCTCATAACTCCAACTTGTTTCGCTTTTTCCATTATATCCTTTTCATCTTTTGAATACCAATCTATAGCATCATTTTTCATATCTGTTGTAATAGTTGATTTTAGCTCTTCTCTTAAATCTAAAGCTTCTCCAATTTTATGTAAAAAATATTGCTTGTTGAAATTTGTATTTGTAATTGTTGAAAATAAACCATCAACAATATATTTGTCAACTTTTTCTGTAGGTTGATTAGTTTTTTTTATCTGTAGATTAAAAACAGATATTCCTCGCATTATATGGATATATACATCCATTAATTCTGCGACATCTCCTTTTTTTCCACATACACCAGCAATGGTGCAACCTTGATTCCTATTGGTTTCCTGACATTGATAACAAAACATTTCATTACCTCTAAGTATCTTTTATATACATAGTATGTTATGTATACAAAGGTATTTATACCTAGTAGTATCTAATTGTATACCATGGATGATACCTGCACTGTATATAAAACAATGGATTATATTTCTAAAAAATGGACTTTATTAATTCTACTAGAAATTTATAAAGGAACTGAAAGTAAAAAAAGATATTCAGATATAAAAAATAAAATACCAGATATAACACCAAAGATGCTCTCAGGAAGATTAAAAGAATTAGAGAAGGAGGGACTCATCACAAAACATGTTGATGCCTCAAACTTTCCAGTAAAATCTGAATACGCTCTAACAAAAGTTGGATTAGATTTTATTGGTATCATAAAGGATATCAAAAGTTGGGCATTAAGATGGAAGATTCATAATGAACTGTGTAAACAATTGGACTGTAAAGATTGTGATTTATAATAAAAGATTTTGACTTATTTTACGGTGATTTTCTTAGGTTTTTGTGAAGGTTTAGGTTCAAGTTTTGGAAGATTTATTGTTAATATACCATTTTTTAATTCAGCATCAACACTTTCAGTTATCAACTCATTTGGAAATTCAACAGATCGATGGTAACTTATTCCACTACATTCTCGTCTAAGCCAATTTTTACCTTTTTCTTCTTTAGTTTCATCACATTCTGCTTTGATATCAATGCTATTTTGTGTAACCTGTATATCTACGTTATCTTTTGATATTCCTGGCATTTCAAGCCGCATTTCATAGTAATCTCCTATATCTGCTATATCCATTGGTGGTGTTCTTTGAGTGGTTGTAAAGGTACGTGATTCCCTCCATGGCCAAAATATATCATCAAAGTTTGATCTAAAACTATCAAATAATTGATTCATATCTGTCCAGAGATCATATGGTCTCCAAGATGTGATTTCTCCTTTTTGTCCTTTTGGTCGAAGGGTTATTTTATTATTTTTTTCTCTTTTTATAGCCATAATTTTTACCCCCATTTTACATATTAACAAAATTTGTAATATACCAACCTATTTATAAACTTTATCTTTTTGTTTATTTAAAGTAAACAAAATTAGTAAATTTTAAATATTAGTTAATGATATATATATTATTATGCCCCGAATGGTTTTAGTTAAAAAGGTCAGATCTCCTCCACCAGGTAGTCTAGATGAAGATATTGATTTTATCTGTAGATCATTTGGATTTTTTTCCCTAAGAGATAGACAGGAATCTGCAGGTAGAATTTTTCGTTTGCTTGTTAAAGAATGCTGTGGAGATTCAAGAGGATTGAGTAGTGATGATATTGCCAATAAACTGAATCTTTCACGGGGTGCAATAGTTCATCATTTGAATCATTTCATGTCAACAGGACTAGTATCAAAAGAGCAAAACAGGTATCGTATTAGATCTGTAAGTTTACAAAAATGTATGGATGAAATCAAAGAAGATATTGATAGAATATTTAAACAGATGTTTAAAATTGCATCTGAAATTGATGATAAATTAGGACATTATTATCGTTAAAAAATAGAGGTAATAGATATGGATATGTTTGATGATAGAAGAAAAAGAAGAAATGGACCATTTGACGATGATTTTGAAAATTTGTTACGTCAAATAAAGGAAATGTGGGAAAATACCCTAAGGGATTTTTCATTTGATCAATTAGAACCTGGAAAACCCTATGTCTATGGTTTTAATTTGCATGTTGGCCCTGATGGTAAACCACAATTAGATGAATTTGGAAATCGTCCTGAAAAAATGATTAGGGATAAGCAAGTTGAACCAACTGAAATTGAACCTTCAGCTGATGTTATTGAAGGTGATGAGAATGTTTCTATAACAGTTGATATTCCCGGTGTAGAAAAAGAAGATATTGATTTGAATATTACCGATAATACACTAGAAATTACAGTTGATAATCCTAAAAGAAATTACCATAAAATAATTAATTTACCCTGTGATGTTATTCCTAAAAAAACACAAGTGACCTACAAAAATGGCGTTCTTGATATAACAATAAAACGCAGAAAAAGAAAAAAAGATCATGATGGCTATCACGTTAATATCAAATGATTACTTAACTAGAATAAAGATATAGATGAGGAAATACCTTACCACGTATACGTTATCGAACTTGATAAAGAAGTATTAAAACACCGAAAATTTAGAGAGAGAAATCTTATTTTAAATTCGAGAAAACCTTGTTTTTATGTTGGCCAATCAGCACACCTTCCAGAGATTCGATTTTTACAACATAAAGATGGTTATAAATCTAATAGCTCTGTAAAAAGATATGGCTTAAAGTTAAAACCTCGAAAATACAAGAAATATAACCCCATCAAAACCCGAAAAGAAGCTGAAATTATCGAACGACATCTTACAAAGAAACTAAGGAAAAAAGGGCATGGTGTTTGGTCGAATTAATTGATTAAGTGATTTCTAACCTATTATGTATTTTTAAATGCTTTATTTTTTCTATAACCTCTTTAGGTTTTACTATTTCATTTTCAGTAATAATTCCCGTGAGAAATTCTAGAGGTGTTAGATCAAAATAATAATTAATTCGAGTAACATTCGATATTTTTCTTAGAAATATTTCTTTTGGATTTTTTTGATAATTTAGAGCCAATGGAAAAGTTTTTGGGAGAAATTTTATATTTGAACATAAAGCGTATGTTGGTATTTTGTAATGTTGAGCTGTTATTGCCAATCCATTTGTTCCAATTTTATTTACAAGACCATTTAATGTAACTGCGTCTCCTCCAACTAAGATTATATCAGAATCTTTAATAAATGAAAATAAAGCAGAATCAACTATTAATTTGACTTTAATTTTATTTTTTCCAAGCTGTTTTGCTAGTGTTACTCCTTCATTTTTTGGCCTAGATTCTGTGCAAATAACCGTAAATTCCTTTCCTAATTTTTTTACAAACAGAAGAGCGTTTAAAACCGTAGAACTATATGAATGAGTTATAATTGTTGCATTGTTTTTTATAAATTTATTTATTTGTTTACTAATAAATTTGTCTGATGTTTTTAATTCTTGTAGGAATTTTTGACAATAGGTAGAAACAATATTTTTTGGTTGTTGGATTTTATTTCTATCTATTTTTATCATCAAATTGTTAACAAGATTGATAATGGAAGCCATGGTAGGTTGGGCATTTACTAAAAGGTTCATAGCACCGTTGATTTGAGTTAAAGAATTCGTTTTTTCAACTAGAAGGATTAATACTTCTGCAGATTTTTTAGCTAATTCTACCGAGCTACTGGTGTTATCCATTTGAATTAGCTCAATTAATTTTAGGATATTTTTAGGAAGTAAATTATTCATAATTATACAAGGATTACCATGTTTTGGTTATTATAATTATCATTAATTGACTTCCACACCTTTCCAAAAAGCTATGTAATTTTTAATTTTACTTGCTGCAGGTTTAGGATCTGGATAATACCAAGCTGCATCTTTATTTATTTCACCCTCTACAACTATATTATAATAACTTGCAAGACCTTTCCAAGGACAAGTAGTATGTGAGTCACTATCCTCTAAAAAATCCTTTTTTACTGCTTCTGGTGGAAAATAGTGATTACCTTCGACTACAATTGTTTCATTACTTTCTGCTAATACCTTATCTTTCCATACCGCTTTAATCATATTTCAAATACCCCGAAAAGCAAATAGTTATGGATATTAAAGATTTTTTTTATCTTTTGTAAGATAGTAAATTATATTAATATTTTTTCTTTTAGATTTGATTCCTAATGTCCAGAAATTTGGAATTACAACAAATATCCACCATCTCAACAGAAGAGTTAGCAAGTAAAAATGGGGATTTAGATTTTCAATTAATAGATGTACGTCCTACAGAAGCATACAATGGGTGGAAATTAGATAATGAATTAAGAGGGGGCAATGAATATATTTTCAATCCAAAAAATTATCAAAAACCAATAGATTTTGAAGAAGAATATAATAATTTTAAAAAAATTGTTAGTGGAATTGGCAAAATTTTGTTTAAACTTTATTTAGATATGGGAGGAAAATTATTTAATTCTCCTCCATTTTAAGGAGAACCAATATGAATTTTCCAATACAGATTTGCCACAACAATACTTTACAAAACCACATTAAGAAAATAATTAATAGTACGATTATTACCATTCCAGAGATGAACCTCAAAAACACTAAATCTCAGAAGTGTTTGTACCCAACTCCCTTTTTTAACCTCTATCTTAACCTTATCTGCTAATCCACCAGTGTTAGATTGTGCAGATTGGACATCATTTCCAATAACCAAAGGAATAGATGTGAGTAATAACAAGCAGATAGTGATAGTTACTAATCCCTTGTTCAACATGTTATTCATAATGGGTCTTATCCTCCCTACATATTCTCATAGACCTTATAATATTTAAATCCTACCCAGAGCATCTAACAATCTACACAATCTAGGAAACCTCTCCAACCACCCAAGATACACATTCTGGCTCTTTGGCATCGTGACCTCCAGATATGCCCAGTCGCTTTCCTCACCCAGAGTATCTACTGTCTTGGCTTTAATAGTATATTTTCCTCTGATAGTCCATTTATGTTTTACAATTGTTTTTTCACCAGATGCATACTTACGGGTTTCCTCAATATTACTATCATCCCAATCTATTATGTAATATATTGGATTGTTATCTGGGTCAGTTGCTACAAACGTATATTTGTATTCTGTTCTAACAGTTCCATTTATTTCTCCAGAAATGGTAGGTTCTTCTGGTGGGATATTAGACTCAACGGGTCCAAATGCATGGAGGTAACTATATTGGAAATTATTTTTTGGATTTATCCAAGTAGAACCAACATAAATAGTACCATCTTTGTCTATTATTGGAGATGACTTAGCATATGAAGCAGCTATCTCTTGTTTCCATTTTTCAGTACCATTTGGATTAACAGCGACCAGATTTTTCCCTGCACTGACATAAATTGTTTCATCTGCAGAAATTGCAGGTGAACCACGATAGATATTTCCTCCAAGATTTATACTCCATTTTAACGTTCCATTATTTGGATAAATTGCACGAAGTTTATCATTTCCCAGATATATAGTGTCATCCTCACCAATGGCAGAACTTGCTTCATCACCTCCCCCCTTATACTCCCACTTCAACGTTCCATTAGGGTCTAGTGCATATAATTTTCCATCAAAAGAGCTAATATATATTGTTCCATCGTCAGCAATTGAGGGGGCACCTACTATCCAATCCCCCGTTTTAAATTTCCATCGTAAGGTTCCATTTGAATAAAAAGCGTATAAATATCTATCATGACAACCAACATACACAGTACCATCGTCTCCAATTGCAGGATCAGAAGTACTAACATCACTAGTACGATATATCCATTTGATAGTACCATTTGGATTAAGGGCATAGATTTTACTGTTCATTGCTCCAAAATATATAGTTCCATCATCTGCTATTGCAGGGGAAGAAGCCAACAAATGCCCAGTGTCAAACTTCCATTTTCTTGTACCATTGGGATTAACAGCATGTAGAAAATGGTCGAATGACGTGACATATATTGTTCCATCTTCAGCAATAGCTGGAGTTGAAGCAATAGCTAGACCTACATTGTAATTCCATTTTTTTGTTCCATTGGGGTAAAGAGCATATAATCTGCAATCTGTACCCATTGTTCCAAAATAAATGGTACCTTTATTATCAATAATTGCTGAGCTCTCCATACTTCCATCCCATATACTTCGAAATCTCCATTTCTCAAGACCTGTTATGTTCTCAGTGCTATACGGACTCCTACCCGTATGTCTAACATCATGACTTTGCATAGGCCAAGGACTATCCATAGGGCCAGATGTGATAATTGATTCTGGTTCTACCTCCAAAGCAATCTCACCAAAAGCATCTGCTTCATGTCCAATGACCATAGGGCTGACTGCAGATACGATGAGCAATGCAATGATACCGACTGCTATGCCCTTCTTCAGAATGATACCTCCCTTTGGTACATATATCTATAGATGTTTGAGTATTTAAATGCTACCTTCTGGCAGGGATACTTAAATATATCAGTTCTGCATTATAATTGATGGGGGGAATAGATGAAAAAGATTAGAAATAAAATCCTATTTGCTAATATAGTAGTCTTATCGCTTGTCTTAACATCTTTTCCAATGGCAACCGGGGAAAATTTCCAGGTAGTGAGCAAGAGCGTTTTGGTTGAAGAAAAACGTGCATCTACTAACATGGACAAGTTAATCGATAACGTGGAAATAGAATGTGTTGGATTGATAAGTTTCTTGGACCTTCTATTAGCCATATTAAATAATCCTGTTTACTATATAAGGATTAGAATTTCAAATTCGAATGATAAGGCAATAAATATCAAACAACATATCACGCTTACTGCAATAGATGGGAGAGTGTTGGATGATTTCGATCTTGATATTCCCTTTCCGGTACCAAGGGACCATCGGGTAACCACACTTTTGTTTACCCGTTATGATTGGCAAGATTTTGATTATATGTGGGGTCGTTTCAATATAACTCTTGTGATTCGATTAGTGGAGGATGCATCTGGAGTGAAACTGGTGTTCCATGGCTTCATCTTCAACATCGGGGCAATCATATTCAATCCAAAAGGAGAGGTTATAGATACTTACCCGTGATGTCTAGATAGCTATAATTTAGCCCTCGTGTCTCTGTTTAGGTTTACAGAGAACGTTAAAAAGGAAATTGATAGAAGAGTAGAAAGAAGAAACAAGATTTTATGAGTCCTTGAAATAGAAGAATTATTTTTATATTAAGAATCAAAGGGTTCATGTGATGAATGTTCATTATTCAAAGATTGTTAGATAAATTGTGGGGATAATTATTTCATAGATTTCAAGAATTATTTACCAACTCCATGTACCAACCCAAATGTAATAACCCTGTATGGAACGGATCCATCTTTCATTATCTTTAAATAAGATAAATGCAACGGCTAGTGAGAGTTGGCTAATTAGCACTTCTGAATGTCGTTTAAGATAATTAACCGAAACTTAAACAATTTTAAATTGTAAATGTTATGAAAACTTAAAAACAATACAAAAATATATCTAAAACGCATTAAATATCTACTAGAAAGCATTGTAGAAACCAATTAAAATTACTGAATTTTGATACGTAATATAAGGATAGGTATCGCTTTAGGCTCTCATATCTGTTTACCTGTAGATGCCTTAACTCACAATAATAAGCCTTTGCATTATCGAGGGTACTGATTATCCAAGTTTTTTAGTTAATTAGCTAAGTCCAATTAGCCATAAAAAAACAAACTACAAATTATGCGTTTTGAACCATTATCATCAAAACCATTTGAAGTTGTATATTCCTCAGCAAAATAAATCGTCGTCAACCGTCCACCTACACCCAGTAAAAAATAAATTATGGATAACTCTTTGAAAACTTATCTGTATATCCCAGTACTTCCGAATGTAATTTTTTACGAAGGAAAGGATAAATCAATAGGAGAAATGTTGGTTCAAAATTTTGACAGAAGAAAAAAGATCGATAATTCTTACTCACGAGAAATGGAAAACAGGAAAAAAATCTAAATATCAGAACGTATATGATAATATGGGGAAAGAATATGAATAAAAAGATATTTATTGGCAGTATCATAGCAGTTGCCGTGCTTATTCTTGTATCATTCACCTCTGTGGTAGGTTATAGAAGGTTAACATCTGATGTGAAAGCATCACCACTGTTCAACATAAGAAGTAGCAGGGCAATAGATGAAGAGAGAGATGATTTAACTTGTGAGTATGTTGGGAAGGAAGAGGAGAAATTGATTCCTATCCCTATCAGAGAATATAGACAAGAATCATATCAAAAGATGTTAAAGATTATCAGTAATTTAAATGAAGAAGAAATTAATAGATTAATTGAATTAGTTATAAGTAAAAAGAATATATTTAATGATGAGTTAACAGATAATATATTACCAAATCGATATACTATTAACGGTGAATGGATTCTTGGATGCTTTCTTAAAGATATTGTTTTATTTATTTATATAATCCTAATGATTTCTCCAACTATTATATTTTTCATATTAGAAAAAATATTACCAACATCTTACCTTAATTGCCCTACTAGTATGTGTAAAGAATGTCAAACGTTACAAATTTAAATACATAGATTTCATTGGAGTTAAAAACAAATTGGTAAAAATTATTTTCTGAATTTAAAAAATGGGCAAAGAAAATTTTTACTGGACTATCTTCTGAGTAAACTTTTAAGTATAGAAAATATTCGGGGATGCTGTTCAAAAAACCTATAGTATAGTATATTATTTGACTGTTGACTCTTTGGCAACGTAACTTCGAGTATATGTAGACACTGTTTTTTCGGCAATTACCGAAAATAATACCATCACTGTTTAAATAATTCCTAAATGAATAGTTATTTGTGCTGTAGAAGGAAGTCAATATTTCGGATTTTCATTTTCATCTTTTCACACCTCCGATTTTTACTTCCTTCTTCTACCAAAACATAATTCCACATTCGTTCTAAAAAAATAAATGTGTTATGTTTAAGAACAATCAAGAGATACACAGGGAAGAGAAACAGATAATCATGCCAAAAAGCAGCAAAAAACAAAGAGATACCGATGAAAAAAAAATTAATTCAAGTGCTTCAACAAAATGCTGGAGACAGTGTTGAACAAATCGCGAAAAAATGCGGTATTACCCACCAAAAGGTAGGGAGAATCAAAAAAAGACTGGAAAAAAAC
>CAYGAC010000014.1:0-42414 GCA_964347865.1 uncultured Thermoplasmatales archaeon
CAATCACGATAACCAGTACCGAATCGCTCACCCGATCTAGGTTTACGACCACAAAATGTACATGTGGTATTTTTCGGAACTAAACTTTTTTTATCAAAACTCATTATTCATCCTCCAAATCATAACTACCATCTGGTAATTTTATCAGATTATCAGACTCTAAACATTGAAAAATAAAAGGTTCGGGAAAGAAACGTATCAAGGAGTCATGCCATATTTTTCGATTTGCCTTTTTTTCTTTGATGCAAAAATCTTTTAATTTTTGGAGTTGTTCATGTGGTTTTAATTCCCCTTCGAGAAAGCGGTTACCCCCCGTTTCCCCCCTAGGTATATATAATGTGTTTTGTGTTTCATGTGTGGGGGGGGAATTGGGGGTAACCGGTCTATATCTATAAAATGGAATCTTCTCAATTCGACCACCACGAACCATCTCATTACCTAAATCATCAGTGTAAACATAACCCCCGATTCGTTCTTCCCTTGTTTCTTTATCAATGACTTTAAGGTTCCACAGCATCTCCAGCTGTGCTTTTACTGTTTTCCTGCCTAGCCTTGTATGGTGTTGTACATCGGTAATTTTAAATTCATCATCGGGATTGTTTTGTAACAACTCCAAGACCATCTGTCTAACTTTATCACCAGAACTGTTTACGATATGGGTTATAATTTCCTTTGCTTTCTCATCTGGATAGTCATCATCAAGACTTTTTAGGCATCGCCATAATCTTATCAATTGTTTAATAAGTCTGGTTGGTACTTCTGGATCAATCGGATTAAGCAGTTCTTTATATTGTTTGTCAACCATGCCACTAGCCCTTAATATGGTGCATCGTTTTGCTTCAGATTTTAAAAAATTAATATTTTCTTCTGAAATTTTTATATCTTTCACTTTGTGATATGTTAAAAAATCTTGTACTGCCTTCCCGATTTCATTTTGCATCTGTTCTTCATATTTTTCGTTTTGGATTGCCTTGTCCATTTTAAAGTCATTATCAATCGGATTAGCGCATGTATCATACATTACTTCTCGTGTTCCTAGTTGTGCATGAATCAGGATTTCATTTCGTATCGCATTAGTTGTACAAGCTATAATGGTTACATGACAACCTTCATATGCTTTTGTAACTGAATTACCAGTTCTTTTGTATATATCGCCATCATATAATGTTCTGAATTGCCCCCAAATGATATTCTTCTCATCATTATTTGCGGAGGTTAAACTCGCTAAATCTAAAAACAATAAAATTTTACTAGAATGTTCTAATTCTTTTCCTAGATCTTCTGCGTCTTTCTGTCCACTGGCTAATGTGTTTTTTGTTAATTGATCGATTTTTATTACATTATGTAATTTTTCCAAAGATCTACAAAAAGCAGATTTCCAATCTCCAGAAGCACCCACAATAAAAAGCCATAAAGGAGTACCAGGTATTTGATTACTTAATACTGTTGCTAAAATAACATCGATCCGTTTTCTATCTTTAATTTTTATTCCTAGCCATTTTTCAGTTACTTTATACACATTTTCTAATGTTGCATTTTTAACAGTCTCTTTTACTTCTTTTAATGCTTCTTCTGTTTGTTTTTTTAATTCTTCCTTTGTTGCTTCAGCTTGTTCATCTGCAAATTTTTCCATTTCTTTTGATACTGCATTTCCGGTTTTCAAAACAAGCAACGTTAACCAAAATACAACAAAAGAAATTATTTTACCATCCCCTTCGATTTTTAGCAACTTCCATTTTGGCAATTTCTTTTTTAGAAAGAGTAACTACATAATTATCAAGCTCGATTTTGATAAAATCATCATTTTCTTCGAGTAATATACCTTTTAAAAAACGTAAAACACCTTCTTGATAATAATGAACCCTGACCGCCACGCCGGTCAAGTTAAACCCCCGTTTCTTGTTTGAGTTTATTTATCTCAGATAATAAAAAATTCGTGAACTCTTCTGAATTTATATCTATAGAATTGCAATTTTCATCATGCCATTTTTGTAATTTTTTACTGACCATGTTGCACCCCTACTGTTTTAGTATTTTCATTTTGCAAAATTAAAAGCCGAATCAACGCCGATTGAGTAAGATGCAGTTCAGCACATTGTTTTTTTAACATTTTTAAGACGTCGTCGGTCAATGAAATTGTCACAGGTTTGTACATTTTCAATACCTCGCAGGTATTTTACCACTCATAATATTTAAATACTTCTTTTTTGTTACACGCATGTACGTGTAATGTGTAATATAAGGTGTAAAAATGCCTAAAAAAATTGAAAAAAAAGATGTTTTTGAAAAAAAATCATATAAAAACATATTATATTTGCTTTCATTTATTCCCGAAGGGCTTAGATCACAGGAAATATTATCTACCTTAGCTAACGATAAAACATTATTTGATTTATACAAAAAAAAGAAAATCAAGTATGATTATAAACGAGAACGTGACAAAGTAAAAGAAAAAATAAAGCAAAACGGAAAAGACAGATTTTTTAACGTTATTGAAAGAGGACACATAACATCTCCCCAAATACTCTCAAATAAAATTAGCACGCTTGTTGATATTGGAGCAGTCAAAAGAAAAAACTCAAAAATTATACTTTTAGATGATTTCTTTAGAGAGTTTGTTGTCATCGATTATATGAATGAATTACAAACATATGCATCAAGTCAAAAAAGAAAATCAGATCGTCAAGAGTTAAAACAGAAAGAGAATAAGGTGATTGATTCTTATTCAAAAATATTTAACGATTTATCGCAAATGGAAAAACAAAATGTAAAACAACATCTAAACGATATGAAGGCATCTCTTAATGAAATAAAAAAAATTAGATTGACTAAATTCTTTAAGAAAACATGGGCTGAAAATTTAAAGGAGTTCTATTTGAACACAAAAAGTGAGACGATTAAAAAAGCAATAAAAGACGATCCATATTGTTTTTTCACCATTATAAATGACATTTTGTTATTTAATAAAAACAAAAATTTAACAAAAAGTGATTTCTATTTTTCTAGCGGACTGTATCTATTTTTTCTCAATATTGAAATATTGACAACACCTAAATCATTGAAAAAAGAGATTCAAGAAAAATTTGAAAAATCTCAACAGGATGAAAATATTATATCAAAAATACCTGAACTTCCCTCAATTCCAAAACCAATTTATGATGAGCTTTTATACATGCTTAATAAAATTGAGTTTGGTGAATTTTATGATATAAAACGTTTTAGTGAAGTGTGGAGTAGGATTTTTTTCCGAAAAGATTTTGGCTTAAAAATTAATGAAATTCAAGAGATAGTTGACTGGTGCTGTGAAAAAATTAATGTTGTTAAAGATCTTTATAAAAGTATAAGCATACCAGGAAAATGTGAAGGATATATAAATGATATGCTGATGGGTGTCAGTGATGAGCTCCCCTTCAAACCTTTAATTTTTAAGTGAGATTTGATTATGGTTTTTGTTTCATCTCTTTATATTTCTCCCAGGTTGCCAAGAGCATTTCATTATAAAACTCTCTGAATTGAGGGTCCTTTAGCATTTCCTGTGTTGCTATACCTGTCGTAGTTGCGTCCACGCCGATATCTTCTGCTTTAATATTCAGTTTCATTCCGCACCTTCCACATACAATATTAGTTGGCACGTTCTCATATTCACAGTTAGGACAAATAACAGGTTGTAATTTTTCTATATCGTCTTTCTCCTCTACAATTCCCTTTAGTTTCATTATAAAATCCCTTGTGTCTTTCTGTGCTAAATGCACATATCTGCTTGGCATTGTACTGCCCTTGGCCCATCCGAAACGCTCTCTTAACATACTCTCATTCATTCCTTTTAATGCACAATATGTTGCAGATACATGACGTAGGGTATGCGGATGAATTTCTTTTTTTATTCTGCTATTTTTTACTATCCTTTCGACTATTCTCCAAATACCATAAGATGTCATAGGAGTGTATTCGTTTCTTGTTCGTCTATTCTTGTTAGAAATTGATTGAAACAGGTAAGCATCAGGTTTTTCTCGGTTGGGATGGGTGTTCAAATACTCCTTAATGTATGCTGTTGTTACATCAATTACCAATGAATGTATTTTCCGCATCCCTGTTTTTAATCCCTTTGCTTTCTTTGGAAGAATTACGTATGCCCCGAGTTTTACATCAAAACCTATGCTTTTAATTTTTAATGATCTTAATTCACTGTTTCTTAATCCATAATCTGTTAAAATGCAGATAAGTGTTTGTTCTCTTTTGGTTGTACATGCTTTTAAAAGTTTTAATATTTCATCTAATGTAAGTATTTCATCGATTGGTAATTCATCTGCTTCTTTATTTTTGGATTGCATCCAAATAACATTATCAGGGTAAGGTATATTTTTTTGAAATCCATTTCCTTTTTTATAATCTCTTGGATTTGATAGATATTTGTAGAAACGTCTTATTTTTTGAATGTATAAAGAGTATGTTCCTGTACTTACTTGTTTTGCAAACCATTCATCGAATTTCATCATATCTGTTTGTGTTGCATCCTTGTACTCTTTATTTTTTAAAAATCTAGATAAGTACAATAATGCGTGTAAATCAGCATATTGCACTGAATAACCTACTTTATCAATTAATTTTCTTACCTGGTTATATTTTTCTATTGTTTTTTTGTGATTATTGTTTTGGTATTCACTCATAATTTTTGTTACATCTTGTTCTTTAACCATAATTATCAAAAAACTATAACGACTAATTATTTAAAAAGATTTGCATACAAAGTTATTCTTTACGAAAGAAGAAAAAATAGAACACCTTGAGGAATATAAAAAATGGCTTGAAAAAGAAGCTAAAGGTGTTGAAGAAACAATTGAAAATTTAAAAAAGGCCAGTTAATCTGGCCTATTTTTTAATCTTAAGTAATCCTTATGTGTTTGGTTTTTTCCGAACGTCTTCAAGACATTTATATAATATATGTTATTATACAGCTTTTCAGTGAAGGAAAATGAAATTTAAATTTATAGCTTCAATAATCGTATCATTAATTATAATATCTGCAGCTGTTTTAGTAGCAATAATACAAAACCAGCCTGATTCTAATATTATAGATGAAGATATTATACCAGATGATGATAAACCTACCCCTGTTGGCAATCTTACTTTTCCCTATGCGGTAAATACATTTGCATTTGATTTTTTTAGAAAATTATATGAAGTAAATGAAGGTAATTTATTTATTTCACCTTATAGTATTTTTACCGCTCTTGCAATGACTTATGAAGGGGCAAAAGGCGATACTGCTAATGAAATGGCTGATGTACTTAGTGTTGAGCAGGACAATAAGTCCTTTCACAATTATATGAAAAACCTTTATGAAGAACTTAATGTAAAAAATACAGATTATAATATTAGTACTGCAAATGCTTTATGGGTAAAAGAAAACCTTGAACCACTAGAATCGTATCTAAATGTTATCCAAGATTATTATGGTGGAGATGCTACTGAAGTTGATTATTCAAATCCCACTAAATCTGCTAAAATTATAAATCAATGGGTAGAAAACCAAACTAATGGATTAATCAAAGATCTCATAACAGAAAGTGCGATAGGTCCCCTAACCGCACTTATCCTTACCAACGCTATTTATTTTAAAGGTATATGGAAAACTCAGTTTGATCCTGTGAATACAACTGATCGAACATTTGAAATTACAGTAGAAGATAGTGCTGAAGTTCCAACAATGAGCCTTGTAGATACAGAGGATGTTTTTAACTATACAGAAACTGATAAACTTCAGATTTTAGAATTACCATACACTGGTAATGATATATCAATGATTATTCTTCTTCCCAAAGAGAATGATTTATCATCCATGATTGACTCAATCGGTAGTTCTGAATTTTCCAAATGGACAAATTCTATGGTTGAAACGGAAGTGGATATCTATCTTCCAAAGTTTAAGATCGAAACTTCATATACCTTAAATGATTATCTTCAAAAACTGGGAATGAATATTCCATTTACATCATCTGCAGATTTCACTGGTATTATAGGTTCTGGAGGATTATTTATCAGTCAAGTTCTACATAAAGCATTCATCGAAGTAAATGAAGAAGGAACCGAAGCTGCAGCTGCGACTGCGGTAATAATGACACTTACAGCAAATGGTGAAGAATCAAGAATCGTATTTGATTGTGATCATCCGTTTATGTACTTGATTCAGCATAAAAAAACAGGTACAATACTCTTTATGGGTTTGATAAGTGATCCATCAGTATAAATCAGTACAATTTTTAGTAAAATATATTTATAAAGCGTAAATTTTAAATAATAATTAACATATAATTAACAATTGTTAATCGGTGATAAAATATGAAGAAAATATTTGCAATCCTTCTTTTTTTTATGTTGATGGCGACTACCTATATTTCAATAGCAGCAACGAATAACCAACAAATATCCACCCAAATAGCAATCACTGGCAAAGATCCTATTGCTCATTGGAAATTTGATGAATCTGAAGGAGATACAGCTTATGATTCATCAGGTAATGGATATCATGGTAAAGTATATGGTGCTGAATGGACTCAAGGTAAAGTTGGAGGAGCTTTAGAATTTGATGGTGTAAATGATTATGTGAGAGTATGGGAAAATAATACACAATTTCATAATTATCTCAAAAATGTTGGTAAAGGTTCTATATCATTTTGGTTTAAAGCTGATTACATACCTACAACTTATGGTATTGCTCCAATTTTTTATTATGGAGACTTAGATCCATGTACGAATATGTTTGATGCAGCAAATCAAGGTCTAATTATTGAATTGGGACATAGCCCTGTGCATGCAGGTTCAGAAAGATTGTATTTTACAATTTTTGCAAATGGATGTAACTTACCCTCATTTTGTTATGATTCATATCGTAAAATAAACGAAGATGTATGGTATCATTTTGTTGCAGTTGTTGGTGAGGATTATAATACAGGATATTTGAATGGTAAGGAAATGCATTATAGACATTACAATTTTGGGAATTCAGGTTATTCTCAATTTTTTGAAGATGCAGTTTCACGTGAAACAGCCTGGTTTGGTAAAGGTTATTGGGATGCAAAAAAGAATCCAGATCCAATTTTCTTCGATGGAAAAATTGATGATATTAGGATATATGAAGAACCTCTTACTGCAAAAGAAGTATTAGAGCTATATAATATGGAAAATAACCAAAGTCTGGTTGCTCATTGGAAATTTGATGAATCACAGGGGGATACTGCTTATGATTCTTCTGGCAATGATTTCCATGGAACTATAATTGGCAATGCTACAAGGATTAATGGGATGAGAGGTAATGCTTTAGAATTTGATGGAGAAGATGATTATGTTGATATGCCGCTAGATGCAGTAAATTATATTGGAAATCTTAGTCAGGGAACTATTGCTTTTTGGTTCAATTTTACAAACATCCTTCAAAAGCAAAAAATTATTCCATTATTTTACATAGGAATCGATAATGAAAATGATGAGGATGATTTGTTTATAATAGAAATTGGTCATGGAGGAACACAAAATACACATCTTTATGTGACATGGATAATAGACCAACAAATTCCAGTTTTATGTTATGATACTAATTTTAACCTAAATGAACATCAATGGTATCACTTTACAGTTGTTGTTGGACCAGATGGTAACACCGGTTATCTAGATGGAGAAGAATTAGTAAATAGACACTATAACTTTGGAAGTGCAAATGATGACTTATTTTTGGATGACATACCGGTGAAAGAAAAATTATCTGTTGCTTATGGAAAAACAAACGATATGATTGATTCTAAATTTAGATATTTCAAGGGAAAAATGGATGATGTAAGATTTTATGATTGGCCTTTAAATGATTCAGAAATTTACCTTTTATTCAATGAAAATGGTCCACCGTATAAACCATCAAATCCAAATCCTGAAAACGGCACAACCAATGTAAATATTACTCCAATTTTATCATGGATTGGTGGAGATCCAAATAACGATCCAGTTACTTATGATGTATACTTTGGAGAAACCAACGAACCACTAAAAGTAGCTGAAAATATTTCAGTAAATACTTATGATCCCGGAGTTCTTAATTATCAAACGACATACTTTTGGAAGATTATCGCCTGGGATAACCAAGGACATTTTACGGAAGGACCTCTTTGGAATTTTAAAACACAGGTCGAGGGAAATTTTGCGCCTAACATACCAAAAATCACAGGTTCTACACATGGAAAAGCAGGAGTTGAATATGATTATATATTTGTATCAACAGATCCAAATGGAGATGATGTCTATTACTGGATTTGTTGGGGTGATATATGCCCAATCCCTGAATGGATTGGACCGTTTGCTTCAGGTGAAGAAATAACAATAAGTTATACTTATGACGAAGAAGGAACGTATTTAATTGAGGCAAAAGCAAAGGATATTTATGACGCAGAAAGTGAAACGGGATTTCTAGAAGTCACCATGCCAAAAACTAGATTTTTTATGAACTCCTTATTTTGGAGAATCGTTGAATATATTCAAACAATATTTTCGATTATTTTTAATTTCTAAATAAAAGCGCAATTAAAATAATCCAACTATCAGATGTATTTTCTAGTATTTAGTCATAGTAATTAAATATTAGAAATTCATTATAATTATTGGGGATAAAACAGAATGGCATATTCTCAATTAAAAAATACTTTAGTAATAGGATTAGTAGTATTATTTCTCTTTTCAACGATTTCACCCATGGCATTTGGAGGGACTATAAATAATTTAGAATTTATTTCAAAATCGAAAGGTCTAGAAATTCCAAATAAGGAAGAGGGTGATACTGAACTCGAACTTGCTGATATAAATAATGATGGTCATTTAGATATAATTTCAGTAGGTGATCATGGTTCACCTTATGTTAATAGTGAGCAACACGGGATTATGGTATGGTTAGGTGATGGAGATAGTACATGGTCAGTAAATCAAGTTGGTGATTTCGGTTACGGCGGTATCGAAGCAGGAGATCTAAACCTGGATGGGTACCTTGATGTCGTCTGGGGTATACATCATGACTGGGGAGACCCTGGATTTGGGGATACATTAATCGGTGCTGCTTCGGGTGATGGCACTGGTTCAAATTGGACTGGATGGGCGTCGGGTCTTGGTACGGGTGGTGAAACTTGGGGCATGTTTGAAACTGATCTTGCTGATTTTGACTGTAATGGTCTTCTAGATATTATTTCTCAATCTTTTGGTTGTTGTAATGGTTATCATCAGTACGAAAATAATGGAGATGGAACATGGACTCATCAATGGTCATTATCTGGTGGTAATACTTTTAATAATTTAGAAATTGGTGATTTTAATTCTGATGGATATCCTGACTTTGCAGGAAATAAAGATGGAGCTTTCGTTTTTCTGGGAGATGGAACTTTTGATTTTACTTTAACTCAAAGTGGGCTTCCAACTAGTAATTGGAGAGGTCTTGATGTCGGAGATATGAACAATGATGGATGTAATGATTTAGTAATCGGTTATGGTTCGTCAGGGATTCGATGTTATGAATATGATAAACAAAATAATGATTGGGATTTAGCATCTAGTGGTTTACCCACATCTGGTTCTTATTATCCATAATTTGGAGATATTGATGGAGATGGATTTCTTGATATAGTTGCATATGCTGATCCCACAGGTTATTCATATCTTGGGGATGGGAATGGAAACTGGGATTCTGATGCAACGTTTTCAATGCCATCCGATGGTGAGTACTCTGCATTTGTGGTCGATGGTGATTTTGACCATGATGGTCGTGAAGATGTTGTCATACAAGCTGAGCAAGGGAGTTGGCCTTCATACCAAAATCAGCTTAAAGCTTTCTCTCCATGGCTTGAGCCAACTAAATTATCTGCTTTAGTGCAGATACCTCATGGCGGTGAAACCTTTAGAAGTGGGTCTATTCGAAATATTCGTTGGCTTTCTGGTGTTCCACCCTCAAAAGATGAGTCTTTTGTTGAAATTCAAGTATCTTTAAATGGTGAATCGGGTCCATGGGATACGGTTGTATCAAATATTCCAAATAACGGTTGTTATCAATGGTTAGTGGATGCAAGTGGTTCTGAAGATTGTCGTATTAATGTAATTATAACCAATTCAACTTCAAGTACCTCAGCAATCTCAGAATCTGATTTTACAATTATTGGATTTAATGTTAATGCGCATGGTCCGTATAATGGTTCAAAAGAAGAATCCATTCAATTTACAGGTTCTGCAGAAAATGGAACACCACCTTATGCATATCAATGGGAGTTTGGTGATGGCAATATTTCATATGATCAAAATCCAACACATATATACAATAATGCTGGTAACTTTACCGTTATTTTAACGGTTACAGATGATAATAATATCACAATACGTGATTCAACCTGGGCACTTATTAAAGGAGATTATAATCCACCAACAATACCTATTATTAATGGTGCAACCAAAGGTAGAGTTGGAGTTACTTATACCTATACTATAAATTCAACTGATCCATTAGGAGGAGCAATATATTACTTGATTGATTGGGGTGACGAAACAAATAGTGGTTGGCTTGGTCCTTGTCCTTCAGGGAAAGAGTGGGAAGTTTTCCATTCTTGGAACAAAACAGGCATCTATACCATAAGAGCAATGGCAAGGGGAAGTGGTGGTGAAAGTGACTGGGGGATACTTGAAGTTACTATGCCAAAAAACAGAGAAATTATCAATAGTGTTTATAATAAATTAATTGAATTATTTCCTAGATTAATTATTTTATTTAAAATTCTGTTAACGTAGTATTTAAAATATTTTACTTTGTAATATTTTCCTCTATAATTTTTGAAGATTTGTATGAAAAAATAAAAAAAAGGGGGGATTTTATAGTTGTAGTAGTTGTCTTAGTATTGGGAACATCCGCGGATGATTTTCTAAGAATCTCCAGATAAATGGATGAGTGTGTTGTATTGGTTTGTTTTTAGGAGTTGCAAGCTTTACATCGATTGTACATGTGTCATTGGTATCTTCTTTATTTTGTATGGTTATTTTCCCTGCATATTGTTGGTTTTTCTCACCTGGTGCTACAACAGTTACATTTATTGTAAATGCAATCCCAGCTTCTAAATCATTTCCACTAGTAGGATCAAATGTCCAATCTCCCCAACTTGGATTTTTAATAATATTCCAGTCAAGCAAGGTTCCAGAAGCCCCAATATTTTGAATATCAAAACTACCTGTTACAGTTGAACCTTTCGTTACATTTTCCCATTCAAGAATACCTGCACAATGTAAATTAGGCTTATCTCCCTCAGGTGTATGTTTGTAAACTCCACCGGTTTCTTCATCTTCATTAAAAGTACCTGCCCAACCAATCATTCCTTCAACCCAAGTTGTGCCAAATAGCTGAATATTTTCCATTTCTGACCATTTTACCCAGTTGTGCCCGCCATCAAAACTGTAGGAAGCTCCATGGATTGAATTATAATTTACACCTGTGCTGACATATGTATTTTCAGTACCGGGAACATAATCAAGATCAGAACCATAGCACACTCCATTATATGTAAGGGTTGTCCAAGTGCTTCCTCCATCTGAGGTTTCAGCTAAATCTGGAACTTCAAAGTTTTTATCGATGGACACTCCGTTATTCTCATCCTTAAAACGGATATCTACATACGCACCAGAAGGAAATGGCGTATTGGCAACTGTCCAAGTATACCCGTTATCAGTCGATTTAAAGATACGTGCTGAGCTAGATACACATTGAGTGCCCCACCAAACTGTATCATTTACAACATCATAATACCCAACAGTACCCATTTCATTTGGTAATGGCGCAGGTATATTTCCAGAAGGAACTCTCGTCCACAAATCACCGCCATTTGTCGTAGTATACATTTCATAATATCCATCAACAGGATCACCTTGACACCAGCCATGGGTTTCATTCCAAAAATGAACAATATTTGGGAACGCACCAGAACCGTTAAATGCTGCAGTGCTCTGATGTACCCATGTATTTCCACCATCGCTAGTTTTCCATATACCCTGTGGATTGCCAGAATGAATTGGGACCCAAGCTGTATCTTCATCTAATGCAAAAATCATTGATGTATCTCCATCATTTGGTGCTCCACTAATAACGTCAGCTTCCCAATTCTCGCCCCCATCGATTGTTTTTGTAAATTCTTGAACAGGTTGATTCGATCCACTTCCATCATATCCTACTGCCCAAACAATATTTTCATCTACAGCATGCATATAATGGATACCTCTAGATGCTTCCCAAAATCCAGAAGCTTGTTCTTCCCATCCAGGATTCATATTTACCGCTTGTGGTATTATTAATTTCTTTGCTTTTTGAATTTCTAATGATTTTTCTCCTTGGAACATTGCTGTTCCTGACGTTGAGATAGCTATGACTACTCCTATGATTATAACTGCCTTCAAAATATTTTTTATTTTTTTCATAATTTTCCCCCGTATTTATTATTAAATATTAATGAAAATTAGTATTTATAAATTTTTCCACGATAATAAAAATGATAAAATCTTTAATAAATAATATAATTTATCAACTTATTATATGCCATTGTTTAATCATCTAATAATTTTACAGCATTATTTTTTTTATTTTTACTTGCCTTTTTTATATACCATTTTGTTATGAAATAAGTAGAAATGATTATGTCATGGATTAGTTTTATTAATGAAATTTATCTATTATTAAAAAATTCTTTGAAGGTTAAAAAATCATGAATCTTACCGAAATTCTACCTCAGATTGTAAAATCATTTAGTGATAAAAAAGCGATAGTTTGTCAAGAGAAAGAATTTACATATGAACAATTTTACTCAAGAGTTGCAAAACTAGCTAATGCTTTTCAAAAATTAGGAATTAAAAAAAGTGATAAAATAGCTATTATTCATAAAAACTGTCATTACTTTCTTGAGAGTTATTTTGGTGTTATGCACGCTGATGCTGTTTTAGTTCCATTAAATCATCAACTTTCTACAAATGAGTTAGCTTTAATTCTTGGAGATTCTGAAACAAAATTGATTCTTACAAACAGCAATTTTTCAAAAAAAGTTACAGAAGCATGTGAAAGATTAAAACAAGATATAAAAATAATTTATATAGATAAAGAATATGAGAATTTAATTCTACGTGAACCTTCAGTTCTACCATCAGTTGATATAAATAGGGAGGATATAGCACAAATCTACTATACAAGTGGGACTACCGGAAGAGCAAAAGGTGTATTACTTTCTCATAAAAATGTGTATTTGCATGCTAAGCGCACAATCGATGAGTTGAAATTAACCGATTATGACGTATGGCTACATGCAGCTCCACTATTTCATTTAGCAGATGCATGGGCAACTTGGGCGATAACGTTGGTGGGAGGTTCTCATATTTTACAAAGTGATTTTGATCCAAAAACAATATGTAAGAATATTCAAAAACAAAAAGTGACACTTACCAATTTAGTACCAACAATGTACTATCGTCTTGTTAATTATTCTGAGGTTATCAAATTTGATTACTCTTCTCTAAGAGTTCTTTTAAGTGGTGGTGCCCCTATATCTCCTAAGCTTGTAAAAAAGATAATGGAGATTTTTAAATGTGATTATATCCAAACTTATGGAATGACTGAGACCAGTCCTTTTCTTACAATGTCCATTCTTAAAAATCATCTTCATTCTCTCCCTTATGAAGAGCAATTAAGATATAAATCAACGACTGGGAGAAAATTTAAAGGTATTGAATTGAAAGTTATCAATGGGAAAAGAGAGGAAATAAAGTGTGATAACACAGAGGTTGGAGAAATCATTGTGAAAGGGGACACAATTACCAAAGGTTATTGGAAAATGCCTGAAGAAACTAGAAAGGCGTTCAAGAATGGTTGGTTTTATACAAGAGATTTGGCTGTAATTGACAAAGAAGGATATGTTACGATTGTAGATCGCAAGGGAGATATGATTATTACCGGTGGAGAGAACGTCTATTCCATAGAGGTAGAAAATATTTTGTATACTCATCCCTCCATATTAGAGGTTGCAGTTATTGGTGTTCCAGATGAGGAATGGGGTGAGATTGTAAAAGCATTCATTGTTTTAAAAAATGAAGAGAAAGTAACCGAAAATGAAATTATTGAATTCTGTAAAGAGAGGCTTTCTTCATATAAAGTCCCAAAATCAATTATTTTTCAAGATAAGCTCCCCAAATTGGGATCTGGCAAGATTTCCAAGAAAAAACTAAAAAATTTAAATAATAGCAATATATATCCGTAAAAAAAATGGAGGAGTGAAGACATATTGAAAAATAAGAAAAATTATTTGGTAGCTATAGGCTTGTGTTTATTACTAGTGACTATCACATTTAGTGGATGTGTGGAAGAAGAAGAAGAAATACTTATAGGTGTAATACTCCCACAAACTGGTGCTCTATCTTCTATAGGGGGAGATATGGTAAAAGCAGCTCAACTTGCAGCTGAGCACATTAACGATGAAGGTGGATTATTAGAAAATATGACCGTTAAGGTGGTTATTGAAGATTCTCAGACAACCCCCGATCAGGCTAAACTAGCTGCTCAAAGATTAATCGCAAAAGGAGTAAAAGTAATTGTGGGAGCAGCAGCAAGCTCTTGTTCACTTGCAGTAGCAACTGAGTCTAAACCAAGTGAAGTAGTACTAATATCACCAGCTTCAACTTCTCCTGAATTATCCAAAAATGATTGGATATTCAGAGTAGTTGGTGATGACAATCTTCAGGGTAAAGCAATGATAGATTTAACAGAAGCACTTAATATAACAAACATAGTAGTCTTTTCTATAAATAATGCATATGGAGCAGGGATTCATGAGGTAATTAAGGAGGAGGCAAATGATTCAGGAATAACAATTATACAAGACAGTCTCTATGAGGAAACTAAAGAATCATATGAACCAGAACTTACAACAATAAAAGATGCTGTTGAACTCTCAGGAGCAGAATTAGTTGGTATTCAATTTACAGCTTATGGAGAACAAGCATTGAAAATTTACAATAGTGCTCATAAACTCAATATGACGGTAGCAAATGGATATCAATGGGTATCAAATGAAGGTATCGTTGATGCTTCAGAACTTCTAGGTGATCCAACAGCTGGAGAAGCAGCAAATGGAACCTATGGAACAGCTCCTGCTGTACCTGAAACCGCTAAAGAACAAGTATTTAAAGATCAATATCAAGCTAAATACGGAACTGATCCAATTTCTTATGGTGATTACACTTATGACGCGGTAAGATTAGCTGCGGCAGCGATTGAGAACGCAGGAAGCAATGATGGAGTCAAAATAAGAGCTGAACTCTTTAAATTTACAGGAACAAATCCATATGAAGGTGTCTCTGGAGATAAAAGCTTTGATTCAAATGGGGATATTGAGACTCAATACTATGACATCTGGAAATTTACAGGAACTTCTTACGACAGAGGTCATGGTTTCTGGCAGGATCCAACTAAGGGCGTCGAAAATTTCATACCGTAAAAAAAAAATTATAACGAAAAGTTAGGGTCATGAGTTTAAATCATGACCTTTATTATTATTTTTCAAATCACTTACTCGTTAATACATTTATCAGAGACATTCACGTTTCCCAAGAAACATTTTACCGATTTCCTCATTCTCAGATATATCTTTTGCAGTTCCTTCATAAACGTTCCGACCCATTGCAAGGATATAACCTCGATTTGCAATCTCAAGAGATTTTTTAGCATTTTGTTCAACAAGAATAATTGAGTATCCTTTTTCTTTTATAGCTTTTATTTTCTTCAATACTTCATCACGAGCTTTTGGGGCTAATCCTGCTGATGGTTCATCTAATAATAAAACTGAGGGATTTGTCATAAGTGCTCTTCCTAACGCTAAAACTTGTCGTTGTCCCCCACTTAAGTTTCCAGCTTTATCTCTCGCTCTTTCTTTTAAGTCCGGGAACATCGTATAAATATTTTTTATATCACCTTTAATTTTCTCATCGTTTCTAATGAAAGCACCCATTTTTAAATTCTCTTCTATTGTGAGTGATGGAAATATATTTTCTAATTGAGGAACGTATGCAATACCTGATTTTACAAGATTATGCGGTTTTAAATTATTGATTTTTTGGGAATTGTGAATAATTTCTCCATCAAATATACGTGCAATACCAAAAATCGCTTTGAGTAAAGTACTTTTACCAGCACCGTTTGGTCCGATAACTGTGATAAGTTCTCGACTATTAAGTTTTAAATTAATGCCATGTAGAATCATTGATTTTCCATAACCAGCAATTAAATTTTTTACTTCTAATATTGTAATTTCTCGTTTTATCTTAGTTTTTGACCCAGAATTCGCTAGGATATTTTTCTTTGATTTTGTACCTTTTTTAGTTATTTTTTTTAAATCATTCATTAATCTACTCCCAGATATGCATCAATAACAGCTCTATGACATGTTATTTCATCAGGAGTTCCTTGTGCCAGCAATTGTCCTTTATTCATAACATATATTAAATCTGAGAAATCAAGAACAACATCCATATTATGCTCAATTATAAGAAATGTTTTATTAAGATTATCTCGAAGATTGATTAGAATATCAAATATTTTATTTGCTAGCGTTGGATTGACTCCAGCAACAGGTTCATCCAAAAGAAGTATTTCAGGATCACGCATTAGTGCCATACCTAGCGAGAGGAGTTTTAATTGACCACCTGAAAGATTTCCAGCAAATTCATTTTTTAAATGATCTATTTGTAGTAAGTCCAAGAGTTCATTTGCATACTTAAAGGCTTCTTTTTCCTCTTTAACACTCTTTAAATATTTAGTAAATGTTTTTAGAATAGAATCACCATATTGACGTTTTGGAGCAACGAGCATGTTTTCAATTACTGAAAGATTTCTGAAGATTCGGACAATTTGGAAAGTACGGACGAGTCCTCGATTTGCAATTTGATGAGGTTTTAGATTTGTGATATTTTTTCCCATAAAAAACACTTCACCCCTATCAGGACTATAAAATCCAGATACTACATTGAAAAATGTTGTTTTTCCAGATCCATTGGGTCCAATAAGTGCTGTAATTGTTTTTTGTTTTACACAGAGAGAAACATCATCGACTGCTTTAATACCACCAAAGTATTTTCCTAAATTCTTAGTAACAAGCGGATCCATCCTTTCAAACCTCTTTCAACATTTTTTATGTTTTTTTCAATATCATTACTATTAACTTTATGTTCTTTAAAAATACCTTGTGGCATATAGATTAAGACCAAAACAATTAAAACACCTATCACTGTCCAAGTAAGTGAAATAATTTGATTGTGATCAAGAATCTCGGTTGGAATATAGAATTTGAGTTCATGAACTAATTGTATTAGACCTGTGATTACAATAGCTCCAAAAATCACTCCTTTATTATTGCCTAAACCACCTAAAAGTACCATAATCCATATCATAAATGTCCACCAAGGCAGGATATTTTCTGGAGTGATTGCGCGCTGAGTAATAACATACATCGAACCAGCTAAAGCAGCGATCATTGCTCCAATTGAAAAGGCAATAAGTTTGTATTTTACCGTGTCTTTTCCAAGAGCTTTGACGGCATCTTCATCATCGCGAATGGCTTTTAGTACTCTTCCAAAAGGAGTGGAATAAATTATAAATTGAAGTACGATATAAATGCAGAAAACAACTAAAGCTAATATCAAAAAAGAAACAAGTTTATGCATTTCATAATCAAGTCCAAACAGGAGAGGAATATCAAAAATTCCAAGTTGTGGGAATGCGCCACCAATTGCTTTTTCATTTCGAATTATAATTCGAACTATTTCAGCTGATGCAATTGTAATTATTGCAAAATATATTTCTCGAATTCTAATAGCAGGTAGAGTAACTACAATTCCAAAAATAGTGGCAATTAACATACCCAAAATAATGCCAACCACTGGGTTTATACCTTTTACAATAATTATTGCGGTTGCATAAGCTCCAATACCAAAAAATCCGATAAGACCAAAATTCGGAAGACCAGTATATCCTTGTTGAATATTAAGACTTAATGCTAGGATAGCATAAACTAACATGAACAACGCAATACTAATTAATAGCAATACTAGTGGATGTAATATCATATTATGTCTTCTCTCCAAATATGCCCCGCGGTCTAAATATTAAAACGATAATTAAAACAACAAACACAATTACTTTACTATACTCAGTACTCATATTCCATTGGGCAAAGATACCAGATCCAACTGTGTCTATTAAAGTAATAACAAAAGCTCCAATAATGGCCCCATATACATGACCAATTGAACCAACTATCACTGCTGCAAATATAAATAAAAGTATAAGAAATCCGCTATAGGGGATTATTCCAGAAGGTGAAAGAGCTGCAAATACTGCTCCGCTTAATCCAGCAAATCCTCCAGCAAGAATCCAGAGGAAGATAATTGCCTGTTCTGTATTAATACCTGAGACTTCTGCAAGATCTTTATTATCTGATATTGCACGTAAAGCAGTGCCGATTTTTGTCTTTGTAAGTAAAAAGTGTAGACCAATGAAAATAGCTAATACTGCAATAATAACGACGATTTCAGAATCATATATCGATGCTCCGAATACGTTAATAATTTCTTGTGGAGGTTTATTATATTTATATACTCTAGTTCCCCATATAAATTGGATAATTCCTCTAATTATTATACTAATTCCAAGTGAAGCTATCATTAACATTAATGGAGTTGCATCCTTTTTCCGCAATGGCTTATATGCAACAAAATCAAAAAATACCGCAAATAAACCTGTTGCTATAAAAGCAAGAATAAATGATATTAATGCATTTAAAATGAAACTTTCGATCCAAAATGAATTGAAAAATATTAAACCTATATATGCGCCAAATGTAAATAGTTCACCATGTGAAAAATTAGCAAGTTTTAGTATTTTAAAAACTAATGTTAAGCCTATCGCGATAAGAGCATATAGGCTTCCCCTCACAAGAGATGTTAATAACCATTGTGTTATTAAGACACCTATATCCATAGATATAGAGAATCAAAATCTGTATAATTAAAGATTTCCAAGAAAAAACTAAAAAATTTAAATAATAGATAAAAGATATCTTAAAAAAAACCATAACCTTAAAAAGGTGGAGGAGCGGAAAAATTATGAAAAATAAAAAAAATTATTTGATAGCAATAGGCATGTGTTTGTTTCTCACAATCACATCATTTAGTGGATGTGTAGAAGAACCAGAAGAACCTTCAGAAAAGGTATTAATTTTTGGAAGTTCTGGAGATGCAGATAAATTAGATCCTGCAGATGTTACAGATGGAGAATCTATTCAAAGGACAGACAACATCTTTGAAAGTCTAGTTGAGTATAAACCAGGTACTACAGAAATTCAACCTAGTTTAGCTACTTCTTGGACAACAACAGAAGATGGATTAAATATTACATTTAATTTAAGGAAAGACGTAAAATTCCATGATGGAACTGATTTTAACGCAGATGCAGTGGTTTTTTCATTTGCCAGGCAATATGATGTTAATCATTCACACCATCAATATGGCGAGTGGGCATATTGGGGATATATGTTTAGTGATATAGATAGAGTTGAAAAAATTGATGATTATACCGTAAAAATTGTCTTAAAGAAACCAAATGCTGCAATAATGACAAGCTTGGCAATGTTTACGGTTGCTATAGTTAGTCCTACCAATGCAGAAAAATGGAAAGAAGATGCTTTTAAATATCCAGTTGGGACAGGTCCATTTAAGTTTGTCGAATGGGTAAAAGATGATCATATAACTTTGGAGAGAAACGATGATTATTGGCGAGAAGAAACTAAATTAGATAAGTTAATATTTAGAGTGATTGAAGATCCATCTGCAAGATTATTAGCAATACAAGCGAATGAAATTCAGGGAATGGAATACCCAGATCCAGTCAGTTTTGATGCTATAAAAGCAGATACAAATCTACAACTTCTTACACAACCTGGTATGAACGTAGGTTATTTAGCAATGAATACCGGATATGGTTATAATGATGATAATGAAAACGGTATTCGTGACCCGGATGAACCTTGGGTAAAAACACCTGGATTTACTGAACCTTTGGCAAATACGTCAGTTCGTAAAGCTATTAATTATGCTATCAACAAAAGCTCAATAGTAGAAAATCTCTATAAAGGAACAGCAATAGTTGCCAAGAATGGTATGCCACCATTTATGTTGGGATATAACGATGATATTGTTGATTATCCATATGATCCCGATATGGCAAAAGAACTTCTTGAAAATGCGGGATATCCAAACGGATTTAACACTACTTTATGGGTGATGCCAGTGAGTAGGCCTTATATGTTTGATCCGCCAAAGATTGGAGAGGCAATCCAATCATACCTAGCTGCGGTAAATATAACAGCAGATATTTATCAAGTAGACTGGTCAACATATCTCGAAGAAACCGAGAATGGAGAACATCCTATGTGTTTGCTCGGATGGACAGGTGATAACGGCGATCCAGATAACTTTTTGAATGTATTATATGGTCCAAATTCGGCATCTATAGGTACAGCTGGAAATGTCGCTTTTTACAACAACACGAAAGTACAAGAATTACTTACAGCCGCATTAGAAACATATGATATTACAGAAAGGGCGGATTACTATGAAGAGGCACAGGAACTTATTCATGAGGATGCACCGTTTGTTTATTTGGCACATGCGAATCTAAATATTGTATTCAGATCAACTGTAAAGGGTTACGTTATTAATCCTACTGATCGTAGATTCTTCTATTCTGTAGACATCGAATAAAACAAATTAAACCTCTTTAATATCCTTTTTCTAGGATAAGGAATATAATTAACTAGAAAATAATAGAGATTACAGATGAAATGGTATATTATAAAGAGACTCATACAACTTGGACCCGTTATGCTAGGGGTTTCCATCATAGCATTTTCATTAATACATCTTGCTCCAGGGGATCCCGCCAGAACAATGCTTGGTGAGCGTGCATCTCAGGAACAAATTGATGCAATAAGAGAAAGGTATGGATTAGATAAACCTCTTTATGTTCAATATGGAATTTGGTTACAAGGTGCTTTACGTGGCGATTTAGGTCGTTCTATAACAACACGCGAAAAAGTTACAACAGAAATTGTAGCTAGGCTTCCAAACACTATTGAACTCGCTATTGCTGCAATGATTTTTGCCACATTAATTGGAGGAATTGCTGGAGTAGTATCTGCAACAAAACAATATTCCATTACTGATTACACTTTTATGGGAATAGCTCTCTTTGGTATTTCTATGCCTGTTTTTTGGCTTGGAATCATGCTCATGATGATTTTTGGAGCATACTTAGGATGGCTACCAATCGGTGGACGTATAGATCTTCTGATACCATTTCATCGAGTCACGGGTTTCATGGTTTTTGATAGTATAATAACGGGTAATTTGCCAGCTTTAACAAGTGTTCTTCAACATTTAATTTTACCTGCTGTTGCCTTGGGAACAATACCCATGGCAATGATTGCGAGAGTGACGAGATCGAGCATGTTAGAAGTATTAAGACAAGATTTCATCAGGACTGAAAGAGCCAAAGGACTTTCAGAGAGAATGGTTATTTATAAACACGCTGTAAGAAATGCAATGGTACCAGTAGTTACGGTAATTGGATTGAATTTTGGATTGCTTCTTGCTGGAGCGATTTTAACAGAAACGGTTTTTTCATGGCCTGGGGTAGGAAGACTAGTTGTTGAAGCAGTTTATGAAAGAGATTACCCTCTCGTAGTAGGATGTATACTAATATTTGCAATAATTTTTGTTATTGTTAATCTAATAACTGATATATTTTATACATTTATTGATCCAAGAATTAAATATGAATAGGTGATAAATGGAAAGAAAGCGCGAGACACAAACTCAAGAGTTACTTAGAAGGTTAAGATACAATAAATCTGCAGTTTTTGGTGTAATACTTGTTCTCATACTTGTTTTAGTTGCGATTTTTGCAGACTTCATCGCTCCTAATGATCCAATACCATCACCACCAGAACTGGAAAAAAGTCTTAAACCAGGTTTCTGGAGTGAAGAAGGATTTGAAGATATGCCCCTAGGTACTGATTTATTAGGAAGATGTATATTAAGTAGAATTATTCATGGAGCTAGGGTTAGTTTAAGTGTTGGCTTTGTTGCTATTGCAATAGCACTTAGTTTAGGTATTGCTATCGGAGTAGTAGCTGGATACTATGGAAAGTGGATTGATAGTATTTTAATGAGAATTGTCGACATCCTTTTTGCTTTCCCTGCTTTACTATTAGCAATAGTTATTGTGGCAATAATTGGACAAGGTCTAGATAAAGCTATGATAGCAATAGGTATTGTATATACCCCCCAGATGGCTAGGATCATAAGAAGCTCAGTATTATACATTAAAGAGATGGAATATATTGAGGCACAGAAAGCAATAGGTTCAAGTAATATTAGAGTAATTTTTCGTCATGTAATTCCAAATAGTGTTGCACCTGTTATTGTTTACGGAACTCTTATGATGGCCACAGCAATTCTTGATGCTGCAGCTTTAGGATTTTTAGGATTAGGAGCACAACCCCCTACACCAGAATGGGGAGCTATGCTTTCAGAAAGTCGTTTCTATATAGTAAGTGGAGCTTGGTGGGCTGCAACTTTTCCCGGTATTGCAATAATACTAGCAGTTTTAGGACTTAATCTGTTAGGTGATGGATTAAGAGATGTTTTAGATCCTAGATTAAAAACATAGGATGTTATTATGAAAGAGCTACTGAAAGTCAAAGGTTTAAAAACTTATTTTTTTACATATGAGGGAACAGTAAAAGCAGTAGATAATATTAATTTAAAAATCAAAAAAGGTGAAACTCTTGGTCTTGTTGGGGAATCTGGATGTGGAAAAAGTGTTACAGCCTTATCTATACTTCGATTAATTCCAAGTCCTCCAGGAAAAATAGTTGGAGGAGAAATTATTTTTGAAGGAAAAAACCTCGTTGATTTGACAGAAAAGGAAATGAGAAAAATTAGAGGTAGAAAAATATCTATGATTTTTCAAGAACCTATGACATCATTAGATCCAATGTTTACAATAGGAGATGAAATCAAGGAAGTTATTAAATTGCATCAAGGTTTATCAAAAGAAGAATCAAGAAAAAAGACATTAGAATTATTAAAAAAAGTTGGTATGCCAGATCCAGGTAAGCGAATAAATGAATACCCCCATGAATTATCTGGTGGTATGCGTCAACGGGCCATGATTGCAATGGCATTGTCGTGTAATCCAACACTTTTAATCGCTGATGAACCTACCACAGCTTTAGATGTTACAATACAAGCTCAGATTTTAAAATTGATTGATAAATTAAAAAAAGAATTTGGTACGTCTGTAATGATTATTACCCATGATTTAGGTGTTATCGCGGAAACTTGTGAAAATGTTGCAGTAATGTATGCTGGAAATATTGTAGAGCATACAAATGTAAAAACACTTTTTAGCAATCCTCTTCATCCTTATACAAAAGCATTAATGAAATCAATACCAAGGTTAGATGTTGACACTGAGAGATTAGAAATTATTAGAGGTTTAGTACCTAACCTTTTAGATTTACCATCAGGCTGTCCTTTTCATCCTAGATGCTTTTATTGTTTTAATAGATGTCCAAATGAAAAACCAAAATTGAAAACAACAGAGAAGAATCATTTAGTTGCGTGCCATTTTGTTGGAGGTATAAAATAAAATGGAAAAATTAGTGGAGGTTAAAAATCTTAAAAAATATTATTTTAGAGGTAGTGATCTTCTAAAAACTAAAGTTTGTTGTAGAGCTGTTGATGATGTAAGTTTTCATATTGAGAAAAAAGAAATTCTTGGTCTTGTTGGGGAATCTGGATGTGGAAAAACAACTTGCGGAAAATTAATTTTAAAAATAATTGAACCAACAGAGGGAAATATTTGTTTTAATAAACTTGATATTACCAATTTAAAACAAAAAGAAATGAAAGAATTACGAAAAAAAATGATGATTATCTATCAAGATCCATTTGGTTCTCTTGATCCGCGTATGACTATCGGAAAAACAATTTCAGAACCAATGATAGTTCACCATATTTTTAATAAAGAAGAAATCGAGGATAAAACTAGTGAACTTATGGAGAAAGTAGGATTAACACAGGATCAGATGAATAGATATCCTCATGAATTCAGTGGGGGACAAAGACAAAGAATCGGGATTGCCAGAGCCCTCGCAACAAATCCAGAATTTATTGTAGCTGACGAACCTGTATCAGCTCTCGATGTTTCAATACAGGCTCAAATAATAAATTTATTAGAAGATTTGAAAAAGGATTTTGGACTCACCTTACTTTTTATCACCCATGATTTGAGTGTAATAAAACATATATGTAGCAGAGTTATTGTAATGTATCTTGGTAAAATCGTAGAAATTGCTCCAAAGAGAGTATTATTTGATAATCCTAAACATCCTTATACTGAAGCATTACTATCTGTAATACCAGTACCAAATCCTGAATTTAAAAGAAAAGAAGAGATTATAATGGGAGACATTCCAAGTCCTATGGATCCTCCTGAGGGTTGTAGGTTTCATCCAAGATGCCCTCAATGTTTCTCCAAATGTTCACAGATTGAGCCAGTACTGAAAGAAGTGAAGAAAGATCATTTTGTCGCTTGTCATCTCTATTAAAAATATTTAATTTTTATAATTTTGCTGACAATAAATATGGATAATATGATTATTTTAATACCAGTTTAAAAAACTAAAAAATTTATATAATGGTCGAAACATATCCTAAAAAAACAGGTGGAGGTGAAATATGAATAAACAAAGAAATATATTTTCTGTATTAATAACAATAGCAATATTAGGAATTGCCACTATATTAGCAGGATGTATAGAAGAAGAAGTTGAAAACAAAATAATAGTAGGTACATCAGCTGATTTTGCACCATTCGAATATATAGACGAACAGGGAAATATCATTGGATTTGATATTGAATTAATTACAGCAATACTTGAAAATCTAAATTACACCGTTGAAGTCAAAGATATAGGATGGGACCCGTTGATTCCTTCGATTCAAGCAGGTAATATTGATGTGATTGCTGCTGCGATGACTATCACTGATGAAAGAGAGGAACAAATCGATTTTAGTGATCCATATTATCAAGCTGATCAATCGATATTAATCAAGACAGGTTCGGGTGTTGAAATCAATGAATCACACGATCTTGAAAATTTCACAGCAAGTATTGCAAATCTCACAATCGGTGCACAAATTGGTACAACCGGTGCACAATGGATAGAAGACAATCTTATTGACAAAGGACTTATGGATGAAGATAATTTACAGCTTTATGATCTATATATTGATGCAGTTGCAGATCTCGATATTGGACGAGAAAGGTTAGATGCAATTATTCTTGATTTACCTGTTGCACAAGCATTTGCTAAAGTTACAGGCCGGGAAGTTGCCTATACAATCATTACTGAAGAAAATTATGGATTTGGAGTTAAGGAAGGAAATACCGAACTTCTAACAAAAATAAATCAAGAACTTGAGAAATTCATTGGCTCAGATGACTGGACCGATCTAATCGAGAAATATTTTGAGTGAAAATAATAAATTAAAGTTGATCTATTGAATCTTGATGCCTTAATATCGGCGTTACCACAATTAATTGATGGTTTAAAGATTACGTTAGGGTTAACAATAGCAAGTCTTGTTGCGGCGTCGATCCTAGGTATCATGATGGCAGTGGGTCGTTCTTTCGGGAGTCACCCACTTTCTTATTTTATCATTGTTTATGAAAAAATTTTTCGTGGGATACCTTTACTCGTAATCTTTTTCCTCATATATTTTGGACTTGGCCAAATTGGATTAAATTTAGATCCTTTTACTGCTGCAGTAATTGGTTTAGCTCTAAGAAGTACAGCATATCAAGCACAAATTTTTCGAAGTGCCATCAATTCAATTCCAGAAGGTCAAACAACTGCAGCAATATCATTAGGTATGTCAAAACTTAAGACTATCAGCTATGTCATTATTCCTCAAATTCTACGACTTTCTATTCCTGGATGGTCAAATGAGTTTACGATAGTTCTTAAGGATACATCAATAGCATTTGGTATCGGGGTTATTGAATTGATGAGACAAGGTCGATATATATATGTGAGAAATCCCGATTTAGTGCTTCCTGTTTTATTGTTTATTGCGCTTATTTACTTCATTTTAGTGATTTCGGTAAATAAGGGATTAAGTCACCTAGAAAAAAAATATAAAATATCAGGTCTTGAGATGGAGGCAAGTTTGTAAGGAGATTGGGAGGTTACAATATGCATATGTTAGAAGTTAAAAATATTCACAAATCATATGGTAAACTTGAGGTATTAAAGGGGTTATCATTTACCATGGATAAAGGAGAGACGAAAGTAATTATTGGTACAAGTGGGACAGGAAAAAGTACACTTCTTCGATGTATCAATCAATTAGACCCTCCTAACAAGGGTGAAGTTTTTCTTGAAGGTGAGGAGATTACACATAAATCTAAAAAAATTAATAAAATACGGCAAAAAATCGGCTTTGTTTTCCAAGATTTTAATCTTTTTAATCATCTAACAGCTATTAGAAATGTGAGTATTGGACTTGAGAAAGTTAGAGGAATGGAAAAAGAAGAAGCAAAAGAAAGGGCTTTTAAAGAGTTGAAAAGAGTGGGTTTAGCAGAACAAGCAAATCAGTATCCTGCTCAACTTTCAGGAGGACAGAAGCAGAGGGTAGGAATAGCTAGAGCCTTGGCAATGGATCCTGTCATTATATTATTTGATGAACCAACCTCAGCTTTAGATCCAGAACTTATTGGGGAAGTTCTTGAAGTTATGAAAAGCCTTGCAGGAAAAGTTAGTATGTTAGTGGTTACCCATGAAATGGGATTTGCTAGAAATGTTGCAGATGAAATTATATTTATGGAAAATGGAATAATAGTTGAAAGTGGTCCACCAAAGCAGATGTTTCGTAATCCAAAACAACAAAGAACCAAAGAGTTTCTTGGCAAGATCGCCACCTTATATGGAGAGGATTGAGGAGGAAAGACAACGTCGAATTTTATTGAATTTTTTTTGGATTCGCTACCAAGTCTTATTGATGGCTTGTCTGTTACGTTGCTTCTTACTTTTATATCATTAATTTTTGGCCTTTTTATTGGAATTGTATTAGCTCTTGGTAGAGTATATGGAAATAAGATTATTTCCAGTGTTTGTATTGGTTACATAGAGGTATTTCGTGGAACGCCCTTATTAGTACAATTATTTATTATTTATTTTGGTTTACCTTCTGTAGGAATCGTATTAACACCATTATCAGCAGCTCTTTTAGGATTTTCACTTAATAGCGGAGCATATCAAGCTGAATATCTACGAGGATCTCTCCAATCGATTCCTTCTGGTCAGATGGTTGCTGCAAGAACCCTTGGAATGAACAGATTGCAATCAATTCAAAATATCATTCTCCCTCAGGCATTACGAATCTCGATACCAGCATGGTCAAATGAATTGATTTATCTTATTAAGTATACTTCAATTGCTTACATTATTCAGGTGAAAGAACTAATATTTGAAGGTAAATTTATTGCATCACAAACATTTAGATTTATTGAGATATTTCTCATTATTGCTGTTATTTATTTATTATTAACAATATTATTTACTGCAATCATTGACAAAATTGAAAAAAGGTTAAGTATACCTGGAATTGGAGCTTCAGAAAGTATTGGATTAAGGAATTTTTGAAAAATATTTTTATTCTTTTTAATTTTGTGGATATTATAACTTATTAAAATTCTATGGTTATTTAGTAAAAAAACGAATATGCACCCAATAAATTCAAAATAAATTAAAATTTGTGCTTAAAATGTTATTAATAATTAAAAAATAATCTATATAGCAGTAAAATTTAATAAGAATATTCAAGGGATAATATTATTATAAATAATCTGATTCATAGGACAAAAAATATATATGGGCAAAAAAAATAATAAAAAGAGTAGATTATAAATGAATCCTTTCCTAAATCCTCTAATAACTATTCCATTTTTGAAAAATTATATTATAGATCCTAACAGAATAGAAAGATTAAGTCCACAACAATTAAAAAACTACAGAGATAAAGCACTTAGAAAAATGGTAGATTATGCATATAAGGTTCCAGTGTATAAGAAGAAATATAAGGATGCTGGGATACATCCACATGATATTAGAGGTATAAAAGACATAAATAAAATACCTTTTATTTCAAGACAAGAAATAAGAGAAAATTTTCCAGATGGAGTTGTACAAACAAATTACAATAAAGAAAAAGGATATATAACCTGTACAGGTGGCACAACTGGAAAATATTGTTGTTCTAGTGGATCCGAACCTGTTTGTACATATACAGATAGTTCTACGATGCTTCGAAGTATTTTAATTGGTATAAGAGTGCAACGTTTTTTTAATTTAAATTGGAGAAAAACAAAGTTTGCTCATATAGGTAATTTTAATCCTTATAAAGTTGATGAAGTATTTGAAAACAAAGTCATATCAAATGCTAAGTTATTTTTTTCCTTAAAAAATTATCTCAATATACAAGCTTCTAATCGTACACGAGAAATAATTGAAAAACTAGAAGCTTTTAGACCAGATGTAATAATTTCTTATCCAGCAATATTCCAAGATTTAGCCTATTATAAGAAGAAAGGATTTGGTGAACAAATCAAACCCAAACTCCTATTTGTAGGAGGAGCAATGTTGGATGCATATACAAGAAGTTATGTTGAAGATGTATTTGGATGTAACATGTATAATACTTATGCATCCTGTGAATCTGGTGCAGAAATAGCATTTGAATGTACAAATAGAAATTGGCATATACACTCAGATTTCTTTCATATTGAAGCTGTTGATGAGGACATGCAACCAGTTGCTCCTGGTGAGCGAGGTCGTCTTATATTAACTAGGTTATGGGGTACTGGTACTCCTTTTGTTAGATATACTGGTATGGAAGATTGGATAACACTAAGTGATGGTAAACAGTGTGATTGTGGATTACATAGCCCTATTTTTGGAAAACCAGTTGAAGGAAGGGTTATGTCAAATATTGTTCTACCCAACGGAAAGGTTTTTCCACCGAGTGCATTCTTATTTATTACATCTATTCTTCGAGATCTTAATGAATTTAAGGTAAAGAGATATCAGATTATTCAAAAGAAAATCGACGAAATTGAAATATTATTAGTAATTGATGAAGATCTTAGAAATAAAGGTGCCTCATTTGAAGAAATTGCTAAAAAGATTAAAAAAGTATACGTCGAAGAAACAGGACCTGAAGTGAAAATCATAGTAAAAGAAGTAAAAGAAATTAAGGATGACCCTGATTCAGGAAAACCTGCACCTCTAGTTATTTCATATGTAAATCTTGATACTGTCTGCAAATTAAGAGATTAATATGTTGAGGTTAAATAATGTCAAGTACAAATCCAAAATTATTAGATCATTTTCAAAATCCACGTAATATTGGCAAAATAGATAATGCCGATGGTTTTGCTCGAGGGGAAAATCCTATCAATGGATATATAACAGATATTTATCTCAAGGTTAATAATGACCGGATTGAAGACGTCAAATATAAAACAGTAGGTTGTGTAGTGACCATTGCATCTGCTTCTGCATTATCCGAAATTGTGAAGGGAAAATGTCTTGATGAAATAATAGATGGTATTAATCCTTTTGATACATTAATGGAATTAATAATAGAAAAAATTGGGGAAATACCCGAAAAGAACTGGCATTGTCCACCAACGGCAATACAAACATTATTAGTTGCTATATCTGATTACTATAGAAAAAATAAGGATGAGATAAATTTAAAAAAAGTTGAAAAAATACGTACAGATGTTAAAAGATATTTTGAAACTAGAATAAAGGAACTGTAGGTATTATTTTTCGATAAATTAATGCTAAAATATTATTATAATATGAGTACATAAGGTTTCAGACGTATAATACAAAAATTAGTTGATAGCATGATTAATCAAAATATTGATATTAGATTAGTGAAAAATTGGGATGAAAAAGAGATTGTTAAACTGTACAAATCAGCAGGATGGTGGAGAAATTCTTATAATCCATCTGGTATTAAAAAACTAATTAAAGGGAGTTTTGCCTTTGCTGTTGTTATTGATTCTAAATCCGGTAATACTATTGGTATGGGCCGTATTTTATCTGATGGAGTTTCTGATGCTTACATACAAGATCTAGTAATACTTCCACAATATCAAGCTAAAGGTATTGGTAAAATGCTCGTCAAATCTCTTGTGGATTATTGTTTATCACGAAACATATTGTGGATAGGGTTAATATCAGAACCAGGTCAGGATAATTTTTATTTATCTCTTGGTTTTAAACCTATGGATAAATATACCCCAATGAAATATCAAAAAGGAAATTAGTATGCTCTCAATTGATGACTTTAAATCTGTTACATTAGAAGATAAACCGATTTTTGATAGATATTATGAAAAATATCCTCCTCCCCATAGTGACTACGTATTTACAACACTGATAAGTTGGATAGAATATGCAAATTATAAATTTACACAATTTAATGATACTCTATTAATAATGACTGAACAGAAAAATATCAACAGATTTCGTCCCCCAATTGGACAATATGATAAGGATGTATTTGAGCAAGTGCTAGAACTAGCAAAAAAAGAAAGTTCCGATTATCCAATTGAAGTTATCGATATAAAAACAAAGAATTGGATGTTAAAACATTATCCGAAATTAGACTTAACTCCAAATCGAGATTATTTTGATTATGTGTATTTATCATCTGATCTTGCAGATTTGCCAGGAACAAACTACAGAAAAATTCGTAATCGATTTAATAAATTTACAAAAAATTATGCGTATACAATAGAAAAGATTTCAGAAGAAAATATGATTGAAATAAAAAATTTTCTTAAACGTTGGTGTCTATGGAAAGATTGTGAATCTGATCCATTGCTTGAAAATGAAAAAAAGGCAATACTATTTTCGATGGCGCATTTTTTTGAACTTAACCTATCTGGCATTGTTCTTCGCATTAATGGAAATATAGAAGCTATAGCAGTTTTTGAAATGATGAGTTCTGATATGGTTGTTGTTCATTACGAGAAGGGATCTCCTGATTTCGATGGAGTCTATAAAGCTATTAATGCTGAAACTGCAAAACTTGTTCAAAAAGAAGCTAAATTCATAAATCGTGAAGCCGATATGGGGCTACCTGGCCTGAGAAAGGCAAAAATTTCCTATAGACCTCATCATATGATTGAAGTTTTTCATATAGCTCGAAAAAATTTAATACAATAAAAAATCAAGAATTATTTTAAAAATGAATTTATTGATAAATTCAATTTTTTAAAAGAATGATTCAACAGTAGAAAAAGTTAAATGGTGTTAGTTATATAATTTATTTTATTAGGGGAAAATTATGAAAAAAATAATCATTGCATTAATTTTAATTATTTTAATTACTCCAACTTTTTCAGCAACTAGTATTGAATCAATTTTTTTAGGAGATACAGTTAAAGAAAGTAGAGTACAAAATGTGAGGAACAAAAATATAAAACCTACTTTTTTTGGAAAAACGTATATGGTGGAAATGCGCGATGGAGTAAAATTAGCAACTGATGTATATCGCCCAATACTTCGTTTCAAACCACATGGATCATTATTAATTCGAACACCATACAATAAAGATGAATTAAAAATTCTAGGTATCATTTTTGCTCTTATTGGTTTGCCTACTATTATCCAAGATATGAGGGGAAGGTATGCATCTGAAGGAAATGATACTGTGTATAGAAATTCACACACTGATGGTCCTGATTCTTTATCATGGATTGCAAACCAAACTTGGTGTAATGGTAATATTGTTACAGCAGGACCTTCTGCTCTTGGGATTAATCAATATTTTATGGCAGGAGCAAATCCACCAAATCTTGCAGGACAATTTATCATGGTCGCTACGTCAAATTTACACAAACATGCAATTTTTCAAGGTGGGCAATTTAGGAAGGCATTAGTTGAAGGATGGTTACAAGATCAAGGAAGTGCCTATGTTTTAAAAGAAATCTTTGAAAATGAAAACTATTCTTTAGATTTTTGGACTAACGTATCGCTTGATGATAACTGGCAAGATGTTAATATTCCGGCTGTACATCTTGGTGGATGGTATGATATCTTTCTTCAAGGAATAATCGATGGATTTTTAGGTTATCAACATCTCGGTGGTCCAGGCGCAAGAGGGAAATCAAAGCTCATTATGGGACCATGGACACATGATGGTTATATAGAACGAAATCAAGGAGAATTAATCTATCCTAAAAACTCTCTTGGATGGTGGGCTTTAAGGATGTTTAGAGATATGCTCCGTCAATATACAATGAATAAATCGTTATGTTTTGATAACTGGCCGAATGTCACGTATTATGTTATGGGTGATGTTGATGATACTAAAGCGCCTGGAAATGAATGGAGATTTGCAGATGACTGGCCAATACCTGCAACTCAGAAAGAATGGTATATACATGAAGGTGGTGTGTTAAGTACAGAATTTCCTGAAAATTACAGTTCATTATCCTATATTTACGATCCATTAAACCCAGTTCCAACAATTGGTGGTCAGAATCTTAATATTCAAAGGGGCCCATTTGATCAACGGGAAATTGAAAATAGAAGTGATGTTTTAATTTTTACATCACCCCTTCTTGAGGAACCCTATGAGGCAACAGGTCCTATTAAAGCAAGATTATATGTTGCTTCAGATTGTCCCGATACTGATTTTACAGTTAGACTTACGGATGTATATCCAGATGGACGATCCATGCTTATAACAGATGGAATACTCCGTATGAGAAATCGCAATGGCACAGATCATTGGGAGTTAATAGAATCAGGGAAGATCTACGAAGTTGAGGTTGATATGTGGAGTACGTCATATATTTGGAATAGTAGTCATAAAATCAGAATATCCATCTCATCTTCAAATTATCCAAGATTTTTAAATAATCCTAATACAGCTGATAAGATCTATGGCAATGAAACATATAATATTGCTAATAATACTGTTTTTTTAGATAGTTCTTATCCATCATGTATAATACTACCAGAAATAAATACTTCCTAGAACAGTTAATATCTTCTGTAATATAGAAAACCTATACAACCATCCTAAGAAGAATTCAAAATAATTTTGGTTTTTTAGAGGGGGTTTAATATCCGAAGGATCTATAAATACGATAGCTACATTTCCTGCTTCATCATAGCAATAAAACCAAAATGTATGCTTCGGGAAGTCAAAAGACCACTGTATAGTAAATACGTAGTCTGGCCCTCTACCTTCAATGATTTCTTGAAGTCCATCGTTTATAAAGAACTCTATTCTACATACACAACCACTGCATGCATCCTCAACAATCAAGATAAAATCAACATACCAAAATCCATCTTCTTTATATAATTCTAATGTTGCATTTGCTTCAGGAGGCAGCTGGTCTATATCAATGCCATTAAATGATTTTATTTCTTCCTGATTCCCAGCATAATCAACTGCATAATACTCAATTAATCCATCTATTAGACAATCATGATTCATAACAAATTTAACAATGTCTGAAGAATAATTCTTCCATTCGCCTTGCTTCCATCCACCTTCAGATATTCTATAATATATTGTTTTAACACCAGATAAATCATCTGTAGCATTTAAGGTAACAGTAACATTACTAACATACCAATTATTATCACCATCTGGTTCTGGTGGATCTAAGGAATGTGTTGTAACTGGTGGTGTGGTATCATCAAATGGTGAACTACCTCCATATAAAGGTGTGAAAATCAAACCAATGAAAAGTAGTAAGATTCCAATTGTAAGGATTTTTTTCATTTTTCAAACCTCCCTATGTTTTCTCATAGAGCTTATAATATATAAAACTTTGTAGTGGATATTCCTATTAATATTACGTTTATTGTCTAATGAAATTCTGATATTAACTTACTTAAAAAATAATAGAAAAGAAAAATGGATAATATTAATTCTAATAAGTACTATTTATTGTACTTTAATACCGAAATTTTTCCTTTAGTATTAGAAAATGAAATGGTGGAATATTCATTGGTTAATTACTGTCTTCAATTGCTAGTGTTGGATCAGCAAACATTGAATACTCAAGCATTGTTTTATAGTCTGTATCTTCAAAATCTGATTGGAACGTAGTAAAATAATTAGTTATGCAGTTTCCCCATGCAACTCCTAATATCTTGTTATTAAAAATCTCTTCGAAGGTATGCACTTCCATCCATCCCATGACTCGCTCAGTTTCAGAACTTCCATGACTTCCATAACCAATACCTGATGCGCCAAATGCAGCGATACCACCTCCAAATGCTTTCTTTACCGTTTTCCATGCCAAACAAGTCTTTGATTCAGTATATTTGTTATTAGAACATGCATTGTAAAATACTACAGGTAATTTTCTCGAATTTAGTACTAAAAATAAATCAAAGTCAACATAGAGCCAACCAGTATAGGGTGAAAAGAGTGTTTTCGGTGGAATCCAGTTGTTAGCGAGTGGTGGATGAGTAGCCCAAGATAAATAGCTTCCATGTCCTGAGTAATCAACAAAATCAGCACCTCTCCAATAACCTTTTGCAATATTAAACTTAGTCAATTTACCATTAGATCCCCATAATTGTTTTGTAGAATATCCCGGAAGTTTTGTTAAAACCTCCTCATTCGCAAACTCACCTTCATAAATTCCTTCTGCATCATCCGGAAATGTATCTCCACCAATCTGTACTATTCTGTTGGTCATCTTGTTGTGTTCTTTGTATTTAATTATTTTATTAACAACAGTTTTTACCTCTCGCACATCATTAGCAGGTAATTTACCAAGATAAACATCTGGAATGACATCAACTGCGGGCATATCAACTGGATACTCTGCATAGTTCTTATCTCCATCCAAATCCCAAGTAGAAAAACTACTATTACCATCATAAATATCTGCATAGTACAGATCACTTGGGAATTTACTTTCATATTGCCCGGAAGCAATCCATGCATATCTTACAGGGAATATTTCTTCTTGTTTAAATCCAGCTCCAACGAGAAGTAGATACGTTATACCCCAATTTTCTATTGCATCTTTTATGTAATATTTAATGCTCTCTTGATCATCTGAGCCTGTTGATGGGATTTCATCAAGTGTTGTGAGTTTTGTTTCTATTCCAATACTGTTCTTATGAGCTACCAATTTTTGTAATGCTTTTGAAAATTCTTCAGGTGCTATTATTAATAAATCATAAGCATCAGGGAAGATAATGAGATTTTTTGGTGGTGTATAATTTATTTCAATTGTTGATTCGTCAGAATAATAATAAGAATTTTCATTAGGAATATATTGAATCGGGAAAAGACTTACTATAAGATATATAACATGTTCTTCCCCTTTCAATCCAGCAGCGGTGCGATAGTTATATTGTAGGTCTGGATAGATATCTATATTGGCATAACTTACTGTTTTAGATTCTTTTAAATTTGAAGTGTAGACGGTAGATTTTATGATTGGTTCTGGTGAAGATTCAATTGGTTTTGAAACCTTCTTTTTTATGGCCTCAGAAAATGTTACATCAACACTATTCACCTGAGTTTCAAAAGGAAATGTATACACCTTTGTAACTACAGGTATTTTAGGTTTACCTGATTTCCAAAAATCAGTTGTTGCTTCTGGTAAATCAATATAAACAAAATCATCTTTTTCACGTATTACAGGTTGTGAAAATGAAATTGTTTCTAAAATAAAGTTATCTTTTTCAAATTCAGATACACCTACTGCTCCAAATCCACTAATAAGTAAGATTCCTATTATTAATATTGGTATTAGTTTCTTCATATTTTTACCCCCAATATAACATAAATATATCTCATAGATTTAAATGTTTGGTTTTAAATAAAAAATACGAAAAATACCTTAATAAATTATACGTCATCTGTAAATTTATTTTCTAGCACTTTTTTTACAGATGCATTATGCATGTAATTATGCATCCTAAATTTATATATGTGTGTGTTTACGTAAAGTTATTAAAGTGATCTCACATTCTGATTACTGGAAACATGACTCGATATAATAAGAAATTTTTTAATATCTCGAAAGAAAATGAGATGACTATTCTTATATACTCGAAATATCGTCGTGGTACACTGAAAAAATCTGAGATGACGGTTCGTCAGAACATTCAGATTTTAAGGAGTCTGGCTAACTTTTTGAAAGGCAAATCATTCATTGATGCAACTGAAGATGATCTCAAAGAGTTCTTTGCAGCTCCTTTTGTAATGTCTTCCCTTAATACAAGAGATATCTATGGAACCAATCTGATAATGTTCTATAGATGGCTCTTGAAACTCAAGAAGCATGAGCGACCCGCCATCTTAGACTGGTTTGAATATACAACATCTAGCCAGCGGGTTCGAATGCGAGATCCTAACCAAAAAGAAAAATATTATATTACTCGTGAAGAGTATGAAAAAATTATTGAAAATTGTATCACGGTTAATGGTCACGATCAAGCACTCTTCGAAACCTTATATCTTTCTGGCGGTCGTCCCCATGAGATCGCTCACATGTGTATCAAGGATGTTGAGGAAGAAGTGGGTAATATTATTATTGTTTTCAGTCGTTCAAAGACCCGACCGCGGAAAGTCCCTCTCAGTGAACCCGCAGACAATTTAATGCGTTGGTTGGCCAATCATCCTTTTAAAGACAATCTCGAGGCATCTCTTTGGTTGACATTTAGCCGACAAAGCCGTTATAAGCCCATGCAAACTTATAGTATCGCTCCTAAGCTTGAAGATATTAAAAAACGAGCTAATCTTAAAAAAACCATTACCCCCCAAACGTTCAGAAAAACTCGGGCAACCATCATGTTTGGAAAAGCGTTTGATGACACCGAAATGAGCCAACTATTTGGATGGTCTCCACAAACAGTGGTTAAACGAAGACAGGAGTATGACCTTAGAGGTTTCGATGACCTTAAAGTAAAAATCTTCGCCAAATCTGGGAAGGTCAAGTCTTACGACACTGTTGTGAAAGAACGTGACAACTTGATAAATGAATTACGAACGGAAATTGATTCTCTTAGAAAACAATTGGCCATTATTTTTAAAGCGATGAACCAACCTTACGACTTTAAAGAAGGGGCACCTGGGCCGCATGGCACTTGGAATTATAACGTGCAGCAAAATTCGAAATCTGATTAAACCATGTGTTTTGAATCTAAATTGAACTGAAAAGATCATTATGGATATATACCGTGGGCGTACTCATACAGAACAGGAGGTGATCAACAGACAAGTGTAGGATGTGAAATTGTGCATAGAAAACGAGTGTAGAAACATATATGGAAACATATACAGAAATATATGTGGAAACACAATAGAAAAACGTGTAGAAACAGAATTAGAAAAAATGAAAAGGAGGAATAGATATGGCAAGAAAAATTTATCCATCTCAGAAACGGTATATGGATGAGAATCCTGCTATTACTTTTCGGATGAAGAAGGAAGAGAAAGAAAGGATAGTTGATATGGCGGAGCTAGCTGGAACAAGCGTATCTGATCTTGTACGGGTAGCTCTACTTGGTTTAGAGGAAGATTTTTCAGAGGTGTATGAAAAAGAACGTATTGACGGATATAATCATGGATTTCGGAATGCAAAGAGAACTTATCGTATCTGGATTTTTTGCAATGTCTGTGAAAAGGTTATAGACATCTTACCTAATTCTGATGCTCATAAGGCAATAATTGATTACTTGAAAAGGGAAGGATGGGGGCATCCAGAATGCCATAAAAAGAAGTACTCAAATACATATTAATTTTTGTGTCTAATCAAGAGCACATGATTAGATTCTCTAGAATACATTAATATCGGAAAAAAAAGAATCGTTTTATAACAATTAATTAATTTCACATAAAAATTTTTAGTAAAAAAAAGGATAAAAAGTTTGGTGAATAAAATGCTTAAAGAAAAGGGATTTAAAAAGAATGTTTGGATGGTAATAATGGTTTTATCTATTGTTTACATCGTAATGACTTTGTTCATCATGAGCAATGGTGAAAACGTTCTGAAAACTGGACTTGAACTTGCAGGTTCATCACAAGATACAGGAGATATAGAAGAGAAAGCTCTTAATTTCATAAATATGTCTATGCTAAAACCTTTGTGGGAAGGAATTTGGATGGGTATTTTTGGATTATTAATTGCTTTTGGGTTGAAAAAGAAGATAAATTATGCTTGGATGCTGGGTATAGTTTGGGGAATAATGTGGTTGACTAATGCAGCAATTCAGGGAGGATATGAAATGTTTATTTTAGGATGGTCAAGTGTCTGTGTGCAAACATATTTATTTTTAATTCTTGGATTGATTTCATTACCCAGTCTTTTAATTGCAAAAGAGGAATTTCAATGAAAAATCTTATCGCAAATTTATCAATCCGAAAAGCGGCAATAATCGTAGGAATCGGATTTATCATCATGTGGATCCTGGCTTTATTTGCTGATGGTTTTGTTCTCCAAAGTCTTGTTGTACCAGGAGATGCAGCAGCAACAACTGATAATATTAAGGGCGATATGTTACTATTTGGTCTTGGTATTGCTGGCTATATGATCATCCTTGCGCTTGATGTGGTTATCGCTCTGGCTCTTTATGTTATACTCAAACCAGTAAACAAAAGTCTCTCATCATTTACAGCAATTTTAAGGTTGCTCTATACCGCTATTATGGGAATCAGTCTGTTTGCTTTAGTGTTGCTATTTATCAATGATTATAGCAATGGACAACTTATTGCATATATATTTTTTATCGCTCATATCTTTGTTCTTGGTTATTTAGTTTTCAAGTCAGGCTACATTCCCAGAAGTCTGGGCGTCTTTTTGATAATTGCGTCTTTTAGTTATATAATAGTGCTTTATGGAGATTTTATTTTACCCAAAGAATTGTTCGATGCATTAGTTATGATTGCCATGTTGCCTGCAACTTTTGCGGAATTGTCACTTGGCATTTGGCTTTTATTTAAAGGTGGTAAAATACCCAAAATGAAAAATAAGGATGAGACAACTGCGTAGAAGACAGAAGCAAAAACTGGAGAAAAATGTTATTTTACACTGGTAAAAACATATTCAAATCTCATTATTTCTGATGGATATGAGGATGGTTGATTACCATACAGTTATTCTCTTTAGAGTGATAAGCGCCGACTATTTTAATCCATATCCTGATTCCAACAATTCAACCAGTCGAGTAACAAATCGAGCTGTTTGACCCCCGTCTATAACATCGTGGTCTAACAGAATAGTCAAATGCAAAATATCCCGTATCTCAATCTTTTTATTGACCACCCAAGGTTTTTCAATAATTGACCCTAAACCAAAACTTAAATTATGCATAGTTTTAGGGAGTATCCAACCAGGAAATCTACTAATCATTCCAATTGAAGTTACGACAGCAGTACCCATGCTTTGCTTTCTTTTAAACGGATTGCGCAAAATAGAACGCCAAAACAACATTCTTAGCCATTGGGGCATAGAATAGAAAAGCTTCATTTTAAACTTCGATTGTTTCTTTCCCAATACAAAATCACTTTCATCCTTAACTCTTTGATCTTTTACAGATAGAATCTCTTGGTTTATTTCATGAATCGATTTTGTATTTGTATTTTTTATCAATACAGGAAGTGGTACTCTTTTGTTATCTACTTCCTTTTCAACAGGCATTGCAATATCGATATTATCAAAGATAAGAAGCTTGTTTTTTCCATGAAGAATTCCATGTGCTTCTTTATTTTCAGTAATAGCCGTACTGACACATTTAATAAACCATGCTGTGAAAGATACTTGTCTATCTGAGGTTGATTTCAATTTATGGATAAGTTTCTTGGCATCAGTAACATCTACCTCAATAAAAGCACATACATGATGTTTAGATCGACCAATTTTACCAACATCAAATGTTGCAATTCTTGATTTTGGAAATTTTACAATTTCAAATTCATCAGTTCCCATGGAGTACCACTTCTACATCTTATTATCTCTTTATTAATAAAATCCGTGTTTTTTACCGGTAAAAGTATATTTGAATGTCGTTTCTTATGTTAAGATAATCTGATTTCATATACACAAAAATCATGTAGTAATCTGGACAGATTTTAGATAGCCCTCCATCGGCTTTAAACTTTAAGTTTGATGCCTATACTCAGCTCTTTAATTTGATGAGATTGTAAAAAGGGACAATCAAAAGCAAGAAATGGAAAATTAGAGAGGGTGGTTGGGGTGATTTTTCATTGATGCTACTATTTTGATGATTTCTTTGTTAAATATCTCTAAATCCTATATAATGACTTGAGCAGATATGAAAAAAAATCCACTTTTAAAAAAAAGTTGATGAATATGATATAGTGGTCCAATAATACCTTTTAAGTCATATGGAGTAAAAGATTCAGATAAAAGTCCAAGGAATTTCCACCCTTGTTCTCCATGACATAATATGGATATTGGTTGCCAGATTTCTGTCCATCCCCATCCCGTTTGTTTATAATGAATATGCATAATTCCAATCATAAATCCTGACTCAAATTGATTGTTGTTATTTTCAATCTTTTTATTATTAATATCATTTAATGCAGTTGTTATCGGCATTAAAGTAACAAGTATAACCAGACAGATACAGATTTGAACCATTGTTTTCATTTTCCAGCTCTCCTTACATATTCCCATACACGTTATCGTATATTAATCTTTGTAACAGATATATGTCTCGGTTAATTAAAAGGAACCTGGACTAAGACACGCATCTGCTTTTAAATTCTAATATCTCTATCTGTAGAAATGAGTGCTTAACCGAGACACGAGGACCCAATATTTGCCTTCAGAGCATCTAATAATCTATGAAGTAATGGGAGTCTATCCAACCAATTCACCCACCATTTATAACAATGGCTCTTAGGTATAGTTACTTCAAGAGTTGCCCAATCACTTTCAAAGTCATGCATATCCTTTGCTTTTACACTGACTTCATATGTTTTCTTTTTATTCCATGAATGACCTACTGTTACGTTCTCACCAGATTTATATGGACCAATCCACTCATCTATGAATCCGTCTCCCCATTCGATATAGTACCATACATCGTATCCCTCATAATCTGTCGTGGTGATATTATAGTTATATTCAGTGTTTACTATTCCATCAGTTGGACCTTCTATATTTGGTATATTTGGATCTTCGTTAATACCATATGTCTTGAAAGTCATATCACATTCGGGAATTTCTGGCCAATCTATTTTTTCCCAATAACCATATTCATCATCCCCTATCCAGGCATCACCTCGATCATAAGGATTATACGTTGTCGCTGTCCAACCATGCCACCCGGTCTCTGAACAATTATCACTTCGGGCGACGATGTAATAGGTTTGCTCTGGAATTACTTGTATATCTGGAAAATCAAACTCAACCCATTTTGGATTAGGGGTAATGTATCCTGAAACAACCTCCGTTGAAGTTAGATCACTTCCATTTAATGAATCTCTAATTGAAACAGTAAAAATCGTATCTTCTGGAGGGGAACCGTCTCTAAATAAATAAAGCTCAACACGTGTCAGAGTCATTACCGTAGGTTTGAAACCTTGTGCAATCCATTGGAATGGGCATATGCCTATAACCAGACCAATTGTCTCTAATTGAGATTGATCAAGAGTCTCACCATTGTCAATATAATCGATTGTCTTTATTTCGTAAGGTTCATTTATCATTACGTTACATACTTTGTATTTTACATATTCTGCTGTTCCCACCATAGGAATCATAGTAATAATCAACAGCATACAAACAAATATTCCAATCAGTTTCTTCATTTTTTTAACCTCCCAACATGATAATATTTATCACGTCTAAAACAATATCCTAAGTATAGTATATAAATTTTCGCAACAATTGTAACATACCGTTTTTTCTCTATCCCAATGCAGGGAAATCGAATTTCACCTCAAAACATCCAGTATCTTCTGCAATATTATTAAGAATATATCTAAGAATTTAACAAATGCATGTGCACGCTTTTTTAACCATGGTTCAAAAGTAACATCGGCATCTATCAAACCTATAGAATCTCCATTCCCTGGACCAACACCGCTTGGTCCTCTTTCGCTCCCCCACCAATTATTCGTTGCATTAACTGAAGAATACAAGGCCAATAATCCATT
>CAYGAC010000015.1:0-90390 GCA_964347865.1 uncultured Thermoplasmatales archaeon
AGCTTGGACGGTTGTATACGGTGTCCCGTCTCCCGTAATGTCCCCATCATTTGTACTGGAAGTCACGGTTAACGTTGGGTCTATAACAACAGGGAAAGTCATATTATTCAAATCAGTTATCTTTAAACCGGACAGCAAGTAGTAGTTGCCATTGTACTGCAAGATCCTGTAAGTTAGACGGTGTCGTATCGATTCATCATATAATTCATAGGCTTCTCCAATGGGTAGGGCGCATTTGAATTGACCAAGAGCGTCTTTGAAATCGATTCCTTTGGATGTAGTAAAGTTACCAGTGAGAACACCGGATGAGTTGTGTAATTTGAGGTTATGATAGTCTAGTTTGGTAATAAACACCAAATATGAATTTTGATTGCTGAGACCGTATTCCGATGGAGGATGATTCTGCAACAATGTCTTGGTTGTGTTGCTCATGGTTATTTCTTCTTTCAAACCAGTTCTATCGTAGGTCCAAAGCACGTCGGTCCCAGTAAAGACGTCTTCATAGGTTGCAGAATGACCATCAATCTGCCCTTGGCTATTTTGGACGCTTTGCAGGTATACATACGCCCAGTTCTGCGATGGGTCGAGGTAGCCGACACCAAGAAGTTTGCTTCTTACAACATGTTTACCGGGTTCAATGGATTTGTTATAAGCAAAGGCTACTGGCCAATTGTCTTGTGCATTTGGTTTGAAATACACATGGTACAAACCGTGCTCGTTCCCAACACGATAGCCATAACCATATGCGGGGTGGCTAATGTCAATAAATGAGATGTTGCATTCGATGGGATTCCAATTGTCGTCTTCATCCCTGTAATTGACTGGTGAGGTAAATATTTCCAGAACGTTTCTACTTGAGGTAGCATCATAGTACTCGTTCCACGTCTCTCCACGACCAACAAGATAATAGTCATCCGACGGTAAAGGTGGATCGGTAAGGTTGATATACTCATTAGCACCGTAGCTATCTTTCAAAGTGGCTATGGTCAAAGTAGCTTGTGCAGAGACGTTAAAGCTGTGTCCTGAACTGCTGTTGCTGTTACCCGCATAATCAACTGTCCAGATTGTGTAATTGTATTGTCCAACCAACCAGGTGTCAGAAAAGTTGTATTCATATGTGGTGTTTTCAGTGTTATTCATGGTAAAATTAGTTGTTGTATTATTTGGATAGGTGATGTTGATTTTAACAATATTAACACCACTTGCATTATCATTAACGTTAGCGTCAATACTAACATTAAAACCAAAGCCGATAGTATCTGGTGTATCAAAAATATCTGTTATCATAGGAGGTGTATTATCAGGTGTGTATCTACAGTAGATAGAATATTTTCTATCTTCATGATCAAAATTGTTAAACTTGGGAAAGTGTTTGTAGATTCCTTCAAAATAGTGTCCTTGCAATGTGCTGTTTCCATCTTCATCATACATCTGCTCCCCTTCTCCATCATTATAATACATTTTAATAGTGTAGTTGTCTGCCCAACAACCCAAGACATATTCGGTATCGTTAATCAAAACTGGTTTTGGAACAGAAAAATTAAAAATCCGCCATCCTTTCCCACTAGAAACATTCTTCTCCTCTGAGACACCCATCAATTTCGAATCGTTATGCCTATATATCATACATTGATAATGGAAATCAGCCGTGGCACTATCTGAATCGATATAAACCGACATATTATCGGCAACGCCCTTCAAATTCACCTTAAATTTTGACCCAGTAATCGTATCCCAAATGCTCTGATTTGAACTGCCAATTCTACGATTTCCAAAACTTCGGAGCACGGTAAAGCTATCCTGAGAGGAACTATTAAGATGGTTCGCATAATCAATAGCACAAACAGTATAACTGAAATCACCTAGCTGAGATGTGTCATTAAAAACATATTCAAAGATGGAACCGTTTGTATTGTTCATAGTGAAGTTACCATAGGTGTTATCTGGATATGTTATATTGACGGTGGCGGTTTTTATACCACTTACACTGTCAGAAAGATTTGCTTTGATGGTTATATTATACCCATAGCCGACCTTATTCAGGTCGCTGGAGATCGAGGTTATTTCGGGATCACCGGTATCGATATAAATTGTTTGATATGAAACATGGTAATTTGATTCAGTATCGGTAACATTCAAAGATACATTGAAAATATTTTCAGTTGCATATGCATGACTTGTATTTTGGCTATTAGTAGTATTTCCGTCCCCGAAATCCCAATACCAAGTTGTTATGTTATAATATCCATCTGATAAGTCGTTGAAGTAAATCGTTTCATTGGGACTCCCATAATCTGAAGAGGAATTAATATCTGATTTGAGAATGACAACTTTCACGACTTTTGTAATGTTTGATATAATACTATTATTATCCGTAACAGTCAATGTAACGTTATAAATACCAATATTACCATAAGTATGATTTGTATTTTGTATATTGCTGTAATTACCATCGCCAAAGGAATAATTCCAAGTTAAAACAGGTAAATTGGCTCCTTGCAAAGCTTGACCATAAAACTGAGTTTCTTTCCCAAGAACTGTAGGAGAGGAAAATATTTCCATATTCGAATTAAACGGTACCGCTATCGATGATTCATTGGAATAATCGCTATTTTTACCAAATTCATCCTCAGCCATCACTTTAATTATATAGTTTTTCCCTGGGATAAGTATCATTGATAAATATACGGTTTCATTAGACTCATGATACTTCCCTGTTGGTACTTCAACAACGTTCTCACCACCCCACTCAAAATAAAACCAGTAGCGGATCGCATCATTGTCTGGATCTATTGTTTTTGCGGAAAATTCATATAATGGACCCAAAATTCTCTTATATCCTGGTGGATTGGGTTTTACCGGAGCAAGATTTTCTTCTGGGATTTTTATAGAAACTGTCGGATCACCAATCAGATTTAATTCATATACAGAATGGCGCATTTTTTGTCCCCATGTATCATCATTGATTATGTCATTTGAAGTAACATTTTTTAAGTCGTAGAACGCCTGTCCCAATTTAACCAAATTTTTACCAAACACTGCATCATAAAATAGCCGATCCAATCTCACTGATTCTTTTGGATAACTTTCCCGAGAGTTCATAATAACCGCAAAGGCACCATTCTTAGTTTTTATCAGATGATTGGCAAGACAATCATCCTGGTCAAATCCACCAACCTTACATGATAGAAAATACATAAACCAATAATTGTTATTACAAAGTGCATCAGCATCTGTGATGTTAAAACTGAAATACCAGCCTATTCTTATGGGACCCAGATAAATTGGTCTACCAATCTCTGTATAACCACCATGTGCGTAAAGGTTAATAATGTTATATCCTTTGTTTAATCTCTTTATTAGCTCTGATTTCAACCACATATGATATGGTTTTTTCCAATCGCGATCGTATAATTTTTCGATTTTATATTTGCTTGTAGGTATACCTGTCGTATTAAAACCATTACTTGCGCTCTGATTTATTACATGATCCTTAGAATCCCCACACCAAACGTGCTTTAATTTACCAGTTTCGTCTTTCTTTTTGGTAAGTAATTCTCCGATCATTAGAGCCCTTCTAATATAGGGATCATTGATAGTAGTATTTTCATATGTTAAAGTTTTGTAAACGAAATTTGAAACTTCTCTACTATCTTTTACAAGTGCTCTTCCAACATAGATGTCGGGTAGGAGATCGATGTCAATCCGATAATATTCTCTTCTCCAAGAACCGCTCTCATCGCTATTTCCAATTGGATAAACCACTCCTCCAACGTCATAATTAATTACTGTCCAATTCAATGGCGGGAAATTACCCCCTTCGAAACCTTCCCAAAGTATTCTATTTTCTCCTATCCAACAACTGACATTATCAATGTTAAATGAACGTTCTGTACTATTTTTTAAATCGGTGTAGTTAAATTGTATGTAAACCTGGCTAGGGTCGATGTAGCCAGACGGATTAAAATTTACCTCTATATCTCCATCTTCACCAGTACTGGTCCACCTCGTTTCTTCAAAAGTACTAGTAGACGCGTTTGTTCCCCCTGAGTAAATAGTTACATTTGCGTAAATATTACTACTAACATACGACCTAGTGCAAAATTTTAAAATTATATTGGTACTCCCCGTTAAATTTAACGGTGGTGTGAATAAGCCAGTACCAAAAGTATAAGCATAATCGGCCCATGAATCAGCTTCCGCATAACTAATCCCTTCATGAACTTTAGGTTCAAAAATATCTCCACCAAGACCACCATCCCCAACTTCACCCCAAAATTCATCGCCATCCCCATTATAAGACCCGTTCAGACAGGCATAATAGAAATCAGAAGGTAATTCGAAATCTTTCTTCCGCTCTTCTGTACCAGAAGACCACAATTCTCTTGTTGGAATTATCTCTTTTTCGTTATAATCGGTAATATGGCCGCCAAGCAGGACATATTCAATATCCCAAATTTTATAAGCATGAATTATGAAATTACGTATCTGCGCTTGTGTGTCATTGAACGTTTGATTTGTGATATTCCAATACATGGGGTCACTTTTAATCTTATTAACGCTGACAATAGTCGTATTTATACCAGTTGAATTTTTATAATCAGCCAAATCCTGAAATGTATACCACTCACGAACATCAGGTGGCCAAGGTGTTGCATTTACAAGGAAAGAGTTAGTTATAATAACAAAATCATAAGAGTTAGCAGTTGTTACAATTGAAGAATTACTAGGAGGGTCGGGAATAGATGTGTAAGTATAATTCTTACTGTAATCATCAACAATTTGTTTCATAACGTTTTCATCCTTTTCCAATCCTCTAAAAAGTGGGCTCACATTTCCAGATACTTTAGTGCGGATAGTTACCGTCATATTTTTGTAATAATATATTTTACCAGTATCACCTATGTAATGAACAGGATACAAATTAAATACCAGAATTGTATAGCCCCTAAAGTCAAAGATACCTGAATTACTGATTAACTCTGGTGGATATGGGATGCTAGAATCAAAATAGGATTCATTTGATACATTCTGCTCCCCTGAGAAGTTCTGATTCGTTCCAAGTAGTACATTATATCCTTCTCCCAATGAAGTATTTCCTTCAAAGGTGATATTTATAGACTTCAATATTCCTTTTTGAGGTAACAGAACCTTTAGTAGTTTTACAGGCAGCAAAGGCAAACCTGTACTACCAATTGTTGGTGAATCAAGTAAAATAACCTTATGATAAGTAACGTTAGATATATTTATTTCTGATATTTCAGGTTCCTTAAATGAAAAATTGAGTACTATTTCATTTTCATTGCTTGCTTTCACTGGTGCATTATTGATAATTGCACATACCGTGATAGATGTGATGATTAAAATACCTATTCCATATTTTTTCCAAAAAAATATTTTTTCATTCATTTTTCAAACCTCCGCCTCTCATTTTCATATTAAAAAAGTAGATATAAATCTTATGTTTTTTCGCTATTAATTGAAACATATGTTTCATTTGTAACTATCTCATGGTGAATATCTAAGTAAAATTTAAATAACACATACGCATTAGTTTTTTAATGGGGAAGAATGAAAAAGTTGAAAAAGATTCTATCTCTCGGATTAATAATAATTGTTGTTGGAGTGACTGCCACTATATCTGTTGGAAGCATACGCTTCATAGAATATCCCTCATATGAAAAACAACAATGGGAATCTAATTTTCGAGGAGAGAATGACACAACCCCGCCTGTTACAATCTGTATACTTGATCCAACAATGCCAGATGGTGATAACGGTTGGTATATCAGTAATGTTGAAGTGACCCTAAATGCAACAGATGATATATCTGGAGTAAATGTAACCTTTTATAGAATCAACGAAGATGTGTGGATAAAATATTCTGAACCGTTTCTATTGGAGAATGAGGGATATTATTTGATTGAGTTTTATTCGATTGATAATGTTGGAAATAAGGAAGAAGTGAAATCGACTGAAGTTCAAGTCGACAAAACAAAACCCGAGATACTACTTCATTGGGAGGCGTATCAGGATGGTGGCAAAATATATATCGAATTTACCGCAGAATGTGATGATGCTACTAGTGGCATGAATAGAGTCGAATACTATAAAGATGGTGTACTAAAAAAAATTATTACAGGATCTAAACCAGAATATTACTGGGATATGCCTTGGGCAAAATATCCTATTACAGGAGTTATTCTTAATCCAGAAATTACCGAAGAATACGTAAATTTTTTTGCATTAATTGCAATAATTGGAGTGATTGACCTTAGTAATTATCCCTTTGACGTAAGAGCTGTTGCTTATGATAACGCTGGAAACTCAGACTATAAAGAGGTAAATTATTATCCTCCAAATCCAAAACCTATAACTGGAATCTTTAATATCGTAATTTTACAGCGAGTAACATTACCTAATAGTTATAAAGGATACATAGGTAATTTTTTTGTCTTAGCCACATTTGAAGATGGCCCAAAATAAACTCATAAAAATGCATTATTTCCTTAGTTGGAAGATTTTTTTATATCTATCTGTTATCCAATTTTCCAAATGTTATATATAACTCTATTACTTTTGCCTGTAAAGTCTGAAAATTTGGCGACTTTACGGGCAAAGCCACTACTAGATTTAGAAATGACACCTTTGAGAGAGAGTAAATGCTTTAGAGAATTCCGAAAATTCAATTTTCAATCATACGTTTATATGGTTAAGAAATATTTGACCCCATAGGTGTAAAATTGTAGATTTGAAGGAGGAGAAAATGTCAGAATTGTTAAAAATTGTTATTACCGCTTTTTTCACATTATTAATTGGAATTTTGATTTTTGTATCACAACGACTTTTTTTATATTTATTTATTGAGCCTATCCATAAGCAAAGGGAAGTTTTAGGAGAAACAATTGACAAAATGATATATCATGATCATTTCTTTGCAAACCCTGGAACTAGTAATATAAAAAAAAGAAAAGTCGCATCAAATGAATTGCGTAGATGTGCAACAAATCTCTCCGCTAAAACTCACTTAATTCCATGGTACAGTTTATTTTCCTTTTTCCATATTGTTATTGCTAAAAAAGACGTAACAACAATTTGTAAAAATCTAATTGGCTTATCTAATGGAATTTTCAATATCACCCCAAGTATTCAAGCCTCAGCTAGTCAAAATATAAAATGGCAAAGGGAAATTGAAAAAATATTAAAAATCGAGCATGTATGATATGTTTTTTAGTTACGGAAGATGAATATCAAAAATTAATAAAATTAAAAGGTAGAAGAACTTGGCATGACTATTTTTGCCGAGATGTTTGATTATCTATGTTAATCATTAACCCATGCTAATTGTTACACCTATATAAAGGTATCATTAAAAGAGTATAACAAGAAACAATATTTTTTATTTTACTCTTTATGAATGTTAAAACTATATTCGACATAAAAATATATCAAAAAGGAATTCGGTAAAGTATAATTCTAATACTATGTTGGTTTAAGCTTTTATTGTTTCCATTATTTCAGTTCACCAGCTTTAGGTTGCTGGAAGAACATCCATAATCCTATAAAAAAGATTATTCCACCTATTATTGCTGTGGTCATACATGTTTCATGACTTCTTAATCCAAAAAGAAAAATCAAAATCCCGATTATTAAAATTATTAATCCTATAACCGCTTTACTCAGTTTACTTGTACTCCAATCTTTTAGTGTTTTAAACATCTTCCCTCTTCCACACTAGTAATATTATAACCTTATATTATTTAAAAATCTTTAGAACTCATATGATCTTGTTGTAAATTATTATTTATTCTTTTTCTTTTTAAAATGTTCTATCCTATAGTCAATTTTCCTAATTCGTTTAAATGATCTTATGATCAAATATAATCCAAATAGAATAAGAATGGAACAGATGATAACTAATGGAATTATAAAATGAAGAATTTCAATCGGGTCATAATAATTTGATGTTGCAATAAGAATTGTAAAAACAGATAAAGGTAAGGTAAAAATGGCAATTGCTGTTCTGAAAACTGCTAGGGACGTTCTTTTTTCTGCGAGAAGTAAACTAATTTCATCTTGTAACAATTTTTTTGTTTCTTCCATGTTGCTATTAGAAATTAATTAATACATTTAAGATTTTCTAATCGATAGATATTTTTTTTACTAAAAACCAGCATTTCAGTTAAAAATGATAATCTCATTTTTCGAAAATAATTCGTAAAAGTTATTATGTTTGAATATTATTTTGTTTTATGCCTTTAGATCTCAGGGCTATGATGAAGGTAATAAAACTTAGACATTATTTTATGGTTTTATCAAGTTTTATCTTATTTTTTTCTTTGATATCCTTTTTTAATATAGGTTTAAATCGGAGCGATCTTATCACGGGTGCTGTTTTATTCTTTTTTAGTTCTATTATATTTTGGTATTTAACCGCTGTTGTAGAACTTTGGTTTGAAAAAGAAAAAACGGATACTCAATTAGACCTTGCAATATTTTCTTTGTTTATTATATGGATTGTTTTACTCGTTGCTTCATTTTATTGGTTTATTATTTCAGCGTAGGTTCATAAATTATATTTAATTCTTTTTTAATAATTTTTATTTATTAGAAACTACCAAGAAATTCTAAATAGTAATTTTCTAATTCCATCTCCTCATTACTTTTCATTTTTTTATTTTCATCAACCATACTATAATATTTATAATTCAAAGTATAAATTATTGTCGATGAATGTATCGTCTATTGACGTAAATAAATAGTTATTACAACGCATAATCTTATTATAAAAAGATATTTTAATCAATAACCATAATATTAGAAAAATTTCCACACTATTTTTTGTTTCGTTGCGAAGTTTCCTGCATTATCATATGCTATAATTTTTATAGAATGTCTAAACAAAACCTTTTCATCCCACGTCCAGCTTTTGGGAATACTATCAAAAGTTACCTTAAGTTCATTATCAATATACAGTTCAGCATAATCTAATCCCGATTCGCTATCGTTGGCCCAGAACCAAAGTTGTATATCTCCAAATATTACAGGAACAAAAAATGGAATTTTTGCTTTATTATTTATATAGACCGCTCTTTTTGGTCTTGAAATTTTTACATAAGGTGGTTTACCTTCAATGAGAATATTGTGTGATACTTCAATTTCATTCCCATACTCATCCTTAAGTTTCACTTTGATTGTATATATACCCTCCATATGCCATGCATGAGAAGCACATATATTATGACCAGATGGAAAAGGACCAAGCCAACCACTATTAGTCCCGTCTCCCCAGAACCATATACAGAATAAATTATCTTCTTCTGGATCAAATGCTTTAATACAGAAAGTATAATTAATTCCTGGCCTTCCATAGGACGGACCTGTTATATTTTCTGTATATAGAGGACTATAATCATAAAAAAACACAGTATTTCCATCTAAAGAATTTAATAAATTTGAGCTCTCAATCAATACATATCCCGATGTAGGAGGAATAGTAAGAATCAATATCAAGCTAATAAATAATCCAACAATATTTCTTTTCATATTGATCCTCCCTTTTAAATTATCTTATAAAACGACATATTATTTAAACACTTCTCTAAATCAAAGACTTTATTTTAACCATAAGTAATATAAAAAAAGTTATTTATAATAACATTAGTTATGAAGAATACAAAATCAGTTGTAATAAATGGTTTTCTTCAATATATTATCTTTATAAAAAGAGTGGTTGAATATACAGTAAAACGAAATTCTTTACCGTTCCCTTCTGCTTTTTGCATACAAACCATTAATGCTTGTAATGCATCCTGTATTATGTGCCCCCTTACTCAAACTGCTAAAAAAACACCTATTCTTATGTCAGATGAGTTATTTGAAAAAATAATCAAAGAAATTGAACAGGAACAATTGAAATTTACATATATTTATCTTTTTCTTCAAAATGAACCTTTAATAGATAAAGATATCTTTAAAAAATTTCGATTAATTAAAAAAATAAGTAAAGGAAAAATAAAAACAGGGCTTGTTACTAATGGCAGTTTATTTACGAAAGGAAAAATAAGAGAATTTGTACAATCAGGTCTTGATGAATTGATCTTTAGTATTGATGCAGTAACTGAAAAAACTTATAAGAAAGTTAGACAAGGATTAAATTTTAAAGATGTTTTAAATAATATCAAAAATGTCATTAATTCTGATTTTATTGGATACCTAGCAGTAAAATTTGTTGTTCAAAAGGATAATATGGCAGAGCTTGAACAATTTAAAAAATATTGGTTAAGTAAAGGTATTCCAGTTCAAATTACTGATCTAAGAAATAGATCTGGAGATTTAAATTCATTTGATGATATTCGTTTAGATGATAAAAACCATACTTTTTTTGGTGATGTAATTAGTTTTGTCATGAGAAGGATGATTAGAGGGTGCTCGACACCACTTACAACCTTTAATATAATGTCCAATGGGGACGTAATACTTTGTTGCGATGATTTTAATAATAAACTGATTTTGGGTAATGTACATGAATTATCTATAAAAGAAATATGGAATAGTAAAAATTATAAAAAAATAAGAGAAATGCTTTTTAAAGGAGAGTTTGAAAAAATTCCTGCATGCCGTACGTGCTCAAAGATAATTCGATAATAAAATATTATGGAATTTTAGAAAATTCATCTAAATTTTTTGCTAGCAATGTTTTATTTGTTCGTTTTTGGTTGCCTAAAGTATCAAATGGTTTATCACCATAATCATGTCCAGGATACACGATTAAATGATCCGGAAGGGGGATAATTTTTTCTTTTAATGTTCTAAACATCTGTTCGATATTCCCTCCAGGCAAATCTGTTCTTCCACAATCTCCGATAAATAACGTATCACCAGTTATGATTGCTTCGTTATCAACTATTATACATATACCACCTAGAGTGTGACCCGGGGTTAAAATAAATTTGAGATTAACTTCACCTAATCTTAATTGATCATTGTCTGAAACGGTTATATCAACATCTACATCCAATTTTGCTCCATCATACTTGGATGTAATAATTTTTGAAGGAATTGTATTTTTTACTTGATTACTTGCATTAGAATGATCACCATGATAATGGGTAATTATTATATACTGTAATTTCAAGTTATTTGATATAATATATTCAAGTATTTTTGAAGCATCATAACTAGGATCAACAATTGCAACTTTATTTGTTTTTATGCAAATAATAACATAACTAAAATTATCAAATTCAACCTTGAATTGTTTTATTTTTGTACTATTCATACAATTTAAAATTAAATGTTTATTTAAAAATTAAGATGTTTTTATTGAAAATATCTAGATTGTCTTTTTATGATGCAACTATTGCATCGTCACACGTTTCTTCAAATCGGAATTTTGCTGGTATAAAATTAACTAAGTCCACTCTTGAGAATTCAAATGTGCCGTCAAATCCTGAAACAAGAAGAATATGTTTATCGGTAAACGTAGTTTCTGTTTCATTCTCAATTATTGTAGTATTATATGAAAATCCTTCAAAATATGGAAATGTCGCAATATTCTTCTTATATCGGATTGCAAATGTTAAATCCTTTATTGGTATAGAAATATCAGGAAGTAAGAAGTATGCTTTCATACATACTAAGATTAATCTTATTAAAAAAGTTCGTAAGAATGGACCTGTTATTATTATAATTTCAGCAATATTGAGCATAGGTGACACTGGACCAATGATTGAAATTTGTGTATTACTACCTAAGTTAATCAATGGTTCAAAATAAGGTTCAAAATCTTTGTTTTCCATACTAATTTTTTCAATAGGTTTTATAGCAATATTTTCTGCAGTTACAAGACTACTAAAAACAGGTGTTATAAACATTATTATTAATAAAACGCCAATAATTTTATTTTTCATTGTTTTCCTCCTTTAATAAATAAGGTAACAAAATATTAATATTTAAATATTTGTTAGATTATAAACAATTTTACCATAATTTTAGCATTTTAAATTGTTAAATTTTTAATAAAAATTGTAATGATGAAGTAAACGTTTTATTTTTTTACTTTTTTCCAATCACTTAAAAAATTTTTAATTCCTATGTCAGTTAATGAATGTTTAACCATTTTTCTAATCACATTTGGAGGAATTGTTGCAATGTGTGCACCTAAACGTGCTGCTTGAATAACATGGATCGGATGGCGAATGCTTGCGACTATTACTTGTGTGTTTATATCATAATTAATAAAAATATCCATAATCTCTTCAATAATTTCCATTCCTTCTTGTCCAATATCATCAAATCTACCAATAAATGGACTGACAAAGGTTGCACCAGCTTTTGCTGCTAAAAGAGCTTGATTTGCTGAAAAAACAAGTGTTACATTTGTTTTGATACCTTCATTTACTAACAATCTCACTGCCTTTAATCCTTCTGGTGTCATTGGTATTTTAATAGCAATGTTTTTTCTATATTTTTGAGGAATGGTTGATACAATATTTTTGGCTTCTTTGACCATATCTTGGGCTTTTTCACTAACCACTTCTAAACTGATTGGTCCATCCACAATATTGAATATTTCGTCAATAACTTCTTTAAATGAAAAGTCACTTTTTGCAAGTAATGTGGGATTTGTAGTTACACCGTCTATAATTCCCCAAGAGGCAAGTTCTCGAATTTCATTTAAATCAGCTGTATCAACAAATATTTTCATAAAACTTCACGTCAAGGTTCTGTATTATATTTTTATTCATAACTTTTTGGATAATTTAACAAGATTTTATCATTAATTTTAAAAATTTAATTAGTCAGAATTAAATAATATTATAAAATACAATTAATGGTAAGATAGAAGGAAGGGTTTATAAATCTACCATAGATTTATATATTATAACAATAATGAGAATATGAAAGGGGGAAACAAATGCAGAATAAGATAATAGGGTTTATTGTTTGCATATTAGTATTTACATCCTTGGCAGGTGCTATAAATACTAACGATATTTCAATACAATCAGAAAAAAAAGAATCTGCTAATGCAGCACATACTCATATTGTGTTAAGTGAATTTGGTACATACACAACCTGCATATATTGTAAATATGCTCATGAGGCATTGATTTATTTATTCTTCAACCGGGGAGATGATTATCCATTCTATTATGTAACTCATGTATATGATGTTAATGTATGGGCAAACTCAAGAGTAAAGGGTGAACTTGGTCTTACTAGCTCACCAACCGTGTATTGGGATGGTGGTTGGAAAAAAGATATAGGTTCTCCAAGTAATACATCAGCTGTGGCTGCTTATAAAAAGAGCATAAATATGGCTAAAAATCGAACAGTTGCTGATATAGATTTGTCAGTTGACGGCTATTGGCTCGGAGCAGTTAATAACGAACCAGAGAATGGTTCAACTAAGGTTCCTATTGAACAAATTATGAACTGGACAAATTCGGAATTTGTTGTTAATGTATCGGTTGCTAATAACGAAGCAAGCCAATATAATGGTCATATTCATGTGTATGTATGTGATATTAAATCTTCTATGGGTTGGTGGGATACACACCCTAGACTATATACAATGACATTTTTGGATTACGCATTTAATAACAATACAGCCTTGGGCGCTGAATCCACTTGGGAGAGTTCAGCTAATTGGGACGGAATGGATCATACAAATGGCACTCATTTATTTGAGTATATAACTGAGAATAATACAATGTTGATTGCGTCAATATTTGATAGGGATAATGATGATTATTCTGATGAAACTGCTGGGTATCGATTAGGTGAAGGTACAGATCCTAAAACATTCACCGTATATTTCGGTAATACCACACCTCCACCTGTAGCTATTGAAAATATCTCGGTTATGTCGTATCAAAATGAAAGCGGTCTTGAATGGAATACAACGTATTATTGGAGAGTTGATGTATGGCCAAAAGAAGGTAAAAAAACAAAGGGAGATAGATGGAGTTTTACCACAAGAGATAACCATCCACCACGTACACCAAATAATCCAGATCCATGGAATAATTCTGATAATATTCCAATTAATACTAATCTTACATGGAGAGGAGGAGACCCTGACGGTGATGAGGTAGTATATGATCTGTATATGAGTAAAGATTATCCTCCACCATTATTAGTGGAGGATCATAATGAAACGATGTATGATCTACCTTTAGATCTAGAATACGAAACAAAGTATTATTGGAAGATTGTTGCAAAGGAAGTGAAATATAATTTAACTACATCTGGACCAATATGGAATTTTATAACTGAAGCAAATAGACCACCAAATAAGGCAAAAGATCCAATACCACCTAATGGATCAGGAAATGTTCCAAAGGAAGCGAATCTTAGTTGGAATGGTACTGATCCAAATCCTGGTGATATATTGAAATACGATGTATATTTTGGACGAGAGAATCCACCACCAAAAGTTAGTAGTAATCAATCAGATGAAACATATAATCCACCAGGTGATATGGAAGAATTTAAGGAGTATTTTTGGAAGATCGTTACTTGGGACAAACAAGAGGAAAAAGCTGTTGGAGATTTATGGAACTTTACCACTGGATTAAATGATCCGCCAACTCCACCCGAAATAGATGGTGCTAAAAAAGGAAAAGCTGGAGAAGAATATCAATATACGTTCACCTCTGAGGATCCTTTAGATGAAAATGTATCTTATCAGATTGATTGGGGTGATGGAAGTAAAACTGATTGGACTAAATATCAACTTTCAGGTTCCCCTTATAGAGAAAATCATACATGGATTGAAATAGGAGAATACACTATAAGTGCAAGAGCTAGAGATATTTACGAACAACCAAGTGATTGGTCATATTACGAGGTAACCATGCCGAAAAATAAACCGTTCAATATAAAATCGTTATTCCTGATTTTCCTAGAACGACACCCAAATATATTCCCGGTACTCAGACAACTAATAGAAACTTATGTAGTTTAAATAATCATTATAAAACAAAAGATTAAATTATTATTTACTCCTATTAAAGCATATTTTTAGATATATTTAAAAAAACCAAAACGTATATATATTTAAGTATACATTACGTTTAATGATAGGAGGGGATACATGCCTCTAACAAGGAAAGCGAGAATTGTAGGAAGTAGTCTAGTTATAACTATCCCAAGTCAATTAGCGAAAGCTCATGATATTAAAGATGGGGATGATCTTGAGATTATACCTACGGGTATAGCTGAATTTAGAATACGAAAAACTAAAAAATAATCTAATTTGTGTGGTTACCAGTACAATATATTTTTGGAATAATTGACAATTCTTTTTTCAGGGAAAATAAAAATCTCATCCCATAAATTAACAAACTATAATCATTACGTGTAATACTTCTATAAATTTGACTAAATATATAAGAAGGTCGTAAGTAGAAACGTTGAAATGCTAAAACTGTGAACGTTATAAGTTCTTCCTTGGTGAAATTACTCAGTCCTCTTCTCGAATCGGCATATACTATATCCTCATTTTTAGATATTTTATTATTTTCTACTGCTTCATTATACAACTGAGATCCGGGAATATAAATTAATGGTCCAAAACCAACAATATCAAGTGGGAGAGAGCATGCAAAGTTTATTGTATTTTCGATGTGTTTTTTTGTTTCTATTGGAGCGCCAAAGATAAAATTTCCAATGGTTATAAAATTCATTTTTCTACATAAATTAATTGCTTTTTTAATCTGAGATAAAGTAATTTTTTTATTATACCAATCAAGAACTTCCTGATTTCCTGATTCGAGACCAAAATAGATATATTTAACACCAGCTTGTTTCATTTTATAATAAAGTTCTTGTTCTGCAGTATCGACTCGAGCTCCATGAATTACTATTTCGATATCCTTTCCCATATTTATTAGACCATCAAATATTTTATGCGCTCGTTTCTTATCAGCAAGAAAACTATCATCAACTATGTTTATTGAACCGAATTTTCCATCAATTTCTTCAAATTCTTTTAAAATATTTTCTGCTGAGCGTTGTCTGAAACCCCATCCATCAATAACATTAGCGTAACGTGTACAAAATCGACAATTAAATGGACATCCCCTACTTGTTATAACTGAAGATACCATCTTTTTTAATTGGAAACCGAATGGAAAATCACCATAATCATATTTTTCGACAAGGTGACGTGAAGGAAACGGCAGATCATCTAAATTTTGAATTACCTGAAGCGGTTTTCCAGATATAATTGATCCATTATCCCGATAAAAAATACCATGAATATCAGCAAGGTTTTTTTTTCCTTGCAGATACTTTGCTATTTCAGGAATTACATGTTCTCCTTCACCTATAACGCTGATATCTGCTAGGAAAATATCTTGTAAAGAACGTTCTTGAACATAGGAACAATGTGGTCCTCCAATAATAAAGGGGATATCAGAATCGATATCCTTAATCATTTCAGAAGTGTTTTTTGATAATTGGAGATTATCAGTATAAACAGTAACCCCAACAGCGTCTGATGATAATATTGCGTTTTTCAATTTTTCTCTAGCCAAGTTTTCCATATAATAATCGAAAATTTCCACCTTATGGCCTTCTCGTTCTAAAACTGCTCCAAGATAGAGTAATCCTAATGGGGGTACAGTTGATGGTCCAAGTGTTAAATGTTCTTTATTCTCTGCGAGATCTCCAGGTCTGATAAAAAGAAATTTCATTTAATGTATTCCTCGTTTTAATATTTTTTATTAGATTATAGGATAAATAATATTAAAAACTATCTTTATAAGAAAAAATAAAAATTTTTTCAATAATTTGTCTCTAAAACTAATTTATAATAAACTCGATAACATTCCCCACAAAATTTTTTCCCTCCCAACTCTGTTAAGAGCCAAAATAAGGGACTATCAGATTTTCCACAATCAAAACAACGATTTAAAAAAATAATATCTCCTTTTTGTTTGGTTGGTAAAGCTGTTGTAAGTAGAGGTTTTTGAAATTTTTCATTTTCAATAATTTCCCGTATTTCAGATATTTTGTTAATATATTTTAATATAATAATTCCTGCTGGAACAATAATTGGTAGTAGAACAATCCACCAATTTTTTTTAAACCACTTTTTCCAATACATTCCTCTTTCCTATATGGATTAATTTCTTTGATTAAATATAAATAGTTATCCTGATAAAATGTCAAATTGAAAAAATAAAAAAAGAGAATTAGTAAGTTTATATTCCCAAAAATTGTCTTAATAATGGAAACAATCTGGGATGATTTTCAAGAAAACTAACAAAAAATGGTTTAATTATAAATTTGTTTTTAGGCATCGTTACAGTTAATGGATCCGACCATATACCCTCACCACCATAAATGTCTCTTGCTTTCACTTTGATATTATAAGTTCCTTGAGCTGGCCATGAATGTGAGGTGCTGATGGGTGTATTTGATGGATAATAATTACCGTTATTATTGTCCCATTGATCGACTGTTCCATCACCATCCCAATCCCAACCATATTCTAATTTATCACCAGTTGGATCAATCGCTTGGGTTTGATAGGGATATGATGCATCTGCTTTTCCTTGGGTAGGTCCAGATGGTTGAATGGGTTTGTTTGGTGCGAGATTCATACCCATTGCTGGTTCTCCATATAAATTGAAATTATACATGTTTGCATAATCATGCCAACTTTTCCACGGATAAGTATTAAATACATATTGTTTTGCTTTATACAAAGCACTACCACAATCTTCACATTTATTTACTATTCTATCAGTAAAATCATAACATACTGTTCCATGACCTCCATGGGCAGGAATTGTCCATCCAATACTTCCATAAGAAACTCTAGTTGCCCCCACAAAAGCTGATGCTCCATTTATTATAAGAGAAGTACCCAGATTATTACCTGTTTCAGGATGTGAAACACTGCAACTTGCTCCAAAAACGATTGGTGGTTTATTATTATTAAAACCTGTTGCATCTGTATTTTGAATCATGAGAGGCCATGTCATCTCAAAACTTTCTGGGATACCATCACCATCATCTGAAGACCATACTTTTCTACTTGCAGATGTTGATGCGCCATGTGCGGCCCAATTTACAATTCCCCAGCCAGTTGTACTACTCCATTGTGTAATTATTGGACCATTAGCTAGATTGAACGTGCAAGGATAAGAACAAGGACCTAATCCTTGTTTTTCATACATAGTAGTAATGGAAAAACCAGAAAGAAGATTGTTTTTACATTGCTCCATAACTTTGGCTCCCTCCCATCTAGGAAAACCTGAATTATCTTCATTTGCATAACCATATACTGCACCTAGGAGCATCGCGTTTTTCTTCCAACCTGAATATGGGGTTGTTTCAAAATTTTGTGTTTTAAAAGTAATACTTGATACGGTACTTCCAATATCCACCGGGATTCTTCCTACCCAAACTTCTGGGACGAAATCAACATTATCATGTCCTCTTTCTCCATAGAAACCATCTCCATCGCTATCCCAATTACCAGTAAGATCTGCGTAATAATAATCAGTTGGAATATCATGTATACCATCATTAATATGCATATTTGGATTAGGATAACAAGTTCTCATTGGAATACTTGAATGACTTCCAACAATCAGTACAAACTTTGTACCCCAAGTTATATAATTAGCTATCAGAAAATTTCTAATGCTTTTTTGAATATCACTAGCTGGATAATTCGTTTGAATCCAAGATTTAGTTACAATATTCATGTTTAATCCAATACTAGTTTTCCAGGTTAAAAAACCATTAAGAGAGGTTACAAGAGAACCGGTTGTTATAACAACGTATTCATAAGTTTGTCTTGTTGGAGATGAAGATGATGGTTGATATAAATAAGCAATATCTTGATAGTTTACAATTTTATCTCTTGCCTCATCATCCATTACTGTATCCGCCAATAGTTGTTCCGGAACATCTTGAATTATCTTATAATTTAAACGTAATTTGATGCTGTTATATAATACTAATTTACCATCTGATGGATAATACATAAAAGGAGTAAATCGTATCATTGCAAGGTAATATTTTCTCATTTGGCTCATACCAAGATATTCATATGTACTCGTAGGATATGGTTCTATTATCGTTTCTTTTATCTTATTTAAATTGACATTTGTGTTCATACTATCCGATATTGGTAAAGCTGGTTGAATTTTGTAATATCCAGGTATATCCTTACAATCTTTACTAATTAATTCAACTGAGATTACTTCACTACCTGGAGGTAATCCAATGAAAAATGTTTTCGATGGAAGCATTGGTTCTCCGGGGGCAATAGTAAATCCAAAGTTCATCATATTAATTTCAGAAATACCAGATCCAAGATTATTAATTTTAAATTCCTCTGCATTTAACGTAACGTCAATTGATTCAGTACATGAGACTTTTATATTATTATTTTTTATTGTAGTCCCAGCCACAGGGGTTATTGTGGTTGTTATCAATAGCATAGAAAATAAAAAGCATACAATTTTCTTCATATTATTTCCTCCCATAATAGTAAAAATATAAGATAGTATAGTATTTAAGGATTTTCTATACTTATCGTTTCATTTTAAAAATATAAAAAAAATCTTAATTAATGTTCTTCAACAGCAGGTTTTTGTTTTTTCTTAATAATTGCATAACGAATGGTGAGTAATATTCTTAAAATCCATTCGAGAAGAACTACGAATAAGATAAACTGAATGGATAATGTAAAAAATTCGGGTAAGGAATTAATTCTACTCATGATATCTTCGAATCTGAAATAAGATGGATCAACTAGAAATATACCCAATAATGCAAATGGCAACATTTTAGCCACATCCTTAGAAAGATCTTCATTATAATATGCAGCAATCCTAATCGCCGCAATTATTGCAAATGATGTTGATAGAACAGCTTCGATTTCATACCCTCTTGTTAAAAAAAGCATGAGTAACGAAAATCCTATAAAAAATATAAAAGCAACAAAAGGAAAAGCAAAGAAATATTTTAAAAATCCTATCAATTTTGGATGTTTTCTCATGCTAATTTTAAAGCAATCTCTTGTTGCAATAAAACGATAAAAATGCCATATAAGTATTGAATAAATTGCAATAGCTATTACTAGATAAAAGATAGAAATAAAAGCTGAAAAATCTCCACCAATAATTCGATCAAGAGAAAATTGTGCAGTCCATTCAGAAAAATTTTCTAAAGCCATATTTATATCTCCTTCACCAATAAGGTGTATTTATAAATTCTATAAAAATCTTATACAAAAAACTAATTTTAAATTAAATAATCATTTAGGTGGATAACTAGACCCATCAAATCTCCATAATTCGCAACCATCTGCTGTATTTGTGATTCCAAGGTATAATAAATCATTATAAATTATAAGGGCTCTTGCACCAATGTTATTATTGTCCCCAAATCCATTTTTAGGCCATAAAGGATTTTGATGTACTTCGTCCCCCACCATCTGATACCAATCATCTCCATCATCAGTAAACCATACCTCACAACCTGCACTTTTAGTTATTTGACTTTTGTCGGTAGTAAATGAAATATTAAGTATCGGGTAAGAAGGTTTTAGTGTAATATTAATAAGAAATCTACCTGGATTCCATGTTCCTGCAATTAAATGATCATCATAGGCTTTAAGAGACCAGATATAAGCATTTGTCCAATCTCCAAAACCCGAATGGACGTTTTTATTTGGAGATAATTTTCTTCCAACAAGTCTAGAAAAATCATTTCCATCGAATCTCCAAATTTCACAACCTGTACCCATAGATTCTAATAATACATTTGTAAAAATTCTATTTTTATTATTTATTTTTATTCCAAATGGTGGAACTGATGCAGTTCCAATGTATAATAAACCATTGAAAATTTCCATTCTTCGAACCCCATAATTATGTGTTCTTAGTGGAATTAAAACCTTATTAAAACCTCGTTTAAGTTTACCTTTTTCTCCAATGAGACAAGTCCAATTTTCACCATTGGAAGTTTTCCAAAGTTCACATCCTGCGATATTAAAAGTACCTACATAAAGATGCTTTTGATTTGAAATGTTATCTTTAAATACTTTCATTTCCCAAGCATAAATATCACGTTCAAAACCATCTTTGTCATCTCCAAATCCATAACTTACATTACATCCACCGCCAATAACTTTCTGCCAAATATCTCCATCTGTTCTCCAAATTTCACATCCCTCTCTCCAGTTCATAGTTCCAATATAAAGCCAATCATTAAAAACAGCAGCTGAGTATGCGGCATGGTTGTTTTGATTTCCAAAACCACTTGATAAATTTTTTACAACATTATTTTTATAAATCAAAGGTTCCCACGTTCCATAAATTGGATCACTGGTTCTCCAAATTTCACAACCTTCCCTGGGATTCCAAGTACCTGCATAAAGATACGTAACATTCGATGATGGTGGTTTATATGGTAGCAACATTGTTAATTCTGAATTATTTACATTATTAAATCCACGTTCTATTGTTGAATAAAACGGATCATTTCCAACAGAGGATTTCCAGGTTGAACCATCATAGTACCATAATTCACAACCCTGACTTGATACACCCTTAAAATAATTTTCAATAATCTTAACTAATAAATTAAGAATAAATTGATTTGACCACAAGATAAATTTATTTTTCAGGTTAATCAGAACAGTATTCATCATTTCCAGACCAAAGGGAGAGTCAAGTAAATTTCCAGTTCCAAGGAAAAGATATTCTATATCATCTACAGTAAATGTTGTTTTTCCTCTAACCGCAACATTATATGAATTATTAAAACCATTATCCATTTCACTATTGGGATAATCACCTATAATTTGTACCCAACTTTCAGAGTTAGTATTTTGTTTAAAAATTTTTAATTGTTCAGTTGATTGTATAACAATTCTATTATCTGAAATTGTTCCAGTAATCGGGTAAACAATACTACCTATAAATAAAACTGTAAAACAGAAGGAAGCACATGTTCTTAATAGGAACTTTTTTGTCATTTTATTCCTCCCTACACATAATAGTATAAGAGCGTATAATATTTAAATGCTATTATACATTGTAAGCCAATTATTAACTTTTTAATTTCTTTTTTAATCTTAAATATATTAAAAATAAATACAAGGTAGGAAACCTTTATATATGAATTATATTGATATAAAAATGGTATAAAAATGGGGAAATTTATGAAGAAAATAATATCGATATTTGCAATAATAATATTAATTATCAGTGGTTTTGGGGCTGTTGCATTACCAGAAATTAGTGAAAATAAATCGATTGAAATTAATGAATCCTACTCTTTTTCATATCCAGTTATTTATGAACAGGATGATTATATTTCTGTAGAATTAATAGAAGGAACATCTTTTTTAATGGAACCTGGAAAACCTGTGTTACCAAGGATTACCAAGGTATTTACCCTTCCATTCGGTTCTATAATTAAAGATGTGATAGTTGAATTTTCTGAAGTGACTACAAAGATGCTCACAAAAGAAATTCGACCAGCTCCTAAACCTAGAATTGAAGGAATATATACACAAAATATTGATAAAAAATCAATGGAAGTATATTCTAGCTCAGACCTATATCCAGATACCTCTTACAGTTTCAAAACATGTACTGGATTAGATGGTACAGAACATGTTGTTTTTCTAACGGTGCAATCCTATCCGTTAAGATATTCACCCGGAAAAAATACTTTATATTTTAGTGATACTGTTAAGATATCCATAGTTTATGAAGAACCTTTATTACCCATTGTATTTCCTAATGAACATGATCTTGCAATAATCGCACCTTCAAAATTTGAACAAGAATTACAACCATTGATTGACCATAAAAATAGCAAGGGATTGAATGCAACTTTTAAAACAACTGAAGAAATCTATTCAGAATATACTGAGGGACGTGATGAACCAGAGAAGATTAAATTATATATTAAGGATGCTATTGAAAAAGAAGGTATTCACTACGTACTCCTTGTTGGTGGGCATATCGGACAACGACAATCTTGGTATCTTCCTGTAAGAAATACTAACAATCACGTTGGTGCAAATTTCGAACGAGGTGTAGATAGCGATCTATATTATGCGGATATCTATAAAAATAATGGGACTGAATTTGAAGATTGGGATTCAAATGGTAATGATATATTTGCAGAATATAGATTTGGAAGTAAAGATATTATCGATGGCGCACCTGATGTTTATGTTGGTAGACTCCCTTGTAGATCTGTAAAAGATGTTAAAATTATAGTTAATAAAATTATTAATTATGAAACGGAACAAGCTTCTGAATCATGGTTTAAACATATGCTTCTTATTGGTGGAGATACCTATCCAGATAGTGGACCTGCTGATGCATATGAAGCAGAAATTGATACAAACGTTTCTGCAAGTTATATGACTGGTTTTGAATTTGAACGTTTATGGGCATCATTAATGACTTTGACTGGACAGAAGGATGTTGAACAAGCAATAAACAAAGGAACTGGTTTTATCCATATGGCAGGTCATGCAAATCCATCTGTTTTAGTAACATATCCTCCTGGTGATGTACACAAAGAACAAACCATTATTATTCTTAGAATATATAATATTTTTAATCTCTTAAAATTTAATCCGAAATTGAGAAATACGAATGAATTACCGGTAATTGTTATTGGTGGTTGTCATAATAGCCAATTTAATGTTACGTTAACAAATATACCTAAAGATATCCAAAAGTACGGATTTAAACAATACTTTAAATATCCGTTCTTCAAAATGGAATGGATTCCAAAATGCTTTAGCTGGTGGTTAACAATAAAAAGAAATGGTGGAGCTATTGCAACTATGGGAAATAGTGGGCTTGGTATGGGACTGCCTGGTTTTGATTATCCGAATGGTCTTGATGGTTGGCTTCTACCAAGATTTTTCTATAATTATGGACAATTAGGAAAAGATCATATTGGAGAAGCTCATAGTGGTGCAATTACAGACTATGTCAATGAATTTGATATAAATAGTGATGATGCTGATCGTCAAATGGTTGAACAGTGGGTATTAATTGGAGATCCAAGTATCTTAATGGGTGGATATAGTTAAAATCCTCACATTTTTTTTATTTGTTACAGAATCTTCAATTTAATAATAATTTCTAATAAATTGTTAACAATACATTAAAATGAATTAAATGGTTTCGTTGTTAAAAATGGAGATGCTAATTAATGGAAAATAAATACTACCCTTGGGGTGGAGAATTTACTGTTTGTTCACTTAACGGAAATGTTGCGGTGGTTTTACTTACAATTAATTATACTCCCCCTGATACCGTTGCAATTTATGGACCATTAAAAACTGAAAATATTGGTATAGAAAAAATTGTTGCTAATGTTGTATCAAATCCCCATATAAGATATCTTATTATTTGTGGAGATGATATAAAAGGTCATCGTTCTGGTACTTCACTTGTTGCATTACATAAAAATGGAATTGACGATCAGCACAAAATTATTGACGCCCCTGGAACAATTCCATATATTGAAAATCTAAAGAACGATGCAATTAAGAGATTTCAAGCTCAAATTGAAATTGTTGATCTAATAGGGGTTAAAGATAAAAATGTAATTGATAAGTCTATTAACGGATATACTGCTAAATCCTCTTCATGTTTTGGAGAACCATATATAGCAATAAAGATTAAAGCAGATACCCAAATAAATTTAACAGATAAAAGAGCCTTACACTCTAAAATTATATTAGATTATACGGGAAAAGTTAGAATCAGAGGTAAATAAATGTATTCCTTTACAAAAGATCAAAAAATTTTTGAAATATCAGGGATAAAAATAGGTGGCCAACCTGGTATGTATCCAACAGTTCTTTTTGGTGGAGCTTTTTTTAAAGGTGAACCAGACTTTGAAAATACAAAAAATCTATTACAAAAAATGTTTGAAATTAGCAATAAAACCGGCAATCCCGTAATTCCAGATTTTTTTATTAGAAGAGAAGATTATATTGAAGATATTATTACATTTATAGACAAATCAATTCCAAAAAACCATCCTTTTTCTGTGGATATTATTGAACCTTCTATCAAGATACAAACTTTAGAATATTTATATAAAAAAAATCTTCTATCACGAACGATCTACAATTCAATTCATATTGGAATTAAAGATGAAGAACAAGAATGTCTAAAAAAATACACTCCTAAAATGGTGATTATTGTAGCATTTAATCCAAAAGATAAATCACCTGATGGAAAGGTTGAAGTTTTAGAGAATGGTGCCAATTTAATAGATACGGGATTATTGGAATTATCAAAAGAATTAAGGATTAATAAAATTCTAGTGGATACTGCAGCTCTTGCCCCTGGTGAGAATAGTGGTGCTTCTATAGCTGCAATTCCTGTAATCAAAGAAGAATATGGCCTACCAACAGGATGCGCAATTCATAATGTAGTTGAAAAATCAAAGTGGCTTATAAATTTCGAATCTGCAAAAAAATCAGTCGATTCTGCATCCAATATAAATATCCCCCTTTTTGGAGGAGATTTTGCGATTTTTGGACCTATAGAGAATGCTGATATGGTTATACCAATTATAGCATGGCAGGATATATTAATATCTGAATATACTGAAAATTATTTTGGGATATCTCCAGTGGATTTTCATCCTAGGAGGAAACTTTTGCAATGAGAAATAGAATGAAAACTTGCATTATTGGATCATATCCAACACAAATTGATACTTTTGAGTTAATGAAAAATTATTATAATCAAGAGAATGTAAATTGGGATAATTATATTGCATCTGCAGTCAATGATTTGGTTGAGGCTGGTATTGACATTATATCTGATGGTCAAACAAGAGATCCATTTATTCAAATTTTCACTAGACAATTAAAAGGTTGTAGAATTAGAAACCGACCAGAAATAGTAAATAAAATTGAATATAATGGGCCAATAACTATAGAAGATCAGAAATTAGTCAGAAGATTAATACCTAAAGATAAAGAATTAAAAGGTATACTTACAGGTCCTTATACCTTAACTAAATCCTGTGTTGATTTGCATTATAATAATGAAAAACAGATAGCATTTGATTTTGCCTTTGCTCAAAAACAAGAAGCGGAGTTATTACAGAAATATGTTGATATGATAAGTATTGATGAACCATTCTTTTCTAATTGTATGCCTGACTATGGTAATGAATTGATTGAAATAATAACAAAGAATATTTCTTGTCCTACAATACTACATGCGTGTGGAAATGTATCATCCATTATTCCAGAACTTACAGAGATGCCTGTTGACATACTTTCTCATGAATTTAAAGCATCTCCACACCTTTTAGATGCATTTAATGAATATAGTTTTTCGCAAAAGATATGCTTAGGGGTAGTTCGTTCAGATAATAATATAGAATCGGTTGATGAAATCACAAACCACATATTAAAAGCGATTGATATTTTTGGAGAAAAAATAATACAAATTTCACCGGATTGTGGTCAAAGATTAATGCCTAGAAATATCGCATTTCAAAAGTTAAAAAACATGGTAAAAGCAGGTGAAAAAATTAATGGTTGATAAGGAAGTTCCATTGATAAAAGCTAAAAAAACAGCACAGAAAGACGTGATTCTTGATCGTGGAGGATTCTTTGTAATCGAGGTAATTAAAAAAGAGATTAGAGTCGAATATTATTCTAATATATATAAAAAAAATCGTATTGTTTCAGGAAATCTAGAAAAAGTTTTTTCAGGTTCAAAAGCCGATGCTCTTTCTGATACGATTATAAAATACATTCCTCATCTTAGAGCAGAACATTACGCATACCTTGGTAGAGAACTACAAAAAGCTCAATATGCTTTAGAACAACATAAAAAATATATTCAGGGTGGTTGCTAACCCCGTTGAATTATACTATTCCTATCAACATGAATTTCTTCATTTCCATTGTTTTGTTTTTTAGATATATTTTTTATAATTAAATATTCTCCAATTTTAAATCTCTGAATATCTTTTACTTTAGAATCCCATACGGTTATTGTTGTTTCTTTATCTACGTTTTTAATCTTAATTTTTGTAACGAATCCAAATTCCCCATCATCCTTAAAAAAGGGTTTTGTAGGTTCTCTTTGGGATAATATTCCCTCTATACCATCTGTTGTATCTGTTTGTTTTTTATTAAAAATGAGTTGGTCATTTGATAAAACTTCAAAAAGTCCCCATCGTCCAACATTTAATTCTAATCCGTTAAAACCTTTTTTTGTGTAACCGTTTATAATTCTTACTGTAGTTCCTATCGTTATATTTTTATTTTTTATTTGTTCTACATCCTTATTCCATAAGACCAATCTACATGATCCTGTGTCATCGCTTATGTCAAGGTTAATTACTTTTCCTGAAGTACCGTTTTTTCTTTTAAAAGATTTAGGTTCATAGATATTTGTTATTTTTCCAATAACTGTATATTCAGAATCAAGCTTCAGTTCTGATATTTTACTAAAAACTTGTTTATTTCTACCCAACTCATCGATGATAAGCAGAGCAATAGTATCTTTATCAAAGAGTTTATTGCATTCTAAAAAACGATTATTTATTTCTTCTTCAAATTCTTTTTTAGTCTTTAAATCTTTTATAGATTCATAAAATTCATCCTTTCTTTTATGCATCCTATTTTATGTATACAACATGATTACTTAAGTCTACTTATGTTTATTTCTTCTTAAATGAGTAATATAACATCAGTAGCTTTCATCGAAATCCAAACATTTTCGCAAATAAATAGGTCCTTTTAATCATTTTTTTACCATTTTTCAATCAAACTCTCAATGTTTGAATGGTAATATTAAATGTTCAGATAGTTTTTTAAGGGGTAAGATAAATATAGTATGGGGTAATAATTATGAAAAAGATATTATTTGCTCTTTTGACAACCTTAACGCTATTAATTACAGCAATTTCTTTAGCAGATATATCAAATACCATGGAAAAAGTAATTGTTGATGATAAAACATGGGTTTCATTTTATGGATCAAATCCAGGTAAAGGACCAATTTTGAATATATTGGAGTCATCATCAGAAAAAACTGTAATCGATGTGATTCTTCCGGGTTTCTGGATAACTAATGTAGAAATTGAAGGAAATATCTATCAGGAGATATCAATTCCTGGCCACTCTACAACAATGGAGATTGGAGAACCAGCAATTCCTATCATACGTTCTCTTATTGCTATTCCAGAAAATTGTGATATTGGTAACACCTATATTGTTCACGATCAAATTAAATTAGAAGACTACACCATTACTGTTTTTGAAGAACCTGCAACTGATAATATGAACAATCAACCACGTACAAAACCCGAAACAACATCTACCATAAAACCAGATTTTGTGGTCCAGACAACTGAACCAGGAATATGGAGAGATATTAAAGTGATAACTGTTGAAATAGCACCGATAAGTTATAATTCCCTCGAACATACTTTGACAATTACACCTAAAATGACTGCCGAACTTCATTATACTTCATTAAATGGTGAAGATCCAAAATATACTGATAAATCGATTAGCCCACACTTTGATGATATGTATCGTAATTATGTAATTAATTACGATTGGCTTGGATTATCTGTTCAGGCAATTAACAATCCTGGAACTAAGTACCTCATTATTTCTCATCCGAATTTTGTATCAGATATTCAACCCCTTGCTGACTGGCATTACCAAGAGGGTTTTGAAACAGAATTATTGTCCTTATCTACTTCAGATTTTGATGACGTAAAAGATGAAATTGTTACCTGTTATAATCAGGGTGATCTTGAATATGTTCTTCTTGTTGGTGATACCTCATACATGCCTATAGCCCAGTGGGATGGTTTTTACAGCGATTATTATTATGCATGCATTACTGGTGCTCCTGATTATTATGCAGATATTGCTGTTGGTCGGTTATCAGTGACAAATAGTACTACGTTGAAAAATCAGGTTAATAAGACATTGAAATATGAGAAAGATCCGCCAAAAGATTCATGGCTTAATAAGATAATTCTTGTTGCACATAAAGAAGGTGCTCCAGGAAAATATGTTGGTTGTAAAGAGGAAATTCGAACAGATATTATTCCTCAGCCACCATTTGTGATTGATACGGCATATGGAAACCAGGCTACTGGAACAAATGCAAATGTAGCTAAAGCGATTAATGAAGGAAGAAATATTGTCAATTATCGAGGACATGGATCTGAAACTGCATGGACAGGATGGAGTTATACAAGTGAGTATTGGGAAATATCCGATGTAAAAGCTCTGACCAATGAAAATAGAACACCCATTGTCTTCAACATTGCCTGTCTAAATCATTATCTATTGACTGATTGTCTTGGAGAAGCCTTTATGAATAAATATCCTGGAGGAGCTGTAGCTTCTCTTGGAGCAACGGATCCTTCCTATACTATTCCAAATCATGATTATGATAAAGAGCTTTTTAGACAATTTACATTGAATGACTCATATAGAATCGGATGGATAAGTAATGCTGCAGCAACACACATCATTGATATACATGGCACTTATGGCATAGATAATGCTCAGATGTATCTTTGGTTAGGAGATCCTGCAACTGAAGTGTGGACTGATATACCTGGTAATCTATCAGTAGATTATCCACCAATTATACCCTATGGACCAAGTACTGTTGAGATTACAGTTGAGAGTGATGGTAATCCAGTAGAAAATGCGCAGGTCTGCCTTATGCAACCAAATGGATGTTACGCCAGTGGATATACAAATTCTACTGGAGTTGTTGAGCTTGAGGTTGACGTACAAAATCCGGATGATGCAACACTTACTGTTTCTGCCCACGATCATCTTCCATTCATCGTACAAATCCAAATCGGTGATAGTTACCCACCATTACCACCAACTGTTAATGGTGCCGCAGCAGGAAAACCAGAAAAAGAATATGAATATACAGCGATCACAACCGATCCTGAAGGATATCAAATATTTTATCTGTTCGACTGGGGAGACGGAACCTCGACAGAATGGTTGGGACCATATAATTCTGGAGAATCCGTAGTTGAATCTCACGCTTGGTCTGACATAGGTGATTATAAGATTAAGGTACGAGCAAAAGATATTAACGAATCTGTTAGTTATTGGTCGGATCCACATCTGATGCAAATTGTACTACCAGAAGTAGACATCGGCGCTATTAAAGGTGGATTATTCAAGGTAACTGCAACATTAAAAAACAAAGCGATTGCTGAAGCTGAAGATATTACCTGGAAAATTACCTTTGACGGTGGTTTAATATTACTAGGAAAAGAAAGCACTGGAACAATTGATACAATTTTAGCGGGAGAAGAAATGAGTATTTCTTCAAAATTAATATTTGGATTTGGACCAACACGAGTGATTGTGACGGCTGAAATCCCAGAAGGATCAGACGAAAGAAATCAAGGGGCATACGTGCTGTTGTTCTTCATAAACGTAAATCCTGGTGGTTAAAAAAACCACCTTTACTTATTTAATTCAGAAAGATATAATTCAACCAATAGTTAATTACTGAATTAACATAATATTTAATATATAAGGGGATTTAACAGAAGGAAGGGAAAAAATTAAGGGGCAATATGAATTTTATATGAAGGGAAAACCCTTCCTCCTCTCCTGGTTAAAATATATGCAAAAGGATTATTTAAATTTTACCTAAAAAATATATTTAATGTAACATTTGTTACAGGCGAAAATTACCATTTTTAATTAAATTCTTAAGTATATTTCCTTTGTTCAAGTATTATATTTTGTAAAGTTTCAAAATTAAATCTTGTTGAACAACATCCATTTTTTATTAATGGAATATTTTGAGATGCGATATTGAGTTGTTCTAAAATTTTTGTTACAAGAACAATTTCTTCAGTACACGCTATTCCAACGACACCATCGTATGAGTTTTTCTTAAAAATCTTTTTAACGCACGATGATCCTGGTAACACATATACATCATAATTTTCTTTTTTTGCTAATTTTGTTGCTAAATGTACTTGACAATCTTCTGAACAATGCTTGCATAGGTATGATGAAGTTTCTGCATCAAAATCTGCCTTGCATCTTGAGTCCATATATTTTCTACAACAATGAGGAAGAAACAATACTCTTTTATTGGTACTATGAAAACTCTCGTGGTGAAGGCTATTTTTAATGTTTGCATTAATAAGATCTTCAATAATAGTTATTGAATCGTGAACAGGTAATCCTGTTATTTTATCTACGTTAAACTTTTTAACAAGATTTTTTGCCACATCACCGATCTTTTCGGTAATTTTTCCTTTCTCTGAAAATTCTGCAATTTCTTTAAACAATGTTTGTGATAGTTTGGATAAATCAAATGTAAATGAATACCCCATTAAATCATCTCGTAATGTTTATTAGTTTTAGGATTATAATTTTAAAATATAAAAATATTGTTATACATTTATTATCATGTTTCCAAATAACATGCCCTACTTGTTGAAAATAATGGAAATTTAGAAAATAAAAAATGAAAAAAAGAGTAGAAATTAATTAAAATTAAGTATTTTATTTATAACTGGGATTTTAAGTATATTTTGTAGTATTGGAAATCGTTGTATAATATTCTGGAAAAATTGAATTGTAGTAAAATAAATTGTATTTTTAGGTACAGGTGTAGCAAGATAAACGTTAATAATAATAAAATCACTACTGTTTTCCTTATTTACTACCTTTAATTCTCCAGTGAATACTTTGTTTTTCTCATCAGGTGCAATCACTTCTACATCAATTTTTAATTTTCCATCCTCTGGTTTTAGGTTATTACCACTATGTGGATTGAATGTCCAATTTCCCCATGTAGGCCATGTTTTAACTTCCCAGATAAGTCTAGAATTTGGATCACCTACGTTTTCAATTGTAAAGTTTCCTTCAACTTTGGCTCCTTTTGATACATCAGTCCAATTTAAATCGCCCTCACCATCTAAATTTGGATATAATTCTCCATATTGACCAGTCATTGCTTTAATACAGAAATTAGCTGTTTCATCCCAGCTAGGATCACTAAATTCATATTCATATAAATCATACCAGGTTGATCCGCTCTTATAAAAACTCTCCTCAGGATTTGCAGCTGATTTAACTATTACTCGTTGTGATCCTCCTAATAGAACTGGAACGTCAGATGTTCTATCAAATGGATGGCCCCCTGAATAAAGTTTTATATAAATATAAAAATCATCTCCAGTTGTAATATTTATAGGAGAAGGCAAATCAATTGTATGATAGCCATAGTGTTTAATATTTCCAGATTTTGAGGTTGTTTCATCTTGAAGTTCTCCACTTTCAAATCTATCATAGATTATTAGATTATAATCTACATCATCTTCGGCGGTAAAGAATCCTACAGATACAAGTGTTTCATCCTCTGTTGCATTGAATGCATTAAAGGCTTCTGTTATATTTTCTAGTGTATCACGCCATCCGTGGTAATCATGATAGTAAATAGTAAAAAATGGATCATACTCAACATCTTGATAAGAAACTGCACCCATTTCAGGATGTTGTCCACAACATTTATCATAATAAGAAATCCAGAAATATCCATTTTCTGGTCCCCAGTTACCTCCCCAGCTATTTTTACATAACCATGCACCATCTTTAGGAGCAGGAGTTGCCTTATTATCATCCCATCCTACAATTGCAATCCCATGGTTTGGTTCAAGAGTATTACTTGGTGGTTGATAATGTGCATAATATCCTCCCATATCTTTTATAAATTGATATGAATAACACAATGCTGTTGAAATAACACCTTCCTCCATAAGCTTATTCTTGATTGTATTTATATTACTAAGATCTTCACCCGCAACATACCATTCAATGTTTTGTGTATAGTAGTGATGATAATCTGGATCGTTTCGAGAAGGTGGTATTGTTATTTGAGAGTATGGTGCATCAATTTCTCTGATTGCTCCTTCACCTCGAATTATATAGGCAGATGAAACTAAAAAATCTCCACCATTATGAGGAGTTAGACCACCTCCACCTGGATCATCATCATTATTGTGTGTATTAAATCCATTCCACCAATCAAGATGTCTTTCAGATAAATCAGGCTCACCAGTTTCACCTGCTGCATCCCAGTTTCCTGTCATAAGTAAGTTTCCTTCCAATGATGCCATAGTTCCAAAAGTCCAACATGTTCCATATGGTCCTTGATCTCTTACACCTGTGACGTAATTTTCACCGTTTACATCTCTTAGATCAAAAGAAGTTGGTGGATCTCCCATAGATAATATCTTAGTCTCATTAGAAAGATTTGTTTGTGCAAAAGCGTTTGGTATCAACAAAGTTATGGTTATTAAACAAATGCCCAATAAATTCAATAATATCTTATTTTTCTCCATATATATTCCCCGATAATGTAATACACTTAGTTTATATGTACTTCAACTATATAAATATTCAGGAATGTTTAGATTTTACAAAAAGTCTTTAGAAAAAGTATTTTATTTTGTAATTATTTATATGAATAATATTGTCCAATTTTCTTTTTGGAACATGTAAAATTTCATTTTTATCTCTCCAGTATTTAATTGAATCTTTCAAATCTTCAACAACTGGGTATTCCGCTTTATACCCTAAAGCAATAACAGAATCAATTTCAATATTTTTTGGTATTTTTAAAATCTTTCTTATCTTATCTCGCTCAATATTACATAAAATACAGCTTCCGATATTTTCCTCTTCAGCAGCTAAGATGATATTCTCTGTCGCGAGACTAACGTCTCTCATATAATAATTATTATTTACATCAGTAACAAGTACGATTATGTATGCAGTCGGTCTTTCCTTCATAGATGGAGTCCATTTTGGTTTAATATATCCTGCCCAACTGAGTGTTTTAAATATTTCTGAGCAAAGTTCTTCATTATTAATTATAAAAAATTCTAAAGGTTGAAGATTAGCAGCAGATGGGGCAAGTCTTCCAGCATTTACAAATTTTTTTAAAAGATTTATTCCAATTGGAACCTGTTTAAAACGTCTTATACTCCTTCTTAAAAGTATTGCATCGTAAACCTTCATATTAATCAATTGTATAAAAGAATTATATATCTTTTAAGGTATCGCAATTTTTTTAAAAGTATTTAAGGAGTATGCTAGAACTATTAGACTATCAAGTTTTACAATTTATTTCCAAATTCTAATAATTCGGTTAATTTTTAAAGAATTAATTGTTTGAAAAAATGTGAAAGTATGGATGCTATAGAAGCTATTTTATCAAGGAGAAGTATCCGAAAATATAGTAATAAACCAATCCCTGATTCACTGGTAAAAGAATTGTTAAATGTTGGTATGAGTGCTCCATCCGCTGGGAATGAGCAGCCTTGGCACTTTATAGTCATTAATGATTCGCAAATACTAAAAAAAATACCCAGTTTTCATCCACATTCCCAGATGTTAAAAGAAGCTTCAGTTGCCATAACAGTGTGTTTTGATACAGAATTAGAAACTCACAAAGGAATGGGATTCCAAGATTGCTCAGCAGCAACTGAGAATATTCTCATAGCAATACATGCGAAAGGATTGGGCGGTGTCTGGTTAGGTATTTATCCAAGAAAAAAACGGATCGATGGTATGAGAAAATTATTGAACATACCAAAACATGTAATACCTTTCTCTTTGATTTCGATTGGATATCCTGCTGAAAAAAAACCAAGAGAAAATCGATATACCGATTTAAAAATACATTATAATCAATGGTAAAATCGAACATTCATATTTGTTCTATTTCTTTTTATAACCAAAAACATCCTGTATATTTCGAAATGTAATAATTTTTCTTGGTAAGTATCTTGATAACACGATACATTTATAAATTTAAATTGCATTGGAATATTGAGAACAGGGGGAGAGTAGCGACAGGAAAGCAATTTAGAGGGAGAGTGGAAATTATTTCCACGACTTCCATCTATTTTTTGAAATATAACAATATTTACTTTCACTTACCCGATTACAACTTTAAATTCTAAGAATTCGTTGCATTTTTGATGTTCATTAGATTGTGTCCTCGATGTGGTCAGAATAAGGGAATCTCCTATTATATCCGTATTGAAAGTCCAGATGGAAAACCGTTTCATGCAATATGTAAAGAGTGTAGAGAATCGTTATTTCCAAAAATAAAGATTTTTAAATAAGGAGAAGGTTACGAGATTGAATATCGGGGAAGTATATTATGCCAAAAAGCAGTAAAAAACAAATAGATGAAGATGAAAAAAAATTTCTACAGGTCCTTCAACTGAACTCCGGAGAAAGCATCGAAAGTATAGCTAAAAAGTGTGATTTCTCAAGGCAAAAAGTATGGAGAATCAAAAAAAGATTGGAAAATAACAATACAATCTGGGGATATAATGCTGTTATTGATGAAGAAAAAATTGAAAAAAAACGGTATCTAATGCTTGTAAAAAGATCTACTCAACCAACTGGTGACGCAATCAATAAGATAACTAAACTTTCAGCTGGTCAAAAGGGAGAAAAAATCGGAATAGAGGTAATATCTGTTGGTTATATGCATGGTGAGTATGATGTTGCTATTGTTTTCATGGCTGACAGTATTAAAAATGCGAAAAGGTTCACAGAAATTATGATTAATGAATTACCAAATTTAATAGGAAAGATGGAGATTTTAGAATATATTTTCTTATTGAGGAATGGTGGAATAACAAATCCTGAAATTGAAAAAATGAGAGAATTTTTTTAATATAATAATCGTATAAGTTCACTTTCAATATACTATTTTTTAGTAACATTGGTTAAAATTATGAAAATATCATATCGCTGCTACCACAATATACTTTAATAATTTCCTTTTATCAGATGTTAATATGGCTAAAATGAGAAGAGTTAGAACATTTGCACGTACCGCTCCAAAATCTCAAGAGAAAAATTTAATAGAAAATGCAAAAAAATTAAGAGATGATCCTTTTATAATTCTACCTGAATGTAAGGTTGATAGTTGTAATAAATATTTTATAAAAATAAGAAGACGAATTGAAAAAATCATCAAATTTAAAGATGATGCAGACAAACTTGAGAAATTTTCAAATAAAAAAGGATTAGACGGGGCAATCGCTGGAACATTATCTCTTGCAATATCTGGTAAAGCTCCGTATCTAGGTGTAATAAAGTTTCCAACGGGAGATATTACCTTCGCTCAAAGGGGAAAGGCAGATAAAGAAAAGTTGATTAGTGTACAAAGATTTGATGATCCAATATTAAGATTACTTGGTATTAAGGATTTGGCTTTTAAGAAAAAATTATATGTTTACTCATGGAATAAAGGATTTATTTGTACAGGTTTAAAACCTCAACCTCCAAAAGAGTTTGTTGATTTTATTGCAAATAAACTTGACCTATCTTTTAAAAAGAATATAATCTACTGTAAGCATATTAATCCTCAGAAAGTAAAAAATAAGGAGTTTCTAAAAGAATATTATATACGGATTAACTGGAGGTCCGCAGACACTTTAATTGCTATTTGTAAGGATTGTACAAAATCCACAAAAAATACTATGTTTAATATCTCAAAATACATGCTATCCCCAGATTTATCTGACGATTTTGAAATTGATGTAATCGCACAAGTAGTTAAACAAAAAGATACAGATATCATGCAAGAAACTAAGTTTATTCAAGAATACTTATCAGGAAAATTGACAGATTTTGATTTCATAAATAAAAATATAAAAAATCGAGAAGAATCGATAAAACAATCTGAGGAGAAAATATTGGTGTTAAATGGTGTATCCTATGGTTCTGATATACAAAGTTTTTTAAAAGCACTAAAACCAAATAAAAATGAAGAAATAGCACTTGAATTTATTTTAGAAAAAATTGAGGAGCCATTGGTTGTAACTGAAATAAGCCCCAATAAGATTTTGGAAATGTACTGGGATTCTTATGGAAAAGAATTTATTTTTTCAATTATTGATGATGAAAAAATGGCTGATTCTTTTTTTAAATTAGATGATACACCATCTAATGTCTTACCACTTGTCTTTGATTATAAAAAACGCCAGGACATATTACTTCAACTTCCCCATTACAAATCATTACCACCCTTAGCAAATTTTGCAGATAATGTAGCTAGGACATACAAAACATTTGGCAAAAAGAAAGCTATTGCTGAGATTAAAAAAAGGTTGGATTCTTCAAAAGGTAGATCACTTGCTTATGCATTTTTATTAGCTTTAAATAAGGGTGAAGATACAAAATGGCAGTATTCGAAACAAGAAATTGAATATGGTGATTTTTTAAAGGAATATGCAAAAAACCTCTTGGATGCAAAACCTAAAAATTATAATAAAGCTTTGAAGAATTTATTAACTGCTAGCGGTTCTAATGAAAATATAGGTTAATACTACTTATCTAAGAGTTTTCACCCATTCATAAACAGGTTGAATAAGCTTTTTTATTCTCTCTTTTTCTTTATTCATTTGTGAGGGTTTCCAACCATCTTCAGGTTCAAAATGAAAATCAGTGACAGCGCCAATTCGCTTTTCTTTAGGCTTAAAAACAATCTTTAAAGGCATACCAAAATCGACATCCCAGGGATTAATTCCCTGTAATTCATTTGCAATTGCTACCTTGCTTCCTTCTACAATACCATAAACTAAGATTATAGGAAGTCTTCTCAATGACGATCTTCCGCTCCAGCCAGCTATAGTCCAGGTGTGAACCTTTGCTTTTAAAGGCATTTCAATCCATTCTGTTTTTTCTAAATTGCAATCAAGATTCCAACAATGCGTCCGTACTGGGATCCATTTATCACCACATTTGGGACATTGAGTTCCTAAAATCTTTCCTTCAAGAAGTCCCTTGAAAAATCGGCTATTCCATCCATGTCGTATAGTATAAAGTTGATCATAGTGGAGTAATTGATTCATTACCTTTCCATCATCAGAAATTTCATGGCCAACAAAAGCTAACCCAGATTCTTTTACAGTTTCAGGTCTGTAAGATTTTTTTTCTGTGAAATTTGGTCCTTCTGCAAATTTCTTTTTATTGTTGAAAACTACTGATTCACTCATCATTAACTCCTCCTCAATATAAAGTTTGAAATACTTGTTCCTGTACCAGCATGACTATTTACAATCCCACATTCCGGATTAGGTACCTCAGTTTTTTTTGAAAGATGTTTTTTTGGTATCATCCCTGATAATTGATAGTAACATTCTACTGCACTCATGATACCTGTTGCCCCTACTGGATGTCCATAACCCATTAATCCACCACTTGGATTCATAGGAATTTGTCCATGCATATGTGTACTTTCATCACGTATGAATTGGGCAATTGTATTTTCATCCGCAAGATACAATGCTTTATAGATTTGGGCTTCAGATGTAGAGAAAGCATCGTGAATCTCACCAAAATCTATTTCTTTTAATGGATTTTCAATTCCTGCCATCTTATAGGCTTGATCAGCAGAGTTTCGACAAGCACCAAATTCTGTCATTTCAGGATAATTTTCACCGTATCGTTCAGTCCAACCAGGGAAATTTAATCTATCACCAGCACGTATGGTACAACTTGATAAACCAATACCATCGATAGTAGCATAACTATCAGGATTGATCTTTTTTGCATAATCCTCTGAACAAATTAGAGCAAAAGCGACTCCTCGGGACATCAGACAACAATCATATTTTTTAATTGGATATGAAATAAGACGAGAATTCATCACATCTTCAACGGTTATATACTTGTGTTCGTTTCGATACCATTGAGCTTTAGGATTATCCATGGCATTATTTCTATTTTTAACACCAATCATTGCAACATCCTCTTCAGTGACTTTATTATCTTTCATCCATTTGTTTGCCATAGCAGCATAATAGATTGGGTATATGCCTCCAACAAGAAGTTCATATCTAATATCAGAAGCCATAGCAATAAATTCACTCCCTTGTGATTGTGAGACAGAATCCATTGTTTCCCATCCAATGATGCCAACAACATCATGATGACCAGACATAACAGCTAATGCAGCAGCATATAATGCAGAACCACCTGTATTACCACCGTTTTCAACTCGATAATGCGGCACACCAACTAAACCAAGGTGATCGTGAATAATCCACTCAGCAGCAAGCTGATGTCCAAAATGCACTGAAAAATGTGAATAAATCATTAGGTCAATATCTCGTAAAGTGAAATCAGGTATATCCAGTCTTGTTTCTCGTATACATTCTGCAGCTCCTCCTTCTATACTTTCAAAACCAGTTGATCCATAATCAAACGGTGTTGTTGCTCCTCCAACGATACATACTTTTCTAGACATATAATTTCTCCCTATGGAGTAAAAATTTATTTATTTCCCACTCACACTTATGGTTGTAATAGAAAATTTGTTGAAAAATGTTTTCTTATTATATATTGAATTTTAAATTGCATGTTTTATTTCATCTAAAGCTTTCGGATTCTCAATTGACGAAGCATCACCGTCATATTTACCGAGAAATGTACTCTTGATAATTCTTCTTACAATTTTAGCGGACCGTGTTTTTGGTAAATCTTTAACGAATTTTATATCACGTGGTTTTAATGGTTTACCCATTATTTTTACCACTTGATCCTTTAGTTTTTCTCTTAAAATTTCATTTGGATCATATCCAGGTTTTAATACAACAAAACAAACAATATCTTCCCCTTTTATTTCATCTGGTACTCCAATCGCTGCTGCCTCCGAGATTGCAGGATGTTCGATGAGGGCGGCTTCAATTTCTGCAGGTCCTGTTCGTCTTCCAGCAACTTTGATAGTATCATCACTTCTCCCATGAAGTGACCAAAAACCATCTTTATCAATTTTCGCCCAGTCTCCATGGTACCAAATATTAGGCCATTTCGACCAATATGTTTCAATATAACGATTAGGTTCATTCCAAAAACCTCGTGTCATTGATGGAGCGGGTTTCTTTGCAACAAGGTGTCCCATCTTTTCTCTAATTGGTTTTCCATTGTCATCGAAAACATCGATATCCATTCCTAATCCCGGTCCACGAAGTGTACACGGTTTAAGTGAGGTGATTGGAAGAGGTGATAAAAAACAACCCACAATTTCTGTTCCTCCTGAAATATTAATTATTGGAATTTTTTTACTACCAATCTTTTCAAAAAACCAATTCCATGAATCAGAGTCCCATGGTTCCCCAGTAGATCCTAATAATCTCAACGAACTTAGATTATGTTTTTTAATCCAATCATCACCATATCTCATTAACATTCGTATTGCAGTTGGTGAAATACCAAAAATTGTTATCTTATGTTTTTCGACAAGTTCCCACAATTTATCTGGTGTAGGATAATTTGGTGCTCCTTCAAAAATAACGATTGAGCCTCCAAAATTTTGAACACCTATAATCATCCAAGGACCCATCATCCATCCAAGGTCAGTTAACCAGAAAAAAACATCATTTTCTTTAACATCAAAATAATATCCAAGTTCTTTTCCTATCTGGGCCATAGCTCCTCCATGGCTATGAACTGTGCCTTTTGGTTTTCCAGTTGTTCCTGAGGAAAAAATAATCATTGCATAATCCTCAGATTCCATCTGCATTGTTTTACATTTATCAGATTGATCAGCTACTATATCTTCCCACCAAACATCCCTATCAGCTTTCCATGGTATATCTATTCCAAGTCGCTTATAAATCACCACATGTTCTATTGTAGAGACTGTATCTATTGCTTTATCTACTTCCTTTTTGATTTCTACATTTTTACCTCTTCTAATACTACCATCAGCTGTTAGTAAAATCTTAGCACCAGCAACATTTAAACGGGATGCAAGAGCATGACCACCAAAACCTGAAAATATTGGGATACTTATAGCACCTATTTTTATAACTGCTAAAAAACCGATTACAATCTCCGGAACCATTGGCATATATATACCGACTCTGTCGCCTTTTTTAACACCTAATTTTTTCAAGGCATTTGAAAATAGATTAACTTCTTTGTAAAGATCGTTATAGGTTAATTTTCTTACGTCTCCTGTCTCATTCTCCCATATTATAGCTATGTTGTTTTTTTTAGTAGATTTGATGTGTTTATCAAGACAATTATAAACTATGTTGATTTTTCCTCCAATAAACCATTTAGTCCATTGAATTCCTTTTGAATCATCAAGAACTTTTTCATATGGTTTATACCATTTTATATCCAAATCTTTAATTACTGCATCCCAAAACCATTCAAGATCATCTATTGATTTCTTAATTAATTCTTCATAATTTTTAATATTATGATTTTTCATAAATCTTGTTATATTTGCATTTTTTACATAATCATTAGTTGGTTTCCAAACGATATCCTCCATTCAATGTACATCTCCCAGTTCTCATAAGAATCTATTGTTTATACTAAAAATCTTCGATAAATGACTTGGTTTAAAGACTAGTAAGATAATAAGTAAAAGTAATCTATTTATTTGATCATATGAGTATCCCATTAGTTAGTTTTTTCTTTGATTGGAGTGATAGAGACATTGCAATTCTTCTTATGTTTCTTGGAATACTTTTCATATTATGGTTTTTGGAGGAATTTGGATAGTTGGATTGGCAGGTATAGAGATATTTATTTTAGGTTTATTTTTAGTAATAAAACCATCGAAATCAAGATAATTTCAATTTAATAATTAATCGTTCTATCAACAAATTTAAAGACCATTTACGTATCAGGGTATGGGATTATTATGAACTTTGAGCTTACTGCAGAACAAAAGTTATTTCAAAAAGTTATTCGAGAATTTTGCGAAAAGGAATTAAAACCGATTGCCGCAAAAATCGATCAAGAAGAATATTTTCCATTTGATCTTTATAAAAAAATGGGAAAAATGGGTCTTATGGGAATGACAGTTCCTCAGGAGTATGGAGGAGCAGGTATCGATAAAATAAGTTATATGATTGCTCTAGAAGAAATATCCCGTTATTGTGGATCCACAGGAATTACCGTTGAAGCTCATAATACTCTTGGTATTGGTTATATTTATGAAGCTGGAAGCGAAGAGCAACGTAAAAAATATCTACCAAATCATACAACAGGTGAATCGTTCGTAGCTCTGGCGATTACTGAACCAAATGCTGGTTCAGATGTAGGAGGTTTACAAACAACTGCAACATTGAAAGATGATAAATGGGTACTAAACGGAACAAAACAATTCATTACGAGTGGTGATATTGCTGGAGTTACTATAGTAATGGCAAAAACGGATAAAGCTAAGGGGACAAAGGGAATTAGTGCATTTCTTGTTGAAAAAGACACACCTGGATTTAAGGTAGGTCAGTTAGAAGATAAACTTGGACTTAGGGGAAGCAAAACTGCGGAACTTATATTTGAAAATATGGAAGTTCCAAAAGAGAATATGCTTGGTGAAAAAGATAAGGGTTTCTATGGTGTTATGGATACACTTGATCGTGGACGTACTGCTGTAGGTGCCATGTCTGTAGGTATTGCTCGTGGTGCACTTGAGGAAAGTATTGAATACGCAAAACAAAGACAACAATTTGGTCGTCCCATTGGTAAATTTCAAGCGATTCAATGGATGATCGCTGATATGGCAACTCAGATTGATGCTGCTCGTTTACTTGTTCATCGCGCAGCTTTTTTAGAGGATAAAGGAGTACCATTTGGAAAAGAAGCATCTATGGCTAAGTTGTTTGCCTCGGAAATAGCTATGCGTACTACGAGAAATGCGATACAGATATTCGGTGGATATGGTTATACCCGTGAGTATCCAATTGAAAGATATTATAGAGATATAAAACTCTGTGAAATTGGAGAGGGGACTTCAGAGGTTCAAAGAATCGTTATTGCTAAACGTTTAGGTTTATAAAATTAGATTAAAGATTGAGTATGTATTTATAATCTTATTCAAATTTTCATAAGGTTTTAATTAAATATTATCCGGATTATCTACAAATATTAAAAAATATATTTTTAGAGGTTATAATATCGAAAATGTAAGTATCTGGATACCGCTTTTAGTCTCTTTATCAGATAAACCCTCATCACATTTTACTGTTGTAGTTACGAATATTCTACCGAGACCAAAGATAATTCCAGAGTTTGCGTATATATTACCACCAACAATAAGGGTTTCTACTGTACCTTTTGTAATTTTATTTATTTTTTTTAAGATTCCACCATTTATTGTCATTGTCCATTTTACATTTGTCGCTTCCGCCTCTCCATTATTTTTAATAGTTGCGATGATACCTAGTGGACTACCTGTGATTGAGAATATTTCAATATCTGGTTTTCTCCCATCATATGCTTGTCCAAAATAAATATCTCTATCTCCACCTATGTTATCTTCCCAAACTGCATATATGTTTTTCTTTCCTTTTCCAAGATCATGTGAGCCATATTCACTAACTGCATGGTTAGTTTGTACTTGCTTCTCATCAGTCCATGTTGCACCGCCATTCTCAGATATTTTTCGATATAGAATATCATCTTTTACAAAGGAGCAAACAAATGTATTACCATCAAATGTAACCTTTACCTCTGGAAATTTAGCTGAATCAACAACCGTACTTTTTTGAACTGACATAAATCCATTATTGGAATAGAAACATACGATGTTTTCTTCTTCCTCACAAACTATGACAACAATGTCATCATGTGCTTCAATCGAAGCGTTTCTCAGAAGTATAACACCATCTCCAATGGACCAACTACCAATATGAGGATGATATTCACCATCCCATACACCAAAATTATCCTTTCTTACTAGAAGGTTTGCATCGACAGTATGATCCCACACTGCATAGGACATCTCTGTAAACTCATCAATAGCAAAATCAGAATGAAGATAACCTTCCACTCCTACAGGGATAAAACTTATAACAAGTCCATAAAAAATAAATGGAGCACCTTCAATATCTTCATAATACCCATTATAACATGTTCCAGCTCCACCACCCCAATTCCATAGCTCACCCTCTCTTGTATAACATGAGATTGAAAGATACTCAAAATCATCGAAGCCATGAGCAGACCAATCCCATACTCGACCAGTAATTGCTGTTAAATCTTCTGCTACAATGACCCATAGTTGTCCAGGTGTATCTTCTGGCCCTGAGAATGTACCATAGAAACCATTGTCGTTAGAATCTACATCCGGAAACTCTGAACCCAATGATTCTGAAAAATATCCAGCTTCATCCCACGTCATACCATTATCTAGAGAATACCAGAAATCTGGATAGTAATCCACTCCATCTATTGATAATTCAAAGCATGAAAAGAATCTACCATTAATATCACCAGCAATTGTTGGATGGAAATCATCGTACTCCGTATCATTGATAATGTAACTATCTCTACTAGACATTCTTATCTTAGAAAATTTTTCTAAAGTAACAACTTTAGATATATTATTATGCAAATAACATGGTGAAGTATCAATTTCTTGAATTATAGATAATATTGTGTTTTTATTATAACTTGAAATAGCTATAAAAGTTGATGATAACAAGAATGTTATAATGACTATCAGGACAATGCCTTTTCTTTTCATCAGTTTCCTCCTTTATATATACTCATAGATGTAATAATATATAAATGCAATCCTTGCTAAAGAATAATCTAGAATAAACAATTTATACTTATGATTATAACAAAATTATTATACCGAACCTGATATACCTTTTAATCCTAGTAAAAAAGGGGTAGGTTAAGATGGTTGATTATACATTTTCAGAAGAACAAGAGTTATTTAGAGAGAGTATAAAAGAGTTTTGTGCAAGCGAGATTGTCCCAAAAACTGAGAAATTAGGTGAAGTAAGATGCATGCCTGAGGATATCATAAAAGCATTGGCGAAATTTGAACTCCTTGGTATGGTGATAGATGAAGAATATGGTGGATTAGGAACTGATGTTGTCACTGCTGGGATTGCAGCTGAAGAATTAGCAAGAGCAGATCTAAGTTGTTCGATTCCTGTTCTTTTTCTTGTAGGAACTTCTTGGGGTCACGTTATTGATAAATATGGAAATGAAGAGGTAAAAAAGGAGATTTTGCCAAAGGCAATAAAAGGAGAATCAATTATTGGTATAGCTACAACAGAATCTGACATTGGGTCAGACTTAGGTAACATGAAAACTAAGATTACTAAGAAGGGAGATAAATACGTTGTCAATGGAGAGAAGATGTACATCAGTGGTGTGGCAGAAGCCATGGAATATGGTGGTGGCCATGTTACACTTGCTAGAATGACACCTGAGAAAGGTACGAGAGGGATGAACATGTTTTACCTTCCTTTAAAAGATACACCAGGTATAACACCCACCTATGTTGAAGATATTGGAAGAGAAGCGATTTCGTGCGGTGGATTTGACATCAATAATGTTGAGATTCCAAAACATTATCTGCTTGGTGAGGAAAATAAAGGTTTTTATTATATTCATGAGGGATACGAGCTTGCACGCGGTCTTATTGCTCTAGTATGTGCTGGTGCTGCATCTAAAGCACTTGAGAACGGAATTGCTTATATTAAGGAGCGTAAAGCTTTTGGTAAACCAATAGGAAAATATGAGGGTATTCAATTTAAACTAGCTGAGCACCATGTTAAAATACAGGCACTTCGCCAATTAGGTTATAAGGCTCTTTGGACATATGATCAAGAAATACAAGGAAAGGCATCAAGATTTGAGGTTAGTATGGCAATTGCAATGGCAAAATCGGTTGCTCCATTTTGGGCATGTGATGCTATCTCTGATGTTATGCAGTGGCAGGGAGCTTTTGGATATACTAAAGAATGTGAAGATCAAAAGGCATGGCGAGCAGTTCGTTCGTTTACACTTGCCGAAGGTTCTTCAGAAATTATGAGGTTAATCATTGCTAGAGAATTGCTCGGGAAAGACTTTCTAGCCTATCGATGAAATAACGTAGGAATAGAAATGAAACTGATAGCTTGTGTAAAGCAAGTGCCTGATACAACAGAAGTAAAGGTTGATTCAAAAACCCATACGTTAATTAGAGATGGTGTACCAAGCATTTTGAATCCTTATGATCATTTCGCAGTTGAGGAATGTGTTAGAATAAAAAACGAGATAGGTGAAGGAAGTGTTACAGTTATCTCAATGGGTCCTCCACAAGCAAGAAGTGCATTAATGAGATGTTTAGCCCTTGGTGCAGATGAAGCAATACTTATTTCAGATAAAGTGTTCGCAGGTTCTGATACTTGGGCTACAGCATATACACTTTCTCAAGCAATTAAAAAAATTGGACCAATCGATATAGTTTTTTGTGGACAACAAGCAATTGATGGAGATACAGCTCAGGTTGGACCTGAGCTTGCACAACAACTTAATATACCTCAGATAACCTATGTTGAAAAGATCGAGATTGATAAGGAGCACAAACTAACGATTCATAAGCAAACCGAAGACGGGTATCATATTCTCGAAGGTAAATCACCAATTCTTTTAGCGCTTCTCCCTCCAACTTCATTTCAACCAGAGCATCCTCCAATGAGTAGTATATTAAAAGCAAAGAAGAAACCTTTTAATGTTTGGAATGTAAAAACCATTGGAGGCGATGAATCTAAATTCGGATTAAATGGATCATTTACTCAAGTAATAAAAACATACACTCCACCATCTCGTGGAGAATGTGAAATTATTGATCAAGATAGCAAGCAGGCTGCAAAGAAATTAAGCGAAATACTTCTAAAACACGAGGTCCTAACAAAGAGGTGAACATTGTGGGTATTGATATTATTCTTGATAAATGCACTGGATGTGGATTATGTGTTCAAGCTTGTCCATTTGCAGCTATTAAAATCAAGGATAAAAAAGCAGAGATTGAAGCAAATTGTACCCTTTGCGGTTCCTGTGTAGAAATATGTAAGTTTGATGCAATAACTATCAAGCGGCCAAAGTTAAGTGATAAGGATTTATCAGAGTACAAAGATGTTTGGATTTTTGTAGAACTTCGTGAAAATGAAATTAAAAAGGTAGGTTTAGAACTAGCTAGTAAAGCTCGAGAGATTGCTGATACACTTAAACAAAGAGTAGGTGCAGTGATCCTTGGAACAAGTGTCAAACATATCTGTGATGAAATCGCAACTTATGGTGTTGATGTTATCTATACAGCCGAAAACGAAAATCTCAATGAATATAACACAAATAATTATACTGGGATATTAACAGGATTGATTTTGAAATATAAACCAAATATTGTTATTTTTCCTGCTACTCATTTAGGTCGAGATCTAGCTCCACGCGTTGCAGCTTCCTTAGAAGTTGGTCTTACCGCAGATTGTACAGGCTTATCTATTAGGGATGGCTTACTTCTTCAAACTAGACCTGCTTTTGGTGGGAATATAATGGCTGATATAATATCACCAAATACTCGTCCTCAAATGGCTACTGTTAGACCCAATGTAATGAAGATTAGTAGCCCTGATTCTTCGTGTAAAGCTGAAATCATATCTATACCTGTTGAAATTGATCCTAAAGCTAATAGAATTAAAATAGTTGAAATTGTGAAAACTGCTAAGACGGGAACTAAGAGCCTTGATGAAGCAGATATAATAATTTCAGGTGGTAGAGGTCTAGGATCCTCTGAAAATTTTAAAATTCTAGAAGATTTAGCAGATACGATTAATGGAGTAGTTGGTGCATCAAGGGCAGCAGTTGATGCAGGATGGAGACCTAGATCGGATCAGGTAGGTCAAAGTGGGAAAACAGTATCACCTAAATTATATATTGCATGCGGAATCTCTGGTAAGATCCAGCATCAGGTTGGTATGAAAGGATCTGATACAATTATTGCTATTAATACAGATCCTGAAGCACCGATTTTTGATGTTGCAGATTGCGGAGTCGTTGGGGACCTTTTTGAAATTATTCCTGCATTGAATGAGGAACTAAAGAAAAACCGTCCAAAAGATTGAAAAAAGGTGAAAAAAATGAAAGATTTTAAAGATGTGTATATTCCATATGGATGTTATTGGAGTACTCCTTTTTGCAGATGGCAAGGGAGTTTCCAGAATCTTCATGCAGTTAAATTTGCTAGTGAAATTGCAAGTAGGTTTTTACAAGAAAATAATATATCTCCAAAATTATTCGATCAATTGATTTTTGGTATTACGATACCTCAGTTATCAATATTTTATGGAACACCATGGTTAGCTGGAATGATCGGTGCGGATCATATCACAGGACCTATGATAGGACAGGCATGTGCAACTAGTGCAAAATGTGTTGAATTTGCTTCATTAAGTGTAGAAGCTGGTGTTCATAATAAAATTCTTATCATTTGTGCAGACCGATGTTCCAATGGTCCCCATCTCGTTTATCCAAATCCACAAGCTCCAGGAGGTACAGTGGATAAAGAGAGCTGGGTATGGGATAACTTTGGAAATGATCCATTTGCTAAGAATGCAATGATAGAAACTGCTGAGAATGTAGCAAAAGAATCTGTAATAACAAAGGATGAACAGGATAAGTTAACCTTCATGCGTTACGAACAATATCTAGACTCTACAAAAGATAATAAAGCATTCCAAAGTAAATATATGATCACACCAATAGAAGTTAAAGATCCATCTGGTCGGAAAGTTCTCTGTACTGTGGATGGTGATGAAGGGATATATCCAACAACTTTTGAAAAATTACAAAATCTCAAATCAGTAATTCTAGGAGGGACCGTATCTTTTGGTACTCAGACACACCCGGGAGATGCAAATTGTGGAATTATAGTAACAACTAAGGATAAAGCAAAAGAATTAAGTAAAAAGAAAAATATTGAAATCAAAGTATTATCGTATGGTGAAGGGAGAGCTAAAAAAGGATATATGGCAAAAGCAATCATTCCTGCTGCTAAAATGGCTCTAAAACAAGCTGGGATTTCAATAAATGATATTACTGCTATTAAAACTCATAATCCCTTTGCAGTCAATGATATTTATTTTTGTAGAGAAATGGATATTGATCTAAAAGATATGAATAATTATGGTTCTTCACTCATATATGGTCACCCGCAAGGACCCACGGGTACAAGATTAATAATTGAGCTTATCGAGGAGCTGGTGCTAAAAGGAGGAGGATATGGTTTATTTGATGGTTGTGCTGCTGGAGATACCGGGGCATCTATTGTTTTGAAAGTCAAAGTTGATTAAATTTAGTATTAGTGATTAAAAGAGGTGGTATGAAATGAAGATCCAAAAAGTGGGTATCATCGGTGCTGGTAATATGGGGAGTGGTATTGCTCAAAAGGTAGCTCAAGAAGGTATTGATGTAGTCATGGTGGATGTTAAAGATCAATTTGTTCAGAAGGGTATAGAGAATATAAAAAAAACATTGTCAGCAGCCATTAAGCGAGGAATATTTACTCAAGAAAAAACGGAAGAAATCTTAGGTAGAATTAAAGGAACAACAGAAAAAAATGAGGTGAAAGATGCAGATCTCGTTATTGAAGCAATATTTGAAGATATGAATGTCAAAAAGGATCTTTTTCAGGAGTTAGATACCCTATGTAAACACGAAACCATTCTTGCTTCTAATACATCATCATTTTCTATAACTGAGCTTGCTTCTTCATTGAACCGAAAGGATAGATTCCTTGGACTTCATTTTTTCTACCATCCTGCAATGAATCGATTATTAGAAATCATTCCAGGAAAAGACACAAGTCAAGATACAATATCACTAGCTAATATATTCTCTGATAAGATTGGAAAAACAGCTATTCAGGTAAAAGATTCGCCAGGTTTTGCAGTTAATCGTTTTTTTGTTCCTTGGTTAAACGAATCAACAAGAATTCTTGAGGAAGGTATCGCTAATCTACCTACGATTGATGATTTGGCAAAAAAAATATTTAAAATACCCATGGGACCTTTTGAATTGATGAATGTAACGGGTATCCCTATTGCTTACCATTCAACTGTTGGTTTAGCAGATAAATTAGGAAATTTTTATGGTCCTAGTAATTGTTTAAAGCAACAGTTTGAGTATAATGAACAATGGAATATGGTTGGAGAAATTGATACTTCAAAAATGAAACTTATAGAAGAGCGTCTTTTTGGTGCAGTTTTTTTAGTAGCGTGTTTTCTTGCTGAAGAAAACGTTTCAAGTAAAGAAGATATAGATAGAGGTGCAAAAGTTGGTCTTAGATGGCAACTAGGTCCTTTTGAAATGATGAATAGATATGGAATTGATAACTCATATCACATTGTATCACAATTTATTAAAAAATATCCAATGTTGAAGGTTCCGAATAATTTAAAAGAACGTTATGAGAAAAAGGAAAAATGGAGCTTCAAATACGTTAATCTTGAAATTAGAGACAATATCGGAACAATCCTCATCAATAGACCCGAAGCATTGAATGCAATAAACGAGGAGGTTATCCGGCAGATTGATGAACGGTTTACCCAAGCAAATAATAATCCTGAAGTAAAAGCAATTATACTAAAAGGAGCAGGTAAAGCATTCATCGCAGGAGCAGATATTCAATATTTTATTAAGAAAATTGAACAAAATAGAATCGAGGATATCTGTAAATTCACAAGATATGGTCATTCCGTACTAAATAAGATTGATAGTTCAGATAAACCAGTCATTGCAGAGCTCAATGGTTTAGCGTTGGGTGGAGGTGCAGAAATAGCTTTAGCTGCAGATACGATAATTGCTTCTGAACGGGGTAGTATTGGTTTTCCTGAAACAGGTATTGGTATATATCCAGGTTTGGGGGGGACCCAGAGAACAACACAGTATATCGGTAAGGAGCTAGCTAAATATCTTATATTTACTGGAAAAATTCTTGATGCAAAAACCGCTGCATCCATTGGTTTGATTGAATATGTAGTTCCTTCGGATGAAATTGAACGTAAAATTTCAGAGCTTATAAACAGTGGAAAAATATTAAAGAAATCAATGAAAAAAGAGGTTAAACTACCCGATAATTTTCAAAAGATTAAGAATTATTTCTCTGATGATAATATAGAATCTCTCCTATCTGGTAAAGGAGATTTGAATGAACTGGGACTAAAGATTTCAAAAACCATATCATACAAGGCACCTATTGCAATAAAATTAGCAAATAAAATAATAGATGAAGGAAGTCGTCTTGATTTAAATAAGGGATTAGATTTAGAATTGAGTCACCTTTCGGAAATCTTCTCAACTCAAGACGCTTTAGAAGGTTTGAATTCAGTTATAATGAGACAAAGACCTGCATTTAAAGGTAAGTAACTTATTCATTTTTCCAAACTGGTTTTCGTTTTTCAAGAAATGCATTAAGACCTTCATTAGCATCATATGTTTTCATAAGGTCATTTAGGTAAATATCTTCAATATTTTTAATTGCTTCACTGTAGTTTTTCGTCGCCCCTTCTATAAATGCTCTTTTTGTAAGTTGTAAAACAACTGCACTATTATTTGCAATTTTTTCAATAATAATTTTTTCTGATTCTGTTTCAAAATTGTCAACAGGAAGAATATGGCTGACAAGGCCGAGTTCCTTTGCCATATTTGCACTGATTATTTCTCCAGTCAACATAATTTCTAGAGCCTTTTTACTTAACATAAGTTTTGGAAATATTGCAGCAGCAACTGGTGGAAATACTCCAACCATAATTTCTGGCTGACCAAATTTTGATTTTTCAGATGCAATAACTATATCACAGAATGTTGCAACCTCACAACCACCTCCCAATGCAGATCCATTAACAAGTGCTACGGTTGGGGCATTGATATTATAAAGGTTTGTAAAAATATCATGAAATACCTTGATCATCTCGTTTACTTTTTCTTTTGTATGATCTGAAACGTCCACACCTGCTGAAAATGCTTTTCCATTTGCATTAATAATTAAAACTTTTAATTTTCTTTTTTTGAAAACTTTAAGAGCCTGATTTATCTCTTTCATCATTTCGATATTAAGTATATTTAAAGGAGGTTTATTGAACGTTATTTTACCAATTAAATCTTTTTCTTCTACTATTATAGTCTTATAATCCATAGTATCCTCTTCATAAATTACTCAATACTAATGGCCGCCCTACCCAGGATTTTACCACCTTCGAGATCATGTATCGCATTTTCTAATCTGTCCAACGTATAGTTCTTGTTGGTTACAAGTAAGTTCAAATCGACAATATTTTTTTCTACTGCATCTACAATTTCTTCCATCTCATTCATTGGACATGCCCATGTTCCATTAATGGTAAGGTATTTATCCATGATTTTTTGGTTTAGAAATTCAGGAACAGGTTTTGGTGGCCATCCAACTTGGATTACAGATCGGTTCTTACTCACTGTTTCAACTGCTAATGGAAATGTATCCGGAACTCCAGAACAATCTAACACACAATCGACCTGGAATTTGTCCTCTGCTAATTTTGAAGTAATAGATCTAGCAAGTCCACTAATTGCCTTAGCTTTATCTCGTCCCGTTAATTCATTTATTTGAATGTTATTTTCCTCGAAATAAGTTTTAGAATTTATTATATGTGTAGCTCCAAGTTTTTTAGCAAATTCAAGTTTATCATTAAAAATATCTACAGCAAGAACATTTTTTGCTTTGAAATATTTTGCAGCAAGATTAACAGTTGGTCCTCCCACTCCTCCAATACCAAAAACAAGTATATTTTTCCCTTGCAACCAATGTCTTTTTTGATCAAATAATTTTTTCGCATCTGAAGAATGTTGAAGTATATGTGGTGGAATAGATCTACTCTTTAATGCATGAAAAGGTGTCGAAACAGCATCTGGGATAATGCATGCTTCATCTAATGGTACATTTTCCTTAATTTTGAATGCATATCTAGATGGAACTGCAATAAATTCAGCATCACCGCCATTTACACCATGTCCAATAAAAACAGAATTTTTGCATCTATTTGTTAACCCTTCTTTACATGCGGGACAATTTTCATCTTCGCATCCAGGATATACAGGTGGAATAATTACATGATCTCCAACCTCCAAACCCAAAGCAGATTTTCCAAGTTCTTCAACAACACCTGCAATCTCATGGCCAATTATTAAGGGAGGTTTAAACGGTACAAAACCTCGATAAAGAGTGCGATCAGTACTACATAATCCAGTATATTTTGACTTTATCAAAACATCATATTCGTTTGTTGTTGGGTCTTCAAAATCAGGAACAATATTCAATTCTTCTTTTCCATATAAAACTGCTGCTTTCATGCCTCGCCCTCTGTGTGGTTGATATCAAAAAGAGGTATATAATCTTAATTATTTAGATTCAGATATTCTATTGCTTAACTGAAAGCAGTCTACTAATAGTTAGTTACGTTACGATTGTTACAATAAATATATTTTTTGAGAAACATTTAAATTTAAGAATTTTATATTACTATTACCAAATTTTAATGTATGAGGAGGCAAAGAATAAATGAAAAAGAAAATAACAGGCATTTTTGTATGTGTGTTATCATTGTTAGCTTGTTTCTCATTCGTAACAGGATCAACAGCCGAGTCAGAACAAACAATGCAATCTAAGATGCAGGTTGTAACCATAACAAGACCAGTAGCTGGTAATCTATATCTGTTTGATACTATTGTACTTTCCATAGGAAGCACCAATCCGATAATAATCGGCCCAATAACTTTTCAAGCTACTGCTCAACCCAATGTCGCTTTTGTAACCTGGACGGTAACAGATATGAATGGTAATGTATGTCATCCGGATGTAATACCTGCTCAACCACCAAATTTTACATTCAAGTATACCGCCTTACATTTTTCTTTTGGAATCCTGAGATGTGGACCACGATGTATTATAAATGCTAATGCACAAGATTCAGTAGGAAATCCACTAGGTTCTCATAGTATAAACGCAATTAAGATCCTTTAAACTCAAAGATTATCAAAAAATGAAAAAACATCTGCCCCTCCTCTTTTTCTTTATTTAAATTCTTAAAACATTTTCTGCCAATATTGTTTTTAGCCAGAAGAATCTATATATTAAAAATTTAACATATTAGATATGACATTCTTGAAAAATATAAAATATTCCATACAACTAAAAGAGAAAATCACTCTCATATTAAGGGTGAGCCGGATCGAGTTTTACCTTTGTAGCAAAACCCAAAAAGAATGTATTGAGTGGTAACCAGATTTTAATCCCTGTATATCCTTTAGCACCTACAAAGAGAATATCTCCACCTAGATGCCCATAAAAGGTGTCGTTCCATTTTATAATACCATTTTGCCCACTTGTGAAGACCCATCCTTTGGAAGGAGTATATGTGTAGCCATACCATGGATCATAATAAAAAGAATGCCCAAAGGTAATAATTCCTCCGATGTCCACGGGTAAAAGGAATGGAAGAGGTAACCCTAGAAAAAGGGATAGATATATGTCTAACAAAAATATATTTATGTGAAGTTTTTCATAGATGAATGTCAGTAATGGAAACGAATAATTTGTTAATTCATGAATTTTCTCTATAAGATAGAGCATTAGCTTAAAACGAAAAAAGCGAATTTGTGCCAATAAAAATAAAAGAATAAAACGTGGTATTGTACTATAACTTACAAATAATGAATAACGTGTATGACCAGCAATCAAACAGTTACGATTTTCATTATCATCGATGGGTTGTATATTATGTTCACTACTTTTTTCACCCAATTTATCCCAATCATTTCTAATGAGTGTTTCTATCGTGCGAGCTTGTGTCTCTTCGACTTCCCTGCTTTTTGGGAATAATCCCTTTTCATTTATCTGTAAAATTGCCCAATGAAATATATCTAAACTTTCTTCATGTGTTTCTGCACTATCTAACCGTTTTTTGATTGTTTCAAGTAGAACAGCTATGCCCTCTACCTCTTCTTTCGTTAACTGAATTGTCTGTCTTCCACCACCAAGTCCACAAATCTCGGTGGTAATCTCAACCAGTTCATTATCCCTGCTTACATTTGCATTGATAGATGGTGCACAAGCAAGTCCAATAAAAAGAATGATTACTCCGATAACAAGCAGTTTCTTCATCAGACCAGTCTCTCTAACAACCTCTGCAACAATGGAAACCTATCCAATAGACTATTTAACCACCTTAGATGAGTAAAATGACTTTTGGGAGCAGATATTTCTAATATTTCCCACGGACTATCCTGATAATGATCTCTTGCTTTTAATCTGAAAATATTAAAAGTTCCTTTCTTTGCAGCATTAATAGTAATATTTAGAGATATTTTTTCTCCAGATTCATATGGTCCAATTTTTTCAACGGTTCCATCAAACCAATCAATATCATAAAAAAGAGAATCATTATCTGAATCTATTGAAAAGATTTTATAAGTATAATTACCACTTTCACCCACCTTAAAAACTCTTGGACCATCTATTATTGGTTTTTCTGGAGGGTGATTATTATATCCATAGGTTTTAAATGCTGCATCTGCGAAGGGATCAATATACCATTCTTCACCAACTTCTTAGACGCTGACATTTCCATATGGATAAGCATTTTCCAGTTTCACTCCCCAGGCATACCAATTATTTGAAGAATCGTATGTGGAGCAAACAATAAAATATGCTTTTCCTGGATTTATCAGAATGTTTTCAAAATCAAATTCAATCCAATCAAAGTCTTCTGTAGGAATAAAATCAGGACTTTTACTTATTGAGATTAAGTCCTGACCTGATAAATCATCTCTGATTGCTAATTTGATGTTATATGTTGTATAAACGTTTTTACTAAGTAATAACTCAACACGGGTCAAAATGTTCTTAGTAGGTATGAATCCTTGTGCTGCTATGTAATATTTGGGATAAGGACCGGGTTCTCGACCAATGATACCATAGGTGTCCATTTCCATCTGGAATTGGTCTAATTCGTCTTCATTTCTTAAGATATTATGATTTTTTTTATTATATGATATAACAATATTTGCTGATGCTATAACATTTAATCCAATAAATAAGAATACAATAGCAATTACAAATCCTTTCTTAAACATATTTTTCCCCCTTTTAATTTCTCATCAATCAAACACTATTTAAATCTTTGCTACGAATTAACATTGAACACTTAAATTTCTTAAATATCATATGGTTTGATTGCAGGATTCCAATCGAAATTCCAAAATGGTATTATCATCCACAATCCACAGATAGGATACGGGAACAATCTTGGTCTACCCCAAAAATTATCGTCCCAAACAACAATATATTTCTGAAAGTTAGGTCCATAATGAAAAGATGCGCTTATTCTATTTTTAATAATATTGTTTTGAACGACACAAACTGATTTTGAATAATCAACATAGATTCCTCTCCAACATCTTGATACATAATTGTGTATAACTGTAATGTTTATTGATGATTTCACTATAATGCCACGTGTTATCCTATCTGATGTAGTATTTCCAATGATTATATTGTTAAAAATTAAACAATTGCTACTTTCCAAAACATAAATAGAATCACCAACTCCGGTAAAAAAATTATTTGAAATATTGATTCTGTTTGATCCCCATATATATATGCCAAAATAAGTTTTAGAAAATACATTATTATTTGTAAGAGTCCAATCTGAACAATAGTAAAAATCAACAGCGTAATACGCTCCGGAAATTAATGTAAATCCTGGTTATGTTCAATTAGGGGGTGTTCATTTTGGGGTGTTCAAAAAAAGGTGGTAATCTATTAATTTTTGCGGGCTTAACATAGGTGCACAATAAACCATGATACCTACTCTCACACTCAATAAATTTTAATTTTTATTTTTTAATTCCTTGTCAAAAATCTCATAATTACTATTATTTTACATCTATTTTACTTCTATTATTTTACCATTATCTATAAAAAGAAACTTTCATTAATATGAATACCAAAGTAATTTGTGGGAGGTAAAAATGAAAAAGAAATATATTTTAGGCAGTGCCATCGTAGCATTGCTGATGCTAGTTAGTACACAGATAGTGATTTTGAACACCGTACGATCATCCGACCCGGCAGCCCATGAGGGAGATGCAGATGTTGGAGATCTGTGGATTAGTGAACTGGATGTTTCATCAGAACTGACAACAATAGATTATATCGGAATATCCCATGCCAATGCAACGGATGACTGGGTATTTTGGACCGATGGCAATGGGAATATAAATGCAAGCTGGGATGTTGATATAGGGGATAGACCTCATCCTGAATACTATGTCGTTTTCTGTCTGGTCATTTTTAACGTTGATGATGATTGTAAGGAAATTGGCAACGATTCCTTCTCGAAGACATATACTGCTGGCCTTGGTTACGATGAAAGCGGTACATTGTCTGCTTCTGTCAGTTTTACCCAACAACAGCAGCAGGCAGGCTCCCAGACTTTAGTATGTTATATAAGTGGCCTTGTCAAAATCAACGATACTACAGAGGCTGAAAATTTCACTGTCTGGGCTGATGACCGATCTATTATTGCTGTAGATTTCGCTGATCCAGGGGATCAACCGTTGTTTCCCACATATAGAGCAGAAGCAAACAATGAATTTCCTAATCATATGGCCTGGATTGACGGTTGGGATGAAGGAGGCAGATTCGAAAATGAAGATGAGATGTTAAATACACAAACCGGTTGTTCTATTGGAAATGATTCAACAACTCAACAACAATATAATCATACATGGGATATGGGTAATATAACAGTAAGAATCCCTTCTGTCTCTTGGTGGTATTTAATATTTGATGATTATGATGTCGAGCAGTTAATTAGAGAATGGTCTCTTCATACTGACAATAATGTTCACGGTACTGTCGTTTTTAACTATACAATTAATAATAATAGATCAATACCAGTGCCCATTCATTTTGTGATAAGAATCAAAGCTACTGAACCACTCATAGATGAAACTATGGGCAGATTGAAAGCAAAATGGACATATGCTGATATTCCAAGTGGCCAAGGTCATATCTATCGTGGTGTCAAAGCTCATAATGATACAAGAGGTAATGATGATTATATAGATGTAAACGGGAGAATATGGGTTTTTACTGTAGTGCCATTAACACGGAGGTTAGGTAAATATGGAAATTATCAAATCCATATCAATGAAAGTGTGAATCAGACCTGGCCAAGTGCTACTGGGGATTGGTATTGGGAAAGCTCTGTTGCTTATCAAAATTTAACATCGTCATCCCTTTCGGTTAATTCATCTATTCAATCTGGTATTACGACTGTTGAAGTTGACATTTCTGATGTTTTAGATTCAAGTAACGAATGCATTTATTCATTTGCAGCTGACAGAGGTGATATGAGAATCACGTTTACGTGTTAGAGCATAGACATGAACTGAAACTGAACGTTCAATTGAAAGTCGGGTTTGATTCCCGATTTTCATACTTTTTATATGAGGAAAGATAAATAAGCAGAAAAATATAAATACCAATGAATTGTTATGAATACAGGTAGAAAATAAATCTTATATAAATTTATCTAAAATTATTTATGGGAGGAAAACATGTATAAAAAAGATAATTTGGAGATGATTAACTGGTAAGGGTGAGGGAAGTTTCAGCTTATTGTATCATAATTCTATTTTTAAGCTTGTCATGTATGCCTGCAGTTTCTGCAGATAGTATGTACCCAATAAATAAAGATATTTTAAATGATAAGAAAAATATATTATCTAACCCAGGCGAGATATTTGATAATCTACTCATAAAAGCTCATGGATCATATCCCGTTGAAATTCTATGGGTTCTACTTGGAGAACCCACATGCACATTTGAAACTCTGATAACCAACTTCAATAATATATCCATTACTCTTAAGCGAAAAGTCAAACTTGTTGCAACACGTGAAAACAGAACGTTAGATGAATGGAACGACGATGTACCTTTTAAATTAAAACCAGGTCATGGAATAACGACAAAGTATCTCAGTCAATATGAGTGGTGGGGATATTACAATTTTAAATTTGGACCTTTTGATTTTATTTGGACTATTTATATCCCAGAGGCAAATGATTCTATAACTTTGGTTTTCCATTGTTTTTTCTTCTATGTTGGAACAATCGTATTTAATCGATATGGCGAAAAAATATAGTTATTCTTATTGCCAGTAGATGACAAAATTAGATGTGGCGGAGCGAATCTAACTACACCTTATATTTGTCATGAATTTTCCTCCCCATTATGATATTTAATAGACTGCATAAGCAGATTCTCCCACTTCTTATTTTTTAAATTAAGATAAATATTTGCAAAATGAGCAGGTGTATAACCATTTAATCCTTCATGTGGTTTTATGAAGTTATAATAGAGTTGATGTCCTTTTATGAATGCTGTTTCTTCTGATTTTAGACCACGTTGGGTTTTGTTTCTATCTCTTACAGTTCCCTGTAATCGTTCAACCAAGTTGTTATCAAACTTGGCATTACTGAATCTCTTACCTTTAATCCCTACATTACCGATATGAATAGTTTCCTTCTTTGTAGTGTGAAACTCTTTGTTTATTGCCTTATTATAAGAGGGTAAACCATCGGTAATAATGCATCGTGGTTTATCATTATGACTCCTCTTTTTTGCTACTTGGAAGGTTTTACGTGCTTTCTCGATGTTACGTTCTTTACTGATTACAGATGCCAAATGAAATCGTGTAAACTCATCCATAACATTCCAGAGGTAAAACCATTCCCCATCAATATCAACCATCATTTCGTCAGCATGCCAAACCGTTCCTAATTTCGGTTTGAATTGAGATACATAGTTGTCCATGATTTATATGTATTTTTCTATCCAGTAGAACAATGTGGTATGGGCAATTTCTAAATCATGGAATTGTTTTAGATGGTCTGATATTTTTCTAAGACTGCAACCTTTAAAATACAAATCCAAAGTTAAACAAATAATTTTAGGATTTGCTTTTAACTTTTCAAAATAGAGATTATCGACAAATTTGCGGTTACAATCCTTGCATTTATAGACCTGTTTATGGCTGTTTTTACCATATTTTATATAGTTCTCACTACCACAATGAGTGCAATAAAAAGGTTTATTATCAATTGCTTCTTTATTTTCTTCTGGGGCTGTGATAATCATACTATCATAGTTCCCGACCAAGGGAAGCTCAACCTTCCTTTGGTCAATTTTTAACCCAAAATCCAACAGGGTTGTATTTGCAATTGTATATCTGTTACACTCCTTATAAGGTATCTTATGGGGTAACTGAAAGTACTCCTGTTGTACAGGAGAAAAACTACATAATTTCTGTTGTTTCATAATCACAATCCTGAACTTTGAAGCAGGGATTTTATTCCCTGCCTCTTAGCTCGTCTGACTAGAGTGCCGACTGCAATATTTATTATGTAGTTTAGACTATTTTTAGATTGTAGAAATAAAAAATCGGGGAAATATTATCGAACAATAATGTAAATCTATTTTTTTTAAAAAAAGGATAGATAATTCATCAATACTTCGTCTAATCTTCGATTATAATTCGATAATTGTTCGATTGTTGTTTATTTAATGTTTACAATATACCATCCTTTTTTTAATCTAATAATAATATTACATCTTACAAACATTTTAAGATAGATTTGAACTGTAGAGGAACTGCTTATTTTACTTTCACGTTGAAAATCATGCGTTTCAAATTTTTTCCCTTTACGACCCCATAAAAAATCAACACAGGCAACTAAATACTCTAAATCATCAATGTTTTCATTAGATTCTTCAAGATGTTTAATAATATCATGTTTCTCTTTAAATTCTAATTTTTGGATTTTTAATTTTTTTGTTTTTATATTATTTTTTCCTCTACCACAAAGATGTTCATAAAGAGTAATTGGCATATCATATGATTTTTTCCTACCATCTGGCCAAGGCCAATTATCATCAAAAAAATAATTAAAATTACACATGTAAAAATTATCATCAGTAAAATGAAGGTCATTTGCTTTTTTTTCATCAAAATTTTTTGGAAAACCATATTGTTTTACTTCTTTGGTGAATGGGTCTAAACCAACAGCAACATTATCTCCTTTGATTTCCCAGCCAGAACGTCCCTTTCCTAATAATTCTCTCAAACCAATATTCTCTGATTTTATCTTCTGAATATTTTCCCGCTTTTTTTCAAGTTCTCCAATTCTTTCTTCATAAATAGTATTAGCATTTTCAAGAGTTTCTATTTTTGATTCCAATTCTTTAATCTTACTTTTATTCCCTTTGTATTCTTTAAAAAGATTATCTAAATATGGTTGATAAACATTATATTCACTAGAAAAATTATAGCCTTGTATTAACCATTTGAAAATTATATTCTTATCATCATCGGACAGCTCTTTTTTTAATAGTAATTTTCTTATATCTTCATTATAAATTGTATTATTGTCAGTTAATGACATATCGACCATATAGGGAATCTTTATGATAAGATATAACTCTTTTCTTCTATCTATATGGGAACAAGGAAAGATAAAACAAAAAGAAACGGTCAATATGCCTTCTTTTTTAAAAATCTCCCCTTGTTCATTCCACGACTGAAGTTCATAATCTTTAGAAAAATAACAGAATAATTCTCCATTAACACCATGTTTTGAACACCCTAAAATGAACACCCCCTAGTTGAACAGAACCCCACAATATACGATTCCTAAATGTCTCTGACCACTGTATGATAACTGGTCCAGCACCTACAAAAGTTACACTTTGCCCATCCTCAATAAGGCACTCAACTCGGTCTATTACAGATGTTGCATCAACTGCTGAGGCGGTAAGCTGCAAATACCAAATTCCTCCCACTTTGTATGCCTCCCAAGCGATTTCCCCTGCTACAGGTGGTGTTTGGTCCATGTCAATGGTGAATGAATTGGTTGATTCTATATTACCTACCTTGTCAACTCCTCTGTATTCAATAAGTACATCATCACCATCATTACCAAATATGAATGTCCCATTATCACCTGGTATTGTTAGCCAATAACCACCTTCTATTCTGTATTCGATTCTATCTACTCCAGATTCGTTATCTGTAGCATTCAATGTTACTGTAACATTACTGACATACCAACCATTCTCACCATCTGGTTCTGGTGGATTCAACGAATGAGTGGTAACTGGTGGTGTTTCATCATCAAAAGATAGATTTTTTCCAGTTGATGGATTTATTATCATTCCAACAAACAACAGCATTATTCCAAAGGTTAGTATCTTTTTCATTGTCTTCCCCCATCAATTATAATGCAGAACTGATATATTTGTTTAACTGTTACGAAAATTTATATAGTATAACGTGTATGAGAATATGAAAGGAGGTAATTTATGAAAAGGAAATGTATTGTCCTCTCTATAGTGCTGTTATTTATTGTCATATTAATAAATCCTGTAACAGTAAGTAATGAATTAGAACAATATACTACCCAAACATTATATGATGGAACCTTGTCAGGTTATGTAAATGATACATCTATGAATCCGATTGAAGGAGTTCTTGTTCGTGTATATTTCCATGGAACATATGAAGAAGATTATACCGATTCAACAGGATATTATTCTGTTACGAATATTCCCATTTGCTGGTGTATGAAAAACTGCACCGCCTCTAAAGTAGGGTATAAAACTAAATGGGTGCTTTTAGGTATTTATGAAAATACAAAATATGACTTCGTATTATCTCCTTCAGAAGTATATCCAATTTTTAATGGAACAGTAGGAGATAATGGTTGGTTTATCAGCCCTGTTAATGTTAGTTTTGTCTATGATCCTGAGATTGTTGTAAAAATATGTTGTTCGTTTGTTGGTAATTATACTGGACCGTTTACAATATATGAACAAGGGGTATTTTCTTTTTGTTATAAATGGCTAGATATATGGGGTAATTGGTCATTCGGAGAAGCAATTGTAAAAATTGATTACACATCACCTACAATAGAAGAGGTTGAATGGGAAACTTATAAGGAGGATGGGTGGTGGTACTGTAGATTTACATGCTATGCTGTCGATAGTACAAGTGGGATGGATAGAGTAGAGTTTTTAGTGCATCATCATCCTTCGTATCACAATGGCTTACATGATGTAATTAAAGGCAGTGGTCCATTCTATGAATTTGTAATTCAATGGGTATTTTGTTTTTGCAAAAAAGTATTTACATTTGCTCACTACGATGTTGCTGGAAATTCTGCTTATGATAGTATAAACGAATCAAAAATAACATCATTTCCAATCAATAATAATCATATTATTTTCCAAGTATTGCTAGAGAGGTTTCCTAGATTGTGTAGATTGTTAGATGCTCTGAAGGTGAATCTAGGATCCTAATATCTCGGTAAGCATCTGATCCTATAGAAGCGATTTATAGAATTTAGAAGTAGATACATGGAATGGACTACGTGCGTTTTTATTAACCAAGACAGTTAATTATCACGAAAGTTAATATAATGTAATTCGTATAAGAATATGAAATAAAGATTTTTAAAAAAGAATAAGTTGTAAAATCAGGGGAAGCAAAAATCAATTCTTAATAAATAAATAATATTACTTTGATTAATAGTTCTGTTTATCTGAGTTGGAATAAGTAGATAAGAAGCATTGAGTAAACCAAACTATAAATAAGGTTATATCGTTCTGCTCTGAGATAAACAGCACCAATATGGGAGGATTAAAATGACTTTAGAACGGTTACCAAGAGATAATGAAGTTAAAAATCACGACCTATGGGGAAACGAGTATTTTAGCAAAGAATCTCCTGGTATAATATATGAGCTGAAACCTGTAATAGATCCTGAAGGAAATATTGTAAAAGGATTGAATTCTGCTTGGATCATACTTAACAATCCAAAACAATATAATTCATATACAACTGAGATGGTTAAGGGAGTGATTGCGGGATTTCATAAAGCATCTATGGATTGTAGTGTAGTTGCAGCAATTTTTACAGCAGTAGGAGACAAAGCTTTTTGTACAGGAGGAAATACAAAAGAATATGCTGAATACTATAGTGGAAGACCAAACGAATATGGGGAATATATGGATCTATTCAATGGTATGGTGGATTCAATCTTAAATTGTAAAAAACCTACTATATGTCGCGTTAATGGTATGAGAGTTGCTGGTGGACAGGAAATAGGTATGGCATGTGATATTGCCGTATCATCCGATATGGCAATTTTTGGTCAAGCTGGTCCTCGACATGGCTCTGCTCCTGATGGAGGATCTACAGATTTTCTCCCCTGGTATTTAGGAATTGAAGATGCAATGTGGAATTGCATTTCTTGTGAGTTATGGTCTGCCTATAAAATGAAGCGAATTGGGCTTATTAGCAAGGTAGTTCCTGTGTTAAAGCAAGGTAAGAAATTTATTCGAAATCCCACAGTTATAATAGATAAGTATGTTAAGAATGGTGAGATTGTTTACGGCGAATATCTTTCAGGAGATGCATTCAAAAAAGCAAGGGATATGGTTAAATCTATTCCTACAGACTTTGAACTCTTAGATAAAGCAGTTAATGATATGGTTTGGACGTATACTAATCTTATGCCTGGTTGTTTAATTAAATCAATTGATGGCATTAGGATGAAAAAGAAGTTCTTTTGGGATCAAACAAAGCTTGCAAATCGCCATTGGCTTGCTGCTAATATGGCAACTGAAGCATTTCTTGGATTTCATGCTTTTAATAACAAAAAATTAACTGGAAAAGATACCATTGATTTTATTAAATATCGACAATTATTGGCTGAAGGACATCCTTTCGATGAAGAGCTAATCGAGGCAGTTCTTCCAAAACTAAAAAAGGGATAATAAAAGGAGCTGCCTATTTGTATACGGGAAAAATAATTGATTTTCATATTCATATTGGTAAAAAAGAGAATTGGCATCCTTGGGTTATAGATTATCTTAGGAATATTAATCCGTATCTTTTTCAAAACTTTAATAAGATTATGAATCCTGATGGATTAGGAGAATATTTGGCAGGAGAGGGTGTTAATTTTGCTGTTGTACTAGCAGAAGATTCTCCTTTAACTACCGGTGTGGTTCCGAATGATTATGTACATAGCTTTTGTAAAAACAATAGAATGTTTATTCCTTTTGCTTCCATCAATCCTGTTACATCGAAAAATCCTGAGTATCTATTAGAAAAATGTGTAAATAAAATGGAATTTAAGGGATTGAAACTTTATCCTCCGTATCAGCATTTTTATCCAAATGACAACAAGATTTATCCTATCTATGAAAAGGCAGTAGAACTTGGAATACCTATCATGTTTCACACTGGATCATCAATATATAAGCATTCGAAGTTGAAATATGGAGATCCCTTATATCTTGATGAAGTTGCAGCTGATTTTCCTAAACTTAAGATTGTAATGGCTCATAGTGGACGTGGTTTTTGGTATGACCGAGCATTTTTCCTTTCAATAATCCATAAAAATGTGTATATGGAAATTTCTGGTCTACCCCCTCAAAAACTATTACAATATTTTCCAGAGATAGAAAAGAATATGAATAAAGTAATTTTTGGTTCAGACTGGCCAGGAGTTATAAGTATTAGAAAAAATATTGATGCGCTTTGTTCTTTATCCCTTAAAAAATTAACACTAGAGAATATACTTTATAAAAATGCAAAGAAGATACTTAATTTGTAATGAATTAATAGTAACAAACCTAAATAATTCCTAAAATTAAGATTTATTAAGATTTTTCTATTGTATAATAGAGTTTAATTTCTTCTATTTCTTCAAATATACGTGGAACAACCTTGACTGACATCCCTATTTTTATTTTATCATCAGGTATATCTTTTAACCATGCAAGTAATCGTCCTCCTTCCTTCAGATCAACCACTCCTATAATATAGGGAGCTATGTCATTGAATCCCTTAGGCGCTGCTGTTATTTTTGTATACGTATGAAGTATCCCCTTACCTGAAAATTCAATCCATTTAATATCATCACTTAAACATTTTAAACAATCTGCTCTTGGAGGGAAATATAGGTCACCGCATTTTTTACATTGTGTACCCATCAATTTTCCTTTCTGAAGATAATCAGCAAATGCATCCACTTTCGTATATGGTGTGAAATTGATTTTTCCAAAGTATTTGAATGGCATTTTTTACCTCCTTAAAATATGAACAAAACAGTATTGACCTATACCGCCAACATTATGTGTAAGACCTATCTCTGCTCCATTCACTTGTCGTTTTCCAGCATCGCCTCTTAGTTGTTTTACAATTTCAGTGGTCATTGACACTCCGGTTGCACTAACAGGATGACCTTTAGCTTTCAAACCACCATCAACATTAACTGGTGTTTTCCCACCGATGTAAGACTGTTTCTCTTCAATGAATTTACCACCTTTTCCTTTGGAACAAAAACTGAGATTTTCATAAGCCATAATTTCAGCAATAGTAAAACAGTCATGCACTTCTGCAACATGAATATCAGAAGATTTAACCCCTGATTGCGAATAGGCTTGTTTTGCAGCTTCAACTGCGCTTGGGATTTCGAATAGATTTGGTCTTCTGAGCACTGACATTTGTGCAGATGCAGATCCCAATCCTTCAAACCAAATAGGTGTATCGTTAAATTTTTTGACCTTTTTTTCATTTGTCATTATAATACATGCAGCACCATCAGCATTAGCGCAACAATCGAAAACTTTTATCGGCGGAGCGACATCATCTGATTTTAGTATCTTTTCCAGTGTTACTTCTTTTTGAAAAAATGCATTTGGATTCATTGAACCATAATGATGATTTTTTACAGCAACAAGTGCTATTTGCTCATTAGTTGTACCAAATTCATGCATGTGCCTATTTGCATATAAGGCATAATATCCAGGGAAGGTAGTTCCGAATATTGATTCCCATTGTACATCTCCAACCCTTCCCATGAGTGCAAGGATTTCTTCGGTTGAGAGTTCTCTCATTTTTTGTACTCCCATAACCGCGACAACATCATGTATTCCTGATTTAATAGCCATGTATGCCGTTCTAATTGCTGCACTACCGGAAGCACAAGCAGCTTCAGTTAACCATGTAGATTTTGGATTCATGCCTAAATATTCTGCAACAACTCCAGGAAGTGAACGCTGCATATGGTATTCAGGTACAGAACCTACTACAAGTGCATCAATATCTTCTCTTCTGAGATTGTTGGTATCTTCAATTGCTTGTTTAAATGGTTCAAAGGTTAGTTCTTGAACATTTGCGTCACTTCGGTTTCCAAATTTTCCATGCCCGATCCCTACAATTCCTACCTTCACTGTTTCACCAACTTTTTAGATATATTGGCCTCCATCCACTTTAATTACTTCTCCAGTTATGTGTCTCGCTTTTTCAGTACATAAAAAAGTGACCACATTGGCAATATCCTCTGTTGTTGCTATTCGACCAAGAACTGTTTCATCTATTGCTTTTTGGAGAAATTCTGGTGGAATATTTTTTGCCATCTCTGTCATAACCATTCCAGGTGCTACAGCATTGACATTTATATTGAACTTTCCAACTTCTTTAGCTAAAGCTTTCGTAAGAGCAATTATTCCGCCTTTAGACGCGGAGTAATTGCATTGTCCAAATTTTCCTCTTAGACCGTTAATAGAGGTTATGTTTATTATTTTCCCTGATCGTTGTTCTTTGAAATGTGATGCTGCTAATTTATTATAGATAAAATAACCCTTAAGATTGATATTTATTACATCATCCCAATCCTTTTCACTCATTTTCCAAATAATACGATCTCTGTTAATCCCAGCATTGCAGACAAGAATATCTAATCCTCCAAATTCTTTAATGACTTTTTTGAACATTGCTTCGGCATCATTTAAACTGGTCACGTCTGCTTTTACAACAAGAGATTTGTTACCAAATTTCTCCATTTTTTTAGCAACTGCTTTAGCCTCATCATCATGTTTACGATAATTTATAGCAACATTACACCCTTCTTGAGCTAATGCTATAGCAATTGCTGTACCGATTCCTATACTTCCACCAGTTACAATAGCGGATTTCCCCTTTAATTCCATTTTTTTACCTCCATTTGATTAAGTAGGAATTTTTAATATTTACAATGAATAGAGCACCCGTAGTAATTCTATCATTATTTTACTTTTTGGTAAAGTATATGTTAATTAAGTTAATTTAAGGGAGGAAGTTCTGTATCTATAATAAAATGAATAAAAAAATAAGAGTTCCTGTTGTTGATTCTGATATATATGGAACGTTATCTGCCCATACAGCAATAGTGAGCATAATTCTTCCAAATCCCAAAATAAATCCTGTTTTTACTAATGCATTATCATTTGGTTGAAGAGGCTTTGGGATTATTCCTTCAGAAATCCTTCCAATAGGAACAATACCATTATCAATGGTTATATTCCAGTGAATATTAAATGCAGTTTTATTACCGATATTTTTTATTAGACCTGAGAATTGGAACAAACTTGGTATTAAATATAATTCTAGCTGTGTATATCCATAAAGTTCCATTAATGGATATTTATCTTCTCTTCCACCAGGAACTTGATAAGGTTCATCACCAATACCATCTCCATCTTTATCTGAACCATTGTAATTAGACCAATAATTACCACAGGAGGGATAATTATTATCCCATATGTTATCTCCACCATCATAAGCTTGCTGATCATTTTTAATAAAGTTATTATGATAAAAGATGTTTTTATAACATAATTGAAAATGTATACTGATACCTAAACCATTATTTGAGATATTGTTTTCTATGATTGTGTTATTTTTAGATCGATAGAAATATATTCCTTCATGATTATTTGAAATGATGGTATTATCTGAAATGAGATTATCTCTAGAGAAGAATAGATTTATTCCACTTCCGCTGTTTGATAAATCGTTATCTATTATAGTATTGTTACTTGAGTAGGAAATAATTAAACCAACGTCCCAGTTATTTGAGATTGTATTATTAATAATCTTATTGTAGTTAGAGTATAAACTAACTCCATTGTCTCCGTTATATATTGTGAAACCACTTATATTTACTAAATCTACAGTAATATAAACGACATTTCCGCTTTTTTTACCATCAATTAAAGTTGAATTTCTATCCTCTCCAATAAGATTAATTGATCTATTCACAACTAGATTCTCATTATAAGGTGATGAGTCATTATGAACAAATACCGTATCCCCAACACTTGCATTGTCTATCGCATCCTGAATCCTCGTGTAATTATTAGGACCGCTCCCTCCTACAAATAATGTATTGCCAGATGATTTTGGAATATATGCTTGTTCCTTTGTAGTGTCAATTGATGAGATAATAGTTCCATTGATGAAAAATAAGGTAATTGCTAATGTAAAGATACCTTCTTTTCTCGTATAATTTCCTCCGGTTTATTCTAATGAGTTACCCAAATATCTCCAGCTTTACAGATAACAAATACTCGTTGTGAAGTATTATTAAAGAGCAAGGATTTTTGGGCCCAGAAAAGAAAACCTTCAGCATTTTCCATTTGTATTAGTATATTTTCATGGCTAAAATAGAAAGCAAAATCTGGTGGAAAAACAAAAGCATTTATTTTCTCTCCACTCTCTCCTTGAGCTTGAATCGTAATCTCTTCTTTATTGATATATGTTAATGCAAATAACCATAACCCTGTTGTAGTTACACTATTACATTTTCCCGATATGATTATAACTCTATTTGAAAAATGGTCTGTATCTGCTTGAATTATTGGTATTGTAACTAGCATCATTATACAGATTAGTATAAAAGCCATTATCTTCTTAAAATATAATTTTTTCATTAATTAGTCCCCCTTTCAAATTACAATAGATGTAATATTATATAAAATCTACCCTCTATTTTGCATTATAAATACAATAATTAAAAGATAATTAAAAATTGTAAGTTCTTAAATGGAAATTAATAAAGCTTCAATAAATTCTACTATTTTATATTCTTTACTTTCCTATTATCTAAAATAAGATTCTTAAATCTCATATCTTGTTCTTCATTTAAGGATAATAAAAACCTTTCCATTTCTGGTTTTTGTTCTTTAGTAAATTTACCTGTTGCAATGAATTTTTCAATGATTGTTTCCATTGTATCCTTCTTTCTCTTCATTTTTACTGAGCTAGGTACAATCTTTTGTATTCCTTCCTTTTCTATCTTTTCAGCTAGTTTATCTCTAAGTTTATATTTTTGTACTTTGCCTCTACTGCTGATTGGTAATTCTTTTTCTATAAATACGTATCTCGGAACCTTAGCACTTGCCATATTGCCATAGCAAAGATCAACAATTTCTTGTCCAGTTATTTTATTGCGTGGTTCTGGAACAATAACTACTGCAATAAGTTCCCCCATATCATGATCTGGAACTCCTATCACAGCAACTTGTTGTATCTTTGGTTCAGCTATCAAAAATTCTTCTAATTCCCTCGGGTAAACATTAAATCCACCAACGATAACCATGTCCTTCTTTCTACCAACAATTTTATAATAGCCATCTTCGTCAACAGTTGCCAAATCTCCAGTATAGAGCCAACCATCCTTATCAATGGTTTCTGCGGTTTGTTCTGGCATTTTATAATAACCTTTCATTACATTATACCCCTTACAAGCAAGTTCTCCAGTTTCGCCCATTTTAACCTGTTTGTGATTATTATCCACAATTTTTACTTCTACATTTGGTAATGCTCGTCCAACAGTTTCAACTCTTTGTTGAAGAATATCATCAAATCTGGTCAATGTGACTAAACTACATTCTGTTAATCCATAACCAATACAAATATTACATTTCATGATATTCATAATTCCATGCATTGTCTCGATAGGACAAGGAGCCCCGGCTATTATACCCGTTCGAAGGGAATTTAAATCATACTTTCTAACTCTTAATACCTCTAATTCTCGAATAAACATTGTTGGTACTCCATGAACTACCGTGCACTTCTCCTTCTCAATTGCTTTAAGTACATCTTCAGGTCCAAAAGTTTCCATGACAACAATACTTGCTCCATGAACAACTGTTAAAGCTATGCCTAACACGCAACCGAAAAGATGCGAAAAGGGAACGGGAACAAGGAATCTGTCTTTATGGTTTACAAGCATTATAGATGCTGCATCTTTTGCATTTGCAACGATATTCATATGACTGAGCATTGCTCCTTTAGGTTTTCCAGTTGTACCGCTTGTGTAGACTATAATTACAATATTATCTAGATCATTCTGAAAACGACGATCTGTATATTCCTGGTTTTCTCTCCAGTCATCTCCCATTTCTAAAACAGATTGATATGAAATAATACTCCCTTTAGCTTCATCAATAGCAATAATATATTTGAGCTTTTGGAGGTTTGATTTTACTTCATTGAGCATAGTAATAAAATTACTCTTACCAAAATCCTTCAGTGTAATTACTGCCACAGAATCAGAATGATTTAGTATATATTCTGCTTCTGGAGCTTTATACCAAATATCCATTGGTACTAGTATAGCTCCAATACGTGCCACTGCAAATAATGTCACTATCCATTCTGGACGGTTTGGCATCCACACAGCAACTTTATCCCCTGCTTTAATCCCTAGTTTTACAAGACCTCCTGCGAGACGATTAACCCTATCATTTAATTCCGCATATGTGATTCTCTCTTCATCCTTTTTGAAATAACAAATTACTTCTTTATTTGGAAAAGCTATAGCCGCCCGATCCAAGGTTTCCCCAAGCGTTAACATATCTTTATCACCAATGAATTTTAAAAAATTAAAAAAGGGGTATGAAAAGGTGAGATATATGTTTTTCGAACTATCTCTTGTGTTTTGTTATTATTCTTAATATCATAGATTTATTTAATGATAAAAGGTGAAATATCCAAAAACTTTTTATATAATCCCTTTATAACTATAATATAGCTACAATGTAGCTAGGGGAAATCATGGATAATCCAACAAAATTTGAAGTTTATGGTCAAGAGATGATTGAAAAAATTGTCAAGAAGTGTGGAAATAGTGGCCGAATCTACCTTCCTCCAGATTGGATTGAAAAAAAGGTCAAAATCATTCGGGTTGAATGAGGTTTAGATGGTATTATGTCAAATATTACTATACGACCGATGAAAGATAAAGATATTGGAGAAGCAGCTGACATTCATAGAAAAGTGGTAAGAGACGGCCCCGATCGAGATACTAGCTACGCAATTGAGGATCTTTTTATGTCATTTATAAAAAAGAGTCCGAAAACCTGTATTGTTGCTGAAAAGGAGAGCAAGGTTGTAGGTTTTATTGTAGGATGTATAAAAGAGTGGGGATTTGGCGTGGAAAGATCAGGGTGGATAGAAATGATAGAAGTTGATCCAAAACTAATGGGAGAAGGTATCGGTACTAAATTAGGAGAGGCTCTGATACATTATTTTAAAAATGAAGGACTAAAAGAAGTATATACATCAGTAAGATGGGATAGTGGAGATTTAATAGAATTTTTCAAATCGATAGGATTTGACAAGAGCAGCTTTATAAATCTGCTTTATAAATCGGATAAATCTATAAAAGATAAGAGGTAATAGAATGATTGAACAGTTTGAGAATTGGGAAAAAAATCGACATGATTATGCTAAACAGTGGAAAGAAAAAAATGCTGGAAAAGTAATGGGATATTTTTGCACTTATGTACCAGAAGAAATATTATATGCAGCAGGTGTGCTTCCTGTACGGATTCTCGGAAGCCATGAACCACAGGATGTAACTGAACCGCATATTTTTGGTATGTTTTGTCCATTTTGTCGAGATTGTCTGGCTCAGGGGCTTAAAAAAAGATATAAATATCTAGATGGACTTATGATTGCCCAATCTTGTCTACATATCAGGCAAGCGTATACAAGTTGGATTAAACACAGACCAGTAGAGTTTGAAAAATTTCTCTGTATGCCCCATAAAGTTCAGAGTCCGCATGCGTATGAATTTTTAACCGAAGAATACAAGGTTTTTAAAAAAGAAATTGAAGATTGGACTGGAAAGAAGATCACAGATAAAGATTTAGAAAAATCAATTGAAATTTATAATGAAAACCGTCGTCTTATGAGAAAGCTATATGAGCTGAGGAAACGGGATAAACCTCCAATTACTGGCACAGAAGTTATGGAGGTTGTAATGGCTATGCAAATGACTGATAAAGCTGAGCATAATAAAATGTTGAAAGAACTTTTAAACAAATTAGATGGATATACACCAGATCGAGATACTGGTAGTAGATTGATGATTCTTGGATCTGAAGATGATGACACAGTTTTTATGAACATGGTTGAAAACTGTGGTGCTACGTTTGTTATAGATGATCATTGCACTGGATCTAGATATTTCTGGAATGAAGTAGAAAATGGTAAAGATAAATTGGCTTCAATTGCATCACGTTATGTAGACAGAATACCTTGTCCATCAAAGGATTGGGAAGAACGAAAAAGAATTCCTCATATTTTGAATCTTTGTAAAGATTGGAAAGTTGATGGAGCAGTAATCATGCAACAAAAGTTCTGTGATCCTCATGAGCTTGATTTTGTAGCAATAAAAAAAGCATTAGAAGATGCGGGCGTACCGACGTTATTCTTAGAATTTGATGTTACTGTCCCAATAGGGCAGTTTAAAATTCGTGTTGAGGCATTTCTTGAGATGATTGGTGAGGAGGATTTATTCTAGGAGATGATAAAATATGATGACTGAAAATAAATATCCAACAGAAAAACTGAAATGCTGGAACAAAGCAAAAAATATCCGAATGAAATTTTATCAGGATTATGCAGAAGCACATGACAAAGGAGGTCTTAGATGGGCCGGGGGTGCATGGACATTTGATGCAATACCTGCAGGTCTAGGGGATGATGTTTATCCGATCACTAGCGAACCCTATAGTGCAACAATTGCATTTGATAAAGAACTTTCCTTAGAATGTATGGAAGCTACCGAGGTAAAAGGATACCCTCGGGATCTTTGTTCATATATGCGTAATTACTGGGGTTCCATTATAACTGACAAGTTTGCATTTGGATATAAGGACGGAGAGTTTGTACCTAGATTCCAAGGAGCAAAGCCAGTTGGATTTCCAAAACCTGATTTCATCTGGCAAGATCATATTTGTTGTTCACACGCAAAATGGTATCAAGTTGTTTCAGATCTTGAAGGTGGAATTCCTATGTTTTCGGTAGATAACGCTGTTGGACCGTCCGATGAATTAACAGACAGTAAAATCAAGTACGTGGTAGAACAGCTGAAAGATGGAATAAAATTTTTGGAAAAGACAACTGGCAGGGAGTATGACGATGAACTTTTGTACAAGGCTATACGGAATCATTTTGTTTCAACATCTAAATGGGCAGAGATTTGTGAATTGAACAAAGCTATACCTGCCCCCTTGGATGAAAAATCTATTTATTCACTTTATGTTCTTGGAACTCTTCAAAAAGCTGGAAAACAGGTAGCAGATTTTTATGAAAAAGACCTTCTTCCTGAAGTAAAAGATAGAGTTAAACGGGGTATTGCTGCAGTACCTAATGAACGCGTCAGAGTAATGTCAGATACACAACCACCATGGAGTTTTCTTAGTATCTTTAGATATCTTGAAAAGTTTGGTTGTGTTTCAATCGGTTCGTTATATACTTTTGGTCTTATTGGTCAATGGGAAGTAAAAAAAGATGGTACATGGGGTGCAAAGACTATACCCAATGTTGAATTTACAAGTAGAGATCAAGCTCTTTATGAATATGTTAAATATGAATTACATAAACCTGAATGGCAACATTTCTATTCATGTCATCTAAAAAGTGATATGATGATTCGAATAGCTAAGGAGTGGAAACTAAATGGAGTTATGCTTCATTATAATAGAGGATGCGAAGGATTAACTGTTGGTATCGCAGAAAATAGATTAGCACTTTTAGAAGCAGGTTTTCCTGTTATGGCTTTTGAAGGGAATAACGCTGATGAGAGAGAGTTTGATGAAGCTAGAACAAAAGCTAAAATCAATGCATTTATGGAAACGCTTGGTGTAAAATAAGGAGGCCAAGAATATGATAACTATGGGAATTGATTTGGGGGCAAAAAACATTAAAGTGGTAATTTTAAAAGACAATAAAATTATAGGGAAATCGAATGTTCTTGCAGGATTTGAAGTGGAAAAAAGTGCTCAAAAGGCAGTCGATATGGCCTTCAAAGAGGCTGGTATCACAAAAGATGATTTAGAAAAGACTATATCCACCGGAGCTGGTGAAAAACTTGCTCCATTTTATGATGAAACTAAATCTATTGTAGGCTGTGACTCATTAGGAGCTGTATTCCTTCACCCTGCTGCTCGGAGTGTTATTGATGTTGGTGCTGAGGAGGGAAGAGGAATGAGATGCGATGAAACAGGAAGAATCATAGATTTCGAGGTAAACGAAAAATGTGCAGCGGGTGCAGGTGCGTTTACTGAAGCTATGTCTCGTGCTCTAGAAGTTAAATTAGAAGAAATTGGACCTCTCTCTTTGAAAGCTACGGAGGATATTCCAATGAATGCACAGTGTACAGTTTTTGCCGAATCAGAGGTGGTAACAATGGTGCATAACAAGGTATCCAAAGCAAATATGGCGAAAGCAGTTCATGATGCTATGGCAAGTAGGATTACATCAATGGTTAGGAAAATTGGTTTTGATAAGGATGTAGTACTTGTAGGGGGTGTGGCGAATAATATTGGCTTTGTTGACTCTCTTAATAAGGATCTTGAACTTGAAGTTGTAGTACCGGAGAATCCAGAGTTTGTTGGAGCATTAGGTGCAGCACTTGCAGCAGCCGGTTGGAAGGGAGGTAAATAAAATGGCTGAAACTACTGAACTTTGGAGATGGACTGAATCACGATGGACAAATCCAGATCTGGATTGGAAAGGTAAGTTAATTACATCTGGTGTAGATGTTGGTTCTGTTAGTTCTCAAGCTGTTGTACTTGCTGATGGTGAATTGTATTGTTATTCTAATATGAGAACTGGATCAGATAGCCCTGATTCTGCCATGAAAGCAATAAATTGGGCCATGGAGGACACAGGTCTTAAACTAGAGGATATCACTTATACTGTTGGTACTGGATATGGTCGTGTCAATGTTCCATTTAGTCAGCGTGCTATTACAGAAATTGCATGTCATGCTCGTGGTGGTAACTTTATGTATGGACCTTCAGTTCGAACAATTTTAGATATGGGTGGTCAGGACTGTAAAGCTATACATTGCGATGAAAGAGGGAAAGTAACAAATTTCCTAATGAACGATAAGTGTGCAGCTGGCACCGGTAGGGGTATGGAAGTATTTGCTGATCTATTAGGAGTTTCAATCAATGATGTTGGAGATCTTTCTTTGGATATAGAGAAGGAACCCCAACCAGTTAGCAGTACTTGCGTCGTATATGCAAAAACTGAAGCTACTGGTCTTCTTAGGGAAGGTTGGCCAAAAAATATGGTATTAGCTGCTTATTGTTCTGCGATGGCTCATAGGATAATGACCCTCCTTGAAAGAATAGGTGTCAAGGAGGACTTTGCCATAACTGGAGGTATAGCAAAGAACAAAGGTGTTGTAACAAGATTGGAAAAAGAAGTTGGTGTTCCTATTATGAAGACGACTAAATATGATACACAGCTTGCTGGTGCTATTGGTGCTGCCCTCTTTGCAAAAGCATTAGTAGAAAAGGGTAAAAAATAGTTTAGGAGAATTTCTATGATAGCAAATTATGGATATAAGGATGGTTCTGGTGATTACTTCATAGCAATAGATACCGATAAATGCAATGGATGTAGAGATTGTATTACAGCATGTCCTTATGGAGTTCTTGATGTTGGTCCTGATGAGAACGATCCTCTTTCTGATGAAGAGGTAGCATTTGTCACTGAAAAAGAGAGAAAAAAAATAAAATACACCTGTGCACCTTGTAAACCGACGTCTAATAGACCACCTTTACCATGTATGGCTGCATGTATGCAAGAAGCAATCTCCCATTCATGGTAAGATGATATGGAAAATAAAACCTTTCCTTTTATTTGAAAAATGAGGAGTTATATGGGCATTACTATTAAAATCAATGGTAACAAAGTGGAAGCAGAGAAAGGTATGACTGTTTTAGAAGCAGCTCAACTAAATGACATATATATTCCACGTCTTTGTTACCATCCTACTTTAGGGAGTTCACATGGCCAAAAACCAGTTGAGGTAGTATATAGAGAAGATGGAGAATATCATGATGATAGGTCAGGACCTAAAGTAGGATTTGCAGGTTGCCGTCTTTGTCTTGTTGAAATAAAAGGACATAAGGATCTGAAAACTTCTTGCGATACTGTTATAGAAGAGGGAATGGAGATAAATTCGGAGACTGATGCAATAAAGGAAGCTCGAAAAAATAACCTTGTTGAAATATTAAGAGAACACCCTCATGCATGCCTTCAATGTGCTCAACAGGAGGGATGTCCAAGAACACAATGTTCAACAAACGTTCCTGAGGACGAGCGATGTTGTCCCCTTCTTGGTTATTGTGAACTACAAAAGATTGCACAATACATTGGTATTAAACAAGAATTGACCAAGTATGTATTTAAGAATCTTCCTAAGCACAAAAATGAGCCGCTTTTTGAACGAGATGATAATCTTTGTGTATCCTGTTTAAGATGTGTCAGAGCCTGTCGTGAACTTCGGGGTATAGATGCCATAGGATTTGTATTTGATAAAGAAAAGATAATAGTTGGTCCAACTAAAAGTATCATGTATAACAAATCAGATTGTAGATTCTGTGGAGCATGTGTTGAGGTTTGTCCTACAGGAGCACTCGCTGATAAGGACTTGCCTCAAGGGGAAAAAGAAGAAACTCTGGTTCCGTGTATTGCCAGCTGCCCTGCAGGTGTAGATGTACCAAGGTATATAAGTAACGTTTATGAAGGAAAGTATAGTGAAGCAGTTGCTGTGATTCAAGAAAGGATACCATTTCCTGGAATTATAGGACGTGTTTGTTTTCATCCATGTGAGGATGTATGTAGGAGAAAGGAACTTAATCAACCGGTGGCTATATGTGCATTAAAATGGTTTGCAACGGATAATGAACAAGTTTCATTGAAAATCAGAGAAAAAAAATCTACAGGAAAAAAGGTTGCTATTGTCGGGAGTGGACCGGCAGGTCTTTCAGCTGCATATTATCTTGCATTAGCTGGACATAGTATTACTGTTTTTGAAGCTGCTGACAAGATAGGTGGTATGCTTAGATATGCTATACCTGATTATCGACTTCCTCAAAACATATTGGAGGATGAATTAAAAAAATTAGAAGATTTGAATATAGAATTTAAAACCAATACCACCGTTGGAAACGATATAAAATTAACAGATATTCAAAAGGATTTTCAAGCTATATTTCTAGCTAGTGGAGCATGTTTTAGTAAAAAAATACCTTTAGAAGGATCTAAACTAAAAGATGTGGAATGGGGATTAGATTTTCTCAGGGATGTAAAAAAGAAAAAGATAACATCCTTACAAAATCGATTATTGGTAATTGGAGGGGGCAACGTGGCAATAGACGTGGCACGAACTGCTCTTCGTTTAGGTTCGACAAAAGTTCAGCTTGCTTGTTTAGAATGTGATGAAGAGATGCCTGCTCATGATTGGGAAATTAAAGATGCGAGAGATGAAGGAGTAATAATTCATCCATCTTGGGGTCCTAATAAAATTTTAGAAGAAAATAAAAGGATTACAGGTGTTGAACTAATGAAGTGCATCAAGGTTTTTGATAATAAGGGTAAGTTTGCTCCTACTTTTGATGATTGCGAAATGAAAAAGATTGAAGCAGATAAGGTAATAATAGCAATAGGACAAAGTCCCGATCTTTCTTGGATTCAAGAGGTAAATATTCAAAATGAGAGTGTGGTGATTAACGAAAATATGCAAACAAATATCCAAGGAATGTTTGCTGGAGGGGAAATTGCAAGAGGAGCTACCTCGGTTATAGAAGCAATTACTGATGGAGCATCTGCTGCTTCAGCTATTGATAAATATCTAGGTGGTGATGGAAATATATATCCAACATTTGCTGAATCATTTGAACCTGATCCTTTTATCGGTCATCAAGAGGATTTTGCTAATATGAAGCGTGTCGATGTTCCAAAAACAAGTCCAACGGTTAGAAAAGAAAATTTTGAAATGGTAGAAAATTGTTATAATGAAAAACAAGCTAAACAAGAAGCTGTGCGGTGTTTGAGGTGTGACCTACGTTTAAACATTTTACCTGTTACCTTACCCCCTGACAAATGGTTGGAATTAAATGACGATAATGTAGCAGAGGTACCAGCAGTCGAAGGTGTTTACCAATTGAGGGATGGAAATAAAACAATAATCGTAATAAAAGGAACTCAAAACATACGAGCTGATCTAAAGGATAAATTGAATTCTGAAACTAAGGCAAGATATTTCTGGTTTGAACCTGATCCTCTGTATACTAAACGAGAAAGTGAATTGATACAACAGTTCCTTCAGCAATTTGGTAAGATGCCAGAAGGTGATGGGGAAGGTGATGAACTCGATGACCTCTTCTAAACCGATAGTAGAACCGTTGATTGTTGGTCCATTATTTTCAAACTGCTATATTGTATGGGATAATGAACTGAAACAAGGTGTAATTATTGATCCCGGAGACGATTCGGAGGTTATTTTAAAAAAAGTAAAAGAACTTAGAATCAAAATTAAATATATTCTAGCAACACACGGTCATTTTGATCATGTAGGAGCGGTTGCACCACTTAAACGAGATCTCAAAGCAGAGTTTCTATCTCACGAAGGAGATTTCTTTTTTGTTGAGGAGGGAAAAGATACAGCAAATCGCTGGGGAGTCACAATTGAACAACCACCAAAACCAGATCGGTTTATAAAAAATGGAGATAAAATAAAATTTGGCAATATTGAATTAACTGTTCTCCATACACCTGGACATTCACCTGGTGGTGTTAGCTACCTATATGATCGTATGGTATTTAGTGGTGATACTCTTTTTCAAGGGAGTATTGGAAGAACTGATTTTTGGAAGGGTTCATTTGAGGATTTATCTCAGTCTATAAAAAATTGTCTCTACAATTTACCAGATGACACTATAGTTTACACAGGACATGGCCCTATTACTACAATAGGCGATGAAAAAAAATACAATGCTTTTATTAGAGTATAAGATATGGATGAGAACATCTCAAAATTAAAGGAAATTGTAAAAAATTCTAAGAAAATTGTAGCTTTTACAGGTGCAGGATTCTCGTCTGAAAGTGGTATCTCAACCTATCGTGGTGCAGGAGGACTTTGGTCAAAATACGATCCTTCAACCTAAGCAGATATCAACTATTTTCTCCGTGACTCAACATATTATTGGAATTTTTTCAGAGATGAAAGATACCCAATATTAAAAAAAGCAAAACCTAACGACGGACATTTAAATTTAGTGAAATTAGAAAAACAGAGGAAATTATACAGAGTGATAACCCAGAATATCGATGGTTTACACCAAAAAGCAGGTCAATCAAATGTAATTGAGCTGCACGGTAATTCAAGAAAAATCATATGCATGCGTTGTGAAAAAACGTACAATATGGATGATGTTTATAAAAAGTTAAAAACCGAGTTACCACCAAGATGTTCTTGCGGAGGGAATTTAAAACCAAATGTAGTATTGTTTGGTGAATCTTTACCTCAGCATCAGCTTGAAATGGCTATACTTGCTGCAAAATACTGTGATACATTTCTTGTACTAGGAAGCTCTCTCGTTGTGTATCCTGCAGCACAAGTACCAATAATTGCAAAAGAAAATGGTGCTGTGTTGATTATTGTTAATTTAGATCCAACACCATTAGATGATTTAGCTGATGTTGTTATTAATAAAAAAGCGTCAGAAATCCTATCTATGGTATTTTAATAATTTTTTTTTCAAATTCTTTGAGATCATGAACTATAAATTCTCCTCTGTTTATTTTTTCCCTATCAAGAAACAATGATAGTATTCCTAGATTTTTTGGTATTGTATAATCAAATTCCCTGTTATCTCCCATATGTGCCAATTCTGTAGGACTAACCTCTAATTTATCACATGTCATGGAGTAAAAATCAGTTACTTTTTTCACTTTATGAAAATCAGATATTGAAGAAAAAATATTAGTAAAGTATTTTTTTAATTTCATTTCTCTTAGTTCTATTTCAATAAATTCTTTTTTAGCATTTGAAATAATTATTAGATTATATCTTTTATATAATCTTTTTAAAACATCTATAACTTCTGGATATGTTTCAATAGCATATTTGTAGTTTTCCAGTAATTTTCTCCAGCTGTAATGTAAATGATAATGTTGAAACCAAAATTCGATATCATACCATTCAACTTTATTATTACCAATCTTATCATATTCATTTTGAAGATATCGTTTTGCATATCCAAAGCTAACTTTTTTTTCTTGTGCGTAAATTTTTGGTAAACCTTCCAACCATACCAAGTCTGCATAGGTACTTTTAATTAGTGTTCCATCTAAATCAAATGATACTATTTTTATCATAAAATGTAATTACGGATAGTTAACCACTTGGATTAATTTGGATAAACAATATATAAGCAAATCCATTGTTTGTTTTTTCATCTATGTTTTCTTCAATTTCAGCTATCGTTGTGATTTTTATATCCCCAAAGCCTAGGATTAGTTTTGAGTTTACCGTGGCATTACTTCTGGGTGGGATATTTGGTATTGTCCCTGTTGTTCTCTTACCATGAAGTATAATTCCACCATCAATTGTAATACTCCATTGTACATTTGTTGCTTCAAGTTCACCAATATTTTTTATTGTTGCTGTTACCTTAAAAATTCCTCCAAGAACTCTTCCAATTTTCATATGTGGCTCTTTTAATATATGGATCGTATGAGGTTCTGACCAATCACTTTCTCCTTCGTTTATATCCTTTGCTTTTACCGTAATATTGAAATCTCCAGAACTATTCCAAGCATGAGTTTCAAATACATAATCTCCAGATTCATATGGTCCCAACCAATCACTAGTTGTTTGGTCTCCCCAATCAAACATATAATAGATTTGTTCTCCTTCAGGATCAGATGTATTAGTGGAAAATGAGTATTCAACTTTAGTCAAACCTTCTTTTGGTCCATCGGGTTTTAATGGATCCTTCGGTGGTAAATTACTGATATTAAGGGAGATATTTTCTCCTATATTTTCTGGATAATCTCCATACTGAGGATTTTCGGGTTGCGCATCATGTAATTCAGCATAAATAAAAGCTTCATCCATGGTAATGATACCATCTTCATTATAATCTGCATCAACGGGTTCACCAAAAGCATCTTCTCCTTTAACCGCAGCTGTCCAATGAAACACATATTCATCATATAATAGATTACTCATAGCCCATGATAATTCATCATGACGACATGCTGAAGATGCAACAACTGGACCTGGTGGGACAACTACATCATCTAAAAATCCTCCTGAATAACATGGTTCAAAGGTACAAACAACCTCATTAACAGATATATTTTCTAAAAGATCTGCAAAATGAGCGTCTGTTAATTCCTCAGCATTCCAAAGATTAAAAAGAGTATTCCATCCACCATTACTGCTTCCATGATCGGTTTGGAAGATAAACAACTCATTATTTTTAGTTAAGTTTTTTGCAAGATCAGCAAAAACCTGATCAACATTTGAAAGTACACATGAATACATGATATCATCATCCCCATCACCATCTAAATCAGGATCTGAATTTTGGCCATTAGATTGATCAGGTGCAGGATTTAATCCATCTGAACATAAAACAATAATATTCTCATCAGGAAATCCATATTCATAATTTAGGGCAACATAGATATTCGATAAATCATTCCAATATCGTACATGATTACTCCCTTGGCTATGTCCACCATTCATGAGAACAGCATATCGAGGATCAGATGATGGATTCATATTAGAGCGAGTTGGTTCTTCTGGAATACTAGGTCTTCGGTTTTTTACTGAAATAAATAATTCTCCGATTTTTGTTTTAATAATTGTATAATCAGCAAAATTTAAGGGTGGACTCATTGCGTCTTTTACTATTAGTTCTTGTGTAGATTCTAAAAGAAAAACAAATTTGACAGGATGGAATAGATTTGCTTTTGGGTAGAGATCAATGTAAACTACATATCCGGTTTCAGGAGCATCTAAGAGATGTTCTTTTGTTGAATATATTTTTTCTCCCTTATAAACTGGACCCCAAACATAAACCAGAACTTCATCTGCATCAATAGATAGCTGCTCTAAAACAAAATAGGCATCATCTTCTCCAGTTGATTGTGAAGATTGTGCTAATACAAAATTTGCACAAGATGCTAGAATAATAATAGATGCTAGTATAGAAACCTTTAAATTAATATTATATTTTTTTCTTTTTATCAATTTTATTACCCCCTAATGTTGATATCTATCGAATGAACGTTCTCATTATTAAAATTATTGTTAAGAATAGATTCTATCCTCATTATTATAAATCTAATAAAATTATAATATTGGTTGATAATTTAAATTTTTCTGCAATATTTAACTTATCATTAGAATCTGATATAAAATAATTATTATTTATAAACTAATAATATACAAGGGGGCATATGAAGATTACCTAATGTGTCTGTAGATATCGCTTTTTTAAAAATCTCTAATTTAATTGGATAATTTTTTTTTATTTTAGATCCTCGAGGTACATATGGATCATTCACATAAACATACTGTTCGTGCATACCTGTTACAACAAGCCAATGTAATACATTCTCATCTAAAATCGGTAAAAGATTTAAAAATACAATTGGTGGGATTTTATTATTTAATGAATCAGAAATAATATCTATTATATCCTTCCCATAAATAATTGGAACTTTTTCATGACGAGCACCATAAGACATAGTTTTTTCTATCAAATCATATAAGAATGGTAAATTTGATTTATAATTTGAAAAACTATCCTTCTGAAATATTTTGGATTGAAAACCCATTTTCACTGCAGTTCTTGCTAGTCCAAATTGTAATGTCCCTCCAAAGAAGATAAATGGATTACTCTTCATCCATAATTGATTTTCTAACTCCCTTGTAAGCATTATTGAATTATCCCAAAACTTCATAACCATCATCAAAGCTGCAGGACCACATGTTCCAGCTCTGGATTGCTCGAAATAAGGTACATCTAATGTTGAAATTGTACTATCGTAATTACTCATCTATAATTCCAGTATATTTTTTATTTTAAAAAACCTTTTAATTATAGTTAACCATGTTTAAAAAATAAAATTTATTAGGAGGGAATTATATATAATTAATATGGGATAAAAATGGTGGAAGATAAGATAAGAAGATTTATTGAGAGAAAAGGCGGTAGAGCTACTCGAAGTAATTCCCCAGTGGCTAGAGTGCCCAGAGGAAGGGGTTGATTTTGTCTTGTATAATAGCAATTACCCCGAGATAGTTAGCTATGTATATGTAGAGGAGGAATGAGATGCAACGATGGGAACAAGGATTAAAGTGGCTTGGTGAGGACCTCCACAGATGGTTGAGCGGAAATAAGAATCAACATACCTCACAATCACTAGAGAAAGGGACACAGAGCGATGGTAACCCTATTTATCAGAACATCATTAATAATTATTCCAATGGGACACAACTTCCGTTACGTTCCGGGAGATTTGGTTTTATCACAATCGGCAAGATAGTGATATTAACCATAGTAATAGGATTGACAATCAAAATACTCCTAAATCCCCAGTTTCTTGTTGATTCTATCAATCTAATAAAACAGTTTTTTCAAACAATCTAATTTTTTTGTTGATATTCTCAATATTTATACATAAATTGAAAAGGGGTCGGGGGAAAGAAGAACGAAAAGACACTCTTCTAAAATTAATGACCCCTTCTTGATAAATATAATCGAATTATTGGTTAATAAAGATATTGTATCTGGCTGTAATTCATCACCACAGATTGAACAGTATCTAGTCATGTATCATCTAATAAGTTGATTCTCTAATCATCTGGTATATACCAAAAGTCAGCATTGATAAAGTATTTACCAATCTTCCCCTGATAGTTGTTTGGATAAGTTACACGTTTTAAAAAAAGTATTCTAATAGCCCAACTATCATAATCAATGTCTTTCTCCCTAACCAATAGAGCAAAAAATGTGACATTCTGTTCAGATATGACTGGATTGAATATTAATCCAAAGAGAGAGACTTTCGTATCATTTATATTGGGTCTAGGACCAAAATAATCATAAATACAATTTCCTGCTATGTCGTAGTAATAGAAATAAAGGTCATGCCATCGAAATCCCTCAAAATATTCGAATGTAAAATTATAGATTGGTCCACTCTCATTAATGGTTTCAAAATGCCAATCTTCGATGTACATCTCCACTCTGTCCATGCCACTTGTTTCATCCTCACCCCAGCAAGTACACCTAATGTAATATGTACCATCTTTCCAAAATACCAAACCTTTGACATAATCAATATTTGGAACTGTCTGGTCCATATCAATAGAAAATGATTTGATATCCTCTTCATTTCCAACATTATCTATTGCATAGTATTCAATTAGTATATCATTTCCGTCATAAAGACCAATTACGAATATCCAATTATCACCTGGAACTATCTCCCAGCTACTACCATCTTCTCTGTATCTTATTTCTTTAACTCCAGATTCATTATCTGTTGCATTCAAAGTAACTTCTACATCACTCACATACCAACCATTGTCACCATCTGGCTCTGGAGGATTTAAAGAATGAGTGGTAACTGGTGGTGAAGTGTCGTTGAAATACGGTTCCATTAAAGGATATCTATCCTCACTATTACCGCAAGGTATGGGATATGGTGTATCCCCTACACCATCACCATCACTATCGTTTCCTGTGTAATCATCCCAGAAATTACCACCAGAGGGATATCCATCATCCCACGTGTTACTCCCCATATCACAAGCGTTCATAAAGGTGTTATTAATAAAGTCATTATGATAAATGATGTTGTTGCTTGAATAAGAAATCAATATACCATAATCATAATTATTGGAGATGATATTGCCAGTAATAATATTACTATGGGAGCTTGAATAGTTAATTGTTATTCCTATGCCGTTGTTCGTTATGATGTTATTTGTTATTGTGCTATAGTTTGCACTTATATAAACGCCCTCCCATTCAATATCAGCATTTGTAATAGTAAAACCACTGATATTCACCCCATCAACAAATACACGTAATACATCTATTGCTCCACAACCATTAATTATTGTATTATACTTATTCTCCCCTGTGAGATTAATAGAATGCTCTATACCAATTTTATATTCATAATATATTCCATTGTACACAAAAACAGTATCCCCGTCTGATGAGTTATCAATAGCATCTTGAATGCTTGTATAATTTCCTGGTCCACTGCCTCCAACGTATAAGGTCTTACCAGATGATGTAGATTCAGATACTTGTTCTATTATAATACCAGATGACGGGCTGATAGTCATCCCAAAAAACAAGAGTACAACAGTCAGGGCAATACCTTTCCTAATCATCTATAACCTCCCTACATCAACAAATATACAATTATTCTAATGGTTCTAATCCACCTCGAAAGAAAACAAAATAAAATGTGAAAAGACCAAGTCCAACTTCATACATACGTCCCAAATATGGTAACTTAAAATGTAACGGTTCGAACCAATATACTTCACGAATAATTCCTTCAGAGGTGTTATACCAAACAACAAGGTGAATTGCAACAAAAATAGTGGGAAAATCACCTTTATATAACTTATGGAAATGGAAAATTAACCCTCTCATAAAAATAATCTTGTCTTCTTGTTCAGGTTCACAATCATCTCCTATTGTAGAGGGAATCATAGCGATAAAGAGCATAGATACAAGGATTGCAATTACTTTCTTTTTCATATTATCTTCCAATTACTAATCCCCCTTCGTAGAATCCAACTAGATATGCTAACGAAAACAATCCGAATCCAAATTCATATTTTGGTTCGATATAAATATATCCTGGATTTTTAATTGTTACCCACTTTAACGTTATCCATCCTTTCGTTCTTTCTGTTGGATTGAATTCAATATAAAAAAGTCGTACTGCAAAAAAATTGAATATTTTATCTGGATGGCGATGTGGTATTATAATAAATCCTCTTAGAAAAACCCTTGTAATATCCAAACAAGGTTCAATATCTTCTGAATCAGAATTTAACCCTACTATAGATGGTATCGTGGTTAAAAATAGTAGTGATACAAGAATTGTAATTGTTTTCTTTATTTTCTTATTCATTATCTATTACACTCCTATATTGTTTTATTGACTTTTATGTATGGATATTAGCTTGATAGGTAGCAATTCCCCCAAATAATTTTAATAATGGAATTGGATGATTACCCATAAGATAACCTAAATCAAAGGCAATATGAGGCCAATGAAGAAGTGGTAACCATGGGGGTGCACCAACAAGGCCAATATTAATCAATAAAATACCTTCATGTGATACATTCCAATTATTCCATTTATTAGTCATATTTACTTGCCAATTATGAATTAATCCAACTCCATATGCTAATGCCATAGCTTCCCTATAACCATCATCATTAGTAAGAAAACAAGACCATATAGCCCAAATAGGTATTATTTGATTTTGAACATGAAGGTAGACTTTTTGTATAAAACCTAGTTTCACATATTCAGATGTAATACCTGATAGATTTATGTCGATAACTGTTTCTGTGTCATTAAATTCGACATCTGCATATCTAAATTTTAATGCGTGATAATACAGATGTGCATCAGGAAGAGTAACATTTATCTCTGGTCTGTCATCCAAGGGCTCAACAATCTCTGTTGATTTATTAACTGTACAAGTCGTTGTTGGAAATGATACGAGCATTAATAGGGTTATACTACCTAAAACCACACTTCTTCTAATTGTTAGATTCATTTTAATCCTCCCTAATACATTTTCCCATACACGTGGTAATATATAAATTTTCGTAACAGTTAAACAAATATATCAGTTCTGCATTATAATTGATGGGGGAAGATTATGAAAAAGAATAAAAAATTAGCAGTTGGTATTGTTCTATCTTTGATTTGTTTGGCAATTATCCCTAATATCAATGCTGAACCAGAACCAACAAGTATTTTTGGTAGAGAGTTTTTTATGGCATTTGCAATTTTTCCAAAAGTTAACAATAATTCGTTTTTCGCTATATTTCACATTTGGGTTAGCATAGGACCTACTCATAGATTGGGTGGTGGACATTTGCTCAAATGGATAACATTAGAAGGAAACTATTATCGTATATTCAGACCCCGATTATCAAGGGTAGGATTCATTTTTGGAATTGGAAAAAACCTTACGATACCAATTTAGGGGGAAGAATGAAAAGAATCCTTGCAATAGGCATTATCCTTCTGTTTATAGGGATGAGTATATCGTCATCTACTGGGTTTAATGTGGTAGAGCAATCTAACACTATTTCTAATGGTAAAACACTCTATGTTGGTGGTTCAGGTCCAGGTAACTATACGAAAATACAGGATGCAATTGACAATGCATCTGATGGGGATACGGTGTTTGTGTATAACGGTTATTACAGAGAAGATGTGGTTATAAATAAGGTAATCACTCTGATGGGAGAAGATAACCATAGACCTTGGATTAATAGTGATAGTATCGGTGTCACTATTATTGTTGATAATGTAGTAGTATGTGGATTTTATTTAGAAGATTGCGGGTATTATGGTATATATATGAACTATTCAAACAACAACAAAATCTACAATAATATTATAGTCATGGGAGGACAGGGCATAGCCATCTATAATTCAGATGGAAATGAGATTTATTCCAACATAATTTATTTTGGCGGTATCTGTTTGAAGTACTCTAACCTGAACGAAATTCATAATAATTCTGTATCATTGGGAGATGTAGGGATACAACTTACAAAATCAAATAATAACAAAATCTGTTATAATGAAATCTTTGACCATAAAGAACATCAATCTCCCTCTGAATTGGATTTTGGAATAATTATTAATGAGTCTAATTTCACCAATATTGTCTGCAATAATTTCCATAATAATGATGTAGATATATATTGTATAAATTCAAATGAAAACAATATTGTAAAGAATGTTTTCTTAAGCTGTGGTATATATCTTTATGTTTCTTACTTCAATATTTTCAATTATAATAATCTGGATACCACCAATCCATATGTATCGTTTTATTATATTCGTCCAAACATCATTTTTTCAAATAATTGGAATCATAATTATTGGGGGGGCCTTAGACATCTTCCAAGACCTATTATTGGAATTAGAGGACCTTTCCATTTAATTCCTTGGATTAACTTCGATTGGTATCCTGCAAAAGAACCCTTCGACATAGAGGTGTGATATGAAGAAACTACTTGTTGTTGGAGTAATCGTTCTTTTCCTTGGACTTGCTTGTGCACCATCTATCAATGCCAATGTAAGCAAAGAGAGTGAACTGGTTGAGATTACCACAGAGATATGTGGACTTGGTGGTGGAAAGTATACGGTTCAATTAACCAAGGAAGAAGCAGAGGAAGTAGACAGAATATTTGAAAATATTAGAAATAAATTGAATACTACTGATTCAAGAGAGGAAACAAAGAAGATATTTAATGATGCAGTTGTGGAACTGGACAAATATGAATTGCTTGGAAGTTTTAATATTGATGATGTTCGTAAAATATTAAGAATATCTAATAATGATAAGAATTCATATTTAATTTATGGTAAATCAACTAACACATCAAATTTAGAACGAATTGGAGTATTTTTTTATGAATTATCAAATAGACGCAGTTTAGGTAATATTTTATGGAGATTATATCGAGAAATAATATGGGTTCCTATTCATTTTGGAAGTTGGATTTTATTTGGGACTGTAATTTATGATAGATATATTTTAGATGAAAAAATACCAGCAGAAGGTCATATAACAATTATTAGTTTTGAAGGTAAAGAAGAATATAGTGGTTCATTTTATGGTCATTTAGATTTTATATATGACTTTTCATTTTATGACCCAGATGTATCAATTTTTTATTGTATTGGTGTTAAAGGTTTCAAAGGGATAAATCTTGGCAATCATTATTTTGGAATTGCCAAAGATGTTTATGTTAGGAATAATATTCCAGAACCTTGGTAATAATTGAGAATTTGAGGAAAGAATAATGAATAACAAGATACTCATCGGCAGTATCATAGCAGTTGCCATCTTGATTGGTGTATCATTCACCTCTGTTGTTGGATATAATAGTATCGAATCTGATAAAAAACTATCTCCATTAT
>CAYGAC010000016.1:0-5081 GCA_964347865.1 uncultured Thermoplasmatales archaeon
GTGTTATCCCGTTTTGGAATAAATAAAATATTTTCTTCCCCCTTCCCAACATACTTACAACTCAAATCGCTACTCTCTTCATCTATCGCCCTACTGGTTCTTATGTTGAACAGTGGTGACGCGTCCACATCAGAATCTATATTTCTATATCCAACGACAGAGGTGAATAATACACCAATCAAGATACATATTGCTATAATACTGCCGATAAGTATCTTTTTGTTCATATTCTTTCCCCATATTCTCATAGATGTTTTGGTATTTAGATTTTATCCTTAATGTACCAGATAAGGGATAGAATTTAAATATTATACCACGCATTAGAATATAAAAGGAGGATTATAATGAAAAAGAAAATTGTTGGCACCCTTATTTGTATGCTTTTAATAAGTACGATTGTTTCATCTATTTCTGGAAGCGAATTAAAACGATTTACTTCTAATTCGAATTTAAATGGAATTACGCTTTATGTGGAAGGTGATGATCCTGGTAACTGTTCCAATATTCAAGATGCGATAAATAATGCTGAAAAACATTTACTGTTTTTAAACACCCCTCAAAAGTGTACACACTTTGGTTGGAACGAGGTACAAAAACTAATTGCTTCAGACGGAGCAACAGAAGATGTATTTGGATGTTCTGCCTCCTTCGATAGTGATACTGCACTCATTGGAGCACTTTTTGATGATGATAACGGAGCGGATTCCGGATCAGCATACGTGTTCAGACGTACTGGAACTAATTGGACCCAGGAAGCTAAGCTTCTTGCCTCTGATGGAACCTATGATGACGCATTTGGCGTTTCAGTTTCCCTTGATGACGATACCGCTCTTGTGGGAGCGCATTGGAATGACGACAAAGGAGAAAATTCAGGATCTGCATACATATTCACCCGAATTGGAACTACGTGGATCCAAGAGGCAAAGCTTCTTGCTTCAGATGGAGCGCCTAATGACTATTTTGGTGCTTCAATTTCACTTGATGGAGACACTGCACTCATCGGAGTATATTTTGATGATGATAAGGGATTAAATTCTGGATCGGTGTATGTGTTCACTCGCTCTGGAACTACTTGGACTCAAGAAGCAAAACTCCTCGCCTCCGATGGAACGATGGGGGATTATTTCGGTTGGTCTGTTTCCCTTGATGGCGACACTGCTCTTGTGGGAGCATGCTATGACGATGACAATGGAGCAGATTCAGGATCTGCATACATATTCACTCGCACCGGTACCACTTGGCACCAAGAAGCAAAACTCCTCGCTTCAGACGGAACCCTGGAAGCTGTGTTTGGGTGTTCTGTTTCTCTTGATGGCGACACTGCTCTCATTGGAGCAGAGTATGATGATGATAATGGATACTATGCTGGGTCATCGTATGTGTTCACTCGCTCTGGAACTACCTGGATTCAAGAAGCAAAACTCCTCGCTTCAGATGGAGCACCAGAAGATCATTTTGGGTGTTCTGTTTCTCTTGATGGCGACACTGCTCTCATTGGAGCAGAGTATGATGATGATAATGGAGACAATTCAGGGTCGGCGTATGTGTTCACTCGCTCTGGAACAATCTGGAAACAAAAGGCAAAGCTCCTTGCTTCAGATGGGGCAGCAAAAGATTTGTTTGGCTTAATTGTCTCTCTTGATAATTGTACTGCTCTGATAAGCGCTATTGGTGATTCCGTAAATGGAGAAAATTCTGGTTCAGCTTATGTATTTACAAAAAGTAATGAGACCCCTGATTTAGAAATTGACATCAGGGGTGGCTTTGGGATAAATGTAGTGATTACAAATAATAATCCTGTTAATATCTTTTCCATTGAATGGCAGATCCATGTGGAAGGTGGTATCCTAGGAGCGATAAATAAAACAAACGATGGTCTTATCGATATTGAAGCAGGGAAATCAAAAACTGTTTCAACGGGAATGTTTTTTGGTCTTGGCGGTATCACAATCAGTGTAGAAGTAGATATTATCGAGGTAGAGGCAAAAGGAGTGCAGTTTTTTATCTTCTCCATAGCAAAGTAGAAAATTCCTTTTACTTATCTCTTTTTTTCAATGATTAATTTAATGTTTGGGAAATGAAATCAATAAAATAACCCCTGCCAATGTTGTTTTTAGCCAGAAGAATCTATAACATTATAGTAATGTTGAGATGAGATCTGTCCACTAACAATTGTTCTGTTAAAGACTTTACAATTTACATAGTTAAATTTATATTGTATTATATTATTGTATATATTACAAAATTTAGGAGGAAAAATATCATGAAAAATGATTCTATAAAAAAAGGATTGATTTTTGGGATAATACTTTTATTCATTGGGATTAGTGTTATTCCTTCAAATGCAAACGTGGTCGATAAAAGCAGCATTCCAATAAAGAGTAAAGCAAGTAGTGATAATTATACTAATTATTTGGGAGAAATATTCTTTAATATTAGTAGATTTTCCACAGAAGTCGGATTTAAACATCCTAATGAAAAAAATTACACATTTCCAGTAGTTAATGAAAACTATACATTAAATTTTACAGTAGGATTAAATATAACATCTGAACAAAAGTTATTGTTCTTACGTGGTGCATTTACCTATGCAAAGATCAGTACAGACGACTCACCGATATGGGCAGCCTTTGGGATCAATTTCGTACGTGGTGAAGTTGTTGGCCCTTGGAACATATCTGATATTGCACGAAATTACAATGAGCCTCCAATTAATGGACAGGAAAATGTTACCATGTCGATTATTCTTCAAGGGAGAGGTTTTCCATTTGGTTTCTTGAAACCTGAAGAAACATCGTTCACAATTACAGCACATTTTGTAGAAGAATAATATAACTAAAGTAGTAAATTCTTTTTTTTCTTTTTAATATTTGGCTACGATCTAGCGGTTATGATGGATTCATTTATTCGCCGATTCTCGTCACTTTTCTCGTCGAGAATCTTCGCGTTATTTTCCACGGACTCAATAAAACTCATCTTTTTTTAAAACCACATTGTGGAACCATATTCCAATACAAGATCATTTAAAGTTGCAGCACCTACAATCTTTACGCCAGATATTAATTCAACTTTTTCCCAACCAAGCATCTGCTTAGAAGCTTCACATACATAGATTTCTATACCCATATCCATGGTTTTTTTGATCATTTCTGCGACACTTGGAAAACTACCAAGTTTGATCTTTTCAGCAACTCCAGGACGAAGTATACGAAGACCTTGCCCGAGATAGTACACTTTTGCATCGATATCCATCATTTTTGCAGTTTGCGCTAAAACCAATGGAGAATACTGTCTCTCAGGCGTATCACTCGTTTGCACATAAAGAATTGAATTCTCATTTTTCATTTTAATACCCTTATAATAAGTTATGGAATATTAGTTAAGATTATTTAAATTTAAGGGATTAAGAATTATATATCTTAAGGGAGATATTCGGTTAAAATCCTCCTATTTTATTTGATAAATTAATTTTTTAAAACTATAATATAGAGAGGGAATTTGAACTCGGTTTTACCATAAAAAAATATGTTAGTGATTTAATTATTAAAATATTTGATTTTATAATATAACAAAGGTTATTCCAAGTATTATAAAAATAATTCCTGCTATCTTGTTTATGATTTTTTTATTCATTCTTTTGGAAATAATCTTACCGAAAAATATTGCAATCATTGAAAGTATTAGTAAAGCAGTCATTGTTCCAATAAAAACAAATATTGCATTGTATTGAGTGGCAAAAATTGCAGCAGCAATCTGAGTTTTATCTCCCCATTCAGTAAGCATTATTATTAAAAACGCCGCGATAAATGGATTTTTATGTTTAGTTTCTTTTTCCCCGTCATCTTTACTGATTAACATTAAAATTCCAATTATTATGAATACAATTGCAGATATTATTTTTAGATAATTAATTGGTATAATTGTTGTAATCCATGTACCTGCGATAATTGCAACTCCATCCACTATTGCAAAAGCAAGTATTGCTCCCATTAGAAGTTGTAAATGTTTTTTAGTTTTTGACGATAATAGCAAAATCGAAATTTGTGTTTTATCCCCTAATTCTGCAAAAGCAATTGTGATAAATGGAATAATCATATCTTCAATTATTATATTCACCTCAAATTGATATAATTGATGAAAATAGAAATCAATATATCTAATTTTTTTATTATATACCAAATAATTTAGAAGGTTAATTAATGTTCCAGGAAATCACATATTACATGATTTTTGGGATTCCATTTATTATCTACCTTGGCATCATTACAATATTAATGTTCATAACAACTGCTACCCTAGCTGTATTGAAAAGAAAAGGAAAAATAAAATATTCCATCCAATGGCATTATCGTTTAGCATATCTTTCAATTCTTTTAGGTGTTATTCATAGTATATTAGGTATTTCAATATACATCTAAACTCTCCAAAGTAGTTAAATATAATTCGGTAATACAAAAAATATTAATCTCAAAGAGAATGTAACATTAATAGGAGAAAAAAAATGAAGCAAAAAAAAATTATGATAATAATATTGTTTATTTTAGGATTAGTTGTTAATTCATATTGCGTATCAGGACATCCAGCAAGTAATGTTGATTTAAAATATGACTTTGATAATCAGAAATTAAATATAACAATCTCTCATATTACTGATGATACAAATACTCATTACATTGAAAAGGTTGAAATATACAAAAATGGAGTTACAATAATCGAAGAAGATTATACAAGTCAACCATCATCAAATACCTTTACTTTATCATTTGATGTTTCAACAAATGATGGGGATGTTTTAAAAGTTGAAACAGAGTGCAGTATTTCAGGTAAAACCGAGGATTCAATAACTGTTAAAAGCGAGGGTGATGGTATATCTACTGAAAAAGATGATACCTCTACCCCTGGATTTGGATTTTTAATTGCGATCCTTGGAATAACATTATTTATATTATTAAAACGAAGGAGAAAATAAAAAAATTTCTAAATGTTTATCATGTTTGTGTAAGATATTAAAAATAATTTAAAATTACGGACAATAGTGTCTTTTATTTTCGTAGAATAATTTATATATGAAATTACGTTTT
>CAYGAC010000017.1:0-64096 GCA_964347865.1 uncultured Thermoplasmatales archaeon
TCTGTTGTTGGATATAATAGTATCGAATCTGATAAAAAACTATCTCCATTATTTAATATTAGAACAAGTAGAGCAGTAGATAAGGACAGTAAGGATTTGAGTTGTGAGTATGTTGGGAAAGGAGAAGATACTAATAATCTATTTACCAGAAATAAATGACGATTCAGAGTCAATAGACGCTTTATTTAATGCAATAAGACGGATGGATGATAAGTCTCTTCGGAGTTTAGCGTCTTTAATAATCTATCAAATTCATCAACCTGATGATAATCAAGAATTAAATTATGAAGAAATATTTCTGTCTTTAAAGCAATTAAGACACACTCCAGATGGCGTCATACAACAGATTAAACAAAGAAAAAGCTCAATAATGATGTCTAATATATGTACTCTTTATTGTGCAACGATATTTGAATGTTTACCTTTTGTAATTTTAGTGATGTTGCTTTGTTTAGCTATTATAGTGTACCCTATAATGAAAATCCTTTCTCTATTAACAATCTATTTTTGTAATCAATAACTAATAGATTCTTCTGGCTAAAAACATTTATATTAGATTTATTATAGGAAAAATGGGAAAAAATGAAAGGCAGAGTAATAATTGATTTTGAAAGAGATGAAGAAAGAGAAAAATGTAATTATGATTTAAAACAAGAAGGTGAACACACCCTTAACAATGAAGATCTTATCTCTTTGTTCGAGCATATTATTAGAGAACTTATTGATTAAACAAGCTGGATCTACATCTAAAATACTGTAGAAGGAAGGAAACCTATAGGGGATTTTATAATATGAAGAGCTACAGAAGATCCTTCCTTCTTTCCTCCACTTGTTTACCAGTAGATGGATTATTTTAATGCTACTTTATTGTCTCAGTATATATCTAAGTATTGGGAACACTTTTGGAAATTGTTCAAACAACCATTCTAATAAATTAAAGTTAAAATTGTATGGTTTGGGTACTTGTAATTTAAATGTTGCATTAACACTTTCATTACCGTAGTTATCTTTTGTGTAAACTGTGATGGTATACTCTCCTTTATCCGTCCAATTATGACTTGCTTTTACTTCTTTACCTGATGCACTATATTCATCAGTCCACATTTCGTTTCCATCGCCCCAATCTATATGGTACAGAAGAACGTCACCATCAGGATCTGTTGAATTAAATGTGAAATTAACTACTTTCTCCTTTCTTACTTTTCTTGGACCTTTTATTTTAGGTGCATCTGGAGGATTATCATTTCTAAATGGTAGTCCTGATGCATTCCATGCAGTTATTCCTCCTAGCATGTTGTAAAGTGTACCTGTAAAATTATCGTAATAAAGGTAATAGGCTGCTATGAGACTTCGATAACCACCTTTACAGTACATGATGAGTTCCTCGCCGTAATGATCTTCCATAAAGATTGGTCTAATAGTATCATTCTTAATGTCATCAAGGATAAACCATAGAGGATTTTCTGGATATGGAGTATCTATAAATCCAGCATTCCATTCATCTTTCCTTCTTACGTCTATTGGTTTTTGCCTACCATTTAATATGTCGTTACACAGGTACCATGTTTCATTTGCTGTAATATTATAAATATGCCCGTTTGTAGTAGGAAGTCCTGCTGCGTGCCATGCCATTATTCCACCAATCATATTGTAAATTTTTCCTGTGAAATTATTAGCAATAAGGAGTTTGGTTGCTATAAAACTCCTATAGGCGCCTTTACAGTAAAGAACAACATTACAACCGTCATATTGTTCTAGGAATTTCGGTAAAATAGTTGCATTCTTATGTAGATCTTTGACCCACCTTGGATGTTCGGGAAATGGAGTATCTATACGGTCGGTTCTCCATTCATCAATTCTTCTAACATCTATTGGTACTTCAATAGTGGTTGCATCAGTTAAAAGATCCCATGTCTCATTAACTGTTATATTAGTATACCCATTAGCTACATTTTGTGGTTTACTGTTGGCAATATCAAATTCTTTTATATTTTCAGTCGTTAGAGCGTTTATTGACATTCCTGAAGTCACCAGCATTATTACTATTACAAATAGCGAAATGATCATTCTTATTTTCATTTTTTCCCCCTTTACTATATAAACTATATATTTATTTAATCATATATAAATTTAACGATTGTTAACAAACATATGTTAATTATAACATCTATCACAATAATTTCCAGTAAAAATTAAGTTAATAGGAAATAATAATTAATAAAAGATTAATTAATAGGTCTCTTAAATTCTTTTAAAACCTCTATGAAAGAATTGCTTTAGGGATTTAATCATACGATCACGTCTATAACTTAGAGGCATTAATATTCCCTCACCCCATGTTTTTTTCTTATATATCTCAGAAAGAATGGTATTAATATCCATATCAGTTGTATCTACAGTTGTATATGCGTATCCGACATATAAAAGATCATGTGAATCGCTACCTCCTGTACCACCAAGATTCAAATCTTTTGCTATTTTTGCTGTTTTTATATTAGTTTTAGGAAGACTGCAGCTGTTGTATACCTCAAGAGCGGGTATTTTTGTATGAATTTTTTTTAATTTTTCTTTCTTAATACCAGACATGTTTCTAAAAAGATGAGGTACTATTGCCAGCCCACCCAAATCTATTATTTTATCAATTGTTACTTCAATAGAAAGATTTCTAGCGATATCTTCTTTTACATTTAAAGCGATGATGTGTCCATCTTTAGTTGATATTTCTACACCGGGGATAACAATGAAATCTTTAGGTGCAACTTTTAAAGCTTTTAGACTACCTTCAACTGTATTATGATCAGTAATAGCCATTCCGTGTAGCCCTTTTTTTTGTAGTAATTTAATTATATTTTTAGGAGATCCTTGTCCATCATCTGAATATTGTGAGTGGATATGTAAATCCAATTTTAACATACTGTAGAAATTGGTAGTAAGATTTTGTATTAGAAATTTTGGGTTTGTAAATCATAGAATTTTCAGATATTAATTTAAGAATAAAAGGTTATTATGTTGAAAGGATTGCAATCCATGCAACAATATTTATTATTAAACCAATCAGACCTATACGGATACTGTTAGGTACACTTAATCTGAGTAAATAATTGGAAACACACACGTAAGATAGGAATATAAATATCAATGCAATAAATAATCCTCCAATCCATGTCCAAAATACCAATTCAGAAATTAAACCAATCAAACTGATAATAATTACTGATAAAAATAATGTTGATTTGGAAAAATAAAATATGGATTTATTTTGGATTAAATTATAGTGATTCAACAAAAATATACCTCCGTATATAATTAGAATATTAATAAAAAAATCTACAATGAACACTGACGTGATCCAGGCAAGATTGAGACCACTAACATCTCTTAAATTAGTAGAGACGGGTTCTAAATCTGGATAAACTGGAATTGGATTTCCAGAGCATGTTGTGATAAAGAAAATTGAAAAAACAATTACTATTATAACTACAAAATTAAAACGTAAATATTTAAACATATTTTTTACAATAAACGATTTTTATTATATAAAATTCAGGGTAATTTGAGAATAAAATGATTTATTTAATAAATAAAAAAGAAAGTGTTATATAATCGAATCTGATTCACACGCTCGGGAGAGGCAAATTATGCTAAACAATAAGTACAGAAATATTAACAGTCATTATTTTGGTGAGTTAGAACTTGTAGATAAGGAATTGTTTTTTATCTCTGCAAATAGACGTGATAATTAGGTTTTACTGTTTTAAAATCCTATAAATTAATAAGTTATTTAAATAACACTTCAAAGATTTGTTATAATAATTATTGAAATATATTTTCATTATAAAGATAAAATGATAAAAGAGAAGATGATTAATACACCAATTCAAACCTTTTTTGTTTCAAGGGAATTGAGTAATTGTCCTTATATACCAGACATTATTAGGTTAGGTAAAAAATTTGTAAAATTGGGAATGAAAGATATTGAGAATTATTGTATCAGTATCACCTATGGTAAACGTATTTTGGTAAATACCAAACACAGTAACATTGAAAAAATAAATCAACAAGACTTTATTGAAATCGTGGATTATGATCCTTTGAAAAATATAATATTAGCAATGGGTAAAAAATATCCGTGTATCGATACTCCAATCCATTGGTTAATACATCATGCACGAGATGATGTAAATGTAATTATTCAATTTAGCGGAGAGGGAATAGTAAGAAAATTTTTAAGCAATTTTTCTGTAACTAAAGAATATCATCCACCCGGGACTCTTGAATTAGCAAAAGAAGTTTTAAAAACACTTCGATCAAGTAAAAAGATAATAATTAAAAACATTGGTGTTTTGTTCGTAGGGATTAGTATAAAGGAAGTTGAAGATATGATTGTTAAAGCATATGAGGAATCTATATGAAGATTGAAGGAAAAGAATATAGATCTCTTTGGCTGGAAGGAAACATTATTAAATTCATCGATCAAAGAAAATTACCCTATACATTCGAAATTTTTTCTGCAAAAACTATTGATAATATCGCATATGCAATAAAAGAAATGGTAGTACGTGGAGCTCCGGCAATTGGAGCTGCAGCGGTATATGGTATTGCTCTGTCAGGGGAAAATATAAACAATTCTGTAAAAAAATTAAAAGCTACTCGTCCGACCGCTTATGATCTATTTTACGCTATCGAGTATATGATTAATAGATTAAATGATGGAGAAAATAGATTTGACGCTGCTTCGAAGTATGTTGAAGATATTATCAATCGATGTAAAAAAATCGGAGAAAATGGTGAAAAATTAATTAAAGACAATATGAGAATTCTTACTCATTGTAATGCAGGTGCTCTGGCAACGGTGGATTATGGAACTGCCCTTTCACCTTTAAGAATTGCAAATACCAAAGGAAGAAAATTTTTTGTATATGTTGATGAGACAAGACCACGTCTCCAGGGTTTATTAACTGCTTGGGAACTTAAAAATGAAGGAATTAAACATGCAGTTATTACTGATAATGCTGCAGGTTACTTCATGAATAATAAAGATATTGACATGGTTATAACGGGGGCTGACAGAATTGCAAAAAATGGAGATTTTGCAAATAAAATTGGGACGTATGAAAAAGCGGTACTTGCTAAAGAAAATGGGATTCCATTTTATGTCGCTGCTCCTATAAGTACCTTTGATAATACCATTAAATCTGGAAAAGATATAGTTATTGAAGAACGGGATAATTGTGAAATATCTATGGTTAATGGAAAAACAATTATGCCAGCATGGGTTTCTGTTAAGAATCCTGCATTTGATGTTACACCTGCAGATTATGTAACTGGATATATAACAGAAGAGGGAATTTTGAAAGATAGTATTTCTTTAAAATAATAAAATCGTTTATAAGAGGAAAAAACTCAAATTAATAGTTTTAGCCACCCTGATTTTATCTTTATAAATAAAGAAAGTTTTTTACGAATAAACAGAGGAATATTGATGATCACATGGAAATATATAATAAAAGGCAATACGGGAACGATCATAACGAAAAATCATAGATACGCAGAAATAAAAAGTAGACAAGGGTACCGTGTTTTTTGTAAGCGTGAAAGAAATATCTATAAATACTATCATTGATGGTTATTTTTTCCGATGAAAAACATAAAGTGTAGGAATCCTTTTTTTCTTACCTGTCCAATATCCACAGTTTGAACATCTGAATTCTATAGTAACCTCACCTCCCCAGATAGTAAGATTTTTTACGCGTTTAAGAGATGCGTTACAAACAGGACATCTAGTAAGAATTTTATGTGGATCTCCTTCTCTGCTATGAATCTCGATATTTACCAAACCACTTTTCAGAACAATATTACGTAATCTTCGTTCACTTACATGAAATTGTTTTTTCTTTGTTTTTAATTCTTTTTCGACTAACTTTTTTAACTTCCGTTGTGAGGATACGGTAAGATATTTTTCAAAAACTTTTTGAAGAGCTTTTGCTACTTTTTCATCAGATGGAATGTGATATAACATTGCCAAGTAGAATTGTTTTGATGACTTATAACCTTTTATAATGATATTGTTTTTAGAAGATCTGTTCTAGTAACAATTCCAACCACAACATCATCTTTCATTACAGGTAAAGCTCCAACATTATGTTTAAGCATAATCTTTGCTGCTTCAGAGGCTGTTACCGACTGTGAAGTCCAAATTACAGGGGTCTTCATTACGTCTCTAACTAATAATTCATCAAGTTGATGTTTCTGATGACCCACAGAAAAAGATCTCTTTAACGTAGCGAAAGCAAAGGCAATTTCAACATCAGAAATAATGCCAATAAGTTTTTTCTCACTTAAAACAGGTAGTCTTGCAACATTTTCATTTATCATAATTCTTCTTGCATGTACAACCCTATCATCTGGTGAAACAGAGAAGATATTTTTTTGCATTATAGAACCTATGGATTTTTCACTGGTGACTAGATGTAATAGATCAGCTTTTGTAATTACTCCAACAAGCTTTTCCTTTTCAACCACCGGGAGCATAGTAGGACCAGGTTGGCCGACCATTTTTAAAATTTTTTTTACATCAGTATTTGGAGAGATTGTAATGAAATTCTTTTCAGTTACTGAAGACGCATGCAATCTAGATGTGGAGACGCTTCTTTTTCGTATTGATCCCAATTTATATGCTATTATATTGTCAGTTATTATGCCAAAAAGTTGTTTATTTTCGACAACAGGAACTTTTGTGATATCATGTTTTCTCATAAGATCAAGAATGTATTGTAAATCTTGATCTTTATCAACATAAATTATCCCCTTTGTCATTACTTCTTTTACTTTCATTTCGTCGTCCCTCCTCATGAAAAAATCATTGATATCCTAAATCATCTATGCAAATCTCACATAATAAACGTCCATCAACATTTTTTAAGTTGGTAGAAAGAGAATTACAATCTTCACATTTGCCAGAATAGATTTGGCCTCTGAGATGAGATTCATCTTTTTTTGAGATATTATACCATTCTCTGGCTATCTCATTTAACAATGGAGAAATTCGAGAGAGATCTTTGTGGGTTATGATGCCAATTAATTCACCGTTTTCAACTACAGGTAATCGTCTAATATTACATTTACCCATTGTTTTCATGGCCTTCTCAACTGTAATATAGGGATCTGTCACAATAATTGGTGTACTCATGACCTCCTCAACAAGTACATCCTTAGCATTTTTTCCCACAGCTACAACCTTTTTTAGGATATCACTTTCAGTTAAGATACCTGTAGGTTGTTTTTTTTCAACTACAATTACATTTCCAATTTTTTTTTGTTTCATAATTTTTGCTGCTTCTAAGACTGTAATTCTAGGCGTTACAATAACAGGATTGCTTTTCATTGCTTCTTTGACGATGACTTCTTTATTCATTTCTAATGAACCTCATTAAGAATCGAAGAACAAATAGCCCAAACATTAAAAGATTTCCAAGTATTTTACTTTTTTCATATGAACCTTGGTTTAGAGAAAAGATTTAAAAGTATATCAAAAGATAAAAGAAGAACTCTTGAAAATATAACTTTATACTATTCTTCAAATTACAAGAATTTTTAATTGTAATAGAAAAAAGGTAGAAGATTGTATGACAGTAACATTTGTAATCAAAGGAATTCCAAAGGTTAAAAAAAGACCTATGTTTTCAACTCAAGGTGGTAAGGTTAGAACGTATACTCCTAAAACAACAGCAACGTATGAGAATTTGGTAAAACTCAAAGCAGAAGAAAAATTTAAACGACCGTTAAATGGTTCTATTCGTTTGGCCATACGGTTCTATCTTCCGAGACCAAAACGGTTAATCTGGAAAAGAAGACCTATGCCTGAAATTTATTCTGATAAAAGACCTGATATTGACAATCTAGCAAAAGCGGTAATTGATGGTTTAAGCGGAATTGCTTTCAAGGATGATGGACAAATAGCAGATTTACATATAACAAAAAAATTTCATGCTGGAAATGATGAACCAAAAACAATAGTAATGGTAAATAACGTTCAGGAAGGATTGAATCAAACTATAATCGAAAATTAATACCATCTCAAACAATACGAAATCTTTTTAGTATGTTGAATATTACAACCCTAGGGATTACAATGAAAAAACTACTTATTGCCTATGATGGTTCCGAAGCTTCAACAAAAGCTATAGATATGGCACTTAAATGTGCCACCAAAGAAGATGAAGTAATACTTCTCACAGTTATTCCTGCGGCATTAGTAGAATCTGCTTTTACCAATATGTTATTACCTACAATTGATCTTAGTTCTGTGGTAAAATCAGGGAGTTTCAAAGAGAGAGCCATGGAAAATATGAGCAAGGTTGCAAAAGAGATGGAAGGAACAATAAGTAAAGTAGATATTGTTGTTGAATCAGGAGATGCTGCAGATGAAATACTTCTCACTTCTAAGAAATATGAGGTTGACATAATAATCATTGGTTACAAAGGATATGGAAAAGAGGGAAGATTTCTACTTGGTAGTGTCACTGATAAAGTAGTTAGACACGCAAGTAGATCTGTTCTTGTGGTTAGATAAAAAATTGTGATTAAATGCATCCTGCAAATGAGATACGCGGGATTAAAAGTAAGAAGCTTTCTAATAAAAAAATTATTCTTGGTGTGACAGGTAGCATAGCTGCTGTCGAATCAATTAAATTATCACGGGAATTAATCCGTCACGGTGCATATGTTTATCCTGTTATGACGAAATCAGCAACAAGAATAATTCATCCTTATTCATTAGAATTTGCTACATCGAATAAACCAATAATAGAGTTAACAGGAAAGACTGAACATGTTTCTTTTTGTGGACTTACAAAAGATAAAGTAGATCTTTTATTGATATCCCCGTGTACTGCAAATACAATATCAAAAATTGCTCATGGAATTGATGATACACCTGTAACAACATTTGCGACAACAGCAATTGGATCAGAAATAAAAATAGTGATAGTCCCAGCTATGCATCTTTCTATGTACAATCACAGGATTGTACAAGAAAACATCAATAAATGCAAAAGAATGGGAATTACTTTTGTCAATCCTTTTATTCAAGGTAATAAAGCTAAATTACCAGAAGTGGATGAGATAATTGAAAATACAATAAGAAAAATTGGAAAAAATGACTTAGAAAAGAAAAATATTCTTATTGTTGGTGGAGCTACCGCTGAACCTATCGATGATATCAGAATCATAACCAATAGAAGTTCTGGAAAAACCGCAATTTCTCTAGCAAAAAATGCATTTGAACGAGGAGCAAATGTTGAATTATGGTATGGACATGCAAAAGAGACTGTCCCAGTATACATACCAGTAAAAAGATTTGAAACAGTTGGAGATTTATTAAAATTATTAAAGAATAATCAAATTAATTTTGATACAATATTTGTCTGTGCTGCAATCGCAAATTACATTCCGAAAAAACATAAAGGAAAAATTACTTCAGGGAAAGAGGCCCTCAATATAGAATTTACTCATGCACCAAATATTATTGAAAAATTCAGAACAACTTCACCAAAATCAAAAATTATTGCCTTTAAATTAGAGGAGAATAAAAAAAATTTAAGGGAAAAATCTTCTCAATTATTAAAGAGACATAAAATTGATTTTGTCATAGCTAACACTGTTTCTGCTTTTGGTAAAGATGAAAATGATATTTTGATCATTAATAGGAATGATGAGTGTATAAATAAAAAAGGAAAAAAGGAAGATCTTGCTATTTTTATTTTAGACCTAATTAAATGAATTTTATATCTAACTAATAAAAATTTAAGAAAGTTATATAATTAATATAACTTCAATTCATTCTAAAGTATAGATGTTTTTCCTATTACATATATCCGTTAAAATTTTTGGCCATACCGTAACACTAATTTCTCCCAAATGTGCTTTCTTAAGAAGGAGCATGTAAGTTCGAGATTGTCCTATCCCTCCACCAATACTGAGGGGAATTTTATTATTTAGTATTGCTTGATGATAAGGTAATTTGAGAAAATCAAGCTGACCAGACATTTCCAATTGCTTCTCTAATGTAATGGAATTAACTCTAATGCCCATTGAGGTAAGTTCATGACGTCGGTGCGTTACGGGATTCCATACAAGTATGTCACCATTAAGTCCATGCATAGGTTGTCCATTCTCAGAAATAGTTTCCGTTATCCAATCATCATAGTCAGCTGCTCGCATTTCATGGGGATAACCATCCTTTAATGGCCAACCAACCCCAATAATAAAAACCGCTGGATATTTTTGTAATACTTCAGTTTCTCTTTGTTTTCTTGGGAGATTAGGAAACATATCTAGTATTTCCTCAGCATGTAAGAATTTTAATTCATTTGGTAAACTAGGATAATCATCATCTTTTAGCTCAGGATACAGTTTTTGTACATGTAGTTCGGCTCCTTTAAGCACTTTCCAGATTTTTCTTACTGTATCCTTTAAATATTCAAGAGTACGGTGTTCTTCTGTTATCACTTTTTCCCAATCCCACTGATCGACATACGAACTATGGTCATGATCTAGGAAATAATCTTTGCGAACTGCCCGCATATCAGTGTTGATTCCTTCACCAACTTTACAATTAAATTGCTTTAGGGCAATTCGTTTCCATTTGGTTACCGCTTGTACAATTTGAGCATCAATAGGTTTATCAAGACCTAATCCACAAGAGAATTCGATAGGTGTTCGTGAACCGTCACGATCTAGATAATCATTCACCCCACTTTCTTTATCTACAATTAATGGACACGTTACCATTATAAGATTTAGTTCTTTGGATAGATTTTCCTCAATATATTGTTTTACTGTAAAAATAGCTTTTTGAGTATCTTTTTTGTCGAGTATTGTATTATAATCTTTTGGAAGGATTTTCTCTAGTTCATTATAATTTCCTATCCCGGGTCCTGCTAAATCTGCTTTTTTGTCTAACATAGTAATCAACCTTTCTCCAGGCATACAGAATGGATTATTTAACTTTTATTCCTCATAAAGTTTTAAATTGACAAAAAATTCCTATTTGTAATAAATGTGTTTTAATGAAGATATTTCAACAAAGCTAATCATTGGTTAATAATTTCATTTTACTCCTAAAACTTCTTAATACCCGTGAATATCTAAAAATCCGTGTCCACTAATATTAAATGCTATTACCTTTTTTTCTCCTGTTCTTTTACATTTCGATTCCAACGGTATTGAAAATAGTTTTGTAGGATCTTCTTATTATATCCTTTTATATTGGATCCCTTATTTAACAGTGAAAATAGATGTCCAGAGTTTGTCATGTCACCATGGAACTCTATACCCAAAATTCTATCATTTTGAATAAACACCTTTCGCATAGAGTCAATTCCTTTTAATACCAGCTTCGAACAGTTCTGAGGTAAATTGGTTACATTGCCCATGCTTAAGAATGGTACGTCGTGTATATGGATGATATTGTAAGACTGAAAGCCAGGATATTTACACCTTTTCCCAGCAATATTCAGTCCTGCTACATGACCTTGTTCTACAGCATTCGACCACGTCGCTTTTAAACCAGATTCTCCATAAATGCAATCAAAGGATTCAGCGACATCGCCAGCAGCAAAGATATCCTTAACGTTCGATTCCATGAAATCATTTACAATTATACCCTGGTTAACTTTAATCATGGAATCTCTAACTATATTTATGTTCGGTCTAAAACCAACAGTCAAGAGTACCATATCACAATCTATCTTTCCATCTGTAAGTTTAAGGCCCTCAACTATACTATTCCCAATTATTTCCTTCACCTGATTACCTAGAATGAAATTAATACCTAAGCTCTCTAGCATCTCCTGGGCGATACTTGATATCTCCTCATCAAACATATTTGCAAGAATACGATCAAGAGTTTCAATAACAAAGACTTCTTTTTCCCTTTGTTTCAGGGCCTGAGCACATTCAATACCTACAAATCCACCACCAATAACCGCGATTTTTGTGGCCTTTCTCAACCCTTTAATAATACTTTTACAACTTTCCAAATTCGAAACGATGTATACTTGTTTTTTATTTAACCCAGGGATAGAGGGTACTATCGGTTTTGAACCAATAGCAATCAAGAGCTTGTCGAATTCAAGCATCTCATTCACATCGTTCGTAGAATTATTTTTAAAATGCACAATTTTCCTTGAAGGATCCACTTTTATAGCCTCTTTCCCAAATATCAAATTGATGTCATTCTCAGTAAAGAAATCAGCGTCTAATCGACTTAAAACCTTCATAGAGATCTTACCAGATAAAAAATCAGGCAGTCCACAGAGTGAATAGGGCATACATTCTTCTTTAGATACCAAATTTATGTCTATCTTTTTATCCACGCTTCTTATTGCTTGAACTGCACTTATTCCCGCCCCACCAGCGCCCAGAACTAAAACATTCATATGATCCTTCTAAATGTTATTAACCATATAAAATAATTAGTATATCTCACTGTATAGAAATCCTCTGGCCTCTTGGCTAGGAATAATGAAATTTTTTAATGAAGTAAAGGGTTTATACAGACTCATTCTACTCCTACGATATCATTAAATAACCCTTCCAGTATAAACGAGTTCGACTATATTTCATGGTTATCATGAGGCGGTTGATTATAACAATGGGAAAGCTTATTTTCAACTATGAGAATTGTACTGGATGTAGAGCTTGTGAATTGGCCTGCAGCTTTCATAAAGAGGGTGTTTTTGCCCCATCAAAGTCAAGGATTAAGATAGTTCGTATTGATGAGGAAGGGCTTGATATCCCTATTGGATGTGAACAATGTGACAACGCACCTTGTATCACCGCATGCCCAACGAGAGCTTTAAGTAGAAACAGTGAAACGAACGCGATAATCCTCAACCCAGATTTTTGTATCGGGTGCAAACAATGTATGGTAATCTGTCCCTTTGGTGCCATCCATTTTAATGAAAATCGTATGATATTCTATAAATGTGATTTATGCGATGGGTCACCTGAGTGTGTCAAATGGTGTGTAACTGGTGGGATTGAGTATTATGAGGGAATTGAAGAATTTCCGAAGCGTAAAAGTGCAGACAGAATTCAACACTTTTTATTGAACCTCCCCAAATCAACTCGTTCCATCACTACTGGAGGGGGAAATAAAGAGTGACTTTCGACTATGGTGGTTATGCAGGCAAGACTTTGAGGGTTGACTTAACGAGAGGTAAAATAATCAAGGAAATGCAGTCTAAACCGAGAGTAGAGAGATATATAGGAGGACGAGGTGCAGATGCAAAGATTCTGTTTGATGAGCTTGAAACAAATATAAACCCTTTACATAGTGATAACGTTTTATGTATTTCCACAGGACCAATTACTGGGCTATTGGGCCCAACAACTGGCCGCGTAAATGTAGCCACAAAATCACCATTAACAGATATTTATGGAAATTCAAATGCAGGCTCAGACTGGGGCCCTGAACTCAAATATGCCGGCTACGATAATATTATTATTAAGGGAAGAGCCCCAAAACCGGTTTATTTATGCATAGATGATGAACATGTCGAGCTTAAGGATGCGGCTCATTTATGGGGAGAAGGTCTTTTTGAAACAACATTGATCCTTCAGGAAGAGCAAAGAGGATACGATACGAAAGTTGCTGCTATCGGACCTGCTGCAGAAAACGGTGTACTTTTCTGTTCGATAATATTTAATTTATGGGATGCTGCTGGTCGAACTGGGACGGGCACTGTAATGGCTTTAAAGAATCTCAAAGCTATTACAGTAAGCGGTTCAGGTGAACTTAAAGTTGCAGACCATGATAGATATTTAGAAATTGTGCGAGATGGGTGGTTAGGCATATTGAACGATCCAGGGTTTCTTGCAGAAGAGCACCAAGCGCTTGGAACAGCAATATGTGTAAATTGGGGTGACGCACAGGGATGGCTTCCGGCTAGAAATTTTAGAGAAACCACATTCGAAGGAGCCGATTCTATATCAGGGGAAGAATTCAGAGACAAATACTCAACGCGTTTTAGTCCCATACCAGGAGGACGTGCCTGCATATCCTGCCCTAATAGATGCAAACGATTTGGTAGAATCGAATCAGGAAAATATGCTGGAACAAGAGGAAGCATAGAATTTGAGGGTATTGCTGCTTTTGGATCCAAATGTGGCATTTCAGATTTAGAAGCTGTTTTTCATGCCTTTGCATTATCAAATGACTATGGGATGGATTGTATATCATGCGGAAACACCATAGCTACGTTTATGGAACTCATAGAGGAAGGGATATTAGAAGACGTAGACAAACTAGGATTAAAGTTCGGAAACGCTGATGCAATGGTGGAAATGGTGCACAGGATTGCAAATAAACAGAATAAATTAGGCTCTCTCGGAGCTCTTGGGGCCTATAAGGCTGCGTTAAAGATAGGGAAAAACGCAGTTGATTACACCACATCGATTAAGGGTATAGATACAATTGCTTGTGATCCTCGAGTCGCAAAAGGTTTTGGCTTTACATATGCTATTTCTAGTCGTGGTTCAGATCATCTTAGATCACACGTGGTCTTTGAGATGATTAGGATGCCTCCAGAAATTGGAAAAGAATTGTTTGGATCTGAGGGGGCATGTGATCTTATGAGTTATGACGGAAAGGTTAGGATGGTTCTCTGGCATGAGAATTTAGCTGCAATTACCGATTCGATAGGAAGTTGTAGATTCATGCATGCGTCATATTATGCTCAATATCCTGTTCCAGAACTCTTGGGAAAATTAAATAACAAAAAGGAGGTTAATTCCATAAAATATCATGACTGGATAAGTGCCGCAACAGGTATGAAAATAGGCTATAAAAAATTATTAGATATCGGACATAGAATCGTAAACATTGAGAGGGCTTTGAATACACGGTTTGGTATACGGCGGAAGGATGATAGGCTTCCTAAGAAGTTTTTAGAACCTATTCCAAAAGGGCCTAGGAAAGGACAAACCTTTCCGAAGAAACAGTTAGAAAAGATGCTAGATGAATACTATAGCAGTAGAGGATGGGATTTAAAAACTGGCCTCCTCAAAAAAAGTGAGCTTATTAGATTAGATATGAAAGATGTCTTAAATGATTTAAACAAGAAAAAATTAGTAAAGTAAAATATGGGTATTACCATGCCAAGATGTAGTTCATGCAAGAGACGAATAGATTTGTCGCATACAGGCATAAGAACTTACATTTGTAGTAAGTGTAAAAAACCTGCATGCAGGGACCACTTTGATTTTAGCAGAGGAGTTTGTTATAAGTGCGCTGGCTTACAAATAAGTCGAGGTAAATGCTCTTTTTCTTTTGTTAGAAAAACCTTGTTAGAAACTCAAAATTCTGGTAGGAGTAAGAAATGACATATGTCACTGTAAAGTATCTGATGGTTTTCTCCCAGATTACTCAGAAAAGAAAGGAAGTAATTCCAATAAGCGAGGGAATGACTCTTCAAGATTTGATCGATGTGCTTTATGCAAAATATGGTAGGAGATTTAAGAAAGCCTTTGGAGAAGATTTAGGTCATAGGAGTGCTTTAATCACAATCAACTCCAAAGTAAAAGAAAAATCATACATTCTAAACCGTGGTGATGAGATTTTGATTTCTCATATAGCTGGAGGTGGATGATGACATTGAAATCGAATGGTTTTTTAAAGGATATGAAGGTACTATCTGTTGAGCAGGCAGTAGCTTTACCTTATTGCACTTGGAGGTTAGCAGTGGAAGGCGCAAATGTAGTTAGAATCGAACCTTTATGGGGTGATCCTAACCGTAAGGTTGGTAAAAATGTAATAGAGGAAGAAGGCATGAATGCATATTTCATGTCTGTAAATGCAGGTAAAAAAGGAATATCTTTGAATCTTGATACCACTCGAGGTCAGGAGATTCTTGGTGAGCTCATTGATAAGCTAGGAGTCGACATATTTGCATGCAGTCAATTAACTGGAAACTACAAAAAATTAGGGATTGATTATGAAAGGTTAAGTTCTATCAAGAGTGATATAATTTGGGTTGGAATTTCAGGGTTCGGTCCTGACCGGTCTGAACCAGCTTATGACCCTATGATACAGGCTTATTCTGGGATTATGGATGTAAACGGAGAACCAAATACGCCACCATTAAGGTTTGGTGTATCTATCGTTGATATTGAGGCAGGTAACCAAGCATATAGCGAGATTATGAAGGCATTATATCTCCAAGAAAAAACTGGGAAGGGTAGAAGAATCGACATCTCAATGCTTGATTGTGCCATGTCTCTGTTATCTCTTCACGTACCCTTAGTTAGTCTAGGAATAGACGTACCTAAAACCGGCAATTTCCATCATAGCTTTGCACCAGTTGGGGTATATAAGACTATGGATGGTTATATTTCAATTGCCATTGGAAACGAGGCTCAATGGAGAAGTATGATAGAATTCCCAGATTTTGAATCTTTAGATAAATCGGAGTATTCTACAAACAACGATCGAAGATCTCATGTTGATCAATTGAATGATGATATTAAATCTGTATTACATAAAAAGCCTACACCAGAAATTCTTCAAATGTTTAAGAAAGCAAAAATTCCTATCTCTGAGGTTAGTACGATTAAGGATGTGTTAGAGGATTCATACCTTAGTTCAAAGTTGCTACACATTAAGGACTCTAAAACCGACTTAGAAGTGACTCTTGCGCCTCCCCCAGTGAAGCCAATCAGCAAACCAGATCTAAGCTTTCCTCCAAGATTTGGGGAGCACAATAAAGAGATTTACACTAGCCTTGGATATGATGTTGTTGACCTGAAAAAGAAAGGTGTTATTTAAAAAAAATCAACATGCTTGATGATACTCTTGTAACTGTTAAGGTTTGTAAATATGTCTAAATCTGTTCTAATAATTGGGGGAGGTATTGCCGGAATCGAAGCAGCTTTAAATTTAGCAGATTATGATTTTAAAGTGTACTTGGTTGATAATTCTCCCTCAATTGGCGGGCTTATGGCTCGACTTGATAAAACCTTACCAACGAATGACTGTTCAATTTGCATAGAAGCTCCAAAAATGTATGACGTTCAAAAACATCCAAACATAAATCTATTGACAAATTGTGAAATTCGAAGAGTAAATGGAAATGCAGGTATTTTTAAGGTTAGATTAGTGAAGAAACCTAGGTTTGTTGACGAAGAGAAATGTAAAGGTTGTGGTAAATGTGCTGAGGCATGTCCAGTTAGTGTTCCCGACGAGATTGATAATAAGATCGGTGGGCTTAGAAAGTTAGTCTATATCCCATTTCCTCAGGCTGTTCCAAACTATTATCTTATTCACCCTGACTGTCGTTACGGCAAAATGAAGGAAGATGGTGCATGTGTAGGTGGATGTATTATTGATTGTATCCAATGTCGTGAGTGTCCAATAGCTCTATGTGTCAAGGCGTGTAAAGAGGATGGGGGTGATGCTGTAATGCTCTGGCAGAGAGAAGAGCTGCTCGATCTCGAGGTCAATAGCATAATTATTGCTTCTGGTGTTGAATCATTTGAGCCACCCTGTGGACTATATGGTTATAGTGTTTATGATAATGTTATTACAAACCTTCAATACGAAAGATTGATGAATGCAGGTGGACCAACACAGGGTGAAATAGTTAGACCTTCGGATGGAGCTCAGGCGAAGAAAATTGCATGGGTACAGTGTGTCGGCCGTGAGAAGAGAGGAGGTAAACCTGAACCTATACCATATTGTTCAAAGGTTTGTTGTATGATTGCTACGAAGCAGGCTATAGTAACCTTAGAGCATGAAGCCAATGTGAAAGCGTTTATTCTCCATAATCATCTGCAAACCTATGGAAAGGGTTTCTATGAGTTTTATAGAAGAGCAAAAGACCTAGGTATTGAGTATCTGAAGGGGAAACCTTCTGATGTATTCGAGGATCCTAAAACGAAGAATTTGACGATAAGATTTGAAGATTTAGATAAAGGTGAAGTTGAAGATTTAGAGATTGATCTTCTTGTTCTCTCTACTGGCTTAACTCCAGGTGTTAGTAATAAAAGGTTATCGAGGATTTTAAAGGTTGAGTTGGATGAGCATGGTTTTATCAAGGAGAAAGATCCAGTAAACGCCCCATTTGAAACAAATGTTAAAGGGATATTTGTTTGTGGAGGTGCAACCGGGCCAATCGATATTTCAGAGTCTGTAAGTCAAGCAATTGGAGCAAGTATAAAAGCAGCATTATTCGGAGGATCAAAATGAAGGCTAGGGTGGGAGTTTTCGTATGTAATTGCGGTACAAATATTGGTGGAGTAGTGAATATAGCAGATGTCGTCAAGTACGCAAGCAAACTTGATGGTGTAGTTTTTGCTGAGGAAGGGAAATGGATATGCTCTGTTGATTACTTGTCAAAGATTAAAGAGAGCATAGCAGAGCACAAACTCAATCGAGTTGTTGTAGCTTGTTGTACACCTCGAACTCATGAACCAACTTTTAAATCTACTATTAAGGAAGTAGGTTTGAATCCGTATTTATTAGAATTTGTAAGTATTAGAGAGCAGAGTTCCTGGGTTCATAAAAATAATCCTAAGCTTGCAACTGAGAAGGCTAAGGATCTTGTAAAAATGGGTATAGCTAAGGCCATTCTTCTTGAGCCTGGTGAGGATATTCGGATTTCAGTTGGGAAAAATTGTTTGATTATTGGGGGTGGCCTTGCAGGTATGACTGCTGCTTTAGCAGTTGCAGATCAAGGTTTTAAGGTTGATCTCATTGAGAAAAAATGCAAGCTTGGTGGAATTTTGAATGAGTTAGATACACTAGCTCCTTTTGATGTAGATGCTAAAGAAATCGTTGATTCCAAAATTAAACGGGTAACTCAACATGACAAGATTAAAGTTCATACTAATACAGAACTTGAGGATGTAAAAGGATATATCGGGAATTATAAGGTTAAATTGGAAAACAATGGAAACACTGAAGAGCTAGAAACTTCAACAATTATAGCAGCAACTGGAATGAAAGAAATAGAGCCTCAAGGTTTATTTAGCTATGGGGAGTATCTTAATATTATTACCCAATTACAACTTGAGGATAAATTAAAGTCAAAAAGTTTAGGTAAAGTTGAAAATGTAGCAATAATTAATTGTGTAAACTCTAGGAATGAGGAACGTGGATGTTGTAATATAGGATGTTTGGCTGCTATTAAGAATGCTGTGACAATAAAAGAGCTGAATAAAGAAGCTAATGTGTATATTTTTTACAGAGATATAAATATAGAGGGAGAGGATGTAAATTATTTCAAAGAGGCAGTTAACAAATACGATATCAAACTTATTAGATATCCTGATGATAAACAAGTTGAAGTTACTGGTAACAAAAATCGAAAATTAACTCTAAAATCATATGATATTTTAATTGGTAAAGAGTTTGAAATAAATCCAGATCTAGTTGTACTTACTACTGGTTTTCAAGGGGACACCTCTGTAGAGAAGCTTAAAGGACTGCTTAAGGTCTCAGCAAGTACTGATAGATTTTTCCAAGAAGCACATATAAAGTTAAGACCTCTTGATTTTGCTAACGATGGAATATACTTGTGTGGCTGCGCTCGCAACCCCAAGGATATAAGAACAACTATTGAAGAATCTCTTGGAGCTGCAATGCGTGCTGGAATCCCGATGAAAAAAGGATTTGTTGAAGCTGAGGGAATAGTTGCTGACATCAACACAGAATTATGTACCTCATGTGGTCTATGTGCAAAAACTTGTGCATTTGGAGCTATTGAGTATGTAGACAAGACACAGCCTCCAAATTTTATCAAGGCAATTTGTAAAGGTTGTGGAACTTGTGCTGCTGAGTGCCCGACAGATGCGATAAATATTATTCATTATACTAATGAACAAATTCTTGCGCAAGTGGATGCAGCTTTAGCGGAAAATCCTGATAATAAAATAATAGCATTCTGCTGTCATTGGTGTGCACTTGGGGCGGTTGATCTAGCTGGTGTGAGTAGATTTGATTATCCAACAAACATCCATATAATAAGAGTAATGTGTGCTGGACGTGTTGATTCTAAATTTATTGAAAGAGCTCTTGAACTGAAAGCTGCAGGTGTGTTAGTAGCTGGTTGTGAATTTCCAACTTGCCATTATATTAATGGCAACTACAAGTGCAAGGATAGGATTGAACGTTTGAGGAAGAAATTGAGTAAGAAAAACATAGATACTAGTAAAATTTGGGATGTATGGCTATCAGCAGCGGATGGACCAAAGTTTGTTGCTACTGTAAAGAAAATGACTGAAGAACTTAAATTGGGGGGATGAAAATGATTACTGAAGATTTCAAGGATATCATTAGAGCATGCGAACAGTGTGGTACTTGTACTGCATCCTGTCCAACCAAAGAAGCAAGTGATTTCAATATACGAAAGGTGGTTAGACACCTCCAATTGGAAATACATGAAGACAAAGATTTCTTAAGTAAATATCCCTGGTTGTGTACACAGTGTTATCGGTGTCGTGAACTTTGTACCGAAGGACTTGAAATTCCAAAGCTGGTAATGGCACTCCGGAAATTAGCTCTAACAAATGCAGCAGAACCCGAAAGTGTTCATAGCCTTAGCAAATCTGTAAAAGAATTTGACAGCCCTTACCAATCACAGACAAGAACCAAAGAAACATGGATCAATAAGAAATTTGGTGATAGCGAAAAATCTTCAAATGCAGATTTACTTTACTGGGTGGGATGTACTCCATCAATTATGGCACCGAATATTGCTAATGAAACTTCAGAAGTATTGACAAAAATTAATCAGGAGTATAAAATATTAAACAATGAACCATGTTGCGGAGAACCTTTGATCAGTTTAGGTCTAATAGATGAGGCAAAGGAAACCGCAGAAAAAGTGAAAAAAGTGATTGAGATAGCACATATTAAGAGACTGGTCACATCATGTTCAGGTTGTTACAATACATTCACAAATCTCTACCCAGAGGTATTGGGTATTAATTTTTCTGATATTGAAATACTGCATATATCTCAAGTTTTAAGCAAAAACATGAATCAAGAGTTTAAGCTTGAAAAACCAATGAAGCTTACATATCATGATCCATGCTCACTGGGTAGACACTCGAAAGTCTATGATGCTCCCCGAGCTGTACTCGAATCAATTGAGGGTCTTAATTTTATAGAGATGGAACGCACAAGGGAATGTGCCAGATGCTGTGGAGGTGGAGGAGGTATCATATCTTTAGATTATAAAATGGCAATGGAGATTGCTAATAATATGGTGAAAAAAGACATATTACCACTTGGCGTCGAAGGCTTGGTTACTTGTTGTCCTTCTTGTTATTTAAACTTCAAGCGTACTGCTTTAAAAAATAAAATCCCTATAAAAATATATGATTTGTCTGAGGTTGCGGCATTATCCAGAGGGTCCTAAATTTAGAATGTTACTGTCTTTATTTTTATCGCTTTATCAGGACATATGAAACCACATTCGTTACAATCCTCACAAAGAAATTCTGTTACCTCAATCCGGTTACCTCGCAAAGCAATTGCAGAATCTGGGCATTTATCTATACATAATGGCTCGCTATATCCGCCACAAAGCCTACAAAGTTTATAATCTACTTCAACTACCATGATAATACATCCTATATCTCTACATCTCCTAATACTTGTTTTGCTCCTTTGTGTTTACTCATGCTTTCAGTTTGTTCAATGGTTAACCGTCGGACGCAACAGCCATCACCACGTGGGATTGCCTTCTGAGTTTCTAGATTCACTTTAGTGTTGAATAGTTGGTTAATATCCTCAATCACTGTTTGGAACCATTTGTCACACCCTAGAACGTCTTCCTCCATAGGAGCATTATATCGTCTGGCAAACTCAGGCCATGGGCAACGGTCCCACTGCACAAAAAACTCGTTCTCATTCTCGCCTTTTATCATCTTGGCAGTTTCACCCATCATAGTGGAACTCATAACAATACATTTGGCAATGTCTTCAAGAAATGTAGGTTTTGAAACATCAAGCATTCCAAAATATGCTTTAGCGGTATCATGACCGACTATTTCCCAGGCTTTTAGGACCAAATCCAATGGTTTGAACTTTGGCTGGGCGCATTCAATTGCTGCCTGACGCCATTCATACCATGTAGCTCTGTTGATGTTTTGTAATGCTTCAAATTTTTTCATGAGTGTTCTAATCTCTTTTTCAGGGTCAACTGGCATAATTATAACCTCCTTTATAATCGAATTCCAGTGCGATATCCATCATGGAGCGCATTTGATAATGAACGTGGGACTAAAGCATCACCGATTAAATGAAGTTCAATGTTCTGCTCTTTTACAGTTTCTTTTAACTCCTGTCTTGGAGTACGTTCAGCATATATCACGGTATCAGCTTGAACAGGAATCCTGGTACCATAATGATTCTTTACAATAACTCCTTTATCAGTAATCTCTTCAAGGTCACATTCTTTGTATGTTGTAACATGTTTTTCATTTAATTTTTTGATATATCTCCAAATGTATGATGGATTTACATCTTTTCCAACCTTTCGTTCTCTACTAATTAAAGTTACCTTTTTACCGTGTTCAGCAAGATATAACGCTACACCAATACCTGGTTTTTTACCACCCCAAACAACGACTTTTTCACCAACCTTTGCCTTATCCCGCAGAACATCAGTAGCACACATTACATTAGGTCCATCAAAGCCTTTGGCATCACCTTTAATAAATTCAGCACCAGCGGCTAAAACCACTGCATCTGGTAGTTCTTCATCTATAAATTCAGGTGTAACCTTTGTTCCTAAATGGAAATTTACTCCTGCTTTTTTGCACATTGCTTTATGATACTCTATCATACCATATAATTCTTCATCACCATATGGTGCTTTTGATGCGGGTGTTATCTGACCACCTACTTCTTTATTGGACTCGTAAACATGAACATCGTGACCACGTTCAGCTGCTATATAAGCACACTCTAATCCTGCAGGACCGCCACCTACAATCATTACATATTTTTGCATAGTTACAGGAGTTACCTTCCAATCTGGATCAGCTTCATGTGCACATACTGGATTAACATAACATGTCATAGGTGCATCACGGAACAACCGAGCTAAACACAAGTTGCATGCCACGCATGGTCGTATCTCCTGTTCACATCCTTCTAATACCTTCTTTGGCATTAATGGATCAGCAATCATTGGACGGCACATCTCCCAAATATCTAAAATTCCATCAGCAATTGCTTTATCTGGTAAATCAGGAGTAAATAACCTATACGCCATGGATACAGGTGTTTTGAGGGCTTCCTTCGCACGTTTGGCATTATACAACCATGAACCCTGTGGTATATCACGTGAAATTACTGGTACAATAGATTCTTGCCAGCCCTGTGTGACACTTAAACAATCAATTCCTGCTTCCTCGGCTTTTTTGTATGTAACCATGCTCTCTTCTGGTGTATTACCACCAACATCGTTTAATAATTCTTCAGCACATAGTCGAATTATAAGTGGGATATCATCCCCAATGGCCTTTCGTACTGCATGGATTGTCTCTACCATAAATGTGCATCTTCCTTCTATATCGCCACCGTACTCATCAGTTCGGCGATTTGTGTAGGAAGATAGGAAATTGGATATCAAGTAGCCTACGATTCCAGAGATTTCTATTATCTGGAAACCTGCGTCTATGCCACGTCGTGCAGCGTCAGCATGTTCTTGAATACATGTTTTAATGTCTTTTTTTGTCATTTCTTTAACTGGTCGAAATACTCGAAGCCGCTGTGGAATTGCCGATGGGCCTACGCATACTGGGGTTTCAACACCGCCGACTCGGCCGCAGTGCATTAATTGGTAATTTGATATTGCTCCTTCATCATGTATTGCATCTGCAAGACTTTTTAGTCCAGGTATGAATTTATCATCCCAGGCTGCCGCTTGGCCTACATAACCTTGGCCAAATCCATCGGGATCCATGTAGACACCCTGTATAGTACAAATACCACCTACTACACCACGTGCACGCATTCGTATGTATTCTAAACCAGCATCTGTGATAAAACCATCACGAGCGTTTAGGTTGTCCTCAGTTGCCGCATATTTTATACGGTTTGGAATGGTAAGTTTACCGATTTTAATCGATTTAAATAAATTTGGATACTTTTTTCCACCTGGAAATTTGCTATAATCCCACTTTGAGTTTTTACTCATTTGGTTCTCCCCCGTGATTTATTTATTTCTTTATAATATATCTTATACGTATCTGGGTCGATGGCAATACCATAATCACTTTTAGATTTTTCTGCTGAGATTATTCCGTTTCTTACTTCTTCTAGAACCTTTTCTACAGGTCGTAAGTATGGATCTCCATATCCTCCCCCTCCCCCTGCCTGTTGAAATAAAATGGTACCTATAGGTATGTCTTCAATGAGATCTTTACTAGTGGTTTTATAGACTTTACCATCAGGGTAAGTAAGAAGGATTTTGTTTAAGGTTCCATTTTTTCCTTTGAAAAGACCAAACCCAGGTTCTACATCTCCATCTCCAAATACTACAACCTTTGTATTTTCTCCACCTATCTTGAACTTTGTTTCAACTCCAAGGCCTCCTCTCCATTGTCCAGCCCCTGCAGAATCAGTCCAATACTCATGCTTTAACAGTAAATGCGGGGTTTGCTGTTCAAACATCTCATAATCCTGATCAAGTACGCCCCCAGATGCATCAATCATGCCTATATGATCATAGCCATCTACGCCATGTGTACCACCAGAGCCGCCTTTCAATCCTAAGAAACCTATGTCAACGTACTTATCCTTCTTCCTTGTATCATAACCTGTTGTGAGATAACATAGTAATTGATTCCAGCCTGCTGTTACTCTTTCAGGTATTGCCGTAGATAGAGCCCTTATTATTGCATCAGCGTTAGGTGGACAAAGATGGTTTCCAAATGTGGTAGCTGCCGGATATTTTGCATTAAGTATTGTACCTTCTGGTATAATGATTTTTATGGGTTTGATCATGCCATCATTATGTGGTATATCCGGGTTAACCATCTGCAAAAATGTTAGAATCGTGGCTGATGCACTAGAAGTATAAGTTCCATTAACAAAGCCAGTTGTTTGAGAATCAGTGGCTGAATAATCAAATATTATTTCTTCATCTTTAACAATTATTTTAACTCTAATTTTGTACTTTGAACCAGGTGTTTTACCATCGTAATATACTGTAGCTTCACCTTTGTAGGTGCCTTTTGGTATTGTTCGTATTTCTGCCTTCATCATTTTGTTTGTAGAGTCAAATAGATATTTTTTATGTGTTTCAAATGTTTCTCTACCGTATTTTTCCACCAGCTTTAAAATGCCTCTTTCCCCGACGACACAGCTTCCAATCTCTGCTCGCATATCTTCAGCTACAATATCAAATCGGATGTTTGCAAATATTAGATCCCACACATCTTTTCTTAATTTGCCTTTCTCATAGACTTTTACAGGTGGTATTCTCAATGCTTCCTGCCATACTTCTGTGGCATTAGGATTATATCCGCCAGCCACTGCTCCACCAATATCAGCTTGATGACCCTTGCAAGCTGACCATGCAATCAATTTATTATTGTAAAAAATGGGTTTGTACACAGCGACATCATTGTTTTGATTACCCATTGAAAATACATCATTGTGGAATATTACGTCTCCAGGGTATAGTTCCTTACCAAAATATTTGACGATGTATTCGCATACTGGACCCAAAGAAAAGGATAGGATGGGAAGATTCTCTGTTTGTTCAAGCATTTTTCCATTGGCATCGTAGAGACCGGTAACAAAATCCTTAGCTTCACAAAGAATTGGTGAACGAGTTGTTTTTGTCAAAGCAATGCTCATTTCCTCTGTAATAGATTTAAATCTACGCTGAAATACCGAAGCCAATATTTTATCGATTTTAGCATACTTCATCTGTTTATCCTCCGAATAAATTCTTTCTCTCTGGATTTCAGATACATAGTGTAACTCCCATATTTATCGCATATAACATTGTAATAAGGGCTGACGAAGGTTGTGGTATTGACTTGTTCTATAACTCCTGGGCCAACAACCTTGTTTCCGCATCTAAGCTTTGATCCATCATAGACATAAATCTCTTCAAAATCCTTCTTATCTGGCAGGTAGACCTCTCTTTTACCTTTAATTGCTTTTGATGCATCCTCCCAATTATCTTTCTCATTTGAAAAACGAGGCTTATCTGTTTTTCCTATACATGTTAATCTCATATTAATCAGTTCAATTGGTGTTCCTTCATCCTCTAAGGAATATCCATATAATCTATTGTGTTCTGGATGGAATTTTTTAGAAATGGATTCAATATTAGCATTCTCCGCTTCCTCTTTTGTTATGATTACATTAACCTCATGATATTGTTTCACATATCTTAAATCTAAGGAATAAATTAGCTTAATTTTTTTTTCAGGGATATTCTCGGTTTTTAACAACTGTATACCATCTACTTTCATCTCATCGAAGAGAGATGCAAAGGTTTTTGAATCGATCTCATCGATTTTCGTGGCATAGGTCCTGACAAAATCATGCTTTAGGTCAGACATCAGCATCCCTGCAGCGCAGAAAATAGAGCTTTCTCTTGGAATGATCATTACAGGTATCTCAAGTTCCAAAGCGATCATGCATGCGTGCACTGGTCCGGCACCACCTGCAACTACCAACGGGAATTCTCTTGGGTCGTAACCTTTCTTGAGTGACACCTCCCTCACGCCCGAGGCCATATTGACATTTATTACTTGATACATTCCTGCAGCGGCTTCGACAACATCGAGATTCAATTTCTCTGCGATGTGCATTTTTATTACTTGTTCGGCATTCTTGTAGTTCAGCGGTATCTTTCCCCCTGCGAAGAAGTCCTTGTCCAAATAGCCTAGTATGAGATCCGCGTCCGTGCAGGTTGGCAGCTTTCCTCCAAGATCATAGCATGCTGGCCCAGGTTTTGCACCGGCGCTCTGCGGACCCATGCGTAATAGCCCACCTTCATCAATCCAGCCTATGCTGCCACCTCCAGCACCTATCGTGACTATCCCCAGCATTGGCAGAGCTAACCGAAGGCGATTGATCTCACCTTCGGTTGTGATGAGGGGTTTTTTATCCTTAATCAACGCAGCATCAAAGCTCGTGCCTCCCATGTCAATAGTGATGCAGTCGTTGTACCCCTGTATAGAAGTATATGCAATCCCTGCGACTGGCCCACCTGCAGGACCCGATAAAAGCGTTGACACTGCCATATTTGTCGCTATTTCAGGCGAGATGACACCACCATTGGACTGCATTATGAGCAATATACCCTTAAAACCCGCATCTTTCAGTTTTGAGGTTAAGGATGACAAATAGCTTCGTAAAATAGGTCCAACATAGGAGTTCAATACCGTTGTACTTATACGATCATAGAACCTTATTGAAGGCAGGAGTTTACTAGAAAGCGTGAGATAGTTTTCTGGAAATTCTTCTTTTATTATATCGGCTGCAATCTCTTCATGGCTTTTATTAGCAAATGAATTCATGAAGCAAATTGCAATAGCCTCAACATTCTCTTTCTTGAATTGCTTAATTGCGTCGGAGATGTCTGATTTTTTGATAGGTGAAACAACATCCCCTTTGTAATCTAATCGTTCTTCTACAGGATACCTCAGATATCTTGAGACAAGTGGCTTTACATTGGTAAACCTATTGTTATATTGCTCTTCCCTTATCCCCCGCCTCATCTCCAGTGCATCCCTTAAACCCTTTGTAGTCAACAGCCCAGTTTTTGCACCGGTGTAGGTCAATACTGCATTGGTGGTCACTGTAGTTCCATGGACAATAGTTTCCACACCCTTGATAAACTCTTCCAACGAGAGATTTCTAGCTCTTGCCATCTCGTTTAAGCCGTTCATTAATCCTATCGAAGGATCAGATGGTGTAGATAGAACCTTATATATCTCAGATTTCTCACGGTCAATCAACAAGAAATCTGTAAAAGTTCCACCGACATCAATGCCAATTTTCATGAGGAAATCTCCCCCAAAATCAAGTTTTTAATCTCTGAATATTTAAATGGTATTAGTATTTATCTCTCTTATCAGCCTGCATAAACTCTTCTGCCTAGAAGCTATAAATTCTTTTCAAAGTCGAAATTGAGCAAGGCTTATATATCAAAAGGCATTTAATGACCTTTCGGGGGAATAATAAGGCTAATATGTGTTGAACTGTAGGAGATTTAAAAATGGATTTTACACCAACAGAGGAGGAAAAATTATTCCGAAAAACAGTAGCGACTTTTGTAGAAAAAGAAGTAACGCCATTTGTAGATGAACTTGAGAAGAAGGGTGAGTTTCCAACAACATTATTTAAAAGAGCAGGAAAACTTGGTTATTTTGGTCTTAGATATCCTCCCAAATATGGCGGTACAGAAACAAACATAGCAATGTTTTGTATTTTATGCGAGGAACTGGCCCGTGGATGGTTGAGTCTTGCCATGCTTACTGCTATGCAATCGCTTATGGGTACGAATTTTATCTACAGATTTGGGACTGAAGATCACAAGAAGCGGCTTCTGATTCCTGCAATAAAGGGCGAGAAGATTGCAGCTTTTGCATTAACAGAACCCGGTGCTGGTACAGACCTCGAATCAATACAAACTACTGCGAAAAAAGAGAAAGATCATTATGTTCTAAATGGGACTAAAACATGGATTACTAATGCCCCAGTAGCTGACTTTTTCACTGTGCTTGCGTATACTGATAAGAGTAAAGGCTTAAAAGGTGTAAATTTCTTTTTAGTGGAGAAAGATACTCCAGGTTTTTCTATTGGTAAGAAAATTGACAAGATGTCTGTCCGGGGAGGAACAATAGGAGAAATTGCATTTGATAAGTGTCGAATTCCTTTAAGCAATATGTTAGGAAAAGAAGGAGAAGGTTATCTGCAGCTCCAGGGGATTCTTGCAGAGATCAGGGTTATGACTGGTGCATTAAGTATCGGGCTCGCCCGAGCAGCCCTTGAAGCATCCATAAAATATTCACAAGAGCGCACACAGTTTGGACGACCTATTGGAAAATTTCAGGCAATAAGAATGAAATTAGGTGATCTGGTAACAGAGCTCGAAGCTGCACGATTACTGGTTTATTATGCTGCGTGGCTGATAGATCAAAAAAAATCATGCATGAAAGAAGCATCGATGGCAAAGTTGTTTGCCTCTGAAATGGCAAACCGTGTTGTCGACGAAGCAACCCGAATACACGGTGCTTATGGAATAGCAGACGAATTTCCTATTCAACGTTTCTTTCGTGATGCTAGATTTTTATTATACGGTGGTGGAACATCTGAGATTCTACAACTTATCATAGGGAGGGAGATGCAATAACTAGGAGGTAAAAAGTATGGTATATAAATTTAAGGGTAAAACCTTTAATGAGTTCAAAGTAGGTGATAAGTTTACTACTGCTTCCAGGACAATTACTGAAGCAGATGTTGTTAACTTTGCAGGACTATCTGGTGATTTCAATCCCCTTCATACAGATGAGGAATTTGGCAAATCAACCCCATTTAAAGGCAGGGTAGCTCATGGCATGTTAAGCGTAGCTGTTGCTACAGGCTTAGCCAATCAGCTAGGTATCTTTGAAGGAACTACAATTGCACTATTGAGTATGACTATAAATTATAAAGGTGCGGTAAAGTTTGGAGACACGATACATTTAGAGCTGAGAGTTGTGGAAAAAAAAGAGACGAGCAAGGATGATAGGGGTATAGTGACTTTTGATACCATTGTCAATAATCAAAATGACGAACCTATTGTTGAAGGACAATGGGTGGTGATGTTACGTAGATAAAACAGATGGTAGACGGTTAACGAAAAAGGAGGAATATGTATGAGATTAAAAAATAAGGTCGCTTTGATAACTGGAGGCGGAAGCGGAATAGGTGAGGCGACAGTTTTAAGGTTTTCAGAAGAAGGTGCGAAGGTAGTAATCAATGATGTCAATGCAGATAATGTAAATAATGTAGCGGAAAAGATAAAGGCTAAGGGTGGCGAGGTATTGGTTTGTATCGCCGATGTTTGCAAGAAAAGTGATGTAGAAAAAATGGTAAAACAAACAATAGAGAAGTTTGGAAGACTTGATATCCTTGTAAACAACGCTGGTATTAATAGAGATTCTTTTGCTAAAAAAATGTCTGAAGAGCAATGGGACAAAGTCATTGATATTAATCTCAAAGGTACTTTTTTGTGCGCCCAGGCAGCCCTTGGTCCAATGATAGAGCAAAACTCTGGAAGGATAATTAACACCGCATCTATAGGTGCACTGGGAAACATTGGGCAGGCAAATTATTCCGCTTCTAAGGCTGGTGTAATGGGTCTAACTAAAACTTTGGCTCTGGAAGGTGCTCGATATAATATTACCGTTAATTGCGTATCTCCTGGAGCTACAAATACAGCTATGACCACAAAGATACCACCAGAAATCGCACAAAAAATTAAGGAAAAAATTCCACTCAGAAGGTTTGCAGAGCCAAAAGAGATTGCCGACATACATCTCTTCTTGGCTAGCGAGGAATCAAATTATATCACAGGACAAGTGATATTCGTTGATGGTGGAATTAGCGTTGGGATTTAAGCAGAAGCGGAGGACTCCTATTGCCAGATAAAAAAATAAGGATTTTAATCGCAAAACCTGGTTTAGATGGGCATGATCGTGGTGTGAAAGTTGTAGCTCAGCTATTACGAGATGCAGGTATGGAGGTTATATATACTGGTCTGCACCAGACCGTCAAACAAATCATAGAGACAGCCATCCAAGAGGACGTTAATGTTATTGGATTAAGTATTCTCTCAGGTGCGCATTATCCAATAACTGAGAAATTAATGAAGCGCTTGAAGGAAAATGCTATGGACGATATTGTAATAATTGTGGGAGGTAATATCCCGAAGCGGGATATCAATGGTCTTCGGGCTTTGGGTGTAAGAGGGGTATTTCCAACAGGTTCTAAGTTTGAAGATATTATAGATTTTATTAAAAAAATGTGAGGTAAGACTGTGAAAAACACCAAACAAAAAGAAAAAGAAGTAATTCTTGAGTCAGGAATTAAAGTCAAACCTGTTTATACACTAGAGGATGTTAAAGACATTGATTACACCAAAGATGTTCAGGATCCTGGAGAATATCCATATACAAGAGGCATTCATCCCTATATGTATCGCGCTCGACCTTGGACCATGCGACAGTATTCTGGTTTTGCTACAGCCAGAGAAACCAACAAGCGATTCAAATATTTGATAGAACACGGACAAACAGGTTTAAACGTTGCATTTGACCTACCCACTCAGATGGGGTTAGATTCTGATGATGCACGCGCTGAGGGAGAGGTTGGTAGGGTTGGAATGGCTGTTGATACTCTTAAGGATATGGAATATGCTTTTGAGGGTATACCCATTGATAAAATCAGTACCTCTCTCACCATAAACTCCACTGCTGCTATACTTTTGGCGATGTATATTGTTGTTGCTGAGAAACAGGGTCTCAGCCTAGATCAAATAAGGGGTACTGCCCAAAACGATATCCTCAAGGAGTATATCGGACGAGGCACTTGGATCTTTCCAGTGGAGCCTTCTCTTAGATTGATAACAGACACCATTGAGTACTGTGCAAGACATATACCTAAGTATTATCCAGTGAGCGTCTGTGGGTATCATATCCGTGAGTCTGGTGCAAATCCTGTTCAAGAGATTGCATATGCTTTTTCTATTGCTAAAGCCTATATTCAACGTGTGCTTTCTCGTGGAATTGATGCAAACGACTTCATCTCTCGAATCTCCTTTAATTTTGATATACATGGTAACTTTTTTGAGCAGATAGCCAAATTCAGAGCGGCAAGAAGACTCTGGGCAAAGATCGTTAAGAGCGAATTTGGTGCTACAAATCCCAAGGCAATGATGATGAAGATGATTGCTGGTGGGGGTGGTGGTGGACTTACCATCGAGCAGCCGGAAAACAATATTGTTCGTGGTGCCTACTATGCCTTGATCTCTGCCCTTAGTGGCACACAAACCATGGCATTATGCTCATACGACGAAGCATATACAATTCCCTCTGAGAAGGCTGCAATCATCTCATTACGTACTATGCAGATTTTGATAGAAGAAATGGGATTATGCGATACAGCTGATCCTTTAGGTGGATCATACTATATTGAAGCGCTAACTGATCAACTTGAAGATAAGATTGTGGATTGCATGAACAAGGTAGAAGAACGTGGAGGCATTGTGTCCGCAATTTCTAAAGGAGAAATTCAAAGAGAAGTTTCTAGGCAGGCCTATCTCTACGAGAAAATGATTCAATCTGGTGAATTAGTGAAAGTGGGCGTGAACAAGTACCGAATTGAAGAGGAGGAAGAAAGGACCATAGAGTTTCATGAGTACGACCCTTCCGTAGTAGAGCAACAAATAAAGATGCTCAATCAAGTAAAAAGAACTCGGGATAACAAAGAGGTTTCGAGGAGCCTAGAGAAACTTCGCGCTATGGCCCAAACCGATGAGAACCTGATGCCATACATAATCGATTGCGTAAGAGTCTATGCAACAGTAGGCGAAATAACTACAGTGCTTAAGGAAGTCTTTGGAAAATTCGAGGAACCTGTCGGGATTTGAACTATTTTATAGTCCTAATCTTTGTAATAAAAGTTGTAGTATCGGGAATAGCTTTAGATGTTTCTGTATTGTAATTTCAAGTATGATCGCTAACATCATATAAAATATAAATGAGCTGGATATCCCCCTTATCCCCATATTTACTTCTCGTTGATACCGATTGAAGACCTCGTTGTCATCCTGCAAACAGTCCATTGTTGAGGGAGGGGCGGTATCATTTGAATGATTGTCGCGAATAGTGGGAGTTTTCAACACATTAGTACTTTTTTTCCTGTATTAGTTAGATTTATATTCTACTCTCTTTTACAAGTTTCTGGGCTACAGGGCTTTCTCTGTTTATTTCAGGAGGTTGACAAATTATGGAAATATTAGAAGACAAACCGGGGAAGCAAATCCTACTCTTAGGAAATGAAGCTATAACAAGGGGAGCACTTGAAGCCGGTATTGATGTTGCGACAACCTATCCAGGAACCCCTTCTTCAGAAATTGCTGATACATTTTCTAAAATTGCAAGGTCATTTACAAAACAAAATAAAGATCCTAGTTTTTATTTTGAGTATTCAACAAATGAGAAAGTAGCAATCGAAGTTGCAGCAGCAGCATCCTTCTCTGGCCTACGTTCTCTGACTTGTATGAAACATGTTGGACTAAATGTTGCAAGTGATGCATTTATGACCTACCTTTATACGGGTTGTAGAGGAGGCCATATAATAGTATCAGCAGATGATGCAAGTTGTCATTCTTCTCAAAACGAGCAAGATAATCGTTACTTCGCACTTTTTGGAGGAGCACCAATGCTTGAACCCTCTACTCCACAGGAAGCAAAAGAGATGACAAGACTAGGTTTTGAAATATCTGAAGAATTAAAATCTCCAATTCTTTTGAGAACTACTACTCGTGTGAATCATAGTAGAGGTGCAATTGAGTTAAAGAAACTTCAAAAACCCAGAGGCAAAGGACATTTTGAAAAAAATCCAATGCTTATTACATTTCCTGCTATTGCACGAGCAAGGCATCTTGAACTTTTAAAAATGCTAGATAAAGCTGAGGAAATTTCTGAAAAATCACCTTTCAATAAAATTGTTAATGTAGGTAAACCAAACGATTGGGGAATAGTTACTTCTGGCGTGTCTTTTAACTATGTTAAAGAAGTATTAGAAGATCTGAAACTTAATGTAAGAATACTCAAACTTGGTATGACACATCCTTTGCCTAGAAAATTGTGTGAACAGTTCATTAAATCCTGTAAAAACATAGTAGTTGTTGAAGAGTTAGAACCAATTCTTGAAAACCAGTTTAAGGTAATTGCACATGATATAGGATCTAATGTAAAAATACTTGGAAAATCAACAGGTCATTTCTCTCGTCTTTATGAATATAATCTAGATATTGTAACAGAAGCATTTTCAAAGATTTTCAAGGTCAAAAATCCTATTAAAAAACCAGCAGAATCTAAGGTAAAACTACCAAGTCGTCCACCTGCTCTATGCCCAGGTTGTCCACATAGGGCAACATATTATGCTGCAAAAAAGGCACAGCCTAAAGGAGTTGTTTATCCTACAGATATTGGTTGTTACACTCTTGGTAGATATAAACCACTTGAAATGGCAGATTTACTACTTTGTATGGGATCTAATGCTGGTACTGCTTGTGGTCTTGCTGTTGCTACAGATCAAAAGATTATCTCTTTTATGGGGGACTCCACTTTTTTCCACGCTGGGATTCCGCCAATTATTGATGCTGTTCATCATAATCATGATTTAGTTATTACAGTCCTTGATAATAGGACAACTGCTATGACTGGTCATCAGCCTCATCCTGGAAACGTTTTTGATGGTATGGGGCGACCAGCAAAGCAAATTTTGGTTGAGGATGTGGTAAAAGGTTGTGGTGTTGAACACGTTGAGATTGTAGACCCAAATAATATCAAAGAAACAACAGAGGCTTTTAAACGGGCACTTAATTTCAAAGGCCCAGCTATTGTTGTAAGTAAATCTCCATGTATTCTTTTAGAAAATGCAGATAAAAGAAAAAGAAGCGAAGATATCTTTGTTTACAAAATTGATCAAGAAAAATGTGAAAATTGCAAAATCTGCATATCACAGTTTGGTTGTCCATCTTTTTATTATGGTGAAGATGAAAGTATCTATATTGATGTGCAACAATGTAATGGCTGTGGTAACTGTGTTGATATCTGTCCTTTTGATGCAATATTTCCTAAAGAGGCAAAGAAATGAAAGACAAGATAAGCATAGTTTTAACTGGTGTAGGTGGGCATGGCATTATCACTTCTGCAAATATTCTTGGAAAAGCAGCTTTGAAGGCAAAGGTAAATGTTTTTGTCTCTGAAGTTCATGGTATGGCACAATGTGGGGGGTCTGTTAATTGTGCTATTAGAATGGGCAATGTATCTAGCGCTTTAGTTGCCACTGGAACAGCAGATGCAATAATTAGCACAGAACCCGTAGAAGCATTACGTTATATTCAATATTCAAACAAAAACACTAAGATTATAACTGATATCACTCCAGTAATACCTTTTACTGTCTCAGTAGGTATGGAGAAATATCCAGATATCAAACAAGTTTTAAAAGAACTGAACAAATACGGTAAATTGTACAAAATTGATGCTGTGAAAATAGCTAAAGATGCAGGTGCCCTTATAACAAGAAATATATTTATGCTAGGTGCACTGGCAGCAGCAGGTGTTCTACCATTTAAATCTGAAATTCTCTTAGAAACAATTCTTGAAAATGTCCCTGCAAAATTTAGAGATATGAACAAAAAAGCTTTTGAGTCTGGTTTAAAGGCAATCAAGGAATAATAATTAAAAATTTTTACCTACTAAATTGATTATTTAGTAAAATTCAATATTATTAAAGATATTGCTATCTTTATCTGGTTAACCATAGTAGGGAGAAAGGATGAGGAGAGCAAAAAGAGGTTTGAAATTCAAGAGGTTACAAGATTTCATTCAGAAACATCCTATCTTATTTATTCTATTGATAGCGGCAGTTCTTTACATTTTTTGATATGGATGCCATTTGGTCTACCAGCTTTCTTATATATTTCTATAAGCTCCTTTGGAATATCTATCCATGTTTGTTCTGAAAATTCTTGTCATAAACATTCTCCTATAATCAAATTTGGTAAATTTTTAGCTTGCTCTCCTTGTGGTGGAGGTAAGAGTTCCAGATTCTTTTTAAGATCTGGTAAAATATTATACCATCTCTTTGGTAATTCATTAGGTAGAAGATTTACTTGATTTTCCATTTTTTCCCCCAGAAATTAAATTTTACTTTCTTCTCACAAAAAATGAGATATTATATTATATTTTTAAATTAAATACAATCTCATTTTCAAAACCAGTAATATAAATCCTCATTTAAATATTCTGAATTTTAAAATCAAATAAGGTTTAATCAATTTGTATATATCAATAAAAGTAATTATAGGTATATTATTGAGTTAAATTAAAATTGGATGGATATAAATACAAAAAAAGAATATATAGATTTAGTGGTTATAAGAGAAGTAAACGCAAAATCAATTTTGCGTAAACATAAAAAAATAGATTCATGGTTTTTAACAAATTATAGCATGAATTTATATCGTGGTTGTGCTCACAACTGTGTTTATTGTGATGGTCGTTCTGAAAAATATCAAGTAGATGGTGAGTTTGGCAGAGATGTTATTGTAAAAATCAATGCAATAGACCTACTGCACAAGGAAATTAATCGAAATAATAAAAAAATGCTTTTGAAACTTGGATTTATCGGTTTAGGTGGCGGGGTTGGTGATAGCTATCAAAAATTTAATGGGGTGTTATTTTCATATTTTTAGTTAAAAAATTGTAAAAACGTCACGTTTATATAAGTGCAATAAATAACGCGGGTTAATGATTAACATGATTTAACACATTATTCAATTCTTTCAAAAACTATTTCTTTTTTTAATAGGTGTCAAATAATTTAAAAGTATCCTCAATAACAACTTATTTGTTACAACACTTTTTAACCAACAGCACGTTATATAGTATCTATATGTGTAATGTCAAGTGACATGGGTAACATTTTCCTAAGGAGAAAAAATGTTACCTTTTTGGATAATTATAGAGATTCATTACTGTTTTTTGGCAAGTCACACTTATACAACTGATGTTACCGATCTAAGTTGACATTACAATACGTAAAATTATTTAACCACCAAATCCTAAAACATTTCAATAAATCTCTAGGATAAATATACAAAAATGGTTATTACATGGTGAAAATATCATACACTGGATTGTGGATTAGGGATCACCTCAGTGAAGTGGGGGAAGATTATATCCAGCATATGTCTACAGCATATCGAAAGGAGCTAAAACAAAGTAAAAAAGTTGTTAGCTCATATCATCAGTTTTGCAAATTGATCTATGTACTTAAGAGCATTGGTCTTATCGAGTTTGTCCGTGAGGAACCTGCCAACAAAAGATGGCTTAAGCCTCGGAAATATTATAGAATAAAACCTGGTAAAGAAGAAAGCGTGAAATGGAATAATCCACAAAAGCACTATGTGCCTAAAACTACGTAGGCTTTTTTAGTTTGATAAATGAGCAATTTTCCACATTATATGAATGATAAACAATTAGTGATAGAATTTTTAATCGTAGAAGCCGTTTTAAAAAATAATTTATAATTTTTAATTTTACTATTAATCTTTTTATAATTAAATTATAATCAGTTTTTTTGTATATCTTATTGAAAATAAACAAAATCATAAAAGAGCGTCATCTTTTATATTTTTATTTCGGTTTATACCATTAACCGAAATATATTTTTATAGATAGAATTTTGGTAAATTTTAAAAAAATTTTTTGTAAATTTTTGATTAACGAAATTATTAAATTCCATTTTTAGATTATATGTTGGGATCAGGAAGGATTTCAAATCTCATTGTTCGTCACTTTGATTTTTGATTATTCTTTTCTGATCCTATTGTTATTTTACCGTCTTGCTATTTTTACAGCAAAAATTTATATATAAACATTTACAAAAAAATAAAATCGTGACGAACAATGAGAAAAAAGACAATTGAAAATAGAAAAATAAAAAATAGGCTGGTAATAAACAACGAATTACCTGATCTGGAAATAAAATTTAGAAAATATCTAAAAGAATACCATCCTCATAAGTATCAACAACTATTGGACCTAGAAAAAGAAGAGAAAAAAGAAGTCCACGTTGTAATCAGTCTTTTTGGTGGTTGTCTCAATGATATAAAGGTTTTTTTCGACATCAAAAAAGCAAGAAAGGAATATAAAAGGCAAATTTTAGAGGCTGGTTTTACCAGTGTGGAAGAGTACGAAGAGTTGCTGAGAAGTGCCCTTATTGAGAAAGAAGAGCCGCGTTTATGTGAAAATGTAGAGGTGTGTTAGAATGGATATCTTGGTATTTGCAGATCGGAACCTTTTAAAGATTGTACATCTAGGAGTCACGTATATGCGGAGGGGTGCATAAAAATGACTAAGAAGGAATTGGAAAATGATCATATCTTTATAAGGACCTGGCATGGGGGCCTCGTGGTATTCGATAAAAAAGAGCGTAAAAGCTACAGTATTTTTAACAGCTATGACAGGAATATGAATTGTCTCATAGATATGGCTTTGGAGTCGTTTGATGATAAGACCACTAGGGATCAGTTGATAGCAAATATTAAGGCTATCAACGACAAGCATTACCATATAGCTTTATGCTTTGAAGAGTCAACGGTTAAGAAAATACCCATGAAAATGCTTAATACGGTCGAAGAGTTGCAGCAAAGATTAAAAAGTATACCTGATAAACCGGTGAATATTAGGATTACGTCTCCTGATGGTTGGAATACTGTTAACCGGATTAACATTCCACTAATTTTAAAACACAGTGTGGTAAGATGTAGTGGTCATTACACGGATGACTATGCCTATGATAATGCGGTTAACTTTGGTAAGGATGCTTCTTCTGACGGCTGTAAGATAGCGATCTTAAATGACATCCAAGGGGATGCAGGAAATCATCGGTACATCAAATGCTATTGGGATAACCCTGATAAAGAGTTTATTATCTACTATGGGCAGTGGCTCAGCTACAGAGCAAAACCCTTGGACAGCCTTAAAATTATTTTCAAATAAAGAGGGTGGTTTATATGATTATTAAGCTAAAACAACGGATATTATTGCAAGCTATAGATATACATCGACACTTGGTAAAAGAGCTCAAAATAGAGTTTCTAAAAAAAGAGATACGTATAAACTCGGTGGACCCAGCACACTATGAAATGGTAATTACTACCATACCCATGTCAGCATGCGAGAAGTACAACGTAAAGGATAAACTGGACATAGGGATCGATCTAAAAAAACTCAAAGATTTTCTAAGGTTGTTCAAAAAAGACGATGTAATCACCTTTGACTATGACTATGATACTAATAGGTTACTCGGTAAACGGGGTTATCTGACACGTGGTCTTGGTCTTTTAGACTTGGCTGGCTGGGACAGTGAAAAAGTTCCTATACTGGAATTGAAAAATAAACTATCGGTAAATGCTAAGATATTCCACGATGGCTTAAAAGGTGTCATTTCAAATACAAACTATGAAAAAACCTCTCTCACGGTTGAAAAAGATGCGATTATCCTGGAAAACTATGATGAGGACGAAGGCAACAACAAACAACACCGGTCTGTTGTTATGCAAGACACGGGAGCTATGAAACTCGATTATTGCAACCCTGGGGATTATACCCTTTTTAGAAGTGATCTCATGATAAAACAGATAAAGGAATACAAGAAATATTTTGAAAGGATAACAATTGAAACCAGTCCGAATAACCCGTTACGGATCACTGGGAGTAATGATAATTTACAGGTTGAATACTGGATCGCGCCCATTATAGTAGAAACTGAAGACTCAGAACCTGAGCAAAAAACAGAAATTGAAATAGATACAAAAGAATTGAAACTAGAGCCAGAGGTTGAAGAACCAGTGCAGCCAGAGATTTATACATCTGAAGGTACAAAAGAAGACATTGAACGCACGATCGCGAAAGAGAGACTAGCAAACAAAATACAACAGCTAGAAGAGACAGAGATTGAAAAAAGCATAAAGCCAGTGGTTGATATGTATGCTGATCGATTGTCAATTCGCAAGCCCAAGGGATTGCCGTATGAAAAACATCAGTGGACCATTGACATGGAAAAAATTAAGAATACGTTGGAAAAATCGTTGAATAAAAAGAATAAGAAAGCGCTTTCAAAGATCACAGAATTGCAGGGTTTTGTATTCTTTAAAGTCAACTCTACAAATAAGATAAAAATTGACAACAATGCGGGTGAAGACATTATCGAACGTTTGTTACCCGAGGGTTTTGTACTCATAGCATGGTACCGCTACCGAACTGATACATGGATTGCTCAGACCGTTGAAAAGGTGACATGATGTTTACAGGATACAAAGAACGGTATCAGAAATTAAAAAAACAATTGAGAGAATTGGAGGTGAACCATGATCATACAATTTGCTAAGGATCTCACAAAAGAGATTCTCAGTATCGGTAAAAAAGCCGTTGATGTGGCATACAATATCGTGAAATAAAAAATGCAGTAGGATATGGGCTAAGGGCATAGAGGGCAATTCCCCGTTTATCTATCCCATATTATTTTTTATACTATGCTTTTCTTGGTATTGGAATTATGCCCTCTATGCCAGAATTTTCATTTTGAATTGTCTGTTTATTCATTCTTTTTTAGTGATGATATTTTCTTTCCTTTTGAATTTGCTGCTGCACCAGCTACAGGTAATCATGGGAGCTCTGGTTCTTGTTTTGAAAATGTGGCCGCATTTAGGACATTTAACCTTTTGGCGATAGATTCTCTTCTTAACATAGCTTTTTTTCATCGAGTGCACCTAACCACCACATCTTATATTTATTACTTATACTTTTCTACTACTTTCTACATGAAGTAATTTATAGAGAAAATTATATATACCACAAGCGATATATTAGTATGTTACTCGAAGAAATATAGGAGGTATAAAAATGATGAAAAATAAAAGCAAAAAAATAATACAGGCTGCTGTAGCAATCACTGTTGTCTTAGCATTTGTAATGCCAGGATCAGCCGTGATTGCTTACAACGACGACTTAGAATTACCACCTATAGCAAGGGATGAAGTCGCAACAGCGAAACTTGTCTGTCAAATAGAGGGTGAGAAAGTTATCAAAGAACTCCCCGTGGATACTATCCAAGAGATTATAGAGCTTGGCAAGTCATGTGAACAGGATTTCTACACGATCTATAACAAATGGGAGACAGATCACGAGGTTGATATCGCCTTTAATAATATTGAACCTTTTTTTAGGGCGCTCGTAGACAGTGGACTAACAGAAAAATCCGTGGAAGATTTAAACGAATTATTCAGAGATATACGAAACAAGATAGGAAAACCACGCAGGGATCCATCATACCTATACTTGAGTAAGGAGGGAGCACAACCAAGTCTCTACATATGGAATGGAATACCACTACCCATCGCCGCCAATGTCATGTGCGGTCTTTACACGGTAGGTACTGGTGTTGTTGGTTACAGTCTGGGAACACATACCATACTTCCAGGACCGGGTTTGGATGTATGGAACACGTGGTTTATGACCGGAGGCAATGGCGGAAGCATAGGATTTCTGGGGGCTACATTAGTTGCGATCAGTGAATTTGCCATGACGGTAGGGTTCATAGGCATTCTCCTAGGGGTATGGCCCTCGGGTATTATCGCACCGTTTATATTCCAGGTTGGTCTCGCTATGTTGTACATTGGCGTATCAGTTCTATAAACACAACATCTCTCTCCTTTATCTTTTACTATGATTCCTGTAGTAAAGGCAATTGTAACCCTTGCAACCGCTGCACTATGCATCGTTCCGTTGATATTTACCGGATCTGATGAACCGTCTATACAAGAAATCGTAGTTGAAAACAAGGTTAATCCTGATGTTGAAACATATGAAGACACTATTGCGTTAGATCAGTCAGAGCTGTGTCTGGACCACGAGGTCATACAATACAACATAGTGTTTCATGTTAATGCTACTGTAAAAGTAGATGGTTGTATTGGGTATATCATCCGTGATCTACAACCTGTGGCTTATCTTTTTTATCTGACAGATGGGGAACAACTGCTGGTCAATTACTCGTACTGTGCACATGTGCCGTCTGGGACAATACTGGACATAACGACGAGGAGAAACCATTTTAAGATCGGTGGGAGGATTTTTTATAGGATGTTAAATATTGGGAGGAAAGACACGTTTGATAAAACGTTCTCTGTTCATGCAGGGGACACTTGGTATCTAACCATTGGGGTCTATTGTAGCATTGGAGAAGAGGAGGTATTTGTTAATTTGAAATCAACTAGTCCGTGTATGGAACTTATACCATTGGAGCGACATGATAACATAGGACTTTTTTCGTCGTGGGACAACGGTTTTTCCGGTGCATACTTCGGCGTTAGAATGATGCCGTTTTTACCGTTTGGTTTTAGCTTTGCAGACAATGTGAAGAAAGAGATTACGACGACAAGAGGGACTGTCGTTTCTTTTCTTAGCGTTGCACATCGAAAAGGTGAAACAGTGGTGAGAGCACCTGATGGAACATTGTATGTCAACAACGACAGAGGAGCTGCTGGTTTTATCTATTATGGAAACTTAACTGGAGTATGGATATTCAAAGCATCCGGTATTGGTTTCCCTTGGAAGCATATTATTACGTTGTTTTATACCGATGTTGATCCTCATATTCGATCAGGGCAGATGGTTGTGGGCCTGTAGGTGAACTCCAATGCTTCTCCTGGCAAAGTGAAATGGAGACAGTTACGGCACAACCGTCTAGGTTAATTTTGATAAAATACGGATTAGATGTAGCATGAATGAATATGACCGTGGATTTGAAGATGCTTTAGATCTTGTACATGATTATATACAAAGGTACAAAGGTAAACTTCCAGAGGATTTTGTGTTGTCGATTAAAGAGATTATTCAGAATGTGAGGGACAGAAGAATTGCAGAGTTAAAAAAGGAGCTTAGCTTAATTGATGAAGATCTCCCTGCAAATAATAAATAGACAGTGATGAGCAAACTATCAGCTCTCTTTAAAAGTCTTATATCTATAAGGTATTAAAACACAAAAACGTGCAAAACTTCCCGATAACTTGTTTATTGTTTGTATAATATCTGTAAGAGATTGAAATGTCTAGATTTCGGTTTAATATATAAACCGAAATAACAAAGTTTTCAATCTCAACCTTAATCTGATGAATTGACTGTTTGAACGGTTTCCGCATACGTTCCCAATATTACGACATCTACTAAAGCTATAGTAATCCAACTCTCCCCTTTTTTTCTTTTATAAAAAATCCCCAAGAATACCACTGGTTTCAACCAGTGGATGAATTGGGGTCTAGCTTTTTCTTCACCTCGTAAAATCTCCAATCTTCGCTTGACCGGTAGGGTCTCCAAAGATACTATACTCAAATACATCTTTTCCATCTTGTTCAAGGATATATCTCTTTACTGCATCTTGACTGACATGCCCTGCACTGCCACAGTAGTATCCTCGTGCCCACAGATAGTTAAATTGTTTCCAATGCTTGGGGTATCCTAGATATTTTAACTCAGGATAAAATTCCCGTAATAAACGTGATGATACACCTTTCAATTGTTTCACAATTACTGAAGGAATATGAGTTGGTTTCGCACCAACAAACAGATGGAGGTGATCTGGCATGATCTCTAGTGCAAGAGCATTCAATTGAAGTATTTTACATTCCTTCGTAAGTATGATGTTTAATGTCTTTTTTACATCGCCTTCAAGTACTAACTTTCTATATTTTGGAATCCAAACAAGATGATAATTGATGTTGTACTTGCAATGAAAACCACTTTTTACCGTTGCAATCTTTACATCCAGCTGATACTTGTTTGGATTGAAATGCGGGTAATTGTGTAACATGAAGGATGACGGTGCGCATACCATCGCTTACTACTACTCGACCCTGTGGGTCGATATGTTTTAAGCAAGATGGTTTGCGTTCCTTCATGTTACTCATAAAAAGATACAGTATGGGATACCCCCATCTTTAGATGGATTCATTTTGGGAGGATGTCATTTTTAATAATTATATCTAAGAAATTAGCCCACTGAAACTGGTTTTGTTACATAAGTTACAATAATATTATAGAAAAATTTAAATTAAAACAATTGATTACAATTTTTAAAATATATATTTGTGGAGGGAAAAATTTGAGAGATAGAATTATTAAAAAATGGGTGGTATTAGGAATAATACTATTATTTGTTGGAGTAAGCGTCATACCATCAACTGGAATAGTGGAAAAACCGAGTAAATCAACCATTGGCAGAGCTATTTTGTATGTAGGTGGTGATGGACCAGGGAACTATACTAGTATTCAGGATGCTGTTGATAACGCTAGTGATGGGGATACAGTGTTTGTCTTTGATGATTCTTCTCCGTATTATGAAAATGTTGTAGTGGATAAATCAATAAAGCTGATAGGCGAAAACCGAGATACCACTGTTATTGATGCTGAAGGAAGTGGTGGGGACGTTGTCTATCTTTCTGGTGGTGGGGCAACCGTAAGCGGGTTTACGATTCAAAACTGTCAACTTATTACGGGTGCTGAAGGAATTGATATACAATCAAACTATAACACCGTCATGAATTGCCGTATTTTAAACAACACGGATGGCATTGCCCTTTGGTCAAACGGTAACAAAATCTCTGGTAACATAATCTCGAACAGTGTAGATGCGGCTATATACATTGATGGTGCTAACAGCAATACTATCACAGGTAACACCATTTCAAACAATCAACATAACGGCATTATGTTTTATATGTCCAGTTACAATACCATCTCAGATAACAACATCTCAAATAACGGCTGGTTTGGTATAGTCGCGGGTATGTCCGACTACAACACCGTCTCAGGCAATGATATCATTTCGAACAACTATGATGGCATTAACCTTATTTTTTGCAACAACAACACTATTACAGGTAATACTATTGTGGACAACGACGACGGCATCTTCTTACGAGAATCCTGTGACGACAATCAAATTTTTGAAAACAACATCATCTCGAACAATTGGAGAGGCGTAGACCTTCGTTATTCCAGTTCCAACAACAACGTTATTTACCATAACAACATCATTGACAACACGGTAAACAATGCTTATGATGAAGGAAACAATATCTGGGATGATGGCTATCCCTCTGGTGGGAACTACTGGTCTGATTATACAGGAGAAGACGCTAATGGCGATGGCATAGGAGACACTCCTTATCCTATCCCTGGTGGTGACAGCAAAGATAGATATCCGTTCATGAACGAAAGTGGGTGGCTGAATCCTCCGATTGCAAACTTCACTTATTCGATAGACGAATTAACAGTGACATTTGATGGTTCATCATCTTATGATTCTGATGGAGAAATCATTTCTTACGAATGGGATTTCGATGACGGAACATATGGAAATGGAATGATTGTTAGCCATACCTATTCTGCACCTGAAATATATAATGTGACACTTACAGTAACAGATGATGATGACCTAGAGGACAGCATAACAAAAACTATTGAGGTTGAATGGTCACCAGAGTTTGAAAAAACCTTTATTTTTGGCAGGATTGATAATCTAACTATACCAGGAAATGTTATCACATTTAATGCGGTGAATATACGTGTCATCAAGTTTTCACCATTTCAGATACTTGCTTACAAATCAGGAGAGTTAATAACAATATCAAAGGATTATTTTGGTTTGGTTGGAGCAAGGTTCATATTTGCTTTGTGTGATTCGTATATGGGATGATGGAATTGTAGATTTGAAGGGGGAAAAATGCCAGATTTACTTATTAAATTCCTAGCAACCCTAGGTGTGATTGCCCTATCACTCATATGGTATTTTTACCTCTATCCAGCAATGAAAAAAGAATATGCGAGGAAAGGATGGACATGGAGACGAATATATGATATTGAGGTGGATAATAGGAGATCGTATAGGGAGTTGGTTGGAGTGATTATAGCGACAATTAGGATGAAATAGGGTTTATAAAGAAATTAATGTTACTCATCGTAAAATTTAGGAAAACTTATTAGGATTTTTTATATACAAATTTGTATGGCTATTGAGGCTATATTTAAATTCATTGCAAAACACCCTGCATCTATGTGTGTTGCTGGTGGAATATTACTTTTGTTATTATCTCCAATTTATGAGAATTTAACTAGTGGTGACCCAAGGTTTTGGCAAGGTGGATGGGTACTGGTAGCCATTGGTGTAATATTAAATGTAATATGGTTAATAACTAGAAAAAAAATTCTTTAATAATAACTTGATTGTTAATCTTCTAATTCAGTAAAAAACTTAATCGTCTTAAAGATGGCATCGACTTGTTTCCACTTTTCTTTATTCTCTTGTTCTCTTCGTTTAAGTTCAAGCTTCTCTCTTTCAATTTGCTCGTTTGTTGGTTTCCCCTTCTCTAATCTATTAACTTGTTTCTGTAATATCTTAATTTGTTTGCTTTGATTCTCTGTAATCTTAGTGAGTAATAATTGACTTTTGTAACTTTGTTTCAAATTATATCTTAAACTAAATAAGGCGATTATTAAACTTACAACCATTATAATTAATCCAATAATGGCAATCCAAATATTTATTTCAACCATATGATTCACCATCAATGGAAAATATAGCAGGTAGACTATTGAAATGGCTCGAATAGAACATAAAAACCTCTTTGTTTTAATTGTCGTTTTATTCTTGTTATATACTCTAAAAACTCTTCTTTGGGTTCAATCCAACCAACATATTCATTTAATATCTCGTAATATTTTTCTCTAAAATTACGTGTATCTTCTAAATTCTCATAAACTATTGATATTCCTGTTAGTAACTGACTGATGCTTTCATTAGATACTATTTGATGTTGCCAATTATTTATTACAATATCTAAAATTGTTCTATGTACTCTAAATAATTTTAATTGTTGAGCATCGGTCATATAATCCTTGTAGATTAATGCTTTTCGTATATTTTCTAAATGAAGCCATGTCGTAAATATGTTGATATACTGTAAATGACTAAGATTTATTGGTTTTTTATTAGCTATTGGTGTAAATAAATATTCTTGTATTCCATAGAGATACTCTTTCCTAATTTCTTGAATACTGATTATACATTGTTGTATCTCTGCGTCTTTTATAGTATCCATTCTTTCTTTTGATTGTTCCGATATTTCTTTAGCCTTTTCAGAAATTGTTAGAGATTCTTCTGCTATCTCTCCAGATTTTAATGCAATATGTAAAGAAATAATACCTAATGAAATAGATAAAAGAGCAAGGAGAAAAGGTACAATAACTAAATCAATATTTGTATATTTAGAGATTAAGAAACAAATTAATGAGATAATAGTTATTATGCCAATGATAATGAGAATCCATCCAAATGCACGCCATAATTTCTCTGAATTCATCATACAGGACATAATTTTAGATGATTATTAATTTGTGGTGTCATCTGTAATATATGGATTAATTTATAAGAAATTATGAAATAGCTACTATTGTAATTGTATTATTAAAAGAAGAAATCAAAGCTTGACTCATCACTATGCCGAAGCGACACAAGGTAAGGACGGAGGTTTGGGATATTTCCTTCTGTTAAGATTTTGCTTTTTTTCTTTCTTTTTTTAACTTTCTATACATTATAATTGTACTTACTGTTCCTATTATTCCAACAGCAATGCTAGCTATTGTAACAAGAATATTAATCAAACTTAAATTAAATGAAAATTCTAGCCTATGACTTGGAATAACAAAAATTAGACACATTGCTATAACAAATATAACCAATACAAATAACCCAATCTTTTCGTTCCTATTTAGCCTCTTTCCTTTTATTGACCTTATTGAAGTCAGTAACTTGTGTAGTTTAGTGTAATCAATAAATTTAGTTACAAGAGAATCATCAGATATTTCTTTCAATCCAAATATCCTATTTCCAATTACCTTAATGAATGGAATAATATCTGAATTTGTTAAGTATTTGAATCCGTCCTTAATAAAAGGAAAATATGAGATACTATTATCATTTGCTGATGCAAATATGTATTGTAACGAAAATAACTTTTTAGATTTATAGATTGTTGTTTTTTTATCAATACTTCTGAATCTAAAAAAATTCATATCGTTACATATATAAATACCAATTGACCGTGTTAGTACATTATTTTCGTCTTTGCTTTGTGATGGAAGCTTGAAACTGATGATGTTTTTCTTGATTTCGTATTTTGGAGGTCGGTCGGGTACTGTTAAAAATAATGATGCTAAAAACCCTAGCATTCCACCAGAGAGTAGTCCACCTAAAAAGAATACAATAACTAACCCGGCTCCTATTAGATAATCGTTTAAAGTTATTATATAATTTTCAGGCATTGATAATATAGTTTGATGGAGCACCATAATGTAGGATACCAAATAATTAATAATGAACACAGGAAAATACAAGAACCAACCGCGATTAGCAATCTTAAAATGAAGCGCAATTAATATCGAAAAAAAACCTATCCATAAAGGATAAGCAAGTAAATACCATAGGATTGATAGTCCAGATTTAGAGTCCCATTGAAGAATTGTTATAAACAACAAAATAAAATTAATTAATCCTAACCAATAGAAGAATTTATTATCTACTTCTAATCCTCTAATCTTTTTCATCTGGATTTGGAATTGTTGCAATTCTAATAAAATTTATGATTAAGGTTATTATTTTGGCAGTATTAATAATTACATACCTTCTTTGTCTAATATATTATGTAATTTTTTTAAAAAAGGAACAAATACCAAATATTAGGAATTTAATTCAATGTATGATGAGTAAACCTCAATTGATATATAACGAAGCTGAATTGAAAAAATATTTTGATGGAATAAAAGATAGATTCTTAAAAACCAAAAGATATATTTCAATTTTAGGTTTTTGGTTTACCATCTTAGTATTTTCTGGCGTTGGTATTGTTCCGGCATGGTTTATAAATACGAATATCGATTTCTTGAATTATTCTCCATATCAGCCTTTCTTTTTGTTATTCACTTGGATTATATTTGCCTGTATAGAAATTTATCCGCTTTTCTGGCTCTCAAAAAAAATTGTTAAAACATCACTCAAGCCTTATGATAATTTGTTTTGCATTGCATTTTCTGCTTATCAAAATATAAAATATGAAGATGCAGAACTATTGAAAAAAGCTTCGCAACTATTGAAAGATGTTAAATTCAATACTCTGAAAACGAATATCGACAGTGCATATAAAGTTCCTGGATTAAAAAAGGAATGGATAAAAAGAATCGATAAACTTCTAAGTATCAATAAAGAATATGTTATACCTCGATTAGATGATGGTATTGAAATAGAAGAGATTAAACCATTAGTTGGAAATTTCGCTCAATTTCTTTATTCACAAAACAATGAAAATATAAAACTTCAAGTTGAAGTTGTAAAAGATTCAGTAATCCGTGCAGTTTGTTTAGAGAAATATGAAAAAAAGAAACTTGATATTAAAAGTCAAACCTATTTCTCTCAAAATCCAATAATTAGTATGTTATCGTTTACTTTTAGTATAGCTGTCCTTTTAGTTGTAACAGGTTATATATTACTTAAAATTAATATTATAATTCCGGGTACTGAACCCGTTTCGTATTATACTATTGGTTCAATTTCAATATCAATTTTGGGTGGTATTGGTCTGGCGAATCTATGTAAAAAATAAAGCAGAAGTAACGCAATAAACTGCATTCTATGCCAGACAAGAGCGTTTTTATAGGATTAGATATTGTGATTTTATTCTTCTACCTCTAACTCTGCGCTTGGTGCGTTGCGTCTAACTGAATCTATACTGTTGAGGCATCCATCTTTCGTCTCATATCCTTCGCTTTGTGCAATTATCTCATTATTATCTGCTTTTAAATGGAAATACCATTGTCCATCCTTTTCTGATTTCCAACATTTAAATTTTCCCATTTTCAAAAACCTCCTTTTTAGGTTAAATATGTAATATATTATCGACTTATAAATGAATCCCATAAAGTCTTTATACAGTATTTAGAAAAATTGGAATTTATACCATAAATATTATGATTCTTTTAAATCAAAAGATTTTTTCGTTCTTGATTGTAATATTAGAATTCCACCTCTCGAACTTTAGTTCTCATGAAATGCTGGATGATATTTTCTCACTTGTTGTTGAATTTCTTCCCTCCCAATTTTTTGAGAAAATTTATATTGAAATTATTTCTTTTATTTATTATAACTTGCCCACGAAAACTCGCTCATGTGTAACTTTTTCCCGTCCATGGATAACCCCTAAAAATTCGGTTAATGCGATTAACCGAACTGATTATATCAATGGTTTCTTTTTGTGCAAAAATTACCTCAAGAAACACTTAAAAAATGCCGCCAGGTAGCCTAATTGAACATGGATAAAAATATATTGATAATTGGAATAGTAATTCTGTTCCAATCATCGTTAATGATTTTAGACTAAGACTAGCGTCATGAGGCTGTATTTAAAGTTTATAAGGAGAAATGGTGTCTATAATCAGTATTTATGATTAGATGATGGAACAATGCCTAGCAGGTTTTTCAGTTATTGATAGCTTTTTCGATTATTTCTATTTCCTTTTCGTTTAGACTATATAACCTACATATAAGCGAATCTAATTTTTGATCTGTATAGTTTATTTGACGTTGTAATATTTTCTTTTGTGTAGATAAGTTGATTTTTTTCATTTCTTTTTGTAAGATAATCATTTTTTTAACTTGTTGTTTTCTCTTTGTCACAAATTCTAAAAAGTTGCTAAAAGAATAATCTATCTCTTTCCACCAAGCGGAACCCACCGGATGAGCTTCAAAAATAATTACTCATTAGATAGCCTCCAAAAACCGAAATGGATTAATTCCTAAAAATTCTATTTTTTGATAAAATCTAACACATATAAAATTTCTCAAGTATTTTTAATTAATTGATCTTTATTAATAGATGTAAAACTTAAGATACTCGTTCTTTCAATGTATTTAATTCATCACCTTTGATATTAAAATTATTAGCAATATCGATCATTTCTCTTAAGATTACTTTGATTTCATCTGATAAATTCTTCTGTAATGTAACATTAATTAAATCAATAAAATCATCGACATATAATCCAAGTTTGTCTTGATTCTTTTTATAAGCCCAATCTTTAATTTCAATAGTAGCTTCTAAATCAAGTTTGCATCTTTTTAAAATTTCAATATTAACATCTTTCGTTCCATATTTTATTTTATTAATGTAGGCTTGCATCATTGCTTGTTTTTCAACAAAATTTAGATTTGTTAATGCAGTCATTTGTCTACTAGATTGAATTGCTAGATTATATGAAAAAGCAGCGATTGAAATTGATAGAATTGCCAATCCTATTGATGGGTTTATTAAGAACAAAATAACAATTCCAAATATCATTAGGAGGGTACCTGCAACAATATAATATATTTCAGAAATCGATCTTCTCATAATTATCTTTCTCCTTTGAGACCCTGTTTTTCTATTATTTGATTTTTTTCTACAATTAATATTAAAATATATTTGAACAACCATTGCCGACAAGGTAAATAGTCCTAACGCAAGTATACCATAAGTTAACGCACGATGTTCATAACTCATTCTTGTTTGCAAGGCAGTGCTTTCTGTATGAATCCTGATTTTCTCACCAGATGTAGATCGAAAATCCGGATCGTTTGCAGAGGGAGGATGATAAAAACTAATTTCATACCAAAGCCAATATTCCTTTGATTCATCTACATGGATATCTAAAGCTTTAGACCATTCATATGAGCGTTTTAACTTTATATTAAAATTTACTTCATATAAAGTCCGTTCAACATCTCCAAAACCCAACATTATATATATTGTAATATTCATTGGATATTGAAGCTCATTTTCAGGTTCAATAATAATAATTGTATTTATTGGTTCTAATTCTGAGAATAAATAGTCGTTTGTTGATGCAATAATATTGATATAAACATCGGTGTCATTTATTAGTGCTATTGGAAAATCACGTGTTCTTTCTTTGTCAATCAAGGTAATTGCCCCTGTATATGAAAAATAAACACCAATTACTAAGCAAACTAAGATTACGGTTAAGACAATTATATGTTTTTTATTCATACATCTTTATCTTCTTTCTAATATCTCATTTATTTTTATCCATTCATCGACAATATCCAACCCTTTATCCCAATATTTCTGGAAAGGAATTGGTTGATTAATCCCTGTTATAGAAGCATATTGTCCCCTCTTTATAACATCTGGAGAGGGCAATAGAAACTTACGTTCTTCGGTAATTAAATATCTATCGTGAATATCTGTTAAAACCTTTTTTTCACAAATTTTTAATGAGAAGCCAATATTTCTATTGTCAAGCTCATCTCTAATTTTTTTTGAGGCGTTCCTTAGATTTTCTGTAGCTTTTTCAATTGAAGTGATTATTTTGACGTTTGTAACATTTGCATTTTCTTTTAGACCTTCATTTAATAATCTCAGACCGCCCTCATTGAAATACTTGTCAATAAGATATATGTTATCTCGACAAGACTTAATAGTTTCAGTATAATGGAGCTCATTAGCAAAAGGTGTTTCTGGAGAAATAAGCCGATCATAAACATTATATTTACTTTCTAAAATGGTATTAATGCGATCTAATATCGTATAATCTGATGATGTTTTCTCGATGTCCATCAACATAATAGTTGCCATTAGAGGTATCATAATAATTAACATCGGTACCAAAACAATAGTCATTGAAATCGTACTGAAATCTTCATTTGATATCCATCCTGTGAAACCTGCAATAGCCATAAAAACAAAAACAAAAATCATTACAATAAAAAAGACAATAAATTCGTATTTCAAAAGTCTAGGTAATACTGATCTGAGATTCTTATTAAATTTTTTTGAAAGATATGTGATCAACGATTTCTCTTCTTTCTCCTTAATTTTTATTTCATAACTTTTTCTTAAAGTTTCAAGTTCCTCCCTTGAGAGTTTTACCAATTGAATATAGCTTGATATAATTTAACCTCCAGATTCCATTTATAGGATTATTATAAAAACGAAAACCCATATAAAACATAATCGTTACAATATTCGAAACTGTCTCCATATTTCTTTTTTAATTCTTTCTCGCTCTTCATATGGCAATCTAAGATACCATTCATAATTCTTTTTAAGCCATTCCATATTCTCTGGAGTACCTTTCTCACCAAAATGTTCTCTCCATCTTTGTTTATGAATAACGGCATGACATAAATCACAGAGTGTCACCATATTTTCAGGTTTATTCTCTCCTCCTTTATTCTTATAACGAATATGATGGACTTGTGCTTCAGAAATCACTCCAGAATCAAATATTTTACCATCTCGATCTCCACATATCTGGCATTGATAGTTTTCTCTTTGTTTTACTTTTTTCTTAGTGCTCATAATTATTGAAAATGTGTATTCTCTTTATTTTTATATTTCCTTTCTTTTTTAAATCGGTATTTTTCATCATATTATATTAATTAGATTATTTAGCAAGCAAAAATAGAATAATTTGTACAGCAATCAAAAATAGATTTATCCCAGTAATAATTAAAATAAATTTAGTTAACTTATTCATTGATTTAGTATGTTCTAATATTTTATTATTTAATTTTGTTGATTTTTCATCGAATTTTGTCATTAAATCCAATAATTTAACACTTGATTTAATTATACCAACTTTAGCTGGGTCACATTCTGGAGTTAAAAACGAAATGAAACCATCTAGCAAACCACTTAAACCAACTCGTTTCTTTTTTTCACACATTACTCTCAAATTACCCAATTTTTCACAATCATAATATCCGTTACAACGTGTGATTTCATAGATTTCATAATTGTCTGATGAATCCAATTTATTTTTAAAATCAGTAGCACATTTTTTACTGCAAAAATCATGTGATTCTAACAATACTTTAACCTTATCTCTTTTCTCATATTTTCTAAATGACGCAAAATTATATTCATACATTTTCTTGCCACAATTTTCACATTTCATTTTTTTCCTCCACAAGAATCTTATAATATTGGTCTACTTCTTTACTTCCCTTTATGCAATATTCTCTCAATTTTTAAAATAATTATCATTCAATCTTATATTAAAATCATATACACTAGTTGGAAGATCATATGCTACTGCATCTATTGCTTGTCCCCAATCACCATATGGAGCAAAATCAGCACTCCCAACTGTGAAAAAACCAAAGATATCATCTTCTTTTCGATAAGCAAATACACCAACCGCATCATATTTTCCAGTGTTGAATAATTCTACACAGCATTGTTTTAGATTATACACTACTTCGTCTCTAGATAATCCTTTGGGGAGAATAATCCTTGCAAGTTCTCTTCTTACTGTTGAAAAATTCAAAGACTCTTGATGCACAATTTTATAAGAAGGTTTAAATTCACCTTTCTCCAATTCATATTTATCTAAAGATTTCCTCTCTTTCTTTTGAACAACTAGTTGATATGCCTTATCAAGACTTCCCTTACTTTGGTGGGATATTAGATCATACATTTTTTCAAATTCAGTTTTTCTCTTAATCCCCTGGTTTTTTTCAAAATCTAACAATTTTTTAATTGCAATATATGCAATATCTTGATCTGATGTTTTTGAATAATCGATATAAATTATATTCCCCGGTAAACCGATTATCTCTGTATCATCTAATTTAATTGGTATATATCTGTTTTCAGAATCTCGCTTTAGGATTACATCCCATTCAAATCTTGTCCAATTTTTATCACGATAATGTTTTGATATATAAACTAGAACTTGCTTGGATTTAGTAAAAATTTCAGCGAATGTTTCTTCACCATCAGTTCCTACAAGCTTAAATTTTTTAAAAGGGGCAAAAAACACCTTATATCCATATTCATGTAATATTTTTGCAGACTTTGATGCGATTGAGTAATCTTCACCTGCATAAGAAACGGCAAAGTCATATGTGAAATCCATCGCATAACCTCCCAAATTATATTTCATAATATCTTTTACTTTAAATAGTTGTTTTAAAATCGACTATTTAAATCAAAGGTTTAGTCCTAAAACATATCTCACCTTCTCTCATTCAACAGAACTAGTTTCAGTAATTCCATACGGAATTATCTTGGGTGAAAAACTAAGAATTATTTACTATTAGCTTTTATAAAGTGATAAATGTTATAAAAATCTCTGAGGATATACTATGGTAGGCAAAGTTTTTTTAAGTTGTGGTCAAAGACCCCCTCGCGAAGAACGTATTGCTAAGAAGATAAAAAAGTTGCTAAAGGATAAATTTGACTTAGATTGTTATGTTGCTATTAATATTCAGAGTTTAAATGACATAATGAAAATAACGGATGAATTGAAATCTTCGGATTATTTTCTGTTTGTTGATTTTTCAAGAAAAGACGAAAATTTTCCTTGTTCTGTATTCAGTCATCAGGAACTTGCTTTAGCTTACCATCTTGGATTCAAAGAGATGATCGCATTTAAAGAAAAGGATTTAAATTCAGAAGGTTTTATTAGATATGTCCAATCAAATCCGGAGTCATTTAAATCTGAAGCGGAACTACTTGAAAAAATCGAGAGTTATGTTAAACAACGGAACTGGAATAAGAAGTATTCTAGGAATCTAATTGTGGATCGTATTAAAAAATTTGAGATTCCCATTGTTTACACTGATCATACAGGTCGTTATGAGGAATATGTTTGGCATGCTTACATTAGGAATCTTAGACCTGATATCGCAGCAGTTAACTCGGTGTGTATATTAGATTATATAGAATTGCCAGACGGAACTAAAGAAAAATGTTATGACCGCAATTATCTAAAATGGGCAACAACAATAGGTTATCAAAAAACTATACTTCCAGAAGATTTTGGTATAGTTGATATTTTTGCGATTCGTGAGAAACCTCCTGGAATTTATTTGCACAGTCAGTGGGATATAATTATAAGAAATCCCGTAATAAAAAAAGATGGTAAATACAAATTACATTACAAAATATTCTCTGAAGAATTTCCATTATTATTATTTTATGTAGAAGTCGATTATCAACATAAAAAATCTACTCAGGCAAAACTAATTAATTAAAATTAAAAAAAATCTTTTCTTCTCCTTCAACAGGAATAAGAGCATTACACACCAATCCAATGACTACAATGGTATATAACCATAAGAGTATATTTGATGCGATAAATTGGATACAATCAGATAAATATTATTCGTAATAATTCATAGTAAAATTAAATATGAATGTCCAATATACTTAGGTTTATGATTGACTATGATTTTAAATATCAATATAATTCAATAATACCTAGAAAAGGTAGAAAAGAGGTTCTTGATGCAGTTCAAGCAAGTTTTTCTGGATTGGAAATCTGTGTAAAATTGACTACAGAGAGTTATATTAAAAGAAAAGACAAAACTCAAAATATCAAAAAATTCAATACATTTAGAAAAAGAGTTGACTATTTAAAGAAAAAAATTTTGATTACAAAAGAAGTTCATGATCTTATGGTAATACTAGGAAGGATAAGGAATAAATTATTTCACGAAACAATAACTAACAAACAAATATTCAATTTATTCAATGAAATTATTTTAGATAATGATTTTGTAAAAAAAATAGGGAATGATTGTAGAAAATATCAATTGTTAGGAAGTTATTGTTGTATGGTTATATTCGAACTCCAAAAAAGTTTTGCACCTGAAGAGATACTTCATTTAGAAGGAACGAAAGATACAAAATTTGAGCCTTATGACGGATTTATTTAGTAAAATGAATTTCTATTAAGTTAAACAATTTTTTCAATATATCTGGGATTTTTTTATTATTAAGAGGATTTATCACCCCTTTAAAATGATTATTTTTCATCATAATAACAGATGATATCTTATCATTTTCTTTTTTCGAAAATTCACCAAGAAAATGACGTATTACTTGTTTAGTTTCATTATTTATATTGTAGATAACCCCGCCTTTTCCATTTCTTTGACAAAAAATCAATAAATCCATGAATTCGCCAAAATCAACTCCTGGTGGTACATTCATTAAAATAAAATTTATTTTGTCATCGGATAATTTCGAATGGATTTTATCTAGGATAATATCCCATATTCTAGTAATATCATCAATTTCTTCTGCATACTCGCCCATAGGTTCTAATAACTTTTGAGAGGTATGAAGATTCTTTACCTCAATTATTGAATTTAGTTCAGGTATTTCGACATCGGGAAAACTTTTTGATAAACGTATATCGATTTTATTTTTAATCAGATAACAAGCGGTTTTGATTTCTATTAATGTATCTTCAAATTGAGGAGAATTATTTAATTTATCTCTTAAATCTTTATTAATTAAATTATTTTCATTAAGTATATAGAGATTTTCGTTGAATATTTTGAAATATTCACTAAAATCATAACGACTTTTTGAATTTAAGATAAATAATGGGTGATCTTTATTTTTACCATCATTAAACCATTCATTTGGAAATATTTCTAGTATATTGGGAAATCTATCTAAAGACATTTTAACATCTGTTTTTAAATTTTACAATAATGCAATATTATATAAAACTGGCAGTTAGCATAGTAAAAACCTTCTAAGTATTACTATCACATATCAAACTCTAATCAAAAAATGAAATACGATTCTTAATCTATCATCACTGTATCCTGATTATTATCAGGTATGGACCACATACCCAGCTATATATGTTGAGAAAACCTTAACTATTAATTGTTAAAAAGTATTGAGAATAGGTGTTTTCTGCCTGATTTGTCTTTGAATCACTGTCGTTTATTTGGAAATACCTAAAAAATTCGGTTAAGATAATTAACCGAAACTTATAAGGTTTTAAGTTATAAATGCTAAAAAGTAGGGAGAAACCTTCTGTTATCAAATCCAACCTAGGCCTATTTGAGTGAAGTAAAAGGACGAAGAAAAATTTATTATCTCCCTAAGAAAGGAGAATCATTACCAAAATATATATCTGCTATAAACAATATATTTATGTTTTCAAAAAATCCTACAAAATGCCAAAAAATTGCATGATTTTTTATTTTTTTCGGAAAAATCATAACTATCAATTTAAGTATTTATAGAACAATAAAAAAATCCTGTCAATAAATGTCTTATTGATTTAATGGAGGGATAGAAATGAATGAAAAAGAATCGTATAGCATATTGGATTTTAAAGAAGCTGATCCCATCCTTGAAAAACATAGAAAAGACGTGATTGAAAAATTCATGGAATATGAAATAGTTCTGCTGAATGAGTTCAAAGAAAAAGACAAAAATCTAGATGATTATTTGGAACATATGAAAACAACTCTGTGGTTCATAAAAGACCAGAGAGCACATCAGATAAATGAAGAATTGAAATTATAATCTTACTTTTTTTTAACACCGATTATCTGATCAATAAGTTCGTATTTTACCAAAGCCTTTCCTATTATTATTTTTCCATTCTCAATCCTGAAAAAAACTTCATCATTTGGTTTTAATTTTAAAAGTTTTAAAACTTCATGAGGTAGTGTTATCCTGTTTCTACTATCTATCTGTCGAGGTTTACTTAAGATTTTTTCCATATAAATTGTGGGATACAATTTTTCATATTTAGATTTAATGGTATTATGGGTGTATGGGTAAAATATATATACCCATTATGCGATATAGTGTTGATTTGATTTTGTATAACTAATACAATCTAATCGGGGAGGTTAATGAAATTGTGATTATTGATTGGAAAATTGAATTCTCTCGAGATCACATTAATTTTATAGTGGATTATAACGACCGAGACGGAAAAAGCCTAAAGGAACCTCATTCTCGGGAGGTCAAAGAATATGGAGAGTGAACAAATAATGAAAAAAAGAATTTGGATAGCTAGCATAATAGTTGTGCTAATGATGTTGGTAAGTTCACAGATAGTGTTTTTCAACACAGTGAAATCTGATCCAACTCCACATACTGGAGATGCAGATGTAGGAATACTCTGGATTAGTGAATTAGATGTATCGTCACATCTACAAACGATTGATAACATTGGAATTGGTCATGTGAACGCAACTGATGATTGGGTAATATGGGAAGATGGAACTGGTAATATAAATGCCAGCTGGTCAGTTGATATAGGAAATAGACACCCTGAATATTTTGTCAAGTTCGGATTAACCGTTTATAATGTGGATGACGAGAATAAAAACATTGGAAATGATATGTTTATAAAGACCTATAACACAAACACGGGCTATGATGAAAGTGGTACTCTCACTGCTGCCCTTGAATTTACTCAACAGCAGATGGCGGCAGGCTCCCAGACTTTAGTGTGTTATCTTGACGCTGAGATTATTTTGAATGAAACTGTAGAAGCAGTAAACTTTACTAGTTGGAGTCAGGACAGGTGTGTTGTTGCTGTAGACTTCGTGGATCCTCAGGATGTTCCGCCGTTTTCAAAATACAGAGATAAAGCAAACGATAAGTTTCCAAGTATGTACACTTATATTAACGGATGGAATGAACCTGGATTATTTGATGATGAAGACGACATGCTTAATAATCAAACTTTTTTCAAGGTTGGTTCTGCTACGCTAGCCTCAACTTCTGACAGTAGCGGTCTTTGGGATTTAGGAGATGCTAAAATCTGGAGAGATAACGATTTGCAAGCTCACCTAGACTTTATACCAAAACCGCCTTATACACATACAATTGATCCTGTAGAGGGAGTATTGACATGTGATGTAAAAGTTGATTTTACTATTGACATGTATAAGGGAAAACCTCCTCGTGCGGTGCTAATGGCTTATCGTTTATGGAAAGAAGATGGTCAATTTGCAAGCGACTGGGCGATAAGGCCTTGGTGTATTTATTTGGAAGATCCTACAGGTGATTTTAGAACAACAATAACTGCGGATACTAGTGATGATATATATCCCTACCCAGATGGAGATGGTAAAGTCGAGATATGGGGTAGGTTTTATGTGGCCCTTTTTAAAGGAGGCGCTATGGATTTCATGAAAACTCAATTTGATCCATATTATATAATAATTGGAGATGGACAAGGTGAATCTGTTGAAATTGAACATGAGTATTGTAGATGGGAATGCTCGTGTGCATATCACAACGAATCATATATTATACCCGTTGATTCAAGCACAATATCTGGAGTGACCATGGTTGAAGCCGATATTACTGATATTTTACAATCACAGTCAACAGGTGAATGTGTGTATACGTTTGCAGGTGATAGAGGCGATACAAGAATTAGATTGACTTGTTAAAATTGAACTCATGACATCGGATGAACATTCAATTCATCTATCCCCTCTTTTTTTCTTTATTTTTGGTTGGGTATAAAAATTTAAATATATGATAAACAATTAAATTATGTATTGGAGGAAGCATGAAAACCAATAAAGGATACATCCTCGTTGTTACCCTATTGTTCATTGGGCTTGCTTGTGCACCATCCATTAATGCCAGTATCAACAGAGCATTCGAAAGGGACTCTGGAACAAATAGAAACAGAGCCGCTAGTTTAATTGATGGTAATCATCCACCGATTTACATCCACGGCAATGAGAATTTTACTTCTGAAAATGGTGTCACGGGTGGTAGCGGTACAGAAGAGGACCCGTATATTATTGAAGGTTGGGTTATTGTTGGAAATGGTTCCACGAGTGAGGGCATCTTTATAAACAATACTGATGCTTATTTTGTTATTCGGAATTGTACAATTTTTAATCTAACCGACAAGTATGATTCAGGTATTTTATTATTCCATGTTGAAAATGGGAGAATCGAGAATACAATTTCATTTAGAACTCAAATAGCGATAAGAATACGATATTCTGCTCGGATTGAAATCTTTAACTGTACAAGTGATGATTATTCTACAGTATGGTTTGCATCGGGTGTTTTTTGTTATAGTTCTTCTTATGCTACTATCTCGTCATGTGATTTCCATGGCAAGGGAATTGGTATAATATTATGGAAAACATCATATAGTGTAATTGATAACTCCTCATGCCATGACAATAGTTTTTTTGGAATAGATATTAGTAGAAAACAATCTGTACATAATACGGTAAAGGACTGTAAGATATACAATAATACATATGAGGGAATATTCATTTATGCGGGTGATTGTAAAAGGTATTCAACTTATGCTCATATCCTTCGTTGTGACATATACAATAACGGTCTTCTCCCAGACGCTGCTAATGGAGAACCAGGTATTACAATTTGGGATGTTCATGAAAATATTATAGAGGATTGCAGTATTCATCATAATGGACTGGGGATAAAAATAGATGCTTCTCGGGGTAATATCATAAGGAATTGCAGTATTTTTGGCCACTATAAAGAATCTGGGATGATAGCTGGAGGTATTGAAATTACAAGAGACTATATAGGTTTAGTAAGGGCTCGGAATAATAAGATTATAAACTGTGATATTTATGATAATGAGTTGGGTATATTTACATTTGGAACTTTAATGACGAAAATCGAAAAAAACAATATATCTAACAATAGCTATTTTGGAATCGCTTCATTTCTCTCTTTTTTGAACCGTATTAACTACAATAATATCTATGATAATGGTGGATTTACGCCTGCACTGGACAGCAGCGGTGTTATGTCTCAGTTGGCATTTATCGATGCCCGTCATAACTGGTGGGGTTCATCTAAAGGTCCCAGTTGGTTGGTATTCCAAAATCGTGGTGATAAATTGATACGATTTTTCGGTTGGGCTTCATTCCGACCCTGGGAGCGAGAGCCAATTCCTGATGCCGGCGTTAACTGACAATGCCGTCACGAGTTTAGGATAACCTTTGAATGAGTGTAAAATCAAGTAAATATTAAATTGTGTCAGGCAAAAAGCCTGATTTTCCATATTTTTGTTGAGTTATCTAGAATCACTTGTTTCCTTTGTGATTTTCATAGAGTGGACAGATTTTATCAAATCCTGAACTAGAGGGAAAATCGGTGTATCTATCGCTTCTGCTAGGTGTTCGAACTTGTCCTTTTTGGTGGACTTAAGGGGATAATGTTCGAACACTAGATATGAGAAAGCAGATTTAATTTTCTTTATCCTATTTTTAAGGAGAAAGTCAACCGTCAAGTTTAGCTAGGATTGCCCCTGTTTTATTCTGAAATTAGTAAGTACTATTTTCCTCAACTGCGAGTAAATGCTTATTTAACCTTTAAGGTTCAAAAAATAAGTTTTTCGGTTTTGGGTATAAACCGAATAAACTGTCATCCTGAACTTCAACCCCTCTCAAGCTTTTTGCTTGTTCTTTTCCTGCCATCTACCTGTTTATCTACTTGCTACTACTATTGTCCCTATTACTTATTACTCCATTTTTTACTATCTACTGCTTTCAATTATTCCTTGCTCCCTGTTGACTATCATTGCCTTATATTCGTAATTGTAGACATGATTAATTGGAATTTGATGGAGGACATAAAGAAGACAGAGGAAGGAAAAAAAGAAGCGCACTCTATTATTCGATAGTTTGATTGCTTTATTGACGCTTTATTGTATAATAAAGTTAGTTACTACTCGCTTTTGTTATTGACTTTATTATTGGTTTCTATTATTGATTATTATTATTATTATTATTATTATTGACCTTATTATTGTTTTTATTATTGCTCTTATTATTAGCTCTATTATTGTTATTATTATTGACTTTATTATTGACCTTATTATTGGCTCTATTATTGACTATTATTATTGGCTATTATTATTGGCTATTATTATTTATTACTCCTGTTGTTTATTATTATTGTTGTTATTATTATTGCATTTGTTGTTTGGTACATACGGAATGCAATTGAAATCTACTGTTTAATAACAGAACCTAATAATCATTTACTATGAAGCGGGATATTTGGAACTAAGCGAATGCGTGAACGTTTACTCGACGGGTTATTGGAGTTCGTACTATTGTCCAGACAAGAAGGATCTACTCGGTGATTTCACTCTTACTCTCTATTTTTTCAAGCAAATGCATTATTGTTGTTGGTCTTTTTTACAGATAAAATGTTTTTCACACCAGCTATCCGTAAACCATCATCATCAAAGCAACAATTTGAGATTATCAAGTTGGAAAACATCTCCTTTGTATAAGAGGAAATTCGTCCTGCAAGTCCCCTATTATCATTGAAATAACAATAAGTTATAGAGATGTTATCTATATAATCGCCAATGATGGATAACCCTCCCCACCAATCTACATAATTGTGTACGATATTACAATCAGAGATATTGATGTTTTCTATATAATCCTTCTCAGACCACGCACCAATTCCAGCTGTCCCATGCTGAACAGTAAAACCTTTAATTTCAACATCTCCAGCTGTTAATTCAAAGACCCAGTCCCGTTGGGTGGGATTACTATTAACAAAGGTGGTATTTTTATCTTCACCAATTACACGTATGGATTTATCAATCCTAACGTTTTCAATATACGTTCCATTGTAAACAAAAACCGTACCACCAGGATTTGAATCATCAATTGCTTTCTGGATCTTTGTGTAATTACCAGGGCCACTTCCACCAACATATAAGGTTTGACCTAAAGATTCGGAAGATTCTGAAATGTTGAATCCAGTAGAATTATTATTTATTAATATGAGAATTGTAATTATTCCGAAAGCAAGGATTTTTTTTCGCAGAATTATTTCCTCCAATTATAATAATAGATGGTATGATATTTAAATTCTATCATCCTCAGTAGATAAATAAATATATCAGTTCTTCATTATAAATAATGGGGACTGTTATGGTAAAGGATAGCCTTCTAAAGAAAGTTTTAGCAGTTACTGCTATTATCTTTTTTATCGGATTGGCATTTACACCATCTATCAATGCCGAAAATAAAAAAGTAGACAAAAGGATAGAGTTTACCGTTTCAAATTATAGAGAGAATGGTAGAGTTGAAAAAACGACCATTAAACTATCTAGGGAAAAAGCATTAGAGTTAGCAAACCAAATCAAACAATCTGATAACCCAGAAGAGCAGTTTTTATTGTATAAAGAGTATGGGATTATACCAAAGGATGTTACTAGGGAACAGTTAAGACAGAAGATGCTCAAGGTTGCAGAGCGATTAGGTATAACAGAAGAAAGGATAGAATCAATTTACAACAATCCTTCATATAAAAATGGGGATTGGTTTAGAGTGAATTTTTTAAAC